>PHDT01000015.1 GCA_002842695.1 Bacteroidetes bacterium HGW-Bacteroidetes-10 | reverse complement strand
AACTTGTAAAATCAATTTTAATATTCTATTTTTGCAATAAATTTACATTAATCAATAATTGGCTATGATACTTGAGCTTAAATTCAAGAACTTTCTCTCATTTAAAGATGAGGTAGTTTTCTCATTTGAAGCAACTAACGATAAATCTCTCGAAGATTATTATGTTGCTGAGCCAGAGCCTGGAGTAAGAATACTTAAAATGGCCATGATTTATGGTGCTAATGCTTCAGGGAAGAGTAATGTTCTGCACGCATTTGACTTCATTAGGAGCTTTATTAAAAGAATACCTAATGAATCGGAGAAATCAACTGAATTTATTCCTTTTAAATTTGATGACAATCAAGACTTGCCTGGTAGTTTTGAAATGACATTCTACGTTGAGGACGTGAAATATAAATATTTACTTAAACTTGATGAAGAAAAAGTCCACGTTGAATCATTACAATTTTATCCAGGGATACAACCAGCGATAATTTTCGAAAGAACTTTGGATTCTGAAAATTATACTTCGTTGCTAAAGTTTGGTTCAAAAATTAAACTTTCAGAACAAGCAATTGAGGCAATACAACTAAAGACATTAAAGAATATGTCAGTCTTTGCTGCATTTTCCCAGGTTAATATTTCAATTCCTCAACTTAGTATTCCATATAATTGGTTCATAAGACAATTTATGCCGATGATTGACCCATATACATCTTTAACTAATTATTCTGATAATTATATTAAGAAGGATAATAGAATTAAATTCCAGGCATTAGAGTTTATTAATAAAGCAGATTTTAACATCTCTAATGTTTCTTTTGAAAAGCGAACTACTCTTCTAGATGATGAATTTTTAAAACTTATCCAAGTAGGGACTATGCCTGAAGAACAGAAAAGCAAGTTATTGACAGAAAAAGCAATCCATATAGACAAAAGAATATTTGAACACAAGGTTACGAAAAAAGGATCTGATAAATTCTACTTTCTACCCGAAGAGCTCGAATCAAAAGGCACTTTAAGATATTATGGATTATCAGCCCCATTTTTCAATACCATAGAAAATAATTCATTTCTATCTATTGATGAAATTGGGACTGCTTTGCACCCTCAGCTTGTGATGCATTTTTTAAAGGAATTTTTAAATAAATCTAAGCAAGCTCAACTTCTTTTCACTACTCACAATGATTCTCTGCTCAGCGAGAAAGATATTATTAGGAAAGATGCTGTTTGGTTTACTGAAAAAAACAAAGAGGGAATTTCTACTCTTTACTCTTTATCCGATTTCAATTTCAGAAAAGAGTTATCTTATTACAATGCATATAAGCAAGGAAAATTTGGAGCTATACCCATTTTAAATGAATAGTTATGGCAAGGAGGTCTCAAAGCAGGGAAACAAGGAAAACTTTTGTTGTTTTAGGAGATGGTATTACTGAGCAATATTACCTAAAGCATTTGAAAGAAATTAAAGGCTACAAGTATTCAATTCGTCCATCATTATTTGAAAGTATTACATTTGAAAATGCTGAATGTATTATTAATGAATATATCAGTGGAGGATGTAACAACATTGTTTACTTAACCGATTATGACACAATCATTCAACAAGATAAAACCGCAGAATTTGAACGCTTTAAATCAAAGTTTAGAGATTGTAGAGAGGTATTAATTTGCGAAACAATGCCAAGTATTGAATTCTGGTTTTTACTTCATTATGAGCATACAACCAGAGAATTTAGAAATTCAGGTGAAGTAGAAAGAAAACTAAAAACTTATTTGTCTGATTATTCAAAAGCCAAATCTTTTCTGGAATCCAAAAAATGGGTCGAAAAGTTAATGGTAGATGATAAACTTGCAAAGGCAAAAACATCATCAAATCAAATTCTTAATCAAAAATTATCTGGTATATACGGAACGCATTTCCCATTCTCTGAGGTTCATAAAGCAATAGAAAAATTTGATTCTTTTGAATGACCGTGACATAATTTTTACAAGTAATTATATTTGTGATTATTGAGTAGCGCAAAATGTAAATTGAAGTAAAGTGTAAAGTTTTGCTTTTTAATTAAGTTGCAAGAGGGCAATTACTTTATGATAGTACTGTAAACATAAAATTTTTGGTATGTCAAAAATTACAAATATCGAGCAATACGAAAAAAGCCTTTCGCGGATTAATGAGTTGCTTAAAATTGTAGACAACGATACACCGCGGAGTGATAAAAATTTTGTGGAACTTGAAATGTTGTCCAAATCGGTTGCAGAATATGAAACAGCAAATAATTTTTCATAGAAATGATTATCCGGGCTACATATAAATTACTGAGTGTTTCAAGGATTTCTCCGGTGAAGAGTGATTCTTTGATTGCTGATTCATTCCCCGGGGAGTGGTACGCCAATTTATTGTCGACCGGGAGAGTCGGGAAGCCGGCGATTCACTTTCTGCATTATCCCACAATGATTACGATAATTTATATTGGGAAATCGCTAAAGCAGGGAGTTGCGGTTTTGCCGGAAAGGGCATCTGCATTGCTAAAGCGAAATGGATTTTCTTCGATGACAGATAGATATCAGCTTTGCTCTAATCCTGAAATTTTCGCGACCAACAACCGTTTCGTTTTGGGAAATATGAATCAAATGAAATTTCTCATTGAGGATATGCTGGCGGAGACATATGAGTTATCTGAAAATAACATTGCTCGCATTGAAGACTTTATGCTTGAATATTTAGTGGGTGGCATGATTGCCGGAAAGAAGAATTATGTCTCGCCTATGGAGATCTTGAAGAGCAAGACCTGACCTTGCCTTACTTTTTCGCAAGTAATTGACTCAATGACATTTGAATGGTGCAACTTTTCCAAAATTTTGTGGTTTTGGAAAAGTTGTATGTGTTATATCGCTGTAATAGTGTTGGTTGCGAAAAAGTAAGGCAAGGTCCTGTTGTGGCAGCCTGCAAAAACATTGTGGTTATGAAACTATTATCTGCAATTATTTGTTACATTTGAGATGTGTTCCCCGTTTATTCATCTAATTATCTTAATTATGAGAAGGGCGTGGCTTTTGAAATGGGTTAGCGAGGTTGTACAGGCCGGGGTTTGGGACCTGGTGATGGTTCGTCGCTGGGTTTTGGTGAGCCTTTTGGCAGGGGGTCTGACTCTGATGCCGGATTTGGTGCTGGCTCAGGGGGTAGTCAGGTCGAATGATGAGGTTCAGGGTGTAAATAAATCTCAGGATTCACTTAAGGTTGAGGATATTATCGGGATGTCGTTTCTGGACCTGATGAACACGAAGGTTACGAGTGCTTCTAAGGTTAGTCAGGATGTAAAGGATGTGCCGGCGGCGGTGCAGGTGATTACGGCGGCGCAGATTAAGGAGAGGGGTTACTTTACCCTGGAGGAGGCGCTGGGGGATTTGCCGGGATTTCAGTTCAGAAATATTGTCGGCTTTAACAGTTATGTTTTTATGAGGGGGGCGCCCAGCCAGAATAGTCTGATTCTGCTGCTGGTTGATGGTGTTCAGGTCAATGAGCTCAATTCTGGTGGCTTCTATGGGGGCGGACAGTATCAGATGTCTAATATTGAACGGATTGAGGTGGTCTACGGGCCGGCATCTCCGCTTTACGGGACCAATGCGGTGTCTGGGATTATTAATATAATTACCAAGGGTTCAAAAGCTGGTGTTGTCAATACTGCTAACGGGAATATGAGGGGCGGGCATCTCTCTCTGCTTGGCGGCAGCTTCATGACCGGAATGGCAGACTTTCAGCTTAACGGTTATAATAAGGAGAAGGATATGGGCTTTTCTGTGGCAGGGATGTACAAAACTTCTGAGAAGGCAGATCTGGCGGGCGAAGCGGGGGACAACAACTGGACAGAAAATATGGAGAACTTCGAGCACGATATCAGCCTCTCTGCAAAGGTGAATTTGAAGGGATTTTCTGCCGGGGTTAACTATATGAGAAAGGAGTCGTCCATGTCTACCAATTTCAGGTCGAATGGTGATATCTTCCGCGACAGTGGCACAAAGTGGAACATCGCATTCCTTAATGGTTATGTGAAATATTCGAATTCTGATAACAAGAATCTTACTTACAACTCTTCACTCTACTACAGAAATACAACTGTACTTCCAAATACTATTGACCGGGTTGTGAGGCAGACAGAGAGCTCTCCGGGTTATCAGGCGGGCTACTACAGGCCGGGAATGCTTGCGGGAACTGAGCATCAGCTTATCTGGCGGGGTGTAAAGAATTTGCTGGTAACCGGCGGAGTTGTTGGAGAGTTTGAAATGCTTGCGGCAAATTTTTCGGAGACCATAAGCGGCAATGATCTTA
Source organism: Bacteroidetes bacterium HGW-Bacteroidetes-10 (assembly GCA_002842695.1). Classification (GTDB taxonomy): domain Bacteria; phylum Bacteroidota; class Bacteroidia; order Bacteroidales; family UBA932; genus Bact-08. The sequence continues at coordinate 48,668 of PHDT01000015.1, read as the reverse complement.
CAAAGCCTGAGGAGCCGGAGCGGCCGGAGATGCTCAGTAACAATATGTTCAGCTATTATCTGCAGGCAGACTGGAAGATTTTTGAGAAACTTTCTTTTGTGGGCGGGGCGCGGCATGACTTTTCGAGCTATTACGGGAGTGTTTTTACTCCAAGAGGCGGCCTTGTTTTTAACGCAGGTAAATTCACAGCGAAACTTCTCTACAACCGGGCTTTCAGGGCGCCCCGCCCCTGGGACTATAACTACGGCGCAGGAAACCCAAATCTCCGTCCCGAGATGATGCACTCCTTAGAATTTTTTGGCTCATATAATTTTGGCAAAGGTCTCTCTGCAGGAGCATCAATTTACTCCAATCTTATTAAGGATAAGCTGGTGCTGCTTCCCTATACTTCGGGCGGAACCATAATTAATGCAGAAGAGGTCAATACCTTTGGGGTGGAGCTATTTGGAAATTATACTACCAAATCCCTGAACCTGTATGCAAATTACACATACACGAACTCTTTTGACAAGTTTGATTCTTTTATTCCAGAGATTTCAAATCACAATGCAAATGCGGGGATCAGTTACTCATTCGGGAAACATTTCAAAGCAGGTCTGCGGGCAAATTACACCGGCAGCAGAAGGAATCCGCAGATTATTCCGTCAACAAATGACGATTTGATATATTCGGCACTGATATTTAACGGAACCATATCATACAACGGATTAAAGGGATTTGACTTTCAGCTTAAGGGAACCAACCTGCTGAATGCCAAATGGTACCATCCATCCAATCGCTTTGCCGGCCGCTACAGGCAGCCTCAGCGTACAATTACACTTATGGTTACTTACAACCTGTTCAAATAGAAAGAGATGAGAAAATCTAAAATCATATTTTTTCTGTTTCTGATTCCTGTTTTGGTTATACCGATTCTGTTTTCGCAGGCTGCGCACGCAACAGAGGGTGGCTTACAGCCTCCCGGCGAGCGGGCGGCTTCGGCTGCGCCCGCTCGCCCTCTGCCTGTTATTCCGCAGACAAGGGAGAGCATGCTCAAGGCTGGTTTTGTGCAGAAGTTCACCCAGTTTGTTGAATGGGACGAGAAAAGTTTTGGGGCTGATACTACTTTCAAGATTGCCGTCATTGGTGAAAATGACCTGATTGTAGCTCTTGTGCAGATATTCATGAAGGTAAAAGTGAAAGACAAAAAGGTGATAATCAAGAAAATTACCTCTGCCAGCCAGCTGACTGACCACAGAATCCTGGTAATTTCGGGGGAGATTCCGGCTTCTGAGGTTAAAAGTATTGTTGCGGCCACAGCCGGGAAACAGGTATTAACGATTGGTGAGACAAAGGGCTACGGAAAGCTTGGGCTCATAATCAATATGATTGTTGTAAATGACATGATAAGGTTCGAGGTGAACAAGGGTTCGCTGGGGAGATCGGGGCTAAAGATGAGCAGCTTGCTTCTTAACTCTGCGATTCTAATAGAGTAGTATTATTATATAGATTCGAATTAATATTTTGATTCGAACAATTTATAAAAAACAGAATCAGAAAAAACCGGAAATGAGCAATTTTCAATTCATAAAGGACCTCTCAATTAAGAACAAGATACTTGTTATAGTTATGTTCACGGGGTTTCTCGCCATGGCTGCAGGGTTTGTTGCCATTGCAAGGATTGAGATTGACAATGTAAGGAAGGTTACCAGAGAGAATCTGGTCCTTAATGCAAAGCTCATTGGCGACTACTGCGTTGTTCCGCTGGTTTTCGGGGACAAGACCCAGGCCGGCGAAGCTCTCGCCAGAATCAACTTCCTGGAGACAGTCGAAGAGGGATACCTTTATGATGATAAAGGAGTGCTCTTTGCAAGGTATCCGGATTCACTCGACAGCGTAAAACCGCCTGTTCCCGGGGAGGAGAGCTCATTGTCGTTCAGCAAAGGAATCTTTATAGTTCAGGAACCAATACTCTTTAAAGGGGAGAAACTTGGCCTTATCTATCTCAAAGCCAACGACAGCGAGATAAAGAGTCAGATCAGACGTATTTCGCTTACTTTTTCTCTTTTGGCGGTGGTTCTGCTGATTCTCTCTTACATTTTGGCATGGCGGATGCAAAAAATGGTATCGGCTCCAATTATGCACCTGGCAAAGCTTACCGGGGCTATTTCGAAAAATCATGACCTCTCCATGCAGGTTGAGCAGCACGGAAACGACGAGGTGGGTTTCCTTTACGAGCAGTTTAACAATATGCTTTCTCAGCTTTTGAAAAGAGAGATTGAACGGGACAAGGCACTTGATGAGATTCGCGATCTGAATGCCTCGCTTGAAAGGAAGGTTGCCGAGCGAACGGAACTTCTTGAATCTGCCAACAAGGAGCTTGAATCCTTCTCCTATTCAGTCTCGCATGACCTGAGGGCTCCGCTCAGACATATAAACGGATATCTTGAACTTCTTCAGAAAAAGAATTCTGAGCAGCTGGACGAAAAGGGGAAACACTATATCAGCTCAATTTATGAGGCATCTAACCATATGGGGCATCTGATTGATGACCTGCTCAACTTCTCCCGTTCGGGAAGAGCCGAGCTCAAACCGGATAACATTGACATGAACAAGGCTGTAAGGGATGCCCTTATGATTCTTGATAATGATATCAAGGGCAGGAACATTGTATGGGATATCAATTCACTGCCTTTTGTACATGCAGACTACTCGATGATTCGTCAGGTTTGGGTGAATCTGCTGGGGAATGCTGTCAAATACACCAAATTCAGGGAGGTGGCCTATATATCTGTTGGATGGAGCGAAGTGAACGGTGAGTATGTTTTCTTTGTTAAGGATAATGGTGCAGGATTCGATTCGAATTATGCTCAGAAACTGTTTGGGGTTTTTCAGAGGCTGCACTCAAACGAGGAGTTTGAAGGAACAGGAATCGGCCTTGCTAATGTCCGCCAGGTAATAAAAAGGCATGGCGGCCGTACGTGGGCAGAAGGTGAAGTGGATAAAGGAGCGGTATTTTACTTTACATTACCTAAAAAAATAGGAGAAAAAAAAGATGATTGAACTTAAGAAAATTCTTCTTGCAGAGGACAATCCCAAGGATGTCGAACTAACGCTTGAGGCGCTGGAAGACAGCATGATGGCAAACAGAGTTGTGGTTGTTAAAGATGGGGTTGAGACTCTGGAGTACCTCCGGATGCAGGGTGCCTGGGCCGGCAGGGAGCCGGGACTTCCCTCTGTTTTGCTGCTAGATATAAAGATGCCGAGGATGGATGGAATAGAGGTTCTCAGGGAGATAAGAAGTGATCCCGCTCTGAAGTTTCTGCCGGTTGTTATGCTGACATCATCCAGGGAGGATAAGGATTTGCTCAACAGCTACTATCTTGGGGTTAACGCATATGTTGTTAAGCCTGTGAATTTTGGAGGTTTTATTGATGCTGTCAAGCAGCTCGGTATCTTCTGGGGGCTGGTAAACGAGGTCCCGCCTGAAAATAAGTAAACTGAATTTATGAAAACAAAGCTATATGCTCTTTTGCTCGAGGATGTAAACAGGGATGCCGAGCTGCTCGCGGAGACTCTGGAGAGTGAAGGCTATGACCTTACTCTGGATGTGGTTGACAACGAAAAGGATTTTACTCATGCTCTAAACAGCAATGACTATGATATCATTTTTGCTGACTACACTCTTCCCTCTTTTGACGGAGAGCGTGCCCTGTTGCTTGCAAAGAGTCTCTGCCCCAATGTACCTTTCATCTCGATTTCCGGGACCATTGGTGAAGACAGGGCTGTTGAACTGCTTAAACAGGGTGCTACAGATTATGTACTAAAAGACAGAATGGAGAGGCTGGGAATGGCAACAAAGAGGGCGCTGGATGCAGCAAGCCATCTTAAGAAGTTCCGCAACCAGCAGATTGAGCTTCAGACCAACAGGAGGCTGCTCAATACGGTAATTAATAATGCAATTGATTCAATCTACATCAAGGATATCAATGGTAAATATCTGCTTCTGAATGAGGCGGCAGAAAGAATAATGGGAGTGAATGCCAGTGATGTAATTGGTAAAGACGATACTTTTGTATTGAATCCTGAGGATGCAAAACAGATGATGGAGATTGACCGGAAAGTGATTGAAAGTGGTGCACCATATTCATTTGAAGATAAACTCTGTTCTCCTGACGGCAAAGTAAAATCATTCCACACTATTAAATGTCCCATGTTTGACGACAATGGCAAACCTGCCGGTCTGTTTGGAATCACAAGGGACATAACAGAGCGAAAGGAACTTGAGGCATCACTCATGGAGGCCAAGGAGAAGGCAGAGGAGAGCAACCGTCTTAAAACTGCATTCCTCAACAATATTTCTCACGAAATCAGAACTCCAATGAATGCAATTGTTGGGTTCTCCGAATTTTTGAAACTTCCGGACCTCGAACTTGACAAACGCATTGAATACATTGACATTATTTCCAACAACTGCTTCCAGCTCCTCGATATCATTGACAGTATAATAATCTCCTCTTCACTTGTCTCAGGTAAAGTTGACATTACAACCAATAAAACTGACCTTTCCGAACTCTTTAACTCTCTCCTCTCCGACTACCGGGATAGCGCCACCGCAAAAGGCATTTCACTAAGTTTTGAAATTAATGGTGTTACTGATTCAAAAGATCAAAACAATGTCAACTCTATTGAAACAGACAGAAATAAATTACGAGAGATCTTTTGCCATCTTCTTAACAACGCCATTAAATTCACCAAAAACGGATATGTGAAATTCGGGTCTACGGTAGTTTCTGATGATTTCATGAATAAGAGCTCAGGAAAAGTGAGTGCTGACGGCGGGGCTGACAAAAAAGGAAAACAGCTTCTGTTTTATGTTTCTGACAGCGGGATTGGAATTGCTAAGGAGAATCAGAAACATATTTTCGATCGCTTCAGTCAGGCCGATAGCTCCATTCGCTTCGACTATGGCGGAACAGGCCTTGGTCTTTCAATTGCCAAAGGCTATGCAGAACTTCTTGGCGGTAAAATCTGGGTAGAATCAAAGGCCGGTAAGGGGAGCACATTCTATTTTACAGTGTGAGACCTTGCCTTACTTTTTCGCAAGTTATTGGTTTAATGATAATTGAATGGTACAACTTTTCCAAAATTTGGTGGTTTTGGAAAAGTTGTATGTGTTATATCGCTGTAATAGTGTTGGTTGCGAAAAAGTAAGGCAAGGTGTTACTCGTTGATTCCTATCTCCTTGTTCCGCTTGTCGTCCTTGTTTCGCTGAATCACAAAAATGTCTGTGCTGGTTTTGAGGTAGGTCTGAAGTTTGGCTTCGAGGTCCTGGATTGAGAAGCGAAGCTTTTTCTTCAGGGATTCGTAGCTCATGTTGTTACCAAAAACCGACATAAGGTCAAGAAACTGAACGCGGTTTGGATGCATGTCCAGAATCATTTTCAGAATTTTGAACTCCTCTGTTGTGAGAACCGATTCAATTTCGGTCATATTCTCTTGGATTCGGTTTACTGTTGTATTAGAGATTTTTCTTTTTCTCAGCATAAAGAAGGCACTAAGTGCCAGGGCCGATGCAAGAAAAATGAATATTGCGGGCCATGGGTTCCTCGCAGGTGAGTATAGCTTTACCGTTGCCGACGGTTTACCAAGAAGTTGTTCGGCAGGAATAACAATAGAGGACTTTGAACCGTCGTCCTTATATATAAGGGCAAAAAATGAATATGTGCTTGGGTTGTAAATAATGTTAACCGGTTTTGAGGAGGACTTCTGGGTGTCCATGGTAATTGTTGTCCTGATCTCCGGATAGTATACCAGTTCGTTTGTTGCAATATCCATTGTATAGGCATCTTCATTGCCTATGAGCAGTGTTTTGCCGTGAAAATCGTATATAATATGGTATTTTCTGACATCGATGCTTTTTCTCCCGTTTCCAAGCCGCTTCCACTCCTTACTGCCAAAATCAAATACCCAGAAATCCTTAAGATTGACATTGATATTCTGAGAATACTCCTTCTCATCATCTATGCTGAGACCCTGGCCAATGTATAGTTTATTGCTGGTTTTCTGGGCAACGACTGAATATCTGCCTCTGGGATGATATTTTTCGGGAGTGCGTGCCATAAGCAGTTCCCATTCACCTTTGAGCTTGTCGTAATAGGTAATGGTGCTCTTTTGAGTGAAATATCCATAACCGCCAAAAATATAGATTGTCCTATCATGCAGAAAGGCAAAAGAATTATACTGATTGCGAAACTCAGGTGAATTGTTGAGTGGCCTGAACTTTCTTCCGTTGAACTGGAGAACCATTCCGCCCGATTCGTGGAAAAGATACCCCTTATCTATATCGTCAAGGAAACCGAGTTCCATGTTCTTAAAATCGAGTCCTGAATATTCAGAACGCCACAGCTCTCCGTCGGCAGAAATGTAAACTGAATCCTTAGTGAGGACATAATAGTTTCGTTTATATGAAAAAATATATGTCCTTTCATCTACGCCAAGTGAAAGTTTCCTGCTTCTCTGGATTGCATGGTTAATATTTTTTTGAACAGGGGAAAAAAGTGAGGATGGAGTGGCATTCTCCTGCTGACTGCTTTGGACAAAAGAGCTTAAATAGGGTATATTTAACTGTCTTTCATTCTGATATGCAAAACATGCAATTGATACAGTCTGAAAACCCAGCAACAGCAACAAAAAGCGTTTAAAATTCATATTCAGCTTGTTTGAAACAAAATTAAACATTTTTTTGATTTTATGCGAAGAATAGGGGAAAATATGGAAAAATAGGGGAAGAATAGGGTATTCACTAATTTAAAGCAGAAAATTTTCAATTGAACATATCTTTGTTTCGGTGTTTAAACAATGTTGTAGGAAGCATTATAAATATCCGGCCAATTTATAAAAAAAAGGTTTGTCGTCGAATCCGTTCGTGCAATTAAAGAAAGTAAAAGGGTTATTTGATTTATCTACGAAAAGCTTCGACTAAAGCCCGGATCTCCAAAAGAGACCCGGGCTTTTCACATTTTGGGTGTTGCTTCTTAAAGTGACAAAAAATAGTCACACAATAATTGATTATTCGTACCTTCATAGCCGTTTTACACACATTAACCTTTAAAAATTCTGATATCCTCAATCTGAATATCCAAACTCTGAATATGAAAAAGACACTAATCAAAAGAGGCGCCGCCGGGCGCGGATTGGCACCGGACTCTGCACAGGAGAGAAGAGAGAATAATCAATCTGATCTGTTGATAACAAAAGCCTCCGGAGAGAGTGAAATATTTTCGGCTGAAAAGCTGCGCGGTTCTCTTATGAGATCTGGAGCAGATATTGATGTTGTCGAGGAGATCGTAAGGGAGATATCGTCCTGGATTGTAGAGGGTGTCACTACAAGAATGATTTACGACAGGGCTTTTCAGCTGCTTCGCAAAATGACAATCGGGAATGCTGCCAGGTACAAACTCAAGAAGGCGATGATGGAGCTGGGTCCCACTGGTCACCCTTTTGAATATTTTACAGGTCAGATCTACAAGATTCTTGGTTACGATGTTGAGGTAGGGAGGGTTCTTGAGGGGCTGAGCGTTACTCACGAGATGGATGTCATTGCCACAAGAACAGTTACGAGTGAACTGGATCTCAGCCTTGGCGGTGAGAAGGATAAAAAAGCAGAAACGGGACTCAGGAGGTGTCAGATTATTGGAAAACTGAGCGATATCAATTGCTATCTTATGCATGCTGATGCTGATGCTGATGCAAAATCAGAAACTTTGGGTGAACTGCCTTTTCCAAGAAAGCATCAGCATCTGGTTGAGTGCAAGTTTTATATAAGTACCGGAAAAAATGCTAATGTTCAGGTGCCGCTCTATGTTCGGTCGCGGATTAACGACATTGTGAGTCTGAGGCTTGGACAGCCTGAGTTTGAGGGCTACTCATTTTCGGGCGGAATTGTGACAAACACCCGTTTTACCGAAGATGCAATTGCCTTTGGCGAGAACTCAGGGCTAAAACTTCTCAGCTGGGACTACCCGCGCGGAGCCGGGCTCAGGGAGATCATAGACCGCGAAAAGATTTTTCCTGTTACCGTTTTAACAAGGCTCACCATTGCTCAGAAACATCAGCTCATGGAGCGCGGTATCGTTGTCTGCAGGCAGATTGCCGAAGATGAGAGTGTGCTTGATATACTTGGGCTTGAACCGGGAAAGCGTGCCAAGATTATTGAAGAGGTGAGGCAGGTGGCTGCGAACTGAGAACGTTTCTGCGCCGCAATTTCTGTTAACACGCACAATATGTGTGCATTACAAAACACAAACTTTTCAAAATGGAAAGTTTGTGTTTTGTATTTTAATGATATACTGATAGTTAACAGAAATTGCGGCGCAGATTTTTTTGCGCGCGAAGCGCAGGGGAGAAAAGAGGCGGGCCGGGGTGGTTCGGGGTCTCCCCGAACCGCCCCGGCCCGCCGGGTCAAGTCATGGGTCCCGGATTGCCTTATCACTTCTGGTCCGGTCCCCCCTTCTTTCAGTTTATCGATTCCGGCCTGCTGATTCTGCTTTTTATTCAAAATCAGGGACAGGAATCTTATTTCTAGTGCCTCTTTATGTTGTCGCGGCCTATAGTGCCGTTGAGGAATTTGGCGTACTCGTATGAGCAGACATATTCATGGAAATTTTTGAGGCTCTCCAGGCGGGCAGTGAGGTCGGTGAAGATGTCCGGTGTGAGGTTCAGATCCTCACGGAGTATCTTCTCGATGTAGCGGATATGGTTTGCATAAAGCGCAATATCCGCCTGCTGCTTGGCCATTACCCTGGCTTTGTACCAGTCACTTTCGATAAGGTACTGGTATGTGAACATTTTGCGAATTTCCGGATCGTTAAGACCTTTGCCCTCGTAATTTCCTTCTGCCATAATGCAGAGGAGAGCTTTAAGAGGCGGGCATGCCGAGTTGATGCTTCCGTCGCGGAAGTATGACTGGGCAACCTTTTGCTGAGCCTCAACTATGTTCATGATGCCGTCTGCAAACTGCTCCATTGACTGAAACTCCGGTCTGAGCATATCTTCGGGGAAGATTACATTTGGATTTTCAAAGACGCGGCCAAAGTATCCGTTTACAAACTTTTCGGTTATTCTGTAGCCCAGGATTGATGCCGGAACAAGTTTTCCTTCGTATTCGAAGTCCTGTATCTTTTCAAGGTCTCCGTTTTCAATCATCTTAACAGGGTCTTTCTCAAAGGGTTGCATTCTCGCCCACAATTCCGGAATCAAAAGGCTAAGGTCATGATCTACACGGTATTTATGGCCTATGTAGCCTGCAGGAGTGGTGAATCCGTGGTAACCTGTAAGTATGAATGAAACCAGAGCGTTGTTAAGGTCAATCACAGGGCAGAGCGCGTTAAACGGTGCCTTTGTGAGTGCACCTTCTGAACCGGCTCCGGTTGTTGATGGTGATTTTCCTGTAAGCGAACAGATAAAGTCCATGAAGAGTTCCGGAAGCTCCTGGAAGTGAACCGGGTTGTATACTGCCAGAGGGCGGATTCCCTTTTCTGCCGGATTGTTCCGCCTTCCCGGAAGGACTCCGTTAACGGGAACATGAATCGGCTTAACTGAAGGCAGGCTGCGGGAAATCCTCATACCTGTCTCTGCTATATATTTAGTCTTTGGATCTGTAAGGTCGTCCCTGGTTTGCAGGTAGCGCACGTTTTTGGAAGGTTTTCCGTCTACTATGCGGGGGTTCGATGATGAGACAAAATACTGTTTGATTCCGCTGGCGGCCACTTCAGAAATGAGATTGCTCATTGGTTCAGTAAAGAGGTCGAAGTTAATCACATCCTCTACCATCTCCTTTGCATCCTCGGTTGTGAGGGGCTCGAAGTTTGAGATGAATGTGTTTGGCGTGGCTATGTCAGATTCGGCCTTTTTGTCGAATCCGCGGTGGATAGCCTCATCGGGACGCTGGAAGAATCTGTACTCGCAGTTCTGAAGAATCTTGACGCTTTTGTTGTCCACAATTGGGTTAAGATTTTCGAGAATTGAGACAGGCACTACAGTTGAGACTGTTATGTCATCTTCCATCTGTATCTTGTCTGAATGTACAAAGTCCTGTCTGAGTTTGAATGTTCTCCAGGCTCCCTTGTCGTCGTAACCTACACGCAGGTAGCGGGCAGATATCTTCTTGTTCTGATATTTAAGCTCGTTTCCGGGCTGACCGTTTAATATGTCTACAGAGAAATTATTTTTCCATTCGTTGCCCCACTCTTCGCGGTAGAATCGTTTGACAATAAATGCTATTCCTTTGATATACTGCGGAATTGACTTGAGCCAGGTGTTGTACTCCTCTGTGAATTCGGGTGAAGGGGTAAGAAGTTTGATTGAAGAGCCCATTGAGCGTTTGCTGCTCAGGAAGCTCCTGCTCTCTTTCTTTCCCTTTGCAGGTTTTTTGAACCTGCTGAAATAGTTGAAGTTTATGATCTCTTCTACCTGATTGAAATCTGAATCGAAATCTTTTATAAAGAACGATCCTGAAATAATTGAGTCCGAAATTGATTTTGAAATCTCAGATTTTCCGCCGCCTGAAACGGTGCAGGGTTTGTGGATAAACACTCCCTCTGCATTGGTCTCAACCAGCCTGTAGTTAAGGGTTCCGGCTGCCTTTTCCATACGGTACTTGTGTCCGTTTGGAAGAATATATGTGTTTCCGGGAAGCAGTTTTATGCTGAACTCCTGCTCCTCCCCCTTTTTGGCCTTTTTGTTCCAGGTTACCTTCTGACTCTTAATGTCGAATCTTGAAAGCTCCGGAATATAGAAAATATCGGAATAATTTCTGTCGATTCCGTATCCTTCCGGCTGCATATCAATGAGATCCGGGAATATTTTTGCTGTATCCTCAAGGGTTTTTGAGAAGTTTTCGGCTTTGGTAATCTGATTCTCTCCCTGGTTGTATGAAGGGAAAATGAGTGCTCCGCCTGCGTGCTCCTCTTCTGCATTACCCAGAAGGTTAGCAGCGTAAGAGATGAATGTTTTAATCTCCTTCTTTGAGTAGCCAAAGTAGTTGTCTGCAATAACAGTAACAATTACCCCCTCGTCTGTTCTCATTGTGAGCTTGAAGGCCGAACCGTCGTTGTAAAGCTCTTCCGGCTTCTCCCAGCACATTCCGTCTCTTTTCTGTCTCTCGGTTGCGTCTGCAATATTTGGAAGTCCCAGCTCTTTTTTGGTGAGTTTGGTCAGCTGCGGTGCAAGGATTATACAGCCTGAATGTCCGCTCCAGCCTTCGAAATCGAGACCTGCGTCATTTGAGATATGATATGGTGATCCTCCGTTTCCGAAGATTGACTCTACAAAGTCAAGATTTGAAACCAGCGAACCCGGTGCGAAGAATCTCACCTCCATGCTCTTTATTGAACAAACTCCGTCAACGGCGGGGCTCACAAGTGGCCTGAGCAGCAGTGATACAAAGATCTGTGCTTTTTTATTGCAATCCTCTGTGAATGGCAGGTTGAAGATATCGCCCTCAATAGTTGTTGCATGCTTGAGAAGAAGTGCTGCTGTTCTTAGCGGAACAGCCTTTTTATCATCAGGTATTGGCATTCCGCCTTCTGCAATATGAAATACCCCTTTGGTGGTGCGCCTGTCGCTGCGCGGATTGTGGAGTACTCCCTGCTTGATGCGGTATGATGTAAGGTGCTCAGATACATATTCGTCACGCTTCTCTGGCAGAGAAAGTTCCCTTGCAATGCCGTAGAAGTCGAGTGTGAATGTAAATGATGGTATTGTAATTTCTGGTGCATCTACACCCTTGAAGTAATTGCGGATAAAATTCTGTATTCGCTGATCTGCAGGGCAGAGATAGTTTTTGAACTGCCTCTCCCTCTCACGATAATTGATAATTAGTGATTTAGCGAGGTGCAGAAATCCGTCGGGACCCGCTTCGTCAAAATCGTCATCAACCAGTCCGAGCGCTTCGAGCCTCAACTTTATATACTGGTGAATATACTCTTTCGAATTCTGTTTTGCGTCGTCAAAAAATCCCAGTGATCTCAACTCTTTTTTCATAAAATGGCGCCATTTTGATTTGACCCATTATATGCAAAAATGGTTCCAAATTTTTCACCATCCGCCCCCACTCTCCCACCCGTCCGATGAGCTTGCAAACCCTTTTTCTATCTTAATATCTGCTACTTCCGCCGCTGGCGGCTCATAATTCTCCGGAGGAGTCACCTGAGTGTGTTTGTTAAGTTTTTCTGAAATCATTGATTGCTATGGTGTTAAGTTTTGTTAAAAGTTACTAAAAAGTTGTTAAGATTTTAGAAGAAGAAGAAAACTCTGCCAGAGTTTTTACGAACTTACTGATATTCTATGACTTATCCAAATTATTCGCTCAGAAAAATGCAAAAATTATTTATCTTAATTACTGATTTACAATTATTTCGTAAAAACTCTGGCAGAGTTTATTTGTTTGCGCGCAGCGCTGCACCTTCACCGGCTGCGGAGCTGCCGGTACCTTTTATGGTGCCGGGCATCCGCCCGGCGAAGTAAGCCTTCGGCAAAGGTTTTTCAAACTTGCATGAAAGAGTTCGCATCTCTTTGCATGGCAAGGGTTTCGGGTGTGTTATGGCAGGGCATTTTTCTTTGACCCGCACGGCTGCAACTATTTGAATATCTTATAGTAGCACTTTGACCCCGCGGATGATCCGCGGGGACAAAGTGGCTCTCGCTGATTAACAGAGCATTGCAGCCGTACGGGCCCATAGCCTGAATCTTATGAAACTGTTTGCTAATCTTGATTTGATGAAATTTGCACTGAAGAAATGAGATTGCACCCCTGGGGAAAAGTGTCAGATCATTGATAAACAAAGACTTATGCAAAACTGAAATATTTCATAACTAGCTGTATATATGATGTTTGACACTTTTCCCCAGGGGTAAATTGTCGCGCGTGAATTGCACGTAGAAAACTTTAGTAGGCCCCCCTACAAATGACTAAGTGCGTAGGAGTAGGCTCCGAGGCTGATGGCGCGGCTGGCGCCAAGGGTTGAGAATGTAATGCCGGTGCGCTTTTGGGGATCGTAGGTTATTTTCCGGTTGCTGCCGTAAACTGCGATTTCTTTTGGTGCGCCCTTTACAAATTGTTTGAATTCCTGCGGATTGTCGAGGTCGTAAACGGAGAACTGGAGTCGGCCTAAAGAGTCTCCGCCAAAAGTGTGCATCTTTTCACGCATTACAGAAAGGAGCGACGGCATGATGTACTTGCGCGCGGCGGTGATTCCTCCGCCTATGACTATCAGCCCGTCAATTAAAGTAGCTGCTGTTGCGATTGCATCGCCGGCCGCTTCGCCAAAGTGCTGGAATGATCTGACGGCTGCGGAACGGTTGCGGGCGATCCGGGTGTTGGGGCCGTTTTCCTCTCCGCCAGGGCCGGCACCTTCTGCAATGTTAAAGATGGTGGCAGGGGTCAGCTCAAAATTCTCTTCGGTAAGCAGAGAGCCGTCGGCCTGAATAAAAGCCTTAGCACCAGTCTGATGGAAATATTTTCGTAAGGCCGACAGATCCTCCCCGCCTGCGTTAAGGTACTCTCTCACAATCGCTCTCGCGGAGATTCCCTCCTCGGCAATTATGTCCGGGTGGTTTCTGAGCGGGAGGCAGAAGGTCTCGGTGCAGGAGTTGTCGCCTATGTGGAGTTTTCCAGCCGAAGCAAATCCAAACCCAAATCCTGTCCCCCAGGTATATGCAAGCAAGTTGGAAAATCTTTTCGTACCGCCCTCTTTTTCAAGCATTTCATTTATATGCGGAAGAGCTCCCGCCATCGCTTCGCCGTATGCAAAAAGGTCGGCATCATTGTTTATGAAGACCGGTATGCCGAATTTCTCCTCCAGATATGGTCCCAAAGCGACTCCATCTCTGAAGGAGGGGAAATTTGGAAGGTATCCGCCTATTATTCCGGCCGGATAGTCGGCAGGTCCGGGAAAGGCAAAGCTGATTGCCACAGGCGGAGTATCGAGGGATTCAATAATATTTGCAAACCCATGCGCAAGTGTTTTCAGACAAAGGTCCAGGTCGTGAGAATTCGATGGTGTAGTTATTGGATTAACTATCTGCTTGTTACCCTGCATTGCACCGAACACAAAATTGGTCCCGCCCGCATCAAGAGTCACTACAATACGATTGTCATTTGAATACATACGACGATTTTTAAAAATTATTTTCTAATGTTAAAATTAACAAAAAACATAACGTGCAGCTAATTGCCTCAGAGGTAAAGTGTCAAATCGCTGATAAACTGATATATATGAAATTTAATAGTTTTTATTAACTAACTGATAATGTGATATTTGACACTTTACCTCTGAGGCAGGGTTGCTGAGGCAGGGGTACCGGCTCTCATTTCTACCACGAAAACTGGTCAAGGTTCAGCTGTACCGTGTAGAGTGCTCCTCTCAAAATCTCAATCCCACGTTTGTTAAGCCTGCCGGTTGCGACAGTTCCGTCATCTTTGGCAATTTTTATCTCCAGTGAAAAATCTTCTGCTGAGTAGTCACCCGGAAGAATAATCATATAGAGCTTTGCCGACCTTGAATAAAATGAGGTCACACGGCAGTTCCCGGAAGTTTCAGTCAGGGTGATTCCTGCGTCTGAAGAGGCGGGGTCTGAGTTGATGAGGTAGTTCACTCCGGCGGCTGGCGAAGGCTGAGCGATATTAACGGTTCCGGAAGCCATAGAGATTTTCGCCCCTGAAGATGTCATTTTCAGGCTGATAATCTCACCTTGCGTATAAATAGTTTTAAACTGGAAAACCAAAAGCGAAAAGAGGTGATGAAAGCGGAAATTCAAAGAGGCACCGGCATTTGCACTATAACTTCCGGCAACACCTGTCAGCGGTGATGCCACAAGAAAATCGTATCCGCCCAGATGGTCTGAATTGTCTCCGTTCTGAATCTGATTTGCCGGTAAAGAAATATTTACGGTTGCATCCAATGCAGAGTGTGAAGAGAGCGCATCTGAACTGTACGGGTAATATGCATAAAAATCGTGAAGCCCGCTTCCCCAGTACATTTCACCGGAAAATAGCGATGAGAGTGCAGAGCTGACAGCAGTGAAAGGGAGATTGAGTGAGCCGGCGGCGGCGCCGGGCGCAGTGTGTGCCTGTGGAGAAAAGAGGCCAATCTTGTCCCCCGCCCTCCATCTCGTCTCAAATCCCGCAAGGGAGGTATTGCTCCCCACGGCGCCGCCCGCCCCACTCCCACTATCATTCAAACCGCTGCCTCCATCATTCAAACCGCTCCCAACAATCATTATCCGCTGCCAAACACTTCCCTGTTCCACTTCCGGGAAACTTCCAGATTCTCTTTCCGAAATCTCAGCCGCATCTCTCTCAGTAAAGTAGTCCTCATCGATATCACATCCTGTTATGGCAAATGCAAAAAATTGAATTGCAAAAAGCACAAGTGCAAAAATCCTTGGCCGCAACTTGCCGGCGACGATCTTAGTTTTAAGAATATTATTCATGTCAGAGGGATTTTCATATGGTAAGTTACTCGA
The DNA here is from genome assembly GCA_002842695.1 of Bacteroidetes bacterium HGW-Bacteroidetes-10. Lineage (GTDB taxonomy): Bacteria > Bacteroidota > Bacteroidia > Bacteroidales > UBA932 > Bact-08. The sequence goes on along the minus strand of PHDT01000015.1, from coordinate 33,161 downwards.
TTACTCCGGCCCGGTCCAGAATGTGAAGCCATCTCTTTACATCTTCAAGGGCATCAGAAAAATCGATTTTGTAATGTTTTGCCAGTAACTCAGCAACAGCAGACGGAGTAAAATCAGATTCGTTTAAAGTTTGCCACAGCCAGGCACCTGTGCGGTTTAACATTATGACCCTGGCAAGGTCGGTCGAATCTTCGCTGTGTGTTATGATTATTTGTTCTCCTGCAATCTCTCGTATTTTACACCCTTGTTTGATTTTCATCCTTTCCAGATTTATTTTGACGATTCCAGATTTTATTATTCAAATATATAATTAATTGATTATAAAACAAATTAGTTAATGCAAAAATCAGCAATCAGGACAATAAATATTCGCTTCCAAAAAACTCTTATTATTACACTTTCTGCACATACCTCCTTAGAAACCTTATAAAAGCCCTTATATAATTATGGATTCCGAAGATTTCACGCTGCGAAACGGGTCCCAATCAAAAAACTTGAAAAACCAGACGAACAAACAAAATCGGCATTTCTTCGTTATCTTAGCCGGAGCAAACAGGTAACAAACAAATCAGCGCTTACGAAAAAGTAAAATCCGAAGCAGAATGAGCAACACACACGAAAATCCGCAGAACATAACAAACTGGAAAAGAACCTTTGGCTTTATCTGGACAGGGCAGCTCTTCTCTACACTGAGCAGTTCGATGGTGAGTTTTGCAGTTATCTTCTGGCTGAGTATCGAGACGGGATCTGCAGAAGTACTTGCTTTTGCGACGATTGCCTCGCTACTGCCCCAGCTTGTGCTTGGTCTTTTCACCGGTGTTCTCATTGACAGATGGGACCGCAAAAAGGTAATGATAATTGCCGATCTCTACATTGCTCTTATGACTGCGGTTATGGCTGTGCTCTTCTATACCGGCGAGGTGGAAATCGGCATAATATATGTGCTGCTGACTCTCAGGTCAATAGGAAGTGCTTTTCACATGCCTGCAATGGAGGCGTCTGTGCCGCTGCTTGCTCCGCAGAGCGAACTTATGAGGGTGGCCGGTGTGAACAACATGATTTTTTCTATGAGCTCGATAGCTGCTCCCGCACTTGCAGCGCTATTTGTGAGCACGTTAGACATGACCTGGGTTTTGCTTTTTGATGTGTTTGGGGCGCTTGTTGCCAGTTCGTCTTTACTGTTTGTCCATATTCCCAGCCCGAGGGATGCGAGAAAAGCTGCAGAATTATCACCAGAAAATCTGCCTGTTGAAAAGAGTCCCGACAAAGACAAAATTGGTACAGAGTTTCATAAATTCTATGCAGAGCTCAAAGTTGGATTGCACGAAATCCTTAAACGCCCGGGACTCATGTGGATGTTCATTTTTACAATTTTTGCAAGCCTGGCCATGGTTCCTATTTCAACACTTTTCCCGCTTATGACGCTGGACCACTTTGCCGGCGACACATATAAAATGAGCGTTGTGGAGGTGGCGTGGGGAATTGGGATGCTCGCGGGTGGAGGACTTATGAGTCTCCCTAAGTTCAAGTTTAACAATATCCTGCTAATCAATGCAATGTACGTCATTTTAGGGCTGACTTTTGCCTTTTCCGGTTTTCTGCCTTCTGCGGGGTATATCTTCTTTGTGGCATTCACATTTATAGGAGGTATCTCCGGAGCAATTTTCTGGGGTGCCTTTACCGTACTGCTTCAGAGTTCGCTGGACAGCTCCGTGCTTGGCCGGGTTTTCTCGATTCACAACAGCCTGATTATGATTCCGGCAATGTTTTCGCTCATGGCCACCGGTTATATTGCCGACTCGATTGGCGTGACCAACGCTTTCATAATTTCCGGCTTTATGCTGATAGCCATAGGGCTGATATCTCCCATGCTGCCTGCGATTGCCAAGTTTGCGAAAGAGCTCCCATCCTGAAATCGTTGAACCCCTACCCTTGTCGTTGAGCCCTACCCGTGTCGCTCTAACTAGCTGTCAATCAGCGATAGCCACTTTATCCCCGCGGATGATCCGCGGGGACGAAGTGCTACTGACTGAGGATCTGCACGTTGCAGCCGTGCGGGTCGGGCGGCTGAGTGCTGGAAAGTGAACCTGGCCGGGAACTTGCGCGCGAAGCGCTGCACCTCCACCGCCGGCGTGACGGCGGTACCTTCTTTTGCGTCCCAAACCGAACCATCATGAACAGTGAATTTATCCGGGGATAAACGAGAGCGAGAGTTTGGGTATTAGTCAAAGGCGAGAGTTCTGACTCAGAATCTGAGTTGGTTTTTGTATCTTTGGTATCGACTTTTTAATACCTCGTATTATGTTTACTGACAAGATTATTCTGGTGACCGGCGGGGCCGGTTCGTTTGGCAAGGTTATGGTTTCGAAGCTTTTGAAGCTGGGGGCCGGCGAGGTGAGGATCTTTTCCAGGAGTTGCGGGTCTGGTGAAAATCATATATATGCAGGGGAGTCCGCAGGCAAGGTAAGGCTCATCAGCGGTGATGTCCGTGACAGTAAAGCTGTGACTGAGGCGATGGCGGGGGCTGATTATGTGGTGCATGCGGCGGCGATGAAGGATGTGCATGGTTGTGAGCGGGATCCGCAGGGGGCACTGGAGGTGAATGTTAACGGGACTTTGAATGTGGTGGAAGCCGCACGGGAGGCCGGGGTCAAAAAGGTTGTGATTGTAAGTACAGATAAAGCTTGTTTCCCGGCCGGGGTGATGGGACTCACCAAGGCTCTCATGGAGCGGATGGTTCTTGCGCGCTGCAGAGGGCTGATTATTGAACCGGTTTTGTCGGTTGTCAGGTTTGGGAACCTGATGGGCTCTGCGGGGACGGTGATTCCGCTGTTTGTGAAACAGGCAAGGGAGGGGCGCGAGCTGACGGTGACGAATCCGGATATGACCAGGTTTATGATGACTGTTGCTGATGCGGTTGATCTTGTGCTGATTGCGCTCCGGCACGGGGTGAATGGCGATATTGTAGTTGAGCGGGCGCAGGCTGCTTCGCTAAGGACGCTTGTTGAGGGGGCGATGTTGTATGCGGCGGCCGGTGCTTCGGGCGCTCCGCGACCCGAAGCGCCGGCCGCCGCCGGCCCAAAACCCTCTGTGAAAATCATTGGCGCCCGCCCGGGTGAAAAATTATATGAAACTATGGCCACCGGCGAGGAGATGTCACGGGCAGTGGGAGTAAATTCAGACAAAAGACTCTATTTGAGGATACCTCTGGATGGTCCGGTTGTTGACGATCTGGCAGAAGAGTTTAACTCTCACAATTCGCCGGCGCTGTCGGCAGCAGATATGGCTGCAATTATCCGAAAACTCGGCATTTAAATCTCTGTTTCTAATCTTAATTTTATTATCTTTATAAGTAAATATCATACTTATGAAGATTCACGAATATCAGGGTAAAGAGCTTTTTGACCAGTGGGGAATAACCACGGTGAGCGGTGCAGTGTGCAGAAGCGTAGACGAGGCTTTGAATGCCTATGACCATCTTGGACTTTCGAGAGCGGTTGTTAAAGCGCAGGTTCTTACAGGGGGCCGGGGCAAGGCAGGCGGAGTAAAAATTGCAAAAAACAGGGAGGAGCTGGCTCTCATTGCCGCTTCAATTCTTGGAATGGATATCAAGGGCTATATTGTTGACCGGATACTGGTTGCCGCAGCCGTTGATATTGCTGCCGAATACTACTTCAGCTTTGTAGTTGACAGGAATGCCAAAAGCGTTGTGATGATCATGAGCCGCGACGGAGGTGTTGAGATTGAGGAGGTGGCTGCCAAAAATCCTGAGAGAATTCATAAAATACCGATTTTCCCATTTGTGGGCGTTCCCGATTTTCTTGCCAGGAAAGCGGCGTCCATTCTCTTTGACGACTGGAATCATATTGTCCAGGCTAAGGAGATGATTAAAAAATTATACAGGCTGATGGTTGATACCGATGCTTCCCTGGTCGAGATAAATCCTCTTGTTATAAGCAAATCGGGAGAGCTTCTTGCTCTTGATGCCAAGATAAATTTCGACGACAACGCAATGTACCGACGTCCCGAAATTGAAAAATTGTTTGAGCCGACACCCGAGGAGGAGAAGGAGCTTGATGCCAAGGCAAAGGGATTCAGCTTTGTTCAGCTTCAGGGAGAGATTGGCTGCATGGTAAACGGAGCCGGTCTTGCTATGGCAACAATGGATCTGATAAAATTGTACGGCGGTACCCCTGCCAATTTCCTCGATATTGGAGGCAGTTCGAACCCCAACAAGGTTGTTGAGGCAATGAAACTTTTACTCTCCGACACCGATGTCAAGGTTGTGCTGATAAACATCTTTGGAGGAATAACCCGCTGCGATGATGTTGCACGCGGATTGCTGACTGCCTTTAACCAGATTAAAACCGACATCCCTATAGTTATCCGCCTTACCGGAACTAACGAAAAAGAGGGAAGAGAACTTCTGCTTGGCACACCTTTCCACACCGCAGAGACAATGGGTGAAGCAATTAAAAAGGCGGTTGAACTCAGCGCCCGTAATCATGTAATTGTTCACCAGGCATAAAGATCCGAATCTTTATATAATTGAATTCTAAATTTAATTTGACGATTCAGGAAAAAATTTGGCGATTATAAAAATTCAAAGAAGAAGAGAAAATGAGCATTCTTATAGATAAAAATACCAAAGTTGTGGTTCAGGGAATCACAGGCAGAGATGGCGGGTTTCATGCTGCAAAGATGAAAGAGTACGGCACAAAGGTGGTTGCAGGAATCTCTCCCGGTAAAGGCGGAACAGATGCAGGCGGAATTCCGGTCTACAACACAGTCAGAGAGTCTGTTGAAAAAGAGGGAGCAGACACCTCAATTATATTTGTACCTGCTCCCTTTGTAAAAGATGCAGTCATGGAGGCTGCCGACGCAGGCATTAAGCTGATAATCTGTATAACCGAGGGCGTCCCTACACTCGACATTATTGCAGCAAGGCACTACGCCTTCGCAATGGGGGCAAAAATTATTGGTCCAAATTGTCCGGGGCTGATATCTCCGGGAAAATCCCTGATTGGAATTATGCCGGGCAACATTTTCATGCCCGGCAAAACCGGTGTAATCTCAAGGAGCGGAACCCTCACATACGAAGTAGTCTACAATCTCACACAGGCAGGAATCGGCCAGTCAACTGCAGTTGGAATTGGTGGCGACCCTGTTGCCGGGCTCTATTTCATTGACCTTTTGCAGATGTTTCAGGATGACCCGGACACTGATTCGATTGTGATGATAGGCGAGATTGGCGGAGATGCGGAGGAGAAAGCGGCAGCCTACATCAAGGCAAATATCACCAAACCTGTTTACTCGTTTATTGCAGGCCGGACGGCGCCTGCGGACAAACGCATGGGCCATGCAGGAGCAATCATCTCGAGCGGCAGCGGCTCGGCCGGCGAGAAACTCGCCGCCCTCACCGCCGCAGGCGCCCACGTCGTAAACGAACCCGCCGAAATCCCCGCACTCATCAAGAAGCACTGATCAAGTCTCTCTGACCAAGAGACTCAAATCAAGAACCTCAGATCAAGATGCTCAAATCAAGAAGTTCAGATCAAGAAGCTCAAATCAAGATGCTCAGATCAAGAAGTTCAGATCAAGATGCTCTGAAGAGATCTGAAAAACTTAGACAACACTCATCTCAGCCTGAGCTGGACAGCACGCATGGCAGCCTGAGTTAAACAACACTCAGGCCGCCGGTGTATGGCTGCAAAAGAAGGTACCACCGGCAGACCGGCGGTGGCGGTGCAGCGCTTCACGCGCAAGTTCCCGGCCTGGCTCACTCTCCAACTTTCAGTCGCTCGACCCGCACGGCCGCAACGTACAGATCCTCAGTCAGTAGCACTTTGTCCCCGCGGATGATCCGCGGGGACAAAGTGGCTGTCGCTGATTGACAGTGAGTTACAGCGACACGGGCAGGCCTGAAAAATGAACATGGAAACATCGCTCAAACCAAGACAGGCAAACGAAAACTGAGCAAGGGCGTGCTGGCTTGAAAAACCTTTGCCGAAGGCTAACTCCCGCCGGGCATTTTGCCCGGCACCTTCTCTCTTAGTCGCAGTGCGGGTTTCGCCTCTTTTTGTTAACGATTTTCAACACGACCCGCACGGCTGCAACTCGCAGATCCTCAGTCAGTAGCACTTTGTCCCCGCGGATCATCCGCGGGGACAAAGTGGCTGTCGTTGATTGATAGTGAGTTACAGCGACACGGGCTCAGACCGGAAACAAAAGAAAAGAGGCTAGCAATCAACTTGTTAGCCTCTTAAATTAAACCATACATTCGGTTTGTAAATCTGTTAGTTTGCTGCCTGGGTTGGGTCTACGAAGACACGGGTGGCGAGTTCTTTGTCGAGCATGTAGATGGCCTGACCATTGTCTCCAATGAGTTTGAGCTGGTCGATGATTGCGATTACGTTTTGCTCTTCTTCAACTTGTTCGTCGATGAACCACTGGAGCATGTTGGTTGAGGCGTGGTCGCGCTCGTCTGCAGCTACGTTGTAGCAACCGTGGATGAGGTCGGTAACCTTGCACTCGTGTTTGTAGGTCTCTTCGAAAACATGCATAATGCTCTTCCACTCAAGAGGTACAGCATCGAGCTGGGCCAGTTTTGCTTCTCCGCCGCGGGTGATGATATAGTCGTGTATTTTTAGTGCGTGTGCAGACTCTTCCTGGTACTGAACTCTCATCCAGTTTGCAAAACCTTTGAGTCCTTTGCTCTCAAACCATGAGGCCATTGAAAGGTACATAAATGCCGACCAGAATTCGGCGTTGACTTGTTTGTTTAAAATCTCTTCAACTTTTTTATTGAATTTCATATTTAAAATGTATTAAAAGTTAGTAATCAATTAAATTGGGGCTTATTCGTGTGGTAAAGTTAATCAATTTTTGTTACATTTGGGTTAACTAAAAACAGATTAAATTGAAAAAGGTTCTCACTATTGACGGAGGCGGAATCCGCGGTGTGATTCCCGCTTCCATACTTGCCAATCTTGAAGCCAGACTTCAAATTGCAAAAAATGATCCAAACCTGAGGATTGCCGATTGTTTTGACATGTTGGCAGGAACTTCTACAGGCGGGATACTGGTCTCGCTTTTCCTCTCACCTCAAAGGTACAGAGCTTCAGAGATTCTTGAATTCTATCAGCAGCTTGGGCCTACTCTCTTTCACAGGACAATCTGGCAAATGGCAGCATCGGGATTCGGTCTTTTCAGAAGCAGGTATAAGGAGGATGCCCTCTATGATTTCTCAAAAAAACTGCTTGGAGATACTTACATCTCGGAAGTGGCAAAAGAGTGTCTGATTACCGCATACGAAATGAGCAGCCGTAAGGCTTTGCTGTTTTCAAAACATGCCGTGACCAAATATGGCAGCATGGCAGACTACAGGCTGTGCGACATAGTGAGGGCTACAACTGCTGCACCCACATACTTCAGCCCTGCAAAGGTATATCCGCGCAGCTCTCACGAGGCGGCAGAAAAGGGGGCATCGGCAGAGAGCCTTCCTTTCAGAAACCTTGTTGACGGGGGAATATATGCAAACAATCCATCAATGTGCGCCCTGGTGGAGTCAATTAAGCTCTGGCCGGATGTGGGCATTACGGGTTATTCAATGCTTTCGGTAGGTACCGGTAAGGCCGAAAAACCTTACCTCTATGAGAAGACCAGAAGGTTTGGTTATATTGGGTGGCTGAGTCCAATAATTGACATCATGCTTTCATCTGTTGCAGAGACGGTTAACTACCAGATGAATCAGGTATTCACATCTGTGGGGGCTCCGGAAAACTATATCCGCATTGAGCCGCTTCTGCTGGATGCCGATGTTGATATGGACAATGCATCTCCAAAGAATATAAGGGCCCTGGTTAACGCAGCCCAATATTTCATTGATCACAACGGACATCTGTTGGATAAACTTGTGGAAACTTACTCCTAATTGTCTACATTTGTATTAATAATAAAGTAACAATTCATTCATGAAAGGAATCGTACTGGCAGGGGGATCCGGCACTCGCCTCTACCCTATTACAAAGGGGATTTCAAAACAGCTTTTGCCAATTTATGATAAGCCGATGGTTTACTATCCGGTTTCTGTGCTTATGCTTGCGGGTATAAGGGAGATTCTGATTATCTCCACTCCTGCAGACCTTCCGGGGTTCAGAAGACTTCTGGGAGACGGGTCGGATTATGGTGTAAGGTTTGAATATGCCGAGCAGCCTTCTCCGGACGGACTGGCACAGGCCTTTATAATTGGAGAAAAATTCATTGGAGATGATACTGCCTGCCTTGTTCTGGGAGACAACATCTTTTACGGATATTCGTTTACAAAAATGCTGGCAGAAGCAGTTAAGGATGCTCAGGAAAAAGGCGATGCAACTGTTTTCGGTTACTGGGTTAATGATCCTGAGAGGTATGGAGTTGCTGAATTTGATAAAAACGGCAAAGTGCTGAGCATTGAGGAGAAACCAAAGGCGCCTAAAAGCAATTACGCGGTTGTGGGGTTATATTTTTATCCGAACAGCGTTATTGAGGTTGCAAAGAGAATAAAACCCTCTGCACGTGGTGAACTGGAGATAACAACCGTTAACCAGGAGTATCTGAAAAACGAGAAACTTAAGGTTCAGACACTGGGCCGCGGTTTTGCCTGGCTGGATACCGGAACTCACGATTCACTGTCGGAGGCATCTACATTCATTGAGGTTATTGAGAAGAGGACAGGCCTGAAAGTTGCATGCCTGGAGGAGATAGCATTCAGAAGAGGCTGGATTGATTCGGCAAAACTCAGAAAGCTTGCCGCTCCAATGATTAAAAATCAATACGGGCAATATCTTGCCAAGATGGCAGATGAGCCTGAATCTGAACAGTAAAAGCATTAACAGTTCCATATAATGACAATAATTCCAACAGAAATTCCTCAGGTAGTACTAATCGATCCAGTAATCCGGGGTGATTCAAGGGGCTATTTCATGGAGACTTTCCTCAAAGGGAAGTTCCGTGAGGAGATCTTAAATACAGAATTTGTCCAGGAGAATGAATCTCTCTCTTCAAGAGGGGTTCTCAGGGGCCTCCATTATCAGCTCCCTCCTTTTGCCCAGTCAAAACTAATAAGGGTGGTGTCAGGCAAGATAATTGATGTTGCAGTCGATATCAGAAAGGGATCTCCCACATTCGGCAAGTCAGTTGTAGCTGAGATTTCCGGCGAAAACAAAAGACAAATCTTTATTCCGAGAGGTTTTGCACACGGCTTCTCTGTCCTTGAGGATAATACAATAGTCCAGTACAAAACAGACAACTACTATGCTCCTGAATATGAGGCAGCAGTTTTATGGAACGATCCGGCTCTGGGAATTGACTGGGGGGTGCCTGCAGATGAGATTCTGCTGAGCGATAAGGACAAAATGCATCCGCTTTTAAAGGATGCAAAACTATTCGATTACGGAACAAATTTATATTAAAAGTAAACCTGAGGCTATGGCAAGAATTGTGGTAACAGGAAGCAAGGGACAGCTCGGGAGCGAGCTCAGGGAGCTTTGGGGTGAGGCTGATTCAATTTTCTATACAGATGTGAATGAGCTTGACATAACAGATAAGAAGAGCGTTGAAAAATTTGTAAAGGATAACAATATTGAGGTTATTGTCAATTGTGCAGCATATACTGCCGTTGACAAGGCCGAGGATGACGAACTTACCGCATCTCTTGTAAATGAAAGGGCTCCGGAGATTCTGGCCGGAGTTGCAAAGGCGGCCGGGGCGGGCCGGGAGAGAGGCGCGCTCCTTGTTCATGTATCTACTGACTACGTTTTTGACGGGAAAGGATGCAGACCCTACACAGAATCCGATACGCCCGCCCCGGCCGGCGCATACGGAAGAACCAAACTGGGAGGTGAACAGGCTATTCTTAACTCCGGCTGCGACGCAATCATAATCCGTACCTCATGGCTCTATTCAGCTTATGGTGCAAACTTCGTAAAGACAATAGCAAGGCTGGCTTCCGAAAGGGAGTCTCTGAACGTTGTCTTTGACCAGACAGGAACACCAACCTTCGCCGGAGATCTTGCCAGAGCAATAGACTCTGCAGTGAAAAAATGGGAAACAGCAACCGGTGAAGAGAAAGACTCACTTAAAGGTCTTTACCACTTCTCAAACGAGGGTGTCTGCTCGTGGTACGACTTTGCACTTGAAATTGTGAGACAAAGAGGCAGCAGTTGCAGGGTAAATCCTGTAACTTCAGATTTGTTCCCGACAAAGGCCGTAAGACCGGCATTCTCTGTTCTGGACAAAACAAAAATCAAGCGTAACTTTGGGATTGAGATCCGTCACTGGCTCGAACCCCTCAGGGAGAGCAGCTTTTGGGAAAAATTGTAAATTACCGGAGAAAATCAGATTTATGAAGAATATATTAATCACAGGCGGAGCAGGATTTATCGGGTCACACCTTGTAAGGCTGATGGTCAACAAATATCCGCAGTACAACATAATAAACCTTGACCTGCTAACCTACGCCGGCAACCTGGAAAACCTCCGGGATGTGGAGTCAAAGCCAAATTACAAGTTTGTAAAGGCCGATATCTGTGACATTGAGCAGATTCGCAGGGTTATTGCAGATAATCAGATTGACGGAATCATTCACCTCGCTGCCGAGTCCCATGTAGACCGCTCAATAGTTGACCCATTCTCATTTGCACGCACAAATGTGATGGGCACCCTCTCGCTTCTGCAGGCCGCACGTGAATATTGGACAAGTAATTCCAGAGATTCAAAGAGTGGCGGAGCCACCGGCTCTTCAAATCCGTTCGAAGGAAAGCTTTTTTATCACGTATCAACAGACGAGGTCTACGGCTCGCTTGAGAATGACGGATCCTTCTTCACAGAAGATACAAAATACGATCCCCATTCACCATATTCGGCTTCCAAAGCATCAAGCGACCACTTTGTGAGGGCATGGCACGACACATACGGATTCCCTGTTAAAATATCAAATTGTTCGAACAATTACGGCTCTTTCCAGTTTCCGGAAAAGCTGATTCCTCTTTTCATAAACAATATCCGCCACAACAAACCACTTCCGGTATACGGCAAGGGCGAAAATGTGAGAGACTGGCTCTATGTAGAGGATCATGCAGCCGCAATTGACCTGATATTTCATGAGGGCAAGCTGGGTGAAACCTACAACATAGGCGGGTTTAACGAATGGAAAAACATTGACCTCATAAAGGTACTCATAGCGACTGTAGACAGGCAGCTCGGCCGCCCTGCGGGCGCCTCGCTGCCCCTGATCACCTACGTCACCGACCGCGCAGGTCACGACCTCCGCTATGCGATTGACTCCGGCAAGCTGAACCGGGAGCTCGGGTGGTCACCCTCGCTCCAGTTCGAAGAAGGCATCGAAAAAACGGTAAAGTGGTACCTCGAAAACGGAAAGTGGCTCGATAGTGTCACTTCAGGAGAGTACCAGAAGTATTACGATTCAATGTACAACAGGTAAATTATTAATAATGCTTAAGATAGATGACAGACTGCTGGACATGGTAGGAAGCGAGGCCAAAGCCTCGACAAGACTTAGAATGAATTACAACATTCACAAGAGCCTTGACGCCCCCGTACAGCGGTTGCTAAACGCTCTGGAGCCTGGCAGTGTGCTTCCTGTACACCGTCACCGGAATACTGACGAAACCTACATTGTTCTGAGAGGAGCCATAAAGGTGATGTTTTACAATTACAAAGGAGAGTTGCAGGAGAGCTGCATATTTGACCCCTGCGACGGAAACTATGGCGTAAACATCCCCGCCGGCACCTGGCACAACCTTGAGGTTCTTGCTAGAGGGACTGTGATATTCGAGGTTAAGGAGGGGCCATATGCCGCCTCTGCCCCGGAGGACATCCTGGAGATTAACGGATAAAATCAAAGGTTATGAAAAAATATGCACTGCAGATTTTCGCAATTGTTGTTATGCTTTTTGCATCTGTAACAGGGGCTGCCGGACAAAATATTTTGTCTTCAGCAGCTCAGCCGGTAGGCTTTATGGAGTTTGCCGTAGCATGCGACGGAAAGAGTTCTGAACAGGTGCGCGACTTCTTTTTAAAAAAGGGGTGGAACCATTCGGGCTCACAATGGGAGACCATAGAGCACTTCGGATGGGAGCGTTTTGAATCCAGAAATGCAAGTGGAGAAACAGATACAGCCACTGTATACATATTTGACAAAAAGTCTGTTAAGGGCTTTTACAAAACTACCGAGAAAACTATTTTCAAAGCCTGGGAGAGAGCTGTTACAAACTACAACTTTCAAACAGAATCCCTTCTTATAGAGAAGGATATGGTAATATCAAAATTTCACAACGACGACTATATTGTCTCTTTCTACGAGAGGGAGAAGAGTTTCCGCAGCTCCGGAAGGGACAGATTCATAATTGTTGTTGAGAAGAGAGGAGAACTAAAGGATTTTTAATGAAGAACTTTGCAATTATTGGGGTAGCAGGATATATCGCCCCCAGACACCTCCGGGCGGTAAAAGATACGGGAAACAACCTGAGTGCTGCTTATGACATTTTTGACAGCGTAGGCATAATGGACTCATTTTTCCCCGATGCATCATTTTTTACTGAATTTGAACTCTTTGACAGACACCTTTCAAAAATGAGGAGAGAGGGTAAAGGGGTTGACTATGTCTCAATCTGCACTCCAAATTATCTTCATGATGCACATATCCGCTACGGGCTAAGGCTGGATGCAGATGTCATTTGCGAAAAACCGCTTGTACTAAATCCATGGAACATAGATGCCCTTGCTGAGGCCGAAAAAGAGAGCGGAAAACGGGTAAATACCATACTGCAGCTTCGTCTTCACGAGGCTATTATCTCTCTTAAGGAGAGTGTGGCATCTGCCCCAAAGGATAAAATATTTGATGTAGATCTCACATATATCACCTCCCGCGGAAACTGGTACTACACCAGCTGGAAGGGAGATGAGCGCAAAAGCGGAGGTGTTGCCACCAATATTGGTGTTCACTTTTACGACATGCTTTCATGGGTCTTTGGAGATGTAAAGCAGAATATTGTACATGTCTCCTCTTTCGACAGAGTTGCAGGTATACTGGAGCTTGAAAAGGCGCGCGTAAGGTATTTTCTCTCCATTAATGCCGATACCCTTCCTGCCGATTCCAAAGCCGCAGGCAAAAGAACATTCCGTTCGCTCTCAATGGAGGGAAGAGAAATTGAGTTTTCAGACGGTTTTACAGAACTTCATACAGATTCATACAGGAAGATTATTGCCGGCGAAGGGTTTGGTCTTGCAGATGCAAGAAATGCCGTGCAGATAGTACATGACATCCGCCACGCCGCTCCTCTGGGACTTAAGGGAGACTATCATCCGCTGGCGCGGCTGGAGCCCGCCTCCCACCCTTTTGGCTGGAGATAGAATCTGCTTTAAGAAATTTTTGGATTATTATTTGACGGGGATTCGGACAATGAATTTTGTGCCAGATCCCTGTTTTGATTTAACCTGTATGGTTCCGTTGTGCTTCTTAACTATTGTGCTGCAAATAGTCAGACCAAGTCCTGTACCGTCCGACAAATCATTCAGCTTTACAAATCGCTGGAAAATTGTGGGGATCTTCTCTTCAGGGATTCCCAAGCCCGAATCCTCAACAGACAAAACTACAAACCGCTCGCCGTCGAACTCCTCCGAATCGCAGACTACTTTAATAAAGCCATGCTTTGTAAATTTAATCGCGTTGCTTACAAGATTTGTTAACACCTGAAAAATCCTCTTTCTGTCTGCGTAAATTACCAGTTCATCAAACCTGCACTCCACAGTAAACTCGACACCTTTCTGTGCCTTGTCCGCAAAAACCTGCCTCAGTTCATTCAGGATTTCACATACATCTGCCGGTTCAAATACAAACTCATAAGTCCCGGCCTCAATCTTGGAGAGGTCCAGTATGTCGTCAATAAGTCTGAGCAGCATATCACTGCTGGAGGCTATGATTCTCTGATACTGCTCCCTCTCTGACTCCTCTGTGGTTTCAGAGAGCAGTTCAGTAAAACCCAGTATTGAATTTAGCGGAGTTCTTATCTCATGACTCATGTTTGCCAGAAATGCAGATTTTAATTTATCTGACTCCTGAGCCTTTTTAAGAGCCTGATAAAGATTGTTCTCAGAGTCAAGAAGCCTTTTTCTTGCCGCCTTAATCAGTAAGTAGCTTCTCGTAAGAAGAAGTGCGGCAATAATCATTATGATCAAAATTGAGCCAATAACAATAATCTGAATTCTGTATTTCCTGAAAACTTCCGTTGGTTTATCAAAAAATTTTGCCCCATCCGGCAGGTTCTCTGTATTTAGATTGTATCGCTTAACAGCTGCCCAGTTAAGGTGGCACTGACTATCTGTATAAACCATAGCAGGCAGTGAGGCCGGAAGAACTCCTGCCGAAATTTTTTCAATGTACTTTACCGCTTCGCTTCCCCAGAAGTTCTCAGGCATAAAATATCCGCCGGCAAAGTATCCGTTCTCTACAGCTTTGGCCACAACTCCAAACATAGGGCTGGAAGAGACCTTTGAAATCCTGGAGTAGACGTAGTTCATCGAATAGTTGAAACCATAACCCGGCGTGAACCATGATGAGAGAATCATTGCGGTTGTATCTCCAAATCTGCTTACAATCTTAAAGAGAGAGTCTGTTGGAACCTCCGAAGCCCTGATAAACTTTCCTTTGAGATCTCTTCTCTCATTCTCAAGAATATCTTTAGCCATGAGGCTGGTAAAGAGACCCTGAAGCCTGCTGTCAGTTATTAATGCAACCTCCCTCAAATCATCAACCATAATATTCATCAGAGAAATAACCCCTCCAATATTCAGCTCTCTTATAATCCCCGTTGCGTTATTCTCGCGCAAAAGGTCTGTGGTTTTTGCAAACTGGGTGTAACTTGAAAGAGAGTCGGGGTTTTCCAGCTGCTCCTCTGCTGGTGAGGCAGATTTTACTGCAACAAGCAGAACAGGTACATTCTCATAGTGTTTTTTACGTGCATGTCTGAAAGCAAACCAGGCTTCGTCTGAGACAAGAACTATCAGATCCGGCGGCTGCTTTCTGTATGAATTCATAATAACATTCAGCCTGAACCTCCAGTACTGGGGGTCTTGCTGATATTCAGATGCCAGATACTCCAGGCTTATTTCGTAGTTGTGCTTCTCAGAGAGCATCAGGTTACTGCCTATGTAGTCGATTATCTCATCAGACCATGTATAACCGCTACTGTATGAGCTAATTATAAGAACATTGAATGGCTTTTTCAGGAATTTTTCTTCGCGGAACTCCCCTGCAGGCTGCGCCGGTACCGGAGCCTCCGGCAGAAGGCACAAAAACAGCAGAAATATGAGAATTTTATGTTTCACTTGCGAAATCCAACATGTCAGCCTAATTTACATAATATTGATATTCTGATAATTACAAAAACAAATCTTCAATAAAATCTAAAAATAGAAATTATATATTACTGATCTGTAACGCTTTGTAATTTAGGCTGACATGTGTAATATTGTTTCAATAAATATAATAATAAATCCGGTTATTTAAGCTTCGCCAGCCTCAGGCTGTTGAGCACAACCGAAACCGAGCTGAAAGCCATAGCGGCTGCGGCAATCATAGGGTTGAGCAGTGTGCCGTTAATCGGGTACAAAATCCCTGCTGCGATTGGAATCCCTATCAGGTTGTAAATAAATGCCCAGAACAGATTCTGCCTTATGAGGCGCACGGTTCTTCTGGAGAGGTCAATTGCCTTTGGAAGCATCTTGAGGTCTGAGGTCATAATTGTCATCATTGCCACATCCATTGCAATATCTGTTCCCTTGCCCATAGCCACGCTCACATCTGCCCTGCTGAGGGCCTGAGAGTCGTTTATGCCGTCTCCTACCATTGCCACCTTATAGCCCCTCATCTGCAGTTCCAGTATGTACTGCTCCTTATCGGAAGGAAGGGCAGATGCCCTGAATTTTTCAATTCCCGCCTCTTTTGCAATAGCACCGGCCGTAACAGGATTGTCACCTGTGAGCATATGAACCTCCACTCCCATAGCCTTGAGCTCTTTAACAGCCTCTGCCGATGTAGCCTTAACACGGTCGGCTACTGCAATAACTGCATTCAGCCTTTTTCCTGTGCCGTAAAAGACTACGCTCTTGCCTGCACTTTGCCACTCTCTCAAAAGGTATTCGGCCTCGTCAGAAACATGTTTATCTTTTGACGATACTCCCATCTTTTTCCTGAGCATCTCAATATTACCTGCCCAGTAGTTTTCTCCCTCGAAGGTACACTCCACACCTGTCCCTGTTGTGCTTTTAAAACCGCTTACGGAGACCCTTGTCTCAGCTGCGCCTATCTCCCCCTCTGCCCACTCTGCCACCGCCTCAGCCAGCGGATGCTCAGAACTTCGCTCCATCTCTGCCAGTACGGCAAGCCTGCGGAGCCTTGCGGGTGATACTCTTAAAATCTTTTCGTCGCTTTCGTGCTCATGGTCTGTAAGAGTTGTATCCTCCTCCAGACATTTGTAGTTTGAGACGACTGGACGACCCTCAGTTATGGTTCCTGTCTTGTCAAGTACAATTGCGCTTACATTTTTCATCTGCTCCAGTGCAGTTGCATCCTTAATAAGAATATGCTCCTCTGCGCCCTTTCCTATGCCAACCATCAGTGCGGTTGGTGTTGCCAGGCCCAGTGCGCAAGGGCATGCAATTACAAGAACAGAGACAGCTGAGATGAGTGCGCGGAAAAACTGTTCGTTTCCGCCTATTGCAATCCATGCAACGAATGTAAGAATTGCCAGTCCAAGCACAACAGGTACAAAAATGCCCGCAATTTTGTCAACGATTCTCTGAACCGGAGCCTTGCTGCCCTGAGCCTCCTTAACCATTGTTATTATCTGTGCAAGCAGGGTTTCACTGCCCACCTTCTGAGCTTCAAAATTGAAGGTGCCCTTCTGATTGATTGTGCCTGCAAGAACCTTTCCGCCTCTCTGTTTTAAAACAGCAACAGGCTCACCGGTAATCATACTCTCATCTACATAAGACTCTCCCTCAGTTACAGCACCATCCACAGGAATTTTCTCGCCCGGTTTAATTGCCAGAATCTCTCCTGTTTTAATCTGCGAAACGGGAACCTCAACTCTCTCGCCGTTTCTTATAACTGTAGCAGTTTTGGGAGCAAGTCCCATAAGTTTTTTAATTGCAGATGTTGTGTTGCCCTTCGCCTTCTCCTCCATAAGTTTGCCAAGCAGCACAAATGAGATTATCATAACTGCTGCTTCAAAGTATACCATTGGCTCCATTCCCCTGGAGTGCCAGAAATGAGGATAAAGCGTGTTGAAGGCGCTGAATATAAATGCAATTGAGGTACTGAGCGCAACAAGGGTATCCATGTTTGCCTTTAACATTTTTGCCTGCTTAAACCCTGTCACAAAGAAATCCTTGCCAAAAATTGCAAGTACAGGCAATGAGAGTACCATAAGAACAATATTTGTTATGCTGATTCCCTCCATGCCAGCTTCGCCGTGCCCCATGAAGAGCATAGAGATTACCATAACGGGAGCGGAGAAGAGCCATGCAAGAATAGTGTTCCTCTTAAGCTTTTTGTAGTGGCTCATCTGAGCCTCCTCCTTAAGTTTCTGAGCCTCCTCCGGGTCTTCAATAATCAAATCATAACCCATAGCCCTTACAAGGTCCCTGATCCTGGCAGGGGAGGTCACCTTTTCATCAATTTCAATGGCAACGCTTGTATCTGCAAAGTTAACCGCTGCCGACAATACTCCGGGCTGTGCCTGAAGAGTCTTCTCTATTCCGGCGGCACATCCGGCGCAACTCATGCTGGTTACCGGGTATATTCTTTTCATATCTATTTTTTTATGACAAAATTTTCAATTGTGGCTCCGGCTTTGCGGCACCAAACAGCATACCCTTTATTGTTGAGTATCTCAATAATTGGGGCGGGGACAAAAGGTGTCTCAAAGAGAAATATCTCTTTTCCGCTGATTTTTTTAACAGCATCCAGTATCTCTCCCATAGGGACATTACCCTGCTCAAGAACTTTGGAGGCGTTGAATTTTATCTCTACAGCCTCTTCGCTGAACCACTCAGGTGCCGGCATATTCAGAAGACTTTCTGACTCTGCGTTGTTGTGAGTTCCGGCGGCCATTGGTTCGAGTCCGGCGGCCTTGCGCAGCATGGTGAGCATGTGGGCAGGATCCAGTCCCGCTATGGCTGCCGCCTGCTGAACAGATGTCACCCTTGCGACAGTCTTCCTGAGAACAGGATTCTGCAGTTTGGCAAAAGCGGGCGAGAGCTCGAGCAGAGTCTGCCCGAGCTCCGGATAATCGCTCATTATTTGTGCTATCTTGGTCTGCAGTGTTATATCTCCCATTACTTTTTTGTATATGAGAGCAAGCGTTGGTCTCCCTCAAGCTTGCGGAACTCAGATATATCCTGTGTTACCTCTATTACGCCCAGGTACTCGCCATCCTTTCCCCTGAGTGCTGTGTATTCAATATAGATGAACCTTCCCATAAAGTTGCTCATCCAGAACTTAGCCTGATGCTCCTTTCCTGCCTTGAAATCCTCAAGTATCTGCTCAACGATGTGAACACTTCCCGGAGGGTGGCAAAGCCTTACATCACGGCCAATTATTGAACGGTTTCTCTCAAATACCCTGTTAGGACTGTGAGAGAAGAACTTCACCTTGTCGTTTGCATCTACATATGTTATATCAATTGGAAGTGTCACGAAAAGTGCCTCCAGCTCCTTAATATCAAAACTACCCGATGATAACCTTACCGGCGCTCCGTCTGTGTATGACATTCCGCTTGCCTTTGTATCATCTGACGAGCTCTTCTGAGCGGCCGCAGAGAGATCTGGTTTCCACTCAACCCGCGGATCAAAGAGGCAGTATCCGTATATTCCTGTTTCGTTGTATATCTGGAACCACTGCTCTTCACTGAGCGTCTCCATGCACATTGGAAGAAGAATCTCCTCCTCTTTCATGATCATACTCTCAATCTGGTCAACGGCAGGTCTGAGCAGAAGCTCTTCAAGCGAAGCCAGGTCAGAACCTGAAATATCTCCTCCCGGAACAAGTGATTCATGAACACCCTTCAGAAGGTCTCTTATCTCATCATGCTTGCCCCACATAACCTTTGGCGGGCCGGTAATACCTGCCTTTTCAAGAAACGGAAAGAGCAGATACTCTTTTCTCTTGTAGTGCTTGTCTACATCCGAAATGGCGTTGAACTGCCTCTTGAGGTCAATAACAAGTCCGTTTATAAAATCTTTGTCGTCCGGCATAGACTTAAGAATCTGAAGCCTTACGAAAAGGGTCTTAATGGCGGCAATTACCTTCTCAATTTCACGGTTTTCCTTTTTGAATGTATCAACAGGGTGTCCTTCAGGTACATCAATTTGTGTTCCGGTAATTGAACCTTCAAGTACGGCGCTGTGAATGTCGCAGAATTTAAGAATCTCCTGCTCCGGCAGCCCCTCAGCTATGAGCTCCTGCTCTACCTCCACTACCTCGTTGTAAGGAATCTGCTTTAAGAGTGATTTAACCCTCTCTTCAATTGCTGCAGGTGCCTCTCCCTTGTGAAGTTCAAGAAGCATGTGTTTAAGAAGAGCTTTGCGCTGACCTGAATTGTTTATGTATTCGCTCATGATGGTATATATAAAATTTTAATTGATATTGCATCCAATCCCTTTCGGTGTAATGCAATATCAACATTTTTCTTCAGATTTTGTTCAGGTTGCGCCGCTAAATCAGATTTCGCAGACAGGACCGTTGTGAGAATCATCAGGCACCTCTACCACCAGATCTTCGTATCCCGGAAATTTCTTGATAAACTTATCTGCAAACCAGCAAGTTGGTTTAACTTTGTAGCCCTTCTCCCTTGCATAGTCCAGAGCTCTCTTTACAAGCATTCCGCCTATTCCCCTTCCTTCCAGTTTCCGTGGAACGATGGTATGAGTAAGATCCATCACATCCTCGAAAAGATCGTATTCAAGGTATGCGGTTACATCTTCAAAAATATATTCAAAGCGGCTCGTACTCTCATTATGAATTATGTTCTCTCCCATTATTTTTTCACTCTTTAAAGATTGCCAGTGGAATTACTTCCGCATGGCAAATATATGTATAATATATTTACCGCCAAAGAATTTGCCTTTATACTACAGCAACCTCATGTTGCGTCTGGCCATCTCGGTTTTGATAAGTGTAAGCTCCCTTCCGGTCTGTCCTGCCATTGATGTGTTCTCCTCTGCGCGTCTTAAAAGATATGGAAGAACCTCCTTAACCGGAGCATATGGTATGTATTTGCAGACATTGTATCCCTCGCCGGCGAGGGCATAAGTAATATTGTCGCTCATGCCGTAAAGCTGAGAAAACCAGATTCGTTTGTCACTCTTCTGAAGCCCCTTTTCTGTAATAAGGTTTGCCAGCAGGTAATTGCTTTCGTAGTTATGAGTTCCGCTAAAGAGCTCCATGTCGTCAATGTTGGCGACAACATAGCGCAACCCGTCGTCATAGCTTCTGTCCGTATCCTCTTTTGTAGCACATATCGGAGAGAGATAACCCATTCTGCGGGCTCTTTCACGCTCCTCCTCCATATATGCTCCCCTGACAAACTTGATTCCCGCCCTGTAACCCTTCTCTTTAGCCTCTGCGTGGAGATACTTCAGATAAGCTATTCTGTCGTGCCTGTACATCTGCAGGGTGTGGAACACAATTACTCTCTCCCTGTTGAAACTCTCCATTGCCTCCTCGGTGAGTTTGTCAATAATCTCCTGATATTCGTAATGCTCTGCATCAACCAGGATTCTTACATTGTTTTCATATGCGCGGCGGCAAAGAGCAAAGAACCTTGTTCTGAAATTGTCCATCTCTGTTTTCTCGATGTCGCTAAGGCTATCCTTTGCAGCAACAGCTCTTTCCAGAATATGTCCAACAACCAGTCCGGTTGGTTTGAACACGGTGAAGGCAATCTCTTCCTTCCCCTTTGCATTGTCAATGGAGCGCATCACCTCTGCATAAGTTCTCTCGACATCTGAAAGCTCTTTGCCGCCCTCTGCAGAGTAGTCAAGAACAGAACTGACATTGTTTCTGAAAAGAGATGCGGTTGTGGCAGAGGCTTCAGCTAAAGTCTCTCCGCCCACAAACTGTCGGTAAAGCGTTGGCTTGACAGCCCAGGATAGTGGCAAACCAGCTCCCACGGCGAAGTTTGTGATACCCTTTGCACCCTTTACAAGTGCAGGACTGGCCATAGTTGAGAATAATATATATGCATTGCGCAAATCGTTGTTGCTCTTTGATGCAAAGGCAACTTCTGTATTGTTAAAATCTAGCATGGTATTTGTAAATGATTCAAAAGTTTCCAAAAATAGTAAAAAAAGATTGCTTGTGATTATCTTTGCAGGCTTTATTTGAAGATCATTTATGAACAAAACCGCTCAATACAAGCTGACAATCATTGTTCCCGTATTTAACGAGGAGGACAATATTGCTGCTCTTGAGGATAGGCTTTCGAAATTTATTGCCTCCTCTCCTGACTTTCCTGCCTGTGTGCTTTTTATTAACGATGGCTCAAAGGATTCCAGTCTTGAGAAGATTATGGCAGTTTGCAGCAGACAGAGCGCCTTCTATTTTGCCTCATTTGAGAAAAACTGCGGACTTAGTGCTGCGATGAAGGCAGGAATTGACCTTGCCGGTTCACAGTTTGTGGGTTACATTGATGCCGATTTACAGACTGCTCCTGAGGATTTCCACCTGCTTATCCCGCATGTAAATGATTATGCGATGGTTATGGGTATCCGAACCAACAGGAAAGACTCTTTTGTAAAGGGTATCTCATCAAAGATTGCAAACGGATTCAGACGCTTCATGACTAAAGACGGGATTGAGGATACCGGCTGTCCTCTTAAAATTTTGCGAACAGACTACGCAAGGCGGATTCCTTTCTTTACAGGAATGCACAGATTCCTCCCTGCCCTGCTTATGCTCCAGAACGGAACAGTAAAACAGGTTCCGGTAAGACATTTCCCAAGGGTTGCAGGGGTTTCCAAATTCAATCTCTGGAACAGGCTCATTGGACCACTTATGGATACATTTGCCTACCGCTGGATGAGATCCAGATATATCAACTACAATATTTCTGAAAATAACATAGACTAATGCTCGTTTACGCAATAGGATTCCTGGCTCAGCTCTTTTTCGGAGCAAGAACAGTTCTTCAGTGGATTCTCTCTGAAAGGGCCAAAAAATCTCTGTCACCTTCAATTTTCTGGATTCTGAGCATTGTCGCCTCATGGCTCTTTTTCATTTACGGATGGATGAGGGAAGATTTCGCAATAATCCTGGGACAGGTAATTGCATATTACATCTATATCTGGAACCTGAACGCAAAAAGTGTCTGGAAAAAAGTCCCGTTTCTGATAAGGGCAATTCTTGTAATAACACCTCCGGTTGCTATCTTCTTTGCATCAGGTGATGCATCTGAATTTGCTGCCACATTTCTCAGAAACGAAAACATCCCTCTGTGGATGCTCATTATGGGCTCGGCAGGACAGGTGATATTTACCCTCAGGTTTGTCTATCAGCTTATCTACTCTGTCAAAAAGGGAGAGTCTGTACTGCCTCTTGGTTTCTGGATAATAAGCCTTTCCGGCTCCTCAATAATTATTATTTACGCCCTGCTCAGGATGGATCCTGTCCTAATTCTTGGTCAGTCATTCGGATTCATAGCCTATATCAGGAATATAGTACTGCATAAAAAACACAATGAACAGATTTCTCAGCCTAATAGTTAAGTACAGGTATCTGCTCTATTTCCTTGCTGTCGTTCCCATGTTTCTTACACGCGACTTCACAAGGAACAACGAACTCAGATATATGAGCATTGCAGATGAAGCAATCCGCAACGGCTCTCTCTTTACATTCACGAACCATGGAATCCACTATGCAGACAAGCCGCCTCTCTATCTCTGGATAGTGATGGCAGGCAAGATGATATTCGGCACACACAGCATGTTTTTCCTTGCACTCTTTTCATATATCCCGGCTCTTGTGATTCTTTGGATTATGGGCAGATGGACACGTAATGTGGTTTCGCAGCAGGGAAGAATCGCAGGTGAGCTAATGCTTCTCACATCTGTATTTTTTATTGGCTCTGCGGTTGTTCTGAGAATGGACATGCTCATGAACATGTTCATTGTCCTCTCGCTCTATACATTTTTCAGAATGTACTCCGGAAAGGAGAAGCGGCGCGATAAATGGATGTTCCCTCTCTATGTCTTTATGGCAATATTCTCAAAGGGACCTGTTGGAATACTTGTTCCTCTTGTGACAACAATAACATTCCTTGTTGTGAAACGCGACTTCAGGTCAATTGCAAAATACTGGGGTCTTCGCACTCTCTCAGTGATTATTGCACTTTGCGCAGTTTGGTTTACAAGTGCATACCTGGAGGGTGGCGACGAGTATATCAACAACCTTCTCTTTAACCAGACCATAAACAGAGCCGTTGACTCTTTCCACCACAAAGAGCCTTTCTACTACTATATGATCGCAATCTGGTACTCACTGGCTCCGTGGGCATTTCTTATTGTGGGTGTTCTGGCTGCCGGACTCATCAAAAGAGGTGCCTCAACAGACCTTGAAAAATTCTTCCTTACATCACTGCTGAGCACATTTATAATGCTCTCTTTTGTAAGTTCGAAAATCCAGATTTATATGCTGCCGGCGTTTGCATTCTTTGTCTTTATGACGGTAATCTGGCTTCCAAAATACAGCGGAAAACTGTTTGCAAGATTGCTGATTGGATTTCCGGCCGCTCTTCTTGCTCTCGCACTCCCCGGAGCACTTATTACATCTCTTTTTATTGAGGAGCCGGCACTTAAAAACGTTTGGGTTATAGCTGCGACAGCTGTTCTCTCAGTGGCAGGAGTTTTTGCTCTTCGTCAACTGCTTTCGGGCAGATGGAAATCAGATGCAGCAGTTGCAGAAAAATCGCTTAACAGAACTATTATAACCATGGGAGCTGGTCTTCTTGCTGCCATCTTTACCATATCATTCTTTATACCTGAATACAACCCAAACATTGGAATGGGTGCTGTATCACGCGAGGCAAAGGCTGCCGCAGAGGAGCACGGAGCCATGCGCTATATGTACTACAATATACCAAGGGCAGAGAATATTGATGTTTATATTGGTGCTTTGCCGCAGGATGTTTCAAAAGAGGAGCTGAGAGAGAGAATTGAGGCTGCTGCAACACCGGATCACGAGGCTGCAGAGGAGAGAATCATTCTTATACTTATGCAGAGCGAGCTGGAGAAGGATGCAGATATAAAAGATCTGCTTGCAGATAAAGAAAAACACCCCGTAGGTTATTTCTATTATGTAGTTTTGTAATCAGAAAAGTTGAATAAATGAAGATACTTGTCACAGGCTCGGCCGGATTCATAGGTTTTCACACTGCAATTGCACTTGCAAAGGCGGGGCATGAGGTGGTTGGTCTTGACAATATCAATGACTACTATGATGTAAGGCTCAAGTTTGCCCGGGGCGAAGAGAGCGGGTTTTCCCGTGAGGAGATGGAGAGCGGCAGACCGGCAGTAAGTACAAAGTATCCCGGATACAGCTTTATTAAGGCCGATATCTCTGACATGAGTGGTGTCACCTCTCTCTTTGATGAGCACCGTTTTGATGTTGTATGCAATCTGGCTGCACAGGCAGGGGTGCGCTATTCGATAGAGAATCCGTATGCATACATAAAATCGAATATTGACGGATTTCTCAACATCCTTGAGGCTTGCAGGAGATTTCCAGTTAAGCATCTTGTATATGCAAGCTCCAGCAGCGTTTACGGTCTGAACGAAAAGGTTCCCTTCTCGGAAACTGACCGCACAGACTCTCCGGTAAGTCTCTATGCCGCTACAAAAAAGGCCGACGAACTTATGGCGGGTGTCTATTCAAAACTCTATTCAATTCCATCTACAGGGCTCAGATTCTTTACCGTTTACGGTCCGTGGGGAAGGCCCGACATGGCTCCCATGCTCTTTCTGAAATCAATTTCACAGGGAAAACCAATCAAGGTGTTCAATAACGGTGAACTGTACAGAGATTTCACCTACATTGATGATATCGTAAAGGGAGTTATCTCCGTAATTGAGGCTGCAGCTCCTAAGGGAGAGGTTGCCCACAGGATTTACAATATCGGGAATAGCAAACCTGTTCTGCTGACAGACTTTATTGAGGCTGTTGAAAAGGCATCGGGCAAAGAGGCCATCAAGGTGATGACTGAGATGCAGCAGGGAGATGTTTTCCAGACTTATGCAGATACAACCAGGCTCGAAGAGGATTTTGGATACCGTCCCGGCACACCTCTGTCTGAGGGAATTGGACATCTTTACAAATGGTTTGTTAATCACTCCGATCTTTTCTGAAGTTACCCGGGAAAAATTCATAACTTTATAGTGTTTAATTGTTATAAATCCGTTTCGCTATGGAAGGGAATTTTGTATCAAGAACTATTGAACCTGACAGGGACATATCAGTTCTCGTCAGAAAATTCATTGCACTGGATCTGACTGTCTATCCCGAAAGCAGGCCTGGAGACAAACATATTCCGGACGGCTCATGCTGTCTGGTCTTCAATTTTTGCGGGAAAATCAAAATGAGCACAGAGGAGGCGGCAGAGAGGTTTCTGCCTCCCTATTTCCTCACTCTCCCCTACCTTGGGTATGTAAATGTTGTTCCGCAGTGCGAAATGACATCACTTATTGTTGTATGCAAAAGCAGTGTTCTTACAGGACTTACAGGGATTTCGCTTTCTGCAGGCAGCCAGGTGCCATATATTTCTGCCGGCCAGATAATTCCTGAATCGCTATGGAATGAGATGAAAACCTGCTCCGCTGCCCGGGAACAGATTGAGATATTCTCAGATTATATCCGAAAAAACTACCCGGTTGATGAATATGTACCGGATGAAATTGATCTGGTTTATGAAAAGATTTTTGAATCGGGGGGATGTTTAAAAATTTCAGAACTGGCTCTCCTCTCGGGGATGAGTGACCGAACCTTTAGAAATCAGTTCCGTAAAAGGGTGGGCATCTCAGCGAAGGGTCTTTCGCGTCTTGTGAGGGTGCATCTGCTCTGGAGGCATATTTATGAGTCTGGTAATAAGGACCTGATGGACCTTGCTTTCAGGGGGAATTTCTTTGACCAGTCACATCTGGACCATGATATCAAGAAAATTCTGGGTGAGTGTCCGGGAAAATTCTTTAAAAGAGATCTTGAGCTGGTCAGAATCTACTCCGGCTTTTAAACTCTTGTTGCCGTTTTTTACAATTTTAAAGCTTTCATGTGTAGTAACTTTCAAAAAAAGTTGTGCAATGAAAAAAATATTAATGACTATTTGCATCCTCATGCTTGCAGCAGGCAGCATGCAGGGACAAGGCTGGCTTAACTCACTGGGAAACAAAGCCAAGGAGAAGGCCAAAGAGAAGGTGGAACAAAAGGTGGAGGAGAAGACCGAAGAGGTTATGGAGAAGGGTTTTGAGGCTGTTGAAAAGGGTACAAAGAAGAAGAGCGGCGAAGAGGGCGATGAGACTAAAAAGGCCAAAAGTGAAAACGAAGAGTCCGGAGATGAAGATGATAGTGCTGCAAAGAGTAAAAACACCAAAACAGCAGCGGATAAACCTCAGCAGCAAAAGCTTACTTCCTTTACACAGTATGACTTTGTTCCCGGAGACAAAATTCTCTACTTTGAGGACTTTTCTCAGGATGCCATAGGCGATTTTCCGGCTCTCTGGACATCAAACGGCAGCGGCGAGGTAAAGAGTGTCAACCTTGCAGAGGGCAAGTGGCTTCACCTCAACGGGGAGGATGCAGTCTACTGCTACACAAAAAACATTGCATTTCCGGACAACTTCATAATTGAGTTCGACATTATTCCTGACGAAGAGTATCAGTACGGAATAACTCTTACCATTTACGAGGATAACCCTTCAGATGCCAAAGAGATAAATGATGATCTTTATCCCGGCTTAAGGGGTCTGCACATTACTCCAAAAAAGGATGGATGGGAGACCAAAGGGTATGCTCCGGAGCAGGACTGGCTTACTGCTCAGGCTGCAAAGAATCCTGTAACTATTGAGAAATCTAACCATGTGATTGTTTGGATTCAGAAAAGAAGGGTAAGGATTTATCATGAGGGGGCAAAGGTTCTTGATTCTCCTACAAATATTTATGCCGGAACAATGTTTAACAGGATTCGTTTCTCGGGCTGGGATGCCCACAGCTGGCCATACATAACAAATGTCAAGATTACATCTGCAGCGCCTGATATGCGCAGCAAACTGCTCACCGAGGGCAAGATTGTCTCTTACGGAATCTATTTCGATTCGGGCAAGGATGTGGTTAAGGCAGAGTCCTATGGTTCTGTGAAGGAGATTGCAGCGGTTCTGAATGAGAATCCGGATGTGAAAATCAAAATAGTTGGTCATACAGACAGCGATGGAAATGATGCTCTCAATCTTGATTTGTCAAAACGAAGGGCAGCAAATGTAAAACGCTACCTGGAAACTGAGTTTAAAATTGCCGGCGACAGAATAGTTACCGACGGACTGGGAGAGAATCAGCCTGTTGCGGCCAACGACAAACCGGAAAACAAGGCGAAAAACAGAAGGGTTGAGTTCATAAAACTTTAATCTCACAGGTCATGAAAAAGATTTTATTTGCAGCAGGGTTAATGCTGCTGGCGTTTTGCGCATCTGCGCAGGTAACTCCCGAGGCTTTTCTGGGCGGATTGCCGGGGATACCGGGGTCGGTATGCTCCACTTCAGATTCTGAGGTAGACCAGTTCTTAAATCAGATTTCTATTGTAAAGGGCCAGATAAAGGAGTATTCAGACAGGCTGAGCAATATTGCCTCAGCCAGAAAGGATGAGATGGCAGGTAATGCAATGGCTGCTGTATCTGCAAGAACCGGCATATCTCAGGAGGAGATGATGAAACTGGCTAACATGAGCGAGGCGGAGCAGGAGAAGTGGGGTAAAGAGTACGCTGCCAGGCAGATGGCTGCAGCAAAGGCGGGCAAACCTGCCGGGGGAGTTAACCAGGCACAGGCAAAGAAAAGTGTGGCCCTGAGTGAGGAGAAGCTCAGACTTAAGGGTGAGGTTGATGCTTTTGTAAACAGAATGAAGGCTCTCTCTCAGGAGATTGCTTTAAGGGATACCGTTGAGAGCAGAAAAAGAGATGCCAGAATCAAACCTATAATGAAAGCGTGGGAAAATGCTCCGCTTGAGCCGGGTGCTATGATGCTTAGCACAAAGGTCGAAGACGGATTCCGCAAACAGATTCATGAATGTCATGCTGATTATTGCAGGGAGATGTCTCCGCTTCAGCTTGATTTCATAACCAAATATCTCACCGGAGTTAAGGCTCTGCTTCCAACTTACAGAAGGCTGGCTCAGCTGGATAATGAAATTGCCGGAGAGCAGCTCAATATTGATAATATGCTTCAGGATGAGAATATTTACGCCATTACGGCTGTTGAGGGTTATGCCGATTTTCTCAGGGATGCATACAAGTACCGTTCAGGAAAATTTGACCAATGAAAAAGATTCTGATCTCTCTTCTGCTTGCGGGATTATTCTGCGGCAGGGCATATTGTCAGGAGGGCAGCTATACAGACAGCGAAGGGCGAATTTTTCTTCCGGCAGTAAATGGCAAGCTGAAAATCAGCAGGGATATTAACTCCGGCTTTTCATACGAATTTCCCGGTGAATCTTCTCAGAAATGCATGGAGACGCTGTTGTCTGTTGCAAATATTCTCTCTTCATGGAGGGGAGTGAATCCGCCTGCGGGTGCAAACGCATCTATCTTCTCTTATGTTTCTGAACGAATGGCTGTCTCTCTTACCATTTCTGTATTAATGAAGGATGCAGACACTGGTGAAAAAGTAGTAAGCGGTTATGCCTCTTCTGTATATGTCGGTTTAAACGATATTGCTGCTGCTATTGGCAATCCGGTTGTGGATGACATTATTGCAACTCCTGTGAAAAAATATGATTTTCACGGCCATCCGGTCTTCTGGACCAATATGGGATATGTTGCGGTAATCTCTCCTTTGGGTTTATCTGCTTTTATCCCCTGCTCAAAGGAGGAGTATATTAAAGCGGTTCTTGAGAGGGAGGAGCAGGTACTTGCAGTGAAAACAGAGGCTGCAAATCAGGAGCCTGAGGAGAACCAGGCAGACATCAAGGCAGAGATGGATAAGAGCATAAAGGAGATGGAGGAGACTTACCAGACTCTGCTTAAACAGGATAAAAAAATTGCAGCGGAATTTAAACTTGGGATGGAGGCGATGAAAAAGGAGATTCAGTCGATAAACAGTACTCCGGAACCGGCAGGTCCCACAAAAGAGGAACTGATTAATGCTGAGTTAAATCCTTCCAGAAAGAAAATTGCTGCTCTCAAAGCAGAACTGGCCGGAATGAGTGAAGCAGAGAAGAGAATGCAGGCTTACCTCTCAGAAGATTTAACTGCGCAATACGGGGAGGGATCAGGATTGCTTTCGGGCAGCGAGACCCGTGGTGGGTTTGCTCTCTCCAGACCAAATCCTTTGCTGGTGAAGAAAGGTGTGCCGCTGCACATACCTCAGCTGCTGACAATCAGATGGAGCCTTGGAAACTCTTCTGACGGAACTCCAATGGGTTTTAACGGTGACAGCAGGGGTTTCGGGCATTCAGACAAGATAATGTGCGACCTTGCTAAAGATGAGGCTTTGTGGAAGAGGATTTTCTCTCTCGTAAAATAATATTTGGGTATATTTGCATATAACAAATGTCAATATACCCTTATGAAGCGAATTATTTTTACCGCTTTTGCATTTATTGCACTCTTTGGGGCTCAGATTTCTGATGCTGCAGTTGCACAAAACAAGACTCAGAATCAAAAAGCTAACCTGGTTGAGTATGTCAATCCTTTTGTAGGTACTGACTTTCACGGGCATACTTTTCCCGGAGCCACCTACCCTTTTGGAATGGTTCAGCTTAGCCCCGATACCCGCCTGACGGGATGGGACGGATGCTCGGGATACCACTATTCAGACAAATTCATATACGGATTCAGCCATACGCATCTTAGCGGAACCGGTGTTCCTGACTATTGCGATATTCTGCTCATGCCTGTGAGCGGCTTTGGCGGGGAGAAACTTATAAACGAAGAGTATAAATCGGCCTTCAGCCATAAAAATGAAAAGGCCTCTCCCGGCTATTATGAGGTGATGCTGGATACATGGAGGGTAAAGGCGAGACTCACTTCTGGCAGAAGAATGGGTTTTCATGAGTATACCTATGCAGGCGGGGCGAAACCTCAGATTGTTCTGGATCTTCTTCACAGGGATCCTGTTCTGGATTCGCGCATTGAGATGGTGGGTGACAGGGCTGTTAAGGGTTACAGACGTTCGAAATCGTGGGCAAAGGATCAGATTGTTTATTTCTACATTGAGTTTTCTCAGCCGGTTAAGAGTTCTAAACTCTTTCTTGACGAGGCTCCTGTTACTGGTGCAGGCGCTGCTGCCGTTAAAACTATAAAGGGCAAGAACTGCAAGGCGCTCTTTGAATTTGAGGCGGGCAGTGCAAATGTTGTGATGGCAAAGGTTGGTATCTCTTCGGTTTCTGAGGAGAATGCAATGAAAAACATGACTGCAGAATCTGCTGACTGGGATTTTAATAAAATTTTAAAAGGTACTGAAGGTGCATGGAATGAGTTTTTGGGCAGGATTGAGGTGACCGGTAAGGATCAGGAGGCTCTTAAAACTTTCTACACGGCTCTCTACCACACCGGAATTGCTCCCAACCTTTACTCTGACTACAACGGCGAGTACAGGGGAATGGACAGGGAGGTTTATACTGCAGAGGGTTATGAACAATATACTGTCTTCTCTCTCTGGGATACATACAGGACGCTTCATCCTCTGCTTGCAATCATTGACCAGAAGAGGACAACAGACTTCATTCGCTCTTTCCTTGCTACTTATGAGCAGGCAGATAAGCTTCCCATCTGGGAGCTGGCGGGGAATGAAACTAACTGCATGATTGGTTACCACTCTGTTTCTGTTATGGCCGATGCTATCCGCAAGGGTATTGGCGGGTTTGAAAAATATGATGCTCTGGATGCGATGCTTGAGAGCTCGGTAAAAAAGGAGTATGGAATAAACATTTTTGGAAGGCAGGGTTTTGTTCCGGCAGAGCTGGAGCATGAATCGGTTTCCAAGACGCTTGAGTATGCATATGACGACTGGTGCATTGCCCAGACGGCACGTCTCCTTGGGCGCGACGACATCTACAAAAGGTATATCCGCAGAGCACAGTACTACAAAAATCTCTTTGACCCCTCAACAGGTTTTATGCGTCCGCGCCTGAACGGAAAGTGGCTCTCCCCTTTCTCGCCATCTGAGGTGAATGTGCACTTTACTGAGGCCAATTCATGGCAGTACAGCTTCTATGTTCCCCAGGATATTGAGACTCATATTAAGCTTCTGGGAGGAGATGTAGCATATATCAAGAAACTTGATGAACTTTTCACTGCTCCTGCGCAGACAACCGGCCGGACTCAGGTTGATATTACTGGTCTCATTGGCCAGTATGCACACGGGAACGAACCAAGCCACCATGTAGCCTATCTTTACAATTATGCGGGTGCGCCATGGAAAACTCAGGAGATGGTCCGCAAAATTATGAAAACCCTTTACACATCTGCTCCTGACGGGCTGAGCGGCAACGACGACTGCGGTCAGATGAGTGCCTGGTATGTGATGAGTGCTCTTGGATTCTATCCTGTTTGCCCGGGCGACAACACATATGCTCTTGGCTCGCCTCTCTTTGAAAAGAGTGTGGTTAAGCTTGAAAACGGCAAGAGTTTTACAATTACTGCAAAGGGTGCTGGCAAGTCGTTTAACGCAGGAAAGGAGATCTATGTTCAGAGTGCATCTCTTAACGGAGCGGCCTATGGCAAATCGTTTCTGATGCATTCGGATATTATGTCGGGCAGCAACTTTGAGGTTAAGATGGGAAGCAAACCTTCCGTAACTTTTGGAGCGGCTCACGCAGAGAGACCGTCGTCATTTATTGGTGATATGCCGGTTACTGTCTCTCCGTGGTTTGAGTATGACAACAATATTTTCAGGGATTCGCTTGTGGTCAGGCTGAATGCTTTTTCGGGAGAGGATAAGGTTTTCTTCAGGATTGAGCATCTTGATGATGAGGATGAATCTGATGAGGAGTTTACAGAATACGCCTCTTCCATTGTTTTGATGGAGAATGCGAAGATTCACGCATACTCGGTGAGTGCCGGCGGGATTAAGAGTTTTACAGTTGAGGCTTCGTTTAAGAAGATTAATCAGGGCTGGAACATTGATATTCTTTCAAAATACAATCCTCAGTACAATGCGGGTGGCAATGAGGGGCTCATTGACGGCGTCAGGGGCAGCAAGAACTTCCGCCTTGGCGGATGGCAGGGGTATCAGAATACCGACTTTACTGCTGTCATTGACATGGGCTCTGTTAAGTCATTGCAGAGGGTTGGCGCCGGTTTTCTTCAGGATGCCAGGTCATGGATCTGGATGCCAAAATATGTTGAGTTTTACATCTCGGAGGATGGTAAGGAGTACTCACTAATAGGTAAAGTGGATAATTTCGTTGGCGATCAGGATATGGATGTTCAGATTAAGGATTTGATTCTTGGAAACATCTCTGCAAAGGGACGCTTCCTGAAAGTCTTCGCAAAGAACTACGGCGCCATCCCGCAGTGGCACGAAGGATTCGGCGGTCAGGCGTTTATTTTTGTTGATGAGATTTTTGCGGAGTAGGGAGTTTCTGCGCCGCAATTTCTGTTAACCATCTGTTTTACTATTACTTACAAAACACAAACTTTCACTTTTGAGAGTTTGTGTTTTGCATTGTACTATAGGCCAAGCACTTAACAGAAATTGCGGCGCAGACTTTCGCGCGCGCAGCGCTGCACCTTCACCGGGCATTTTGCCCGGCGGGAGTTAGCCTCCGGCAAAGGTTTTTCATGCCTGCATGCCGGATCGTCTGCTTCCCTTGCAGGCATTATGTTTGAGCCTTCTTTTAAGGTTC
>PHDT01000014.1:54432-55677 GCA_002842695.1 Bacteroidetes bacterium HGW-Bacteroidetes-10 | reverse complement strand
CTCTTCTCCCAGGCTTCAATCTCCTCCGGAGTCACCTCCGGATGGAACTTTTTAATATATGACATAACAGCTGTATCTCTCTCTGAGAAATCCTGCTCAATCCTTTCCATCTTTTCAATCCGGAAGTTCATCTCCCAGCGCTGAGCCGGGGTTAGTGAATCATTGGCAAGAGCAAGCCGTATCATTCTCTTTGCCTCAGCAAAATCGCCCTTTTCAATAGTCTCTTCAATCTGCTCTCCGGTTGGGAGGTTGTTTAAATAAGAATCTCCGCATGCTGTGAGCAAAGCGGAGATTAATATGAGAGAAAGAAATTTCATCTCTTAAGTTTTAATTGTTATTTGCTATTTGCAGCGTTCATGATAAGAGCGGTCTCTTGTGTCTACTCTTATTCTCTCACCCTGATTAATGAAGAGAGGAACCATAATCTCTGCTCCTGTCTCCAGGGTAGCAGCCTTCAGTGCATTAGTAGAGGCAGTATCACCTTTAACTGCAGGCTCTGTATAAGTAACCTCCATCTCCACAAACTGCGGAAGTTCGCATGATAATGCTCTCTCCTCGTCTGCATGAAACATCATCTCGACATACTGACCCTCTTTCATAAGGTCTGAATTGTCTACCATATTATGTTCCAAAGAAATCTGTTCATAAGTTTCGGTATGCATAAAGTTGAACCCTGCCTCATCCTTGTAAAGGAACTGGTATGGTCTTCTTTCAATGCTTATTGTTTCGATTTTTTCACCGGCATTGTATGTGTTTTCGAGAATTCTTCCGTTTTCCAGGTTTCTCATCTTCACCTTTACAAATGCTCCCCCTTTGCCGGGTTTAACGTGCTGAAACCAAACAATTGAGCAAGGCTTGCCGTTGAAATCGATACATAATCCGTTTTTAAAATCTGCTGTCGTTGCCATAAATAGGTTTTGAAATTTGATGCAAAGATAGAATAATTGGAGAATATTTTTTTGCAATAATGAAAAATAGTGCTACTTTTGCACTCCCTAATGACAAGGTGCCATAGCTCAGTTGGTAGAGCAAAGGACTGAAAATCCTTGTGTCCCCGGTTCGATTCCTGGTGGCACCACTCAAAAAGGTTAAAAGGCCGCATAAGCTTCGTTGCTTGCGGTCTTTTTTTTTGCTCACATACTTCGTGTATGCTGCGCAAAAAAAACCTTAGCGCCTTGCTTCTACAGCCTTTTAACCTTTTTGCAATCTTGCAAGGGTAAATTCCGCAGTTGCGGTTTTAAACCT
>PHDT01000014.1:0-54399 GCA_002842695.1 Bacteroidetes bacterium HGW-Bacteroidetes-10 | reverse complement strand
CCTTTTAACCTTTTTGCAATCTTGCAAGGGTAAATTCCGCAGTTGCGGTTTTAAACCTTTGAACGATCTTGCAAGGCTTCGCCCCGCCTCTACAGCCTTTTAACCTTTTTGCAATCTTGCAAGGGTAAATTCCGCATATGCATCACTGCTTTGCGGCACATGTCAGCCTAATTTACATTGCTTTGGATATCAAATATTTGCAATTTCTAATTCTAGATTTTGTTAAAATTACATATTGCTAACTACTTGTTATATTGATATATGTAAATTAGGCTGACATGTTTGCTAAAGTTTCCCACGTGCTACCCACCTGCCAGTCTAATTTCTAAAGTGCTAATATAGAGGTAGATGTAAATTGCGCATGGGGAAACTATAGCATGTGTAATTTTGCTTGGTGTTTACGGAGTAGCAGTTCCGCCCTGCGCTCCGCCGGACATCCTATCGTCTGTGGCAGATTTGCGGGCCTTCTTGACATTTACGTTAAACTTGCCAAAGCGCCAGTAGAGGCTAAAGTTAGCAGATCTTCTGTAGGATATGTTTTCTGAGTGCATTTTGTAGGTGACATCCTGAGAGTCATAAATAAACTTTTTGGTCTTTGTAAATGGTTCCGAAACAAAGATTGAAAATGTCAGCTTATCCTTAAGAAACCTCTGACTGAAGCCGAATGAAGTCATGTAGTTAACCGGATATCTTGACTGGAGCGAGATGTCGCCTCCGTAAACATATGCATTGAAATTAAATGAACCCTTTTTCCAGAGCCCCGCAGATCCTCCAAGTCCTCCGTTAAAGCTGAAACCATCGTTTGTCAGCCCAAGCTCTGCAGAGGAAATTGTCGCATATCCGGTTGAACCGTTTAGATATATGCTGAATTTCTCTCCCATCCTGTAAGAATAGCTGAAGTTTAACCTGAGATTCCTGTTTATGCCAATGTTTTCATAGGTTGAGACACTGACTCCGTTTTCGCCTACTCTTCGTATTCTCTCAATGTTGTTTTTAGTAGAATTGCCATTAAGGCTCAGGTTAAGATTCCACTTTTGGGAAGACTTTCTGTATCCGAGAGTAACGGAATTTCTTCTAACTGTCTCCAGGTTGGGGTTACCATATGAGATATTCATAGGGTCTGTGTCATTTACATACGGATTCAGATACCATATTCCCGGCCGGTTTAACCTTTGTGTGAATGATGCGGTAACTGAGTTTCCTTTTTTAAGCATATAAGACAGATTTACATAAGGCACAACATCAAACTGTTTGTTTGTAAACTCAATATTACCATCATGGCTTTTGGATATTCCGTCATTTAGAGTGTACTCCATCCGGAATCCTCCCTTGGCAGTAAGAGATTTATGTTTGAATACATAACCACCATACATGCTGCCTATATGCTGATCATAGTCCAGGTCATTAATTTTGGTTGGATCGTCAACCCAGTTGCCTGAGTTTTCATCCAGAACTTTAACCTCGGAATCTGAAGTATTCTGCCTTAAAATGTATTTTATTCCGGTTTCGATAAAATGCTTTTTGGTAAGAGGGTCATAATAGTCTGCCTGAACTGTGTGCTCAATGCCTGACGCATTGTTTACGGAGTGCTTTGAGTAAGAGATGTAGTTGAACTCCGGGTCTACTGTATTTGTAATGTCGCTGTTCATAGGGCTTGCATCAATACTGTAGGAGAATGTAAGGTTCTGGTCCGGTTTCTTAAATGTTTTCTGATATGCTACTGAACCGGATCCAGATCCGTACTGGCTTTTGGCAGTGGTATTATTTGAGTACTTCCTTGACATAACGTGATCCTTGTCATAGGCAATAAAATTTGTAATGCCTGTGCTTGTACTGTTCCCAAGATATCCCCAGCCGGAAAGTGTAAGAAGGTTCAGTGAGTCAATTTCATAGCTTGCCTCTATACTTGCATTGTTGAACATGCTTTCAGATCCGTATTCACTTTCACTTCTCGAGAACCTGAACTCGTCGCTGAGGTAGTTCTCGGACTCGTTAAAGTTTGAGCTCTTTTTCGAAACACTTTTTCCGCTGTATATATTAGTGCTGAGCGAGAATTTTCCCACCTGTGCAGAGATATAACCACCTCCGTTGAATCCGCCCAAAGTATTTGCGCCCGCGCTTATGCTTCCGCTGTAACCCTGAGTATCCTTGCGGTTGGTAATAATATTAATTATTCCTCCAATACCCTCTGCATCATATTTTGCAGGAGGGTTGGTAATAACCTCAATTGATTTGATAGTACTTGCCGGCATTGACTTAATGGCATCCTTGAAGTTTTTTACAAGCAGTCCTGAAGAGCGGCCGTTTACTAAAACCTTAAAGTTGGTCTCACCATTCAGCCTTACGACATCCTCACCGTCTACACTCAGCATTGGCACCTTCCTCAGGATATCCACAAGTGCACTTGAAGAGGTCTGAGGGTCCGATTCCAGATTGTAGGTCAGTTTGTCCGGCTCATTTTTAATAAGGGGTTTAACGGCAACTACCGTTACCTCTTTAAGCTGCATACCCTCCAGAAGTTTAATTGTGCCTGCATCATACTTCTTTATTCCACCTTCGAGCAAAAGGGTATTTTTAGAATTTGAATACCCAATCATTGATGCAGATAGAACATACTTGCCTTCCCGGGGAGCTTCAATTGTGAATTTGCCGTCTGCCCCGCCGGCAACAGCTTTTATTAATTTCAGGGAATCTGTGAAAATGGCCACAGTGGGATATTCAATGTTTTTACCGGTAAGTGAGTCTAAAACTACCCCCGTTACGATAATTCCAGGATTAGCTGCTTTCTGGGCGTTGGCCCTGAAACCGGTGCATAGCAATGCCATACAGATGAACAAAACTGTCCTCTTCATCATAAATTTTTGTTAATTTTTTTAAACTGGATTTGGCGACTTGTAGGTGGTGGTTTCCGGATCTTTTCAGTAATTCAGATTTTTCACAATATTCGTGCCTAAATTATACACTTGACCATGGAATAGGGTAAAATTTAACTAAGGTGTTGTATTTCCTCCTGTTGAGGCAGCTGCACCTCCGCTGAGTTTATCATCATTTGCAGATCGTCTGGCCTTCTTTACAGTAGCGTTAAACTTGCCAAATCTCCAGTAAAGACTGAAGTTTCCGGCTCTCTGGAAGGTAACGGCTCTGGTATGCATCCGGTAAGTTGGGTCAACAGAGTCAAAAGTATATACTTTTGTAGCTGTCAAAGGTTCAGTTACATTAATTGAAAAAGTAAGTTTATCCTTGAAAAATCTCTGGCTGAAACCAACAGAAGACGCATAATTGACGGGATACCTTGACTGAAGTGTAATGTTGCCTCCGTATACATATGCATTCATGTTTAAGGTTGCCTTTTTCCACAGACCGACTGAAAAACCGAGTCCTCCGTTATAGCTGATGCCATCGTTGGAGAGGTTCAGCTCCTGAGAGTAGATATTGATATAAGAAATTGCTCCGTTAAGATATACATTTAGTTTTTCTCCGGCACGATAAGAGAAATTTGTATTCAGTCTGACACTCTGGTTTTTACCTATATTTTCATAAGTAGATACGGTAACACCGGAACTCTGGACTCTTCTTATATTTTCAATATTGTTTCTGGTGTGATCTCCGGATAAGTTGAGCCCAAGTGTCCAATTTTGAGAAGACTTTCTCCACCCGAAGTTAAGTGAGTTTCTCCTGACCGTTTTCAGGTCGGGATTACCAAATGAGATGTTCATTGGGTCTGAGTCGTTCACATATGGATTTAGGTAATATATTCCGGGCCTGTTGAGTCGCTGGGTAAAGGCCGCAGAAATCATGTGTCCCTTCTTGAGCATAAACGAGAAGTTTACATAGGGCACAACATCAAACTGTTTGTTGGTAAAAGGTGTCTCTCCGTCTGAACTGATGGATACGCCATCATTAAGAGTATACTCGGCTCTGAAACCGCCCTTGGCAGTCATCGATTTATGCTTGAAAACATATCCTCCGTAGAAACTTCCAATATGCTGGTCATAGTTGAGGTCGTTTACCCTGCTGTTATCTTCCTCCCATTGTTCTGTAGCGTAATTGAACCTTTCAACTTTGGTGTCAGAAGTATTGGTCCTGAGAATATACTTGATTCCTGTTTCAAAGAAGTGCTTTTTAGTTACCGGATTGTAGTAGTCTGCCTGAATGGTATGTTCTGTTCCGTAAGCCCTGTTTTTGGAATGCTGATCATATCCTGAATAGTTCAGCTCAGGATCTATAGTATTGGTCACTTCAGACAACATTGGGTTCCAGTCTATGCTATAACTGAATGTAAGGTTCTGATCAGGTTTTTTGAAGCTCTTCTGATATGATAGAACTCCGGAACCAGTACCGAAACCTGTAATTGACTCAGAAATATTTGAATACTTTCTTGTAAGCTGATTATTTACATTGAAAGCAGAGAATACCGTTGTCCCTGTGTTTTTTGAATCGCCAATATAACCCCATCCGGAGATTGTTATCAGGTTAAGAGAGTCTATTTCATAACTGGCTTCAAGTCCCAGACTGGAAACATCACTGTTGGAATCCGAACCACCTGTTGAATTTGAATACCTGAATTCGTCATTTACAAAATTCTCAGATTCCATGTTAAGCTGATTCCCTTTCATACGGAATTTGCCCTGATAGTAGTTGGTGCTTAATGCAAATTTTCCCAGCTGTGCAGAGATATATCCGCCTGCATTGTATCCGCCTCTGGTATTAGCACCGGCATTGAGGCTTCCGTTGTATCCGCCAACAGATTTTCTGTTAGTAATAATATTTATAATTCCGCCAATTCCCTCGGCATCGTACTTAACCGGTGGATTTGTTATTACTTCAATTGATTTAATGGAGCTTGCAGGCATTGATTTAATGGCATCCTTGAAATTTTTCACCATCATTCCCGATGAGCGGCCGTTTACAAGCACTTTAAAATTGGTCTCACCATTCAGCCTTACATTGTCTTCTCCGTCAACGCTCAGCATTGGAACCTTTCGCAAAATATCCACAATTGCACTGTTTGCAGTCTGTGGATCGGCATCGAGGTTGTAAGTGAGTTTATCAGGTTCGTTTTTGATAAGAGGCATTACAGCAGTTACGGTAACTTCTGCAATCTGCAAACCTTCGGAGATATAAATATTCCCGGCATCAACCCTGTTTTGAGAGTTGTCGAGGATCAGATCGTTTCTGGAATTTGTATAACCCAGCATCGATGCAGATAAGACATATTTTCCCGGGCCTGGAGCCTCCAGGAGAAATTTTCCGTCAACTCCTCCTGCAACAGCCTTTATAAGCCTGAGGGAGTCATTAAACAATGCCACAGTTGGATATTCGACCTCTCTTCCTGAGAGGGAATCTTTGACATAGCCTGTAATTGTAATTTTTTCAGATTTCTCTTTTTGAGCGAAAAGTGCAGAACTTCCCAGTATCAGAATGCACAGCAATAAATATGTCCTCCTTGTCATATACTCAGAGTAGGTTGATTTTTAGGTATTAACACAAATCTAGTTATAATATCCTATCATTGTATACTCTTATGACAAAAAAATGAAAAATAATTCACCTTGTGTAAATTCTTACATAGTCAATATCATGAAATTGCGGGAACACAGTTGTTGAATCGGGATTGCCGGGCCAGCTGCCTCCAATTGCAGTATTCAGAATCAGAAAATGGCCGTTATGGGGCACTCCCTCTCTGCATGAGTGAATCAGCTTACCATCCAGGAACCATCTCATTTCATCAATTTCCCACTCCAGTGCATAGATATGGAAATCGTCCCCGTAAGATACATCGCCGGTGTGAGTGCCTGAGGATACTCTTTTCACACCTTTAAAAGAGTAATAATGGAAAGTGGCATAAATTATATTCTTTTCGTGACCCAGAAACTCCATTATGTCTATTTCACTGTACCATGGCCTCAGCTCCGGTATTGAACTTTCACGGCCGTTTGCAACAGCTTCACTCATTACATATTCCATCTGCCAGTCTCTATCCTGAGGATAAAGCCAGTATGCCGGCCAGAGTCCCTGCCCAACAGGGAGTTTGCCTTTAATTTCAATCCGGCCGTAAGTCATAACCATTTTGTCTTTGGTGTCAAGTCGGCCGCTGGTAAATTTTTTGTTTCCGAAATCACGTACTCTGCTTCTGATTCTCAGCAGGCCATTCTCAAGATATACCTCATCAGGTACATAGTACTGAAGTTCATCATGCTTGCTGGTTTCCCTTGTAAGCACGTTCCATTTTGTCTTGTCAAGCTGAGTTCCGCTGAATTCGTCCTGCCAGACTAGTTTCCATTCACCTTTATCAGGTTTTTCCAAAGGCTGATTCTGTCCTGTGAGAGAGTGGGAGAGCAGCAGAAAAGCTGCCGGGAGCAGAAATGAAAGGCTGATTGTTTTCATTACGGCTGGTATTATTATGGTTAATAATACCCAAATGTAATGATATTATTGAATCTTGAAATCTAGTTTCAGATAAATCTCAATCCACTCGCTGGTTTTGACCATACCCATCATTTCAGTAGGTGGAACCAGTCCAAAATCACGGATAGTCATCCTTAGCTTTCCGGTTGCTGTCTGGATTCCGTTTTCAGAAGAGTAGGCGAATGGAATAGAGTATTCTCTTGT
The DNA here is from genome assembly GCA_002842695.1 of Bacteroidetes bacterium HGW-Bacteroidetes-10. Classification (GTDB taxonomy): domain Bacteria; phylum Bacteroidota; class Bacteroidia; order Bacteroidales; family UBA932; genus Bact-08. The sequence goes on along the minus strand of PHDT01000014.1, from coordinate 47,787 downwards.
ATTTCCTGTGATCATGATTTTAACTTTGGCAATACCCTTTGCCGAAGTTGAGTTGTAACCGGGGTAGAGTTCAATACTGACCGGTTCAATTGACATCTGTGGAAATTCGTCAGCCTTCATAAGCTTGTAGAATCCGCTCTGTGCAATTGGATTTGACGATTTGAATTTCTTTACTTCCAGGGAAAGCCTGCTCCTTCCGGCACTCATTGTGTTTCCTGACATTGATACAGGAAGCAGATAACTGCTTTGGGGGAAATCGTTACCCCTGAAAGTCAGCTTAAATTTTGAGATATTAGTACTCCCGTCAATTTCAATAAGAGTACTCTCCATTAAAGTGAGCCGTTTCTCTCCCTCCGCAAATGCTGCAGAAGAGAAAACAATCATTAATAAAATAGAGAACAGTCTGTTCATTGATTTTTTCATATAAAATCAAACCGGCAGAATTGCTTCCGCCGGTTCAAAGATACACACATATATATGATTAGAAACCTACGATTGCTTCAAGGACGAATCCGTTGAATTTTCCTCCGTTACGAAGGTCGCTGGTTGGAAATCCATTGTATTTCTGACTTACATATTCAAGTTTGGCAAGGATGTTTTTAGTAACAAACCATCCGCCTGAGAAAGCAACTCTGTTGATATCAATATCACCTGCTGTCATAGTTGCAGACACGGTGTTGTAACGACCACCAATCCAGAAGTTCTCATTCTTTCCGAATCTGTAAAGAAGGTCAGTGGCAAACTGAGTTGCATTACGCTCAATTGTCTCGTTTTTAGCGCGGCCTTTTGATGATTCGAAAGTAGTAAACCACTCAAGACCTCCTACTTTAAGGAAAGCATTACCCATGAAAGAGCCTACTTTATCTGTAAAGCCAGGGTTAAAACGGCCTGAAGTGAAGTTAGATGTTGTAAGACCTGCATCAAGTACACCATAGTAGTGTGAGCCACCACGGTCACCACCATAAAGTGTATTCGAAACAGAACCTTTTGTGTAATAACCGGAAGCTGTAACCCTAAGACGAACAAGGTCACTTAACTGGCTGTCATATCCAATTTTACCAAGAATAGCAGGTTTTGCTTTTCCGTTACTGCCACCAGCATATTCAACACCTTTTGCTATGTCACCTTTGATTTTACCGGTTGTAATACCAGCAACAGCAAGGAACCCTTTATACTGGAAATCTACCTCGGCACCAATCTCAGTGGTGAAAGCATCCATTATATAGTTTTCTACAAATGGGTTATAGATAGAATTACCATTGTCTGAACGGCGGAAGTGAGCATCACCATAGTTAATCTCCATGTGACCAACTTTAATGGTAGTAAATTCCATTACCTTGTCAAGTACAGCACTCTTAAGGAAAGGAAGTTTGTCGAACTGGATATAGCCTCCTTTTACCCATGTCTCCTGGTGGTGACGTGCAGACAGATAAAGAGCCATGTTAAGAGTTACACCATCTGCAAGGTATGCATCAAGGTAAAGGTTTGCAATAGCTGTGTTAAAGCCCGGTACAATTGCAACCGGAGTTGCAGTTGAAGTGCTGCTGTGCTCGAGTGTCTGGAATGACTGAGTAAAGCTTCCTCCAAGTTTGAGTTTCATTTTCTCAAACTTAACAAGATCTTCCTTCTTTGTTTCGAAGACGTTCACACCATTCTTATCGTAAGGGCGAACCTGTGCAACAGCAATAGTGCCTAAGAACATCACTGCGAAAAGTGAAAATAGAGTTTTTTTCATATTAAATTAATTGTGAAATATTTGATTTTTAATCTATTCTAATTTAGTTGGTGGCTACAAGATTGTGAGACAAAACCGTAACGTCAAATTTTACAGTTACAGCATCTCCTGCTTTTATTGTTCCCAGAAGCGCTGTTGGAATCTTCATTTTGAAGTCAGTCATCTTCATAGGTACTGTACCGGTTAACTGGTAGCCGCCGTTTGCAGTTTTCTTTCCTGTAGATTTGAATGTAATCTTCTTTGTTACACCTGCTACAGTAAGATTGCCTGTAAGGTTAATCTGAATGTCTGTAGAGGATACAATAGCAGTTGTTGGCTCAGTTAACTGGAACGTAATAGAAGGGTGCTTTTCAGAAAGCATAGTTTCGTATGTTTTCTTATCCATAAGCCTGTCTCCGCTTTTAATAGACTGGACCGGAAACTTCACAACAAGTGATTCAATTGTGTTGTTTTCTCCAACAACAAATTCACCTGAAAGCTGATCTGCCTTTGAGTGCCAGTCGTGGATATTTGAAGTACCGTTTATTGTGATGGTCGATTTGAATGTGCTGGCTTTGCTTGCCTGAGCCAGAGCATTGGCAGAATTTGCTAAAAGCATTCCTACCATAAGGAACATGATTAATTTACTTTTCATTTTTATCGTATTCATTTTATTATTCTCTAACTTCTTTTTTAACCCTCTCTCTGAGCCTTTTCAATTATCTGTGCCAGGGTTTTGGCTTTCAGAATATTTGAGTAATCTTCCCTGAGCTCAATCCAGTAATCTCTGGAGCAACATTTGGAAGATTTATCACAAAAGCTCTTGTTATCTATACAGTCAACCATGGTTATTGGTTCAAAAGCTGTATATATATCCCAGACTGTGATCTCCTCTGCCGGCCTGGTGAGCCTGTATCCCTGCCCCTTTCCTTTTACGTTGGCAACAATGCCTTTAACTTTAAGGGAGGATATTATACTGTCAAGGTACTTAATTGATATCTGCTGGTTTTCGGCAATATCTTTCTGTAATACACCTCCGGGGTCTGTTGATTTAGCAATTTCCAGAACAGTTCTGAGTCCGTAACGAATCTTTGTATTAATCTTCATGACCCTGCAGTTTTAAATTATTGCGCACAAAAATAATTAAAAATTACAAATCCTATAATATTTGTAGTATGATATTGTAAACAATTTATACTAAGAAGTAACAGATTGTTACTAGCAAATAATGCAACATGCAGAAAAACAAAGCAATATAATATTATAAAAATTTTATATACTTTTGTAATCTCAAAAATATTTTTAAAATTTCCCTCAAAAAATGAGAAAATCGATCAAAATTCTTGGATTTTTTATCCTGATACTCCTTTTTTCAGGCAATTTATTTGCCCAAAAAATTACCTCTCCCGACGGAAATCTTACTCTGATTTTCAGAATTACTCAGGGAGTACCATATTATGAACTCTCCTATTCAGATAAATATGTAGTAAAGCCAGGTCGTCTCGGATTCGAAGCGAATGGTTTTTCACTTGCAAATAATTTTGCAGTAAAAGATGTGAAATACTCATCCCTGAATGAGACATGGAGACCTGTCTGGGGGGAATATTCATCTGTGGTTAACAACTACACAGAGATGCTTGTTCAGCTCTTTCAGCCAGGAGAGAAGGGAAAGTCAATGAATATCAGATTCAGACTTTTTAACGACGGACTGGGATTCAGATATGAGTTCCCCAACCAGCCGTCTCTCAACTATTTTACAATTAAAGATGAACTTACAGAATTTGCTCTTGCAGGCGACCATCTTGCATTCTGCATGCCGGGCGATTATGATACAAATGAATTTGCTTATACAACAGCAAAGCTCTCAGGTATTGCTCCCGGAATGGATCAGGCAGCACGAAGCAAGGGATATGAGACAAAGGCATCAGGATATACAGTTCAGACTCCTTTAATGTTAAAAAGTGGAGATGGTTTATATATTAATATTCATGAGGCTTCACTTGTGAATTTCCCGGGCATGCTCTTAAATGTAGATGACAAAAATTTTATTCTCAGTTCACACCTTACACCTGATAAAAACGGAGTTAAAGGATATCTTCAGGCTCCGGTTAATTCACCCTGGAGAACAATTGTTGTGAGCAATGACGCAAGAAAGATCCTTGCATCCAGACTCATTCTTAATCTTAATGAACCATGTGCATTTGAAGAGACTTCATGGATTAAACCGGTGAAGTATATAGGTGTATGGTGGGAGATGTTTACCGGCGGGGGATCCACATGGGCATTTTCTGATTACAATAAAGCAAAACCCGGAATAACAGATTATTCTAAGCTTACACCTAACGGTAAACATGCCGCTAATACAGCGAATGTAAAGAAATACATTGATTTTGCTGCAAAACATGGCTTTGATGCTGTTCTTGTTGAGGGATGGAATGAAGGATGGGAAGATTGGGGATCCTATGTAAAGGATGTTCACTTCAGCTTTGACTCTCCATATCCCGATTTTGATGTTAAAGAACTTCACAGATATGCCTCAGAGAGGGGAGTGAAAGTAATGATGCACCATGAAACTTCGTCCAATGCTTCAGATTATGAGAGGCAAATGGACAGGGCATTTAAATTCATGGTAGAAAACGGATACAACTCTGTTAAAACAGGATATGTAGGATATATAATTCCGCGCAGCGAATACCACTCATCTCAGTGGATGATTAACCACTATATACGGGTTGTTGAGAGAGCTGCAGACTTTAAGATTATGGTAAACAGTCACGAAGCAGTAAGACCAACAGGTCTGTCAAGAACATATCCAAACTGGCTTGCACAGGAGTCGGCAAGAGGAACTGAGTTTGAAACGATGGGTGGAAACAGCTGCGACCATACAACAATCCTTCCATTTACAAGACTCATGGGTGGCCCTATGGACTACACTCCAGGAATCTTTCAGACTGACATGGCTTATTACAAAGGCTTCAAGCCTGACCAGAAGGTTCACACAACTCTTGCCAAACAGCTCGCTCTTTATGTTACAATTCCATCTCCGCTGCAAATGGCAGCAGACCTTCCTGAAAACTACGATAGATTTCCGGATGCTTTCCAGTTTATTAAGGATGTTGCAGTTGATTGGGATAACAGCTGGTATCTGGAGGCAGAACCGGGCGATTACATTACAGTTGCACGAAAGTCAAAAGGGGAGAATGAATGGTATGTGGGTGGAATTACAGATGAAAATCCAAGAGAAGCTACAGTTGATTTCAGCTTCCTGCCTCAGGGCGAAAAATTTGTTGCCACAATCTATGAAGATGGAAAAGATGCTCACTGGGATAAAAATCCGCAGAGCTACAACATAAGGACTGTGAGTGTATCATCTGAAAGCAGACTCAAAATTAAGATGGCCGCAAGCGGAGGATTTGCAATCGGCATAAAGTAATGAACTATTGATTCGTCTGTTTGTTTCTAATCCAAACATACAGACGATGAAAAATTATTTTAAATTTCTTACACTTGCATTAGTAATGCTCATAGTTGCAGCGCCGGCCAAGGCTCAGGATGCTGCAGTAACTCCTCCGGTTGATTTTTATTCATTGAATTTCAAAACCATTACAGGCGAAAAATTCGACTTTAAGACTCTTAAAGGGAAAAATGTACTTATTGTTAATACTGCATCTAAATGCGGTTACACACCTCAGTTCAAAGATCTCGAAGAGCTTAACCAGAAATACGGAAACAATCTGGTGATTATAGGATTCCCATCAAATGATTTTATGAATCAGGATCCCGGAACAAACGAAGAAATTAAAGCTTTCTGTGAAGAAAACTACGGAGTTACTTTCCTTATGATGGACAAATCTTCAGTTAAAGGAAAAGATAAGAATGAAGTTTACAGGTGGCTTACAGATAAGTCAAAAAATGGATGGAACGAAGCAGAACCAGGCTGGAACTTCAATAAATATCTGATTGACAAAAATGGCAGGCTGAAAGCCCACTTTGGTTCAAAGGTAAAACCTCTGAGTGAGGAGTTGATTTCCAAACTGTAGTCTGAGGAGCAAACTATTTGCTGTTTCTGAACGATTGAGACATAAATTTCTCAGCCACCTTTTGCTGATATGTCTTAGAAACAGGAATATCTTTGACGCCATCTGCATCCATTTCAAGAAAGATCCCGTCCCTCTCTCTTCTCATAACCTTTACCCTTGTAAAGTTAACGAGAAATGACCTGTGGCAGCGGCATACCGGCGTATCTGCAAGCTGCTCTTCAAGTTTTTTAAGGGTGTTCCTCAGTAGGTAGAATTTTACCTTGCCGCCTGCTGTATAATGTATGGTAGCGTAGTTATCGTCAGATTCAATATATAGAAGATCTCCGTGTCTTACAGATAGCCTGAGTACTCCCTTTTCGTCAGTGAATGATATGCTTGAAGGAATGTTTTCAAATTCCAGATCTCCCTGTTCAAAGTTTTCAAGTCTTTTTTTACTCTCTTCCCATCCGAAGTAGAACCAGAGAGTTATGTATGGCAGAAGCAGAACAAGAGCTGTATTGACCATTGACGACCTGAAAGTTTCAATAACATCCCGTCCTTCATTGGCCGTGAGTGATAATGTAAAAATTGTATAGAAAAGAGACATGAAGAGTATCTCAAGAAATACCCACACAAAATAGTTCACATATGAGATATCTCTTTTGCGTGCATAGTAATACATTATTACCCTGCTGATGACAACAACCAGAACTCCTGTCAGGATTATCGGAGCAGAAAAAAGAAAAAATTTGAAGTCGGATACATTGTACCAGTTTTTCGCGCCAAACGGCTTGTAAATATTAATAAACAAAAGAGCAAATGCGGCGGTGAATATCACCAGCCTCACAATGTTACTTTTTCTGATTATATAATCCGGAATTTTCATCTTAATGCAAAAGTAGTGAAATTTTTCATTGGCCACACATATAAGAATTTCACCCCATAATTATAAATTTCGCCCATTTCTGTATGCGGCAGCACCATATTTTTCGTTCAGATTCCAATACCCGCTTTATTTGCAGAAAAGAAGCCCAAAAATGAATATCAGCACAATCAGATTTGTAGAACGACTTGGAAAAGATGAGATACTGAGAAAAAGACAAGAGACCTCACCGGCAATGTTTCTGGGATGTCTTGAGGAGCAGATTTCTGAAAATACAAGTTTCGATTACTTTATTGTAACCCCGGACAGGGCAGAAAATACGGGAAGTAAGTACAATTCTGCTGTTCTTTTATTTCACGGCCTTAACGAAAGGAACTGGGATAAATATCTTCCATGGGCAGAGTACCTGGCCAATAAACTTGATCGTCCCATAATCCTGTTTCCATTATCAATGCATATAAACCGCTCACCACAATCATGGTCCAATCCAAGAGCAATGCAGAAGCTTATTAATGATGAATTTGGAGAAGGTCCTCGTACCACAAACCTCTCTTTTCTCAATTATGCACTAAGCGCAAGACTCAAATCAGATCCATTCAGGTTTTATCTCTCAGGAAGAGAGAGCATATATAATGTTTATCAGCTTATGAATGAGATAAGAGGAGGGAGAAACAAGCTAATCTCAAGGGAAGCAGGAATAGATATATTTGCATATTCGATAGGCGGATTGCTTTCTCAGGTACTTTTAACTTCTGATGTTCAGGGTTATTTTTCAGAGAGCAAATTATTTATGTTCTGCGCCGGATCACTCTTTAATGAAATGAATGGAAGTTCCAAAATGATAATGGATGGTGAAACTTTTGAGACTCTCACTAACTATTTCACAACAAAATTTATCTATCCTCAGCACGAAAGAAGAATACTTGGAGACAACCTTGAACAGGCATTTATTTCACATATTGCCTGCCATCTGGGCAAAGAGAAGCGCGAGGCCTTTTACAGAAACAATATGCACAGGGTAGGCATTATTTCATTAAAGCAGGATATGGTAATTCCCACATCTGGTATACTCTCGGCCATTGGTCAGGATGCCAGAGGTTGTCTGGAGGAGATGGACTTTCCATTTCACTATTCACACGAGATACCATTCCCGGTAACAAAAGAAAACGCCGCCGAGCGAAAGTACTTTTTTGAAAAAGTATTCGACAGGGCGGCGGAATTCCTGGGATAGGATATACCTAGAGCATTGAAGCCGGATTAAGGTTTTCCTTCTCAATGTCCTTGAAATAGTTCACTGTGCCAACCATAAGTTCATCTGTTGCAGCATCGTCACATACAATGATTCCCTTAGGGTGCATCTGAAGTATGCTTATAGTCCAAAGGTGATTGATACTTCCCTCTACAGCCATCTTGAGGGCACGGGCCTTGTGGTGACCGTTTACGAGAATTATCACTTCACGAGCATCCATAATCGTTCCCACACCAACTGTAAGTGCCGTTTTGGGAACCTGACTTATGTCGTTATTGAAGAAACGTGAATTTGCAATAATGGTATCTGTTGTAAGAGATTTTACTCTGGTCCTTGATGTAAGTGAAGAGCCCGGTTCGTTAAAAGCTATATGTCCGTCGGGTCCGATTCCACCCATGAACAGATTAATTCCACCATAAGATTCAATTTTCTTCTCATAGTCAAGACACTCTTTCTCGAGATCAAGAGCGTTACCATTAGGAATATTTACGTTCTCGGGTTTGATGTCAATATGCCTGAAGAAATTGTCCCACATAAAAGTGTAGTACGACTGCGGATGATCTTTGGGAATGCCGATATATTCATCCATGTTGAAAGTAACAACATTCCGGAAAGAGACCTTACCTCCCTTAAAGAGTCTGATGAGCTCCTTGTAAGTGCCGTAAGGAGTAGATCCGGTAGGAAGGCCCAGCACAAAAGGTCTTTGCGGTGTCGGGTCAAACTCACGGATTCTCTTTACAATCAAAGCAGCTGCCCACTGCGAAATTTGCTCATACGAGTTTTGAATAATAAGTCTCATAATATGTTTGTTAAAAAAATATTTCAGTTATTAAGAAGCTCCCTTGCATTTGCAATGGCAGCATCTGTCATTCTGGAGCCGCTGAGCATCCTGGCTATCTCCATCAGGCGCTCCTCTCCGTTTATTCTTTTAATGGCGGTACGAGCACCATTTGCCCCCTCCATATCCTTGTATACAAGAAGGTGACACTCTCCCTTTGAGGCAATCTGAGGAAGATGTGTGATTGCAAATATCTGCATTCCTTCTGCCATTTCACCTATAAGTTGTCCCATTTTATCGGCAATTTTGCCTGAGACGCCTGTGTCTATCTCATCAAATATCATTGTTGGCATTCCTGTTCCCTTAGCCATAACAGCTTTAAGACAGAGCATTATCCTTGATAGTTCACCGCCGGAAGCCACTTTTGAGAGCTCTCTGGGTTCTATGTTTTTATTTGCAGAAAAATGAAACTGTACTCTGGAGTTACCATCCGGACCCCATGAATTTTCTTCGTTTACTGTAACTGTAAAGGCTGCATGAGGCATCTCCAGTTCTCTCACAGAATCCTGCATAACTTTTGCAAATGGCAGTGAGTTGTCAATTCTGCTCTTATGAAGTTTCCCACCAATTGAAGCTCTGCTCTTCTCTAACTCCTTAACTGACCTGATAAGGGTTTCCAATTCATCCTTATGTGTCTCTGCACCTCTGATAGTTTCAGCAATAGACTCTCTAATTGTTATCAGCTCATCTATACTCTCTGCATGATGTTTTTTAAGCAGATTATAGAGCAAAGATAGTCTCTCTTCTGCAATCTGCGTCCTTTCGGGTGAAACAATCACCTTGTCTGCAAGAATTGACAGCTCTTCCTCCATGTCTTTCAGCTCTATCCTGCAATTCTCTGCCCGTCCGGAAATCTCAAGTACTGAAGGAAAGTTTGCAGATATCCTGTTTGCCGTTTGCTCCAGCTCTTTCAGATTCCGAATAATTGAGAACTCTTCAGATGTAAGCAGAGATGTCATCGAAAGCAGCGAATTTTTAATCTCTTCTGCATTGCTGAGCATTCTAAACTCCTCTTCCAGCTCCTCCAGTTCACCTGGTACAAGTTTAGCCTCCTCCAGCTGTGTGTACTGAAAAGTGTTGTAATCGTTGTCTGCCTCCTCTCTGGCAATTCTCTCCTTTAAAGATTTTAATCTTGAATTGAGAGAAGTAAGCTCCTCATAAACTTGAATATACTCCTCTGATAATTCTCCGTTACCTGAAAAAGAATCCAGAACAGCCAGCTGAAACTTGCTGTCAGATAACAATAAATGCTGATGCTGCGCGTGAATATCAATGATTTTTTCAGATAAAGCTTTAAGGAACTGAAGAGTAACAGGTTCGTCGTTTACAAAATTCCTTGATTTTCCTGAAGGGGTAATGACTCTCCTTAGGGTAATATCTTTGCTATACTCCAATCCTTCTGAAGAAAACAAACCGGTTATGCTTTTTGTACCCTCTGTTTCAAATAACGCCTCAACGACACAGTTTTTACCGGGATCCTTCAAAGCACCCGGATCTGCCTTGTTGCCCAGAAGCAGCGATAGTGCTCCAAGCAAAATAGACTTACCCGCACCGGTTTCGCCGGTGATGATAATGAGCCCTTCGGGAAAATCAATTTCAAGATTTTCAATAAGGGCATAATTGGAAATGGTCAGGCTTTTGAGCATATCAGCAAGTTTTCAATATAGTCTGCAATATCTCCGGCCACCTGCTCCTTGCTTTTAAGCGGGTAGTGAACCGTATCACCTCCCCTGGCAATTATGGAGATTTTGTTTGTGTCAGTGCCAAATCCGGCGCCGTTGTCATTCAGTGAGTTGAGAACAATTGCGTCAAGACCTTTTCTCTCAAGTTTGCTTACTGCATTGCTGAGTTCGTTGTCTGTCTCAAGTGCAAAACCAACGAGCAGAGTACCGTCTCTTTTTTCTTCACCGAGTGCAGCAGCTATGTCTTTGGTAGGAGTTAGCTCAAGAGACCACTTCTCCTTACCACGTTTAATTTTTGAGAGTTCAGTTTTATCCGGAGTAAAGTCTGCTACGGCAGCACAAAGCACTGTAACATCTGTTCCTTTTCTGTACTCTTCTGTAGTTGCTTCATACATTTCGCTTGCCGTAACTACATTTATTATCTTAACTGAAGGGTGGGGGCTTTTAAGATTAACAGGCCCTGAAACCAGAGTTACACTTGCCCCTCTGTTTGCAAATTCTTCTGCAATGGCATAACCCATTTTGCCTGTAGAGTGGTTTGTAAGATACCTTACCGGATCTGCCGGCTCCCTGGTAGGACCGGCGTTTATAAGTACTTTGATACCTTTCATGCTTCCCTCTTCAGAGAACATCTCAACTAGAGAGGCTAATATCTCTTCCGGCTCTGCCATTCTGCCCTTTCCCTCAAGACCGCTTGCAAGCTCTCCTGAATTAGGGTCAATTATCTTTACACCCCTTTTGACAAGGGTGTCAATATTTTGCTGAGTAGCTACATGAAGGAACATATCAACATCCATTGCAGGGGCAACCACAACAGGACACCTGGCCGACAAATAAGTTGTCAGCAGAAGGTTATCTGCCACTCCTGTGGCCATTTTTGCAATAGTATTTGCAGATGCAGGAGCAATAAGATATGCATCGGCCCACATTCCAAGGCTGATATGACTGTTCCAGTCACCATTTTCCGGGTTGTAAAACTCTACAAGAACCGGACTTTTGGAAAGCGTTGCCATTGTAAGTGGAGTTATGAATTGTTTTGCCATTTCTGTCATTACAACCTTAACCTCTGCTCCCTCTTTAACAAGGGTGCGAACAAGCACTGCCGCCTTGTAGGCGGCAATGCTCCCCGTTACTCCGAGCAATATATGCTTCCCCCTGAGCATTACTCCTCTATCTTCCTGTAGTGAATTCTTCCCTCCTCGAATTCATTGATAGCTATGAGAGTTGCTTTTGGCAAACGCTCATAATATCTTGAAATTTCGATTTGTTCCCTGTTTTCAAAAGTCTCCTCCAGAGTATCTGCATAATTTGAGAACTCCTCCAGCTTCTGATTGAGTTCAAATTTCATCTCTGCCGAAATTTGGTTAGCCCTTTTTGCAATAACCATAGTAGACTCGTAAATATTACCGGTTGGTTCGGCAAGTCTAGACAAATCTCTTGTTATTGTGTTGTTTGGGACGTTTTTCCTGATTTCCATATCTATTTTTTATTTGTTTCAGATTGTGCTTTTTCAAACATTCCATCTACAGACTTTCTGTATTTAGAATCCGGAAACTCACTTACAAAATTGTAATATTCATCAATGAGAGCCATGTATCTCTCCTTTTGTTTTTCTTTTATGCTCTGAGCAGCGTATCTGTACTGTGAGAGTACAAGGTGATACATGATATCTTCCCTGTATCTGTTGTCCGGATTCTCCTTGATTGCATTTTTAAGTGCAAATGTAGCTGCCTTGTAGTCTTCAATTGTAAAGTAAATTTTTGCCGCCTCATAACCCTTCTTGTCCAGGCGTTCCTGCATGTCAACCAGCATATCCTTGCATTTTACAAGGTATTTAGAGTTTGGATAGTCATATAAAAACTCATTGATTGCAGACATGGCCCTGTAAGTTGGCAATTGATCAAGTTCATATCTGTATGTAGATTCATACAGGCAGTCAAGTCTCAGGTATCTTGCCTCTTCTGTAAAGGGACTCCTTGGGAAAACTTTTGTGAACTGATCGAAGTTTGTCTCGGCTGTTTCAAGGTCTCCAAAATTATAGTTGCTCAGACCAAAATAGAACTGAACAGAGTCGTCTCTTTCGGTACCCTTTGTGGCAATAAGAATCTGCTCAAAAAGGTCGGCAGCTTTTTTGTACTTTTTCTGTTCAAAATATTCAAATGCGCCCTTATATTTCAGGTCAACATCTGCACTTCTTAACAGAAGTTCGTACTTGGAGGCACAGGAGGTAAAAATTACTCCCAGCAGGATAACAATTGAAAGCTTTGCAATTTTCATTTTTGAAATATTATTTGTTTTCCGAAAGAAAACGTTCTGCGTCCATAGCAGCCATACATCCAGATCCGGCAGCGGTAATTGCCTGACGGTAATTCGGGTCCTGTACATCACCTGCGGCAAATACACCCGGGACACTGGTTTTGCTGCTCTTTCCCTCGGTTATGATATAACCCTCTTCATTGGTATTAATCCACTGAGAGAAAAGTTCAGAATTCGGATGGTGTCCTATTGCCAGGAAAAAGCCATGTATATCTATTTTCTTTTCGGTACCATTCTTATGAACAAGAATCGCACCATTAACTCCTCCCATTGGAGTACCGGTCAACTCTTTTGTATTGTAGTTCCATAGAATCTCTATGTTAGGGGTGTTTTTTACCCTCTCTTGCATAGCCTTGGATGCTCTGAGAACATCGCGGCGTACAATCAGATAAACTTTATTGCACAATCCTGCAAGGTAAGTAGCCTCTTCGCATGCTGTATCTCCGCCTCCCACAACAGCAACATCTTTTCCCTTATAGAAAAATCCGTCACAAGTTGCACATGCAGAAACACCCTGCCCGCGAAACTTCTCTTCTGACTCAATTCCAAGATATTTTGCAGTTGCTCCCGTTGAGATTATAACAGTATCTGCAATAATCTCCTTCTCTTCGTCAATTGTAATTTTAAAAGGTCTTTCTGACAAGTCTGCCTTGGTCACAAGCCCAAAGCGCACATCAGTACCAAATCTTACAGCTTGTTTTTTAAGATCTTCCATCATCTCATTTCCTGAGATTCCCTCAGGATATCCGGGGAAATTATCAATCTCGGTGGTAGTTGTTAGCTGGCCACCGGGCTGAATACCTTCGTACAGAACAGGACTAATATTAGCTCTGGATGCATATATGGCAGCTGTATAGCCCGCAGGGCCACTGCCAATGATTAAACATTTTATTTTTTCTGCGTTCATTTAAACTTTTGTTTGATATGATTTTCAACCCACAAAGGTAGGAAATTTTTTTCGTATTGCCATCTCGAGTCTCAGCTCCCACACCAGCAGAAATGAGAATGCCCACCTTGATAAAACCATCCATGGAATCATTGCTCCAACAGAGGCAAGAAGAAGTACATCCTCAAGGTTACTGTGAGAGATAGCAATGTGGTGATTAAGCAGGTCTACATCTGTTTTTGTAATCTTTCCAGATTCGGTTTCGTCAATCATGACTGCTGCGCCGTATGCAAGACCCAGGGTATTTGCAACAATCCAGAGGAATGAAGTCTTTGCGGGAAGTCCAAAGAAGGCCATCACCGGCCTCATAAACTTAGAGAGCCAGCGGATTACTCCAAATTCGGAGAGGAGTCTCTGCATGATGGAAAGAGTGAAAATCAGTATGGTCATCAGAGCGATAAGCTTAATTGTCTTAAAGAACCAGACTTGCAGCATCTCAATAAGAGTAAGGTCTGTTGCCTGAGCTTCTATAACCGCCAGTTTGCCACCGCCCGGCATGATAATATTCAGAATAAATCCCAGTGCAATGGCAGAGAGTGTCCTGATGATAACTATCCGTATGGCAGATGAACCTGTTTTCTTCTGGACGGCAGTTTCAGTAATCATGTTGTGAGAAGCAAGGATCATGACAGACAGGATTGTAACTGTACGTATGTCCAGGTTAAGAGTGGCCATTACGGCAATGGCTGAGTATACATTAACAAAATATCCGGTAACGTATGCGAGTGACGCCTCTCCTGGAAGTCCCAGCATGTTGAACAAAGGGTTCAGAAGTTTCGAAATCCAGGGAAGAATATCAAAGTATTCAAGGAAAAGTACACCAAGTGTTACGAGTACCGTAATACGAACAAGCCAAAGACAGGTTTTAAGTGTCTTTGGCAGAATCTCTTTTACCGAGCTGATTGCTCTATTAATTGCAGAATTATCCATGTTTCAAATAATCTGCAAATATAGGCTAATTTTCAACTCCTAATAATTATTTTTCTTTGGCTCAAAGTGTGCCTTAGGGTGGTTACATGCAGGGCAGTTCTCAAGGGCTTTTTTGCCTTTGTGAACATATCCGCAGTTGCGGCACTGCCATTCAATCTCTTCATCCCTTTCAAACACTTTTTCTGCCTCAACTCGGGCAAGCAGGGTGCGGTATCTTGCTTCGTGTTCTGCTTCAACTTTTGCAATCATTTTAAAAGCTGTTGCCACTTTAGGAAATCCCTCCTCCATTGCAATTTCTGCAAAAGTTGGGTAAAGTTCTGTCCACTCTTCGTTTTCGCCATCTGCTGCTGCAGCAAGATTGTCTTTTGTGGTTCCAATTATGCCTGCCGGGTACGAAGCTGTAATTTCAACCATTCCACCTTCCAGAAAGCTGAAGAAGCGTTTTGCATGCTCTTTTTCCTGTTCTGCTGTTTCTGCAAATACAGCTGCTATATGCTCAAAGCCCTCTTTTTTGGCAACGCTTGAGAAATATACATATCTGCTCCTTGCCTGTGATTCTCCTGCGAAAGCTTTCAGGAGATTCTGCTCAGTTCTAGTACCTTTGATACTTTTTTCCATATCATTATTTTTTAGTGGTGATTTGAAGCAAAATTAGTGAAAATAATGCTCTGTTGCAATGGTAGTTTTACTATATTTGTATAGACAGAAGCTATCAAATAATAACATTTCTTTATGAAAAATTTCAAACTGGAACTTCTGAGAGAGTACATGAAAGAGATGGCACTCTCTGCGTTCATTGTTCCTTCAAACGACCCTCATTTTGGAGAATATATACAGGATCATTTTAATTGCCGGGCATGGATTTCCGGTTTCACCGGCTCGGCCGGAACAGTAGTTATCACACATAAGGAGGCAGCTCTCTGGACAGATTCAAGATACTTCATTCAGGCCGAAAGAGAGCTTGAGGGAACAGGGATAGAGCTTAAGAAACTAAGAATGCCCGGCACCGAAACAGTTGAGGCATGGCTTCAGACGAAACTTGAGGCAAATCAAAGTGTCGGAATTGACTCTTCACTTTTCTCAGTATCTGAATACAACACCCTTAAAATATCGCTCAACAGCCTGAATATTCAGCTTTGCAATGATCCTTTCATGAAAATATGGGATGACAGACCTTTGCTTAAATTTGGGAAAATTGATGTACTGGGCGAGGAGATTTCCGGTGAAAGTACATCCTCAAAGCACAGGCGCTTTGTTAATAATCTTGAACTTCACGGGAACTTCATTTATCTGGTTTCGCAATGCGACGATATTGCATGGCTGTGCAACATCAGGGGGAACGATATTCCTTATAACCCGCTGGTATTATCATATGCTGCCGTAACAAGAGATAAAATCTACCTGTTTGTAAACCCGGGAGCAATTCAGATTCAGGAGCGTCGTATGCTTGAAAAAGAGGGTGTTGTGATTATGCCATATGATACATTCTCTTCATTCCTTTCTGATTTTCCTGTCGATTCTGTTCGCATTGCACACCCCGATAAGGTCTCAATTAAAAATTACAATTCTGCAGTAAAGGGCGGTGCCCGTTTCTTCCTTCTCCAAAGCAGGGGAGGAGTAATTACCATGATGAAAGCTGTTAAAAATTCGGTTGAGGCAGAAGGATTCCGTAAAGCCATGCAGATGGACGGAATAGCATGGGTAAAGACACTGATTCATATAGAGGAGAGTGTAAAAAACGGAGAGGAGATTACCGAGGAGTCAGTTTCAGAAGTCATGCAGAGGTTCAGGGCAGAGTCGCCAGAGTACAGAGGAGAGAGTTTTCATCCTATTGTAGCCTATGGAGCTAATGCAGCAATGCCTCACTATTCGCCTTCCGGTGAGCCGGTTGTTATTGAAAAAGCCGGATTTCTGCTTGTAGATACAGGAGGACATTACAGCTGCGGAACAACTGATACCACCAGAACATTACCTGTTGGTCCTCTCACTGATGAACAGCGCAGAGACTACACTCTTATTCTTCGCGGTATGATAGCCCTTTCAATGGCAAGATTCCCCAAAGGCACCCGCGGATCACAGCTGGATTTCCTGGCCAGGGGACCTATCTGCTCTGTTGCCAAACTCTATCTGCACGGGACGGGTCATGGGATTGGTCATTACCTCTGTGTTCACGAAGGACCTCAAAGCATAAGAATGGAAGAAAATCCTGTTGTGATAGAACCGGGAATGGTAATGTCAAACGAGCCGGCAGTATATCAGGAGGGAGAGTATGGCATAAGAATAGAGAACACAATCATGTGTACTTCCTGGATGGAGAGCAGGTGGGGTGATTTTTACAAGTTCGAAACACTTACATATATTCCAATAGAAACTTCCCCTGTAGATAAGAGATATCTCCCGTCTGACTCCCTTGAATGGTTAAATGAATATAATGCAGAAGTCTATAACAGACTATCTCCATATCTTTCTGAAAGCGAACGTAAATGGCTATCTACCAAAACTGCGCGTCTCGATTGAATAATCGGGTTTATAGATAATCAGGCGAATGCCGTTGTTAATGAATCCGCTTCCGCGTTTCGATCTCTCGAAGCTGTAGCTTGATTGAAGCATTCTGGTTTTTGTCTCTTCGTCAAGGTAATCGATGAAATCTTCTCCATATTTCATAAGAGATGAGAGGAAAAAGTTACCAAGATCGTAAGCCTGAAAAGCATATGGCGATGGCTCAGCTCCAAACATTGCCCTGTATCTTGACAGGAAGCGGCTCACATCTGCTTCTGAGTAATCTACGTTGTACTGAAGAGCAAGATGCAGATTCATTGTATGGTAATAATCAATATCAACATTATCGAAATTTCTCCATCTCGGAGTTCCGTAGAGAGAGATTTTATAACCATCTCTGGTAAAAATCAGATTGAGGTTTCTCAGAATATCTGATACAAAAGCTTCGGAGTTTGACAGAACAACTACTGAGTTCATTTTATCCCTGCTTAGTTTAGATACAAGCTGTGAGTGTACAGACCTTCCTTTGAGCAGAGCGTATGAGTAAAATGTATAAGGAATTCCCTTTGAGCTGAGGAGTTGTCTGGTTATGTTTACCTGTTCAGAATTCTGAGTTCCCTCTTCGCAGAAGATTGCAACATGAGAATTTGGATCAATAGCAGAAATAAGGACATTTTGCTGAGTAACAACAGGGACAGATACCTGAAGAAACTGAGGGTTTCCCTCAACAAATTTCTCACTGGAAGGGTCCATCGGTGATATTAGCGGTATAGCCTTTTCACGTGTATAGTCCAGCAGACCGGATATTTCATCTGCAAACACAGGGCCGATTATCAGCCCCGAACCATCAAGCCTGCCAGAAGATGCAATAAGAGCAGTATTAGAATACTCCTTGTTATCAATAATCTTTAGCTTCAAATTCATTCCATTCTCTTTGGCATCATTTGCCGCAAGAAGAAAGCCCTGGTAAAAGTCCAGATAGTTATTCGTCCCCGGGTTAGCTTCGTAATTTCTGGCGTTAAACGGTAGAATCAGAGATACAACATGATTATTGGCCACGCCTCCCGAAAAAATTCCTCTCTCCTTTGTTTCGGATGGAATTTCCGCTTTATCCGGAATTAAACCAGATCTGTCCGGGATAAGCAAGACCTGCCTTGGTCTAAGGTCTGGATCTGTAATGCTGTTGAGAGTGGTAATCTCATCTGCCGTTACCTTGTATTTTAAGGCAATAGATTCAATAGTTTCATACCATCTCACCACATGTTTGGTATAGTGAATATCCTGTTGCCTTTCCGTTGGCAAAGGCTGATTCTCTTTTTGTGCGGGAGCTTCTCCTCTGCGTATAAGTACAATGTCACCAATCTTCAATCCTCCCCTGAGGAGAGGATTGTCGGCAGTTATCTGGTTAACTTCTGCATTGTATGCTTTAGCAATAGAGAAGAGAGTCTGCTTCTTCTCAACCTTGTGTACAAAAAATTCTCCCTTTTCATTGCGGATTATTTCCGATGAAACAGTTACAGGAGGTGGTGTGTACTGGGCAACGGCATTTGCTCCCATCAGAGAGAGCAGTGCCAGCATTACAATGCGAATATACTTCATAGTCTTGCGAGCATGTTGTTTATATTGGTTTCGATTCTCTCGTAAATATCATCCCCGTACTGAGCCTTTTCGAACTTAGTGCCTGTAATATGCTCGAAAAGTTCGATATACCTTTCCGAAATTGAATTTACAATTTCATCTGTCATCTCCGGAACAACCTGTCCAGGCTGGCCTGAGAAGTTGTTTTCCATGAGCCACTCTCTTACGAACTCTTTTGAGAGTTGTCTTTGAGCTAAGCCCTTCTCAAACAACTCCTGATAACTCTCTTTATAAAAATAACGGGAAGAGTCAGGAGTGTGAATTTCGTCAATCAGGTATATAGTGTCACCTTTCTTTCCAAATTCGTATTTGGTATCTACAAGAATCAGGCCCCTCTCTGCTGCAATTTCAGTTCCCCTGGCGAAGAGAGCAAGAGCATACTCTTCAAGTTTGTTGTATTCAGCCTCACTTACAAGCCCTTTTGCAATTATCTCCTCTCTGGAAATATCTGCATCATGTTCTCCAATCTCTGCCTTTGTGGTAGGAGTAACTATGGGCTGAGGAAATGCCTGATGCTCCTTCATTCCGTCAGGTATACTAACACCACATATCTCGCGGGCTCCTCCCTTGTATGCCCTCCATGAGCTTCCGGTCAGGTATGCCCGTACAATCATCTCTACCGGGTACCCCACACATTTGTGTCCTACAGTAACCATTGGGTCAGGTGATGCAATTTTCCAGTTTGGAACAATATCCTGAGTAAGGTCAAGGAATCTTGAAGCAATCTGGTTAAGAACCTGTCCCTTGTATGGAATTCCTTTAGGAAGCACCACATCAAATGCAGAAATCCTGTCAGATGCTATCATCACCAGGTAATCGTCACCAATGCTGTATACGTCTCTCACTTTGCCGACATATTTGCCGGTCTGATTCTTGAAATTGAATTCGGTTCTTGTTATTGCCTTCATTGCTGTGGGTTATTTGATGGTATTGTATAAATCAATCAGTTTATCTGAGAAGTTGCCCCATGAGAGCTTTACCTTCTCTTTTTCAATGTTGTCTGTAAAATATTTTCTTCTCTCTCCCTGAAAAAACTCCTCTATTGCTTTTGCAACAGGCAGGGGAGCAGGTTCATCAACTACAATGCCAGTGCCAGGCTCCTCTATTGCCTCCCTTAATCCTCCAACATCTGTTGTAATCATTGGGACAGAAAAGTGCAGGGAAATTGCGCTTATCCCGCTCTGAGTTGCAGATCTGTAGGGAAGAACACATACATCACAGGCAGAGAAAAATAGTGGCACCTCATTATCTGAAATATATCTGGTATGCAGGCTGATTCTCTCCCTGTTTGGTGATGCATCAATGATTGCCTGGTATCTGGCAAAACTGCCGTAAGGCTCTCCTGCAATAACAAGAGTGTATGAATCATCAAGCAGTGAGAAAGCTTCAAGCAGAATATCCAGTCCCTTGTACTCTCTTATAAGTCCAAAGAAAAGCAGAGTTTTGCGTGACGGGTCCAGCCCAAGACTTTTCATTGCCTCATCTCTGGTAATTCTCTCACCAAAATGGTTGTAGAGAGGGTGGGGGGTACTAATAAATTTAGCCCGGGGCTTAAATGAAAGGAGATCTTTGCCCACAGCGTCAGATAAGACGACATAAGCATCAGATGCTCCAAGAAAATATTTTGTGAAAGGTTTGTCGAAAAACCTCTGTTCATGAGGTATGACATTGTCAAGGATGGAAATGACCCTTGTGTTTTTGTTCATATGTCTTCCAACATAGCCCAGGGATGGCGCGAAATAGGACATCCAGTATCTCATTAAAAGGAGATCCGGCTGCCACTCTCTTATTTTTGCGGCTGTGGATAGATATGTCAGTGGGTTTGCTGTGTCGAGCAGGGGAGTGCTCTCAATTTTTGCGGCAGTGTCACCCTCCTCAACCAGTTGTGTTTTACCGGGAAAGAGGAGGGATGGATACTGTCTGCTGAAATTAAAGGCTCTTACTTCGTGAGTTTTGCCAAGTTCCTGAAAGATGTTGGCATTGAACTGGGCAATCCCACCTCTGTAAGGATAAAAGCAAGATAAGATTGCAATTTTCACAAAGATATTCTGTTATGTCCCCTTATTTCGTTTTTGTTTTGATATACTCTTCGTTAAGACCGGAAACAACCGATTTAGTGATGTTGAGTGTTGAGTCGGCCTGAAGAACTGTGTTCATGGTAGCCGAAGAGTTGATGATGATGGCGAATTTCTTGTCCTCATTATATGTTTTGAGGTAAGATTCAAGAGCGTCCATTACTCTGTTTATGAGTACTCTCTCCTCTTCTGCCATCTCCATTTGTTTCTGTTGTCCGAGATTCTGAAGTTCCTGCTGACGGGCTGCAAGCTGCTGTTGCTGAGCTTCTGCCTGAGCACGTGTGATAAGTCCTTTCTGGATTTTCTCTTCCCAGTCTTTGTAATCACGCTCGAAAGCTCTTCCCTTCTTGCTAAGGTCATCCTGAATAACCTGAGCCTTGCTTTCAAGTTCAGATTTAAGGTCATTGAACATATCATACTGATTCATCAGAGAGTCAATCTGAATATATACAACGCTGCCTGACGGAGCAGCCACTCCTTCGCTGCCCGAATTATTCGATGAAGATCCGGAATTTGAAGTGAAGTGAAGAATGTACAGAACTATAACCGCAGCGGCTAATACTGAATTCAGAATAATAGAGGCATTTTTCATTTTGTAGTTGTGTTTAAAACGCAAATATAATTAATAATTCTTTAATTGTCTAAGGTAGGCCTGTATGGCATTTTCCAGACCCAGATAAATTGCATCGCATATAAGTGCATGACCTATTGATACTTCATCCAAACCGGGAATGCATTGAGCAAAATATTTAAGGTTTTCAAGATTGAGATCGTGTCCTGCATTCAATCCAAGACCGGCCGATTTTACTGCCTCTGCAGTCCGGACATAGGGTTCGATTGCTCTCTCTCTGCCGGCTGAATAGCCCGAAGCATATGCCTCTGTGTACAGTTCAACCCTGTCGCAGCCACTTTCGGCAGCATACATAATCATCTCCGGAACCGGGTCTACAAAGATTGATGTTCTTATACCGCTGGATTTAAAGATAGAAACAACACCTTTAAGATATGCGAGATTTTTTTTGGTGTCCCACCCGCTGTTGGATGTAATTACATTATGTGCGTCAGGCACCAGTGTAACCTGGGCAGGCATAACTTCAAGAACAAGGTTCATGAAACTGTCAACAGGATTTCCCTCAATATTGAATTCTGTTGTTAAAATACCCTTAAGATCCCTGGCATCCTGATATCTTATGTGACGTTCATCTGGTCTCGGGTGAACGGTGATTCCCTGCGCTCCGTAACGCTCGCAGTCCAGTGCTGCCTTAAGTACATCCGGAAGATTCCCCCCTCTGGCATTTCTAAGGGTGGCAAATTTGTTTATATTTACGCTCAATTTTGTCATAATGGATACAAATTTACTTATTTTTGGCAACTTTTAGACAATTATCATGAAGATAGCAATATTTGCCAGAGATTTGGACAAACGCTGGCACGACAGACTCTGCTTCATCGTAAACGCCCTCTCTTACAGGGGGGCAGAACTTATATATTATGCACCGTTCCATAAATGGGCAACTGAGCACCACAAGCTTGCTCTGCCTGCATCTGGTATGTTTGACAGTCATGAAACCATGCACCCGGATACAGATATCTTCCTGTGCCTGGGAGGAGACGGGACATTTCTCGAGTCACTAACATTTATCAGAGATAAAAATATTCCAGTTGTTGGGATAAACTTTGGTCACCTGGGTTTTCTAACCAGTACAGATTCCGAACCTAACCACTACTGGATTGACAGAATTGTAAACAAAGACTACAAGGTTGAGAAGAGAAGCCTGCTCAAAATTGTATCAGGCAACTATATAAACGGACTATATCCGTATGCACTCAATGAAGTGTCAGTTCAAAGGCAGGATCCATCGATGCTCTCGGTTAAGCTCACAGTTGACGGAACAGAGCTTCCTCCGTACTGGTCAGATGGTCTTGTGATAGCTACACCCACCGGTTCGACTGCATACTCACTCAGCATAGGCGGTCCAATAATGATGCCCTCTTCGAAGGCTTTTATAATTGCCCCTATTGCTCCTCATAACCTTAATATAAGGCCATTGGTTGTATCAGATGAGTCAATAATTGAGGTAACAGTTACTTCACGCCGCTCAGGAGCAGTTTTGAGCCTTGACAACAGATCAATAATAATTTCGTCCGGTGACAAATTTACTGTCACAAAGGCTGAGATTGATTTAAATTATATTTCCCTCACCAGCAATAACTTTATTGAAGCACTTAAGGAGAAGTTATTCTGGGGAGAGGACAGAAGAAATTCATAAAACCTGGAGAAAAGAATGATGGGAAGAGTACCCGAACATGTAACCATAATAATGGACGGTAATGGAAGGTGGGCTAAGAAGCAGGGGCTTAAAAGAGTCTTTGGACACAAGGCCGGTGTGGAGTCAGTCCGTCAGGCAACAGAGTTTGCTGCAGAGAAGGGGATAAAGTACCTGAGTCTGTTTGCATTTTCAGATGAGAACTGGAGCAGGCCGCAGGATGAGGTTAGCGCTCTGATGGAGCTGATGGTGGATGCAATTTTAAAAGAGACTCCTACGCTCGTTAAAAATAATGTTAAGTTTCGTGTAATTGGAGATATGTCCAGACTGCCTCAAAGAGTTCTGGATAAGATTGCCTCCGCAGAGGATACAACAAAGCTTAACAGCGGCCTTTGTCTTATTGTTTTTCTGAGCTACAGCGGTAAGTGGGACATAATGCAAGCTTTTGACAGATACGTAAATGAAGAGGCTTCAGCTGCTGAAGCAAAAGGAGCAAAATTCAAATTTATTCCGGATCAGTCAAAACTTGAAAGCTATTTATCCACTGCAGGAATTCCGGATCCGGATCTTTTAATCCGCACAAGCGGGGAGCAGCGAATCAGCAATTATCTTCTCTGGCAGACAGCTTATACAGAATTTTATTTTCCTGAGGTCCTTTGGCCCGATTTTCGCAAAACTCATTTTCAGGATGCGCTTGATGTATATACAGCTCGAGAACGCAGATACGGAAAAACCGGTGAACAAGTTAATAATCTATAATTAATTGGACCTTGAATTCAAATAAAAACCTATATTTGCAGTTTCACAGACAGAGTGTGCAAATGAAGTCGCTTTCACTATTTTTATTATTAGCTTTATTATCACCCCTTAGGGTATTTGCTCAAGAAAATGCAAAGGAGAAGATTATCGTTGTTGATTACAACCAGCCCAAAAACTACATCATAGGAGGGATTGATGTCACCGGAATACAGTACCTGGGAAAGGATCAGATTCTCTCCCTTACCGGACTTACTGTGGGTGATAAGATTACCGTACCAGGTGAAGATCTTTCGGCTATTGTTAAACGAATATATCTTCAGCGTTATTTTTCGGATGTTGCACTGTACATTGACTCAGTTCAGCAGGATACCGCATTTCTCAGACTGCACCTTCAGGAGAGGCCTCGTGTTTCCCGGTGGGAGTTTGAAGGGATAAAATCAGGGGAAAAATCAGATCTTAACGATAAACTCAAACTCCGCAGGGGTAGTGAGCTTTCTGAGTATATAATCAATTCGACGTCTGAAATAATCAGAAAATTCTATGTCGAGAAGGGTTATTTGCAGACTGCTGTTGATGTTGTTCAGGAGCAGGATACTCTTATAAAAAATGCCGTTAAGGTTACTTTCAAGGTAGACAGAAAGGCTAAGGTGAAAGTTAAGAAGATAACATTCGAGGGTAACGACAATGTAAAAGAGTCTAAGCTGGTATCCAAAATGAAGAAGACAAAGGATATGAGAATCCTCAATTTCTTCAGTTCAAAAAAATTCAACGAGAAAGAGTATCCTAATGATAAAAGACTGCTTCTTCAGGCTTACAGCGAAAGAGGTTACAGAGATGCAAAGATTGTTAAGGATTCAATCTACTACATCGAAGAGGGTAGGATGGGAATCCACTTTGTTATTGACGAAGGAAAAAAATACTACTTCAGGGATATAACCTGGACAGGAAACTCTCTATATTCGGCAAATCAGCTTAATGCAATTCTGAAAATCGGGGAAGGTGATGTCTATGATGTAGTCTCGATGGAAAAGAGGCTCTTCGAGGCAGAAGAGGGTAACGTTTCCAAGCTCTATAGAGATAATGGATATCTCTTCTTTAATCTCACACCTGTAGAGGTTCGTATTGACGGAGACTCTGTTGATGTAGAGATGAGGATGGTTGAGGGGAAACCTGCAACATTCAACAGAATAGTTATCAATGGTAATAATATTACTAATGAGAAGGTTGTACGCAGACAGCTCTGGACAAAACCGGGCTATCTTTTCAGCCAGACAGAACTTGAGAGGTCGCTTCGGGACCTTGCATCAATGGGGCACTTTGACCCTGAAAAGATAATGTCTCCAAGTGGATACAATATTCTTCCAAACTACAATGCAAATACAGTAGACGTATCATACAACGTAGAAGAGAAGCCAAACAGTCAGCTTGAACTTGCCGGCGGATGGGGCGGAAATACATTTGTAGGTACACTTGGACTTAGTTTCAATAACTTCTCAATTGGTAGGGTATTCAAAAAAAGTTCATGGCGTCCGGTTCCCCTGGGAGATGGTCAGCAGTTTTCGCTTCGTTTTCAGACAAACGGAACTTATTATACTGCTTTCTCGCTTAACTTTAACGAGCCGTGGCTTACAGGCAAGAAACCAACGTCTCTGAACATATCTGCTTACTACACAAGACAGACCAACTCATACTACTTCTACCAGAACTCAGGTCAGAGCATGGAGGTTTACGGACTGGGTGCGGGTATAGGTACAAGACTTAAATGGCCGGACAACTGGTTTGTTTTCTATAACGAACTCAGCTGGCAGACATACAAACTTACTGACTGGCAGTACTATTTCCTCTTTACTGATGGTATCTCAAATAACATCAGCTGGAAGTTCCGCCTGTCAAGAACATCTACAGACCAGACAATCTATCCGAGAAAAGGATCTGACTTCCAGCTCGGTCTTCAGATTACCCCTCCATATTCTGCATTCAGACCAAAAGATACAGATTATGAGAGCATGACAGATGCTGAGAGATACAAGTGGATTGAGTACCACAAATGGACATTCAAGGGAACCCTGTACACTCCAATCATTGGTGACCTTGTCCTTATGACCAGAGCACAGTGGGGTTATCTTGGATATTATAACAGAAACTTAGGATACTCTCCGTTTGAAGGCTTTATTGTGGGTGGTGACGGAATGTCGGGTTATAACACATACGGTTCTGAGATGATTGGTCTAAGAGGTTATCCTAATAACTCTCTTACACCTAAGAAAGATAACGGTTACATGGGTAATGTTTATGACAAGTTTACAGTTGAACTTCGTTACCCGCTTGTGCTTCAGCCGCAATCAACTATTTACGCTCTTGTATTCCTCGAAGGAGGTAATTCATGGGCAGACATCAAAGATTTTAACCCATTCCAGATTAAACGATCTGTGGGTGTGGGCGTAAGGGTTCTCCTGCCAATTGTGGGTATGCTTGGAATTGACTGGGGATATGGATTTGATCCGGTACAGGATAAGGCAAAGGGCGGAAGTCAATTCCACTTTGTTATTGGACAGCAGTTTTAATCTATAAATATCTATTGATATGAAACGTTTACTGATTGTACTTACATTAATTTTAGCAACGGCTTTTACAGCCGGTGCACAGACTTACGGTTACTTGGACACTAAGAAAATACTTGAAAAAATGCCGGAGTACATTGCCGCTCAGAGTCAGCTTGACAATATTAGTGAGGGCTATCAGGCAGAAATTGATGAGCAGATGGGCCGGATTGAAAATCTGTTTACAAGGTATCAGCAGGAGAAACCCAGGCTTGGTGAGACCCAGCGTCAGATCAGAGAGAATGAGATTATTGCTCTTGAGAGAGAAGTCAAGGAGAGACAGAAACTCATTTTTGGACAGGATGGTACTTTGGCAAAGATGACTGAGGAGAAGATGAATCCAATCAGAGGGAGGGTCCAGAGGGCTGTTGAAGCTGTTGCAGCTGAAACCGGTTCGGGAATTATATTTGACCTTGCCATTACTCAGGGAGTTATCTTTACAAACCCAAGATATGACCTTACTGAAAGAGTTATGAGAAAACTAAACCTGAAATAATAAAACCAATAAATAACAATAATCATTTTATGAAACATTTATCTAAATTTCTTCTGGCCCTGTTTGTGGTGGTTTCAGCCTCAGCTTCGGCTCAGACATTTAAATTTGGCCACCTCAATTCACAGGAGCTGGTTGCTTTAATGCCTGACAGAGACAGTGCTGCTGCTAAACTTGAAAAGTATGCTGCAGACCTGAATGAAACTATGGAAGCAATGCAAGTGGAGTTCAATACAAAGCTTAACACATATCAGCAGAAACAAGCTACATGGACAGCTGTTGTACTGGAGGCCAAGCAAAAAGAGCTTCAGGAAATACAGACAAGACTTGAGCAATTCCAGCAAAACGCCGGTCAGGAGTATCAGGCAATGCAGGGACAACTTCTTTCTCCTGTTTACAAAAAAGCTAACGACGCTATTCAGAAAATCGGAAAAGAGAAGGGCTTTACCTACATTTTTGACCTCTCTACAGGATCAATTCCTTACTTCAGCACAGAGATGAGCATTGATGTTCTTCCACTGGCAAAAGCAGAACTTGGAATACCTGCCGATAAAAAACTACCTGTACAACAGCCACAAACACCTGTACAAAAATAGTTCAACTAAGAAATTATTTTTATAACTTTACAATCGCCTTGCCGGAAAAGCAAGGCGATTGTTTCATTATTGTATGGAAGAACAGAAAAAAATCGGAAGGACAATCGGCATTTTTGATTCCGGCGTTGGAGGATTGTCTGTCTGGAGAGAGTTGTTGAAAATTTTGCCGGGAACCAGAATGATCTATGTTTCGGATAGTGCATACTGTCCTTACGGGCCAAGGCCTCAGAAAGAGATTGTCTCAAGAGCCAAAGTTATATCGGCTTTTTTAATTTCAGAGGGTGCAGATGTAATAGTTGTTGCATGCAATACGGCAACCGCTGCATCAATTGAGGTGCTCAGGGATTCATTCAGCATACCTTTCATTGGAATGGAGCCTGCTGTAAAGCCTGCTGCGCTAAATTCCAAAACGGGAGTCATAGGAGTCCTGGCCACTCAGGGAACTTTCAGGGGAAGACTATACAACAAAACAAGAAAAGAGTATGCTTCCGATATTGAGGTAATTGAACAAATAGGCTCCGGTTTGGTTGAACTGGTAGAGCAGGGCAGGACCAGGGGAGATGAATCGGCAGAGCTAATATCAAAATATGTCATTCCTATGGTGCAGAGAGGTGCCGATCATATTGTACTTGGTTGTACTCACTATCCTTTTCTTAAAGAGGAGATTGCCAGAATTGCAGGTGATGGAGTTACGATTGTAGACCCTGCGCCTGCTGTAGCAAAGCATACATTTGAAATGCTGGAAGAGTTGGGATTGAAAAATTCGGAGGCACTTGCCACAGAGGAGCAGACCATGTTCTATTCAACAGGATCTGCTCAAAACCTGATAAGAGTAGCCAGAAATATAATGCCTTCAATTCCTGAAGGCTTTTTTGCAGAGAAAACTATTTAAACTTGAACTAAATTATGAAAACTGAACTTCTGTTTTATCTGGTGCCAATAGCCTCGCTGATAGCACTGGGATTCGCATGGTACTTTTTCCGCGAGATGATGAAAGAGAGCGAAGGGACGCCGCGTATGAAGGAGATTGCAGCCTACGTCAGGGAAGGGGCAATGGCTTACCTGAGACAGCAATACAAGGTTGTTATTATAGTATTTGCTGTGCTCTCATTATTTTTTGTAATCCTTGCATATGGATTCGGGGTGCAGAACCCATGGGTTCCTTTTGCATTCCTCACCGGAGGTTTCTTCTCAGGATTGGCAGGTTTCATTGGAATGAAGACTGCAACCTATGCATCTGCAAGAACTGCAAATGCAGCCAGAAGATCTCTGAACAGCGGACTAAGGCTCGCTTTCCGCTCTGGTGCCGTTATGGGTCTTGTAGTTGTTGGGCTTGGACTGCTTGATATTTCTCTTTGGTATATGCTTCTCGACTTCTTTGTAGATGCAACTGACGGACAAAAGCTTATTATCATTACAACCACAATGCTGACATTTGGCATGGGTGCTTCAACCCAGGCTCTTTTTGCCAGAGTGGGAGGAGGAATTTACACCAAGGCCGCAGATGTAGGTGCAGACCTTGTTGGAAAAGTTGAAGCAAATATTCCTGAGGACGATCCCAGGAACCCTGCCACAATTGCTGATAACGTTGGAGATAACGTAGGTGATGTAGCCGGAATGGGTGCAGACCTTTATGAATCCTACTGCGGTTCCATCCTTGCAACAGCTGCTCTGGGTGCATCTGCATTCTACATTAACCCAGATTTTCAGCTAAAAGCTGTTTTTGCTCCTATGCTCATCGCTGCGGTTGGAATTATTCTTTCTGTTATTGGAATATTCATGGTAAGAACCAAGGAGGGTGCCGGTATGAAGGAACTTCTACGTTCACTGGGTGTTGGTGTTAACTTTAGTTCTCTCCTTATCGCACTTGCAACATTTGGTATTATGTATACACTACAACTTGAAAACTGGATAGGTATTTCATTTTCTGTAGTAACCGGTCTGGTTGCAGGGATTATTATCGGACAATCAACAGAGTATTACACTTCTCACTCTTACAGGCCAACCCGCAAGATTTCAGAAAGCGCACAAACAGGTCCGGCAACAGTAATCATATCAGGTATTGGTTTGGGTATGATATCTACTGCAATACCTGTCCTGACAATAGGTCTTGCAATAATTCTTGCGTATTTGAGTGCAATAAATTTTGATGTGGTTAACATGGTTTCTGCTTCGAATCTCAGCATGGGTCTTTACGGAATAGGTATTGCTGCTGTTGGTATGCTCTCAACTCTGGGAATTACTCTCGCTACAGATGCATACGGTCCAATTGCAGACAATGCAGGCGGAAATGCCCAAATGAGTGATCTTGAACCTGAAGTTCGCAGACGTACAGATATACTTGATGCTCTGGGAAACACGACAGCTGCTACAGGAAAAGGATTCGCGATAGGGTCGGCTGCGCTGACAGCTCTTGCTCTTCTGGCGTCATATATTGAAGAGGTTAAAATTGGTCTGACACATATTGGCCAGACAACTATTGAAATTGCCGGCAGAACTGTTGATGTGGCTACCGCTACAATCCCGGATTTCATGGAGTATTACAATGTATCTCTTATGAATCCAAAGGTGCTTGTTGGAATGTTCATCGGGTCAATGATGTCTTTTTTGTTTACGGGTCTTACCATGAACGCTGTGGGAAGGGCTGCTCAGAAAATGGTTGAGGAGGTTCGCAGACAGTTTCGAGAAATAAAAGGGATACTTGAAGGCACCGGAACTCCAGATTATGCAAGATGTGTAGAGATATCGACAAAAGGTGCGCAAAAAGAGATGTTGTTTCCGTCAATTCTGGCAATTGTAGTTCCAATTCTTACTGGAGTTATTTTTGGTGTTGCGGGTGTAATGGGACTTTTAGTGGGAGGATTGGCTGCCGGGTTTGTGCTTGCTGTTTTTATGGCAAATGCCGGTGGTGCATGGGATAATGCCAAGAAGTATGTAGAAGAGGGGAATTACGGGGGGAAAGGATCAGAAAGTCACAAGGCTACAATTGTAGGTGATACTGTAGGCGATCCATTCAAGGATACGTCAGGACCATCTCTCAATATTCTCATCAAGCTTATGAGCATGGTGTCAATTGTAATGGCCGGACTTACTGTAGCATTCAGCTTAATGTAAAGTAGTTTAGACAGAATTCTGTTTACGAACTGACCGGCAATAGTATAAAGAAAAGGAGCTGCCTGAATACAGGCAGCTCCTTTTGTATTTTTTTTCAATATTTCTGGATTATTTAATTCCAAGATACTCTTTCAGGAATGGTTCAAGTTCCTCTTCAGAAACCTTACGCTTAATGATCTTACCTTCACTGTCAAGGAAGATGTTTTGAGGGATGTACTTAACATGGTAGAGTTTTGCAGCAGCACTATTCCAGTACTGAAGGTCAGATACCTGAGTCCATGTTAGCTTGTCATCCTTGATAGCTTTGTTCCAAAGTTCTGCATCTTTGTCAAGAGATACACCAAAGATTCCGAATCCATCTTTGTTGTATTTCTTGTAAATCTCAACAAGTGTAGGATTGAAACGACGGCAAGGGCCACACCATCCTGCCCAGAAGTCAATCATTGTAATTTTATTCTGAGGATATACCGATGAAAGTGCAATAGGATTTCCCTGTTGATCATTCATTGTGAAATCAGGAGCCACCATGCCAGGCTGTAGTGCTTTAAGGGATGTAAGACTCTCTTCTATTACACCAATATATCTGTTGCCCTCAAACTCAGGAAGAGCTTTAAATGCAGTAATTTTAGCATCCATCTCTTCAATGGTATAATCTTCAACTTTTTGTACCAGTTGAATAAGAGTGTAGAAAGATGTAGGGTTATTCGCAAAGAATACAGAATCTAATACATTAGCCTCTTTCTGGGAGTTATTGTAAATTGCTATAATTGAATCCTTTCTCTCTTTTGTGGTAGCAGGATTGCTATATTCACGAAGCAGGGAGTCAATTCCGTACTTTGCAGCCACCTCTTCGTGCTGTGTTCTGAGTGCAGAAACCAGGTCATTAGTAACACCACCTGTAACTTTTGCATTAGTAAAATCTTCTGCAGCAGCTTCAATTACAATCTGCGAATTGTCTAGGAAAA
This sequence comes from Bacteroidetes bacterium HGW-Bacteroidetes-10, assembly GCA_002842695.1. Taxonomy (GTDB): domain Bacteria; phylum Bacteroidota; class Bacteroidia; order Bacteroidales; family UBA932; genus Bact-08. The sequence continues at coordinate 16,204 of PHDT01000014.1, read as the reverse complement.
ACTGAATTCTGCCCTCGATACCTTCAATTGTAATAGCATAGTTTTCCGGTGTAACAACTTTGCCTTCGAATTTGAATTTTCCATCAATAAGGTCTGTTGTGTCGGAAATCTGTTCTGTTCTAGAAAAATTAGTCAGGTAAACTTTACCCGCTGCTACATTTTCGCCGGTAACCGTACCTTCAATGGTGTAACCATCATGTTTAGGCTGGCAGGCGAAAAGTCCTAATAGTGCAGCAAAAAGAAGAATTTTTTTCATTTTGAGTTAATTAAGGGTTGTTTGTTATTTATGGAAGTTCTGATTATTGTTATTGACGGGTGCAATCTTCTATTGTGACAGTTTCATATGAATCAAGAAACCACTCTTTGTATTTCATGTAACCGGCAGCATTTCGTTTTGCCGATTCACCAATCTGATCCGATCCCTTTTTTACCATTTTTGCAGGAATACCTGCATAAACTCCGGGTTCAAGTATTGCATTGCTCAGGACAACAGCTCCGGCTGCAATAATTGTGTTGTCAGGTATAACTGCATTATCCATCAGTATTGCACCCATTCCCACAAGAACATTACTGCCAACGCTTGCACCGTGTACTATTGCATTGTGTCCCACAGAAACATCATCACCTATTTCAACAACAGATTTTTTATGAAGAGTGTGAAGTACAGCTCCATCCTGAATATTTACCCTGTTGCCAATTCTGATTGGGTTCACATCGCCCCTGAGTACAGCACCGTACCAGATACTGCAATCGTCGCCAATTACAACGTCACCAATTATTGCTGCATTCTCTGCAATGAAACAGTTCTTTCCGATTTTTGGAGTTACTCCGTTGAGTTTTCTAAGTATAGCCATAATTATAAAGAGGTACAAATATATTAATTATAACAAATTATTCAGGATTATGTTCTCGAAATTTAAGTCATAAAGCGAAACATCGCGAATTATCATATTTGGTCGTTCTTATTTTAATCTATAAGAAATGTAGTATTAATTCCTTAATGTTTTTCAATAAAATGCAATTATTTCATAATAGATTAAAATTTATCTAAAAAAGATTTTTTGGTTGAGAATAATGTATAAATTTGTCAAGTTTTTGAAAAGACATAATAAGAAGCTAAAAAGCTTATAAAATTTCATTTTTTTATGCAACACAAGGTGATTGATACTAAGGAGGTTGTAGTCCGTTTCACAGGCGACTCAGGAGACGGAATGCAGTTGACAGGAACTCTGTTTGCCGATGCATCTGCGCTATTCGGAAATGACATTTCGACATTCCCGGATTTTCCGGCAGAAATCAGAGCACCTCAAGGTACTGTTTCAGGAGTTTCAGGATTTCAGGTTAACATTGGCAGCGGTGAGATTAAAACACCGGGCGATTATTGTGATGTACTTGTCGCAATGAATCCGGCAGCACTAAGGTCAAATGCCAAATGGACCAAAAGTTCTTCAACAATTATTCTTGATTCAGATACTTTTGACGAAAAAGGTATTACCAAAGCGGGTTTCAAAACAAGCGACCCAATTACTGAATTGAAAATTGAGGACAGGAACATCATATTTGCTGCTATCACCTCTCTTACAAAAGAGAGTCTGAAGGATAGCGGACTTGATCCCAAAATGATTGTCCGTTCAAAGAATATGTTCACTCTCGGTATGTGCTACTACATGTTCAACAGGCCGATGAATTTTACATTCGAGTATATCGAAAAGAAATTCAAAAAGAATCCGGCTCTTGTTGATGCAAACAAGAAAGTACTTCAGGATGGATACAACTATGCGGGAAATATTCACGCAATTCCAAACACGTACACTATTCAGCCTGCAAAATACGAAAAGGGGCTGTACAGAAATATAAATGGTAACCAGGCTACTGCATGGGGACTACTTGCTGCTTCTGAGAAGTCAGGAAGACCTCTCTTCTGCGGATCATACCCTATTACACCTGCAACCAGTATTCTCGAAGAACTGGCTAAACATAAAGAACTTAATGCAAAGACTCTTCAGTGCGAAGACGAGATTGCAGGTATCTGTACTTCCATTGGAGCTGCCTACGCGGGTAGCTTTGCAGTTACCACAACATCGGGTCCGGGCCTTTCTCTTAAGTCAGAGGCTTTGGGACTAGCAATGATAACTGAGCTTCCGCTTGTTATCGTAGATGTTCAAAGAGGTGGTCCTTCAACAGGTATCCCAACAAAAACAGAACAGACAGACCTCAATCAGGCACTTTACGGAAGAAACGGCGAATGTCCAATTGCAGTTATTGCAGCTCACTCTCCTTCACACTGCTTTGATGCAGCGTTTTACTCAGGAAAATTTGCAATGGAGCACATGATGCCTGTAATGCTTCTTACAGAGGGTTTCCTCGGTAATGGTTCAGAGCCATGGAAGATTCCAAGCATGAGTGACTATCCGGAAATCAACCCTCCGGTTATTGAAAAAGCTGAAGAGACACCTTACTGGCCATTCAAGAGAGACGAAGAGAGGCTTGCCAGAAGATGGGCTCTTCCGGGAACAGTTGGGCTAGAGCACAGAGTAGGAGGTTTGGAAAAGAATAATGATGGTACAGTTTCTTCTGACCCTATCGTTCACGAACGAATGGTTGCAGAGAGAGCCGAAAAAGTTGCCAGACTGGCAAACTACATTCCTGATCAGACAATTATGGGAGAGGAGAGCGGCGATGTGCTTGTTGTAGGATGGGGCGGAACTTACGGACACCTATATACTGCAGTAAAAGAACTTCAGGCCGAAGGCAAAAAAGTTAGTCTTACACATTTTGACTATATCTTCCCGTTACCAAAGAATACTGCAGATGTCTTCAGTAATTTCAAGAAGATACTTGTATGTGAACTTAACAGCGGTCAGTTTGCAAATTACCTCAGAACTCAGCATCAGCAGTTCCAGTACCACCAGTGCAATAAAGTACAGGGTCAGCCTTTCATTGTAAAGGAGATTGTAGATGCAGTTAACGCAATTCTTTAAACTTAATAACCAGAAAATTTTCCAGAGATGAAATATACACCACAAGATTTCAAAAGTAATCAGGAGGTTAAATGGTGCCCGGGCTGTGGCGACCATGCAATTCTGGCTTCGGTTCAGAGATCAATGCCAGAGATTTGTGAAGCCCTGAACTATACAAAAGAGAGATTTGTATTTGTATCGGGAATCGGCTGTTCTTCGCGTTTTCCTTACTATATGGAAACATACGGATTCCACGGAATTCACGGTCGTGCTTCGGCTATTGCCACCGGTGTTAAAGTTGCCAATCCTACACTTACCGTATGGCAGGTGACAGGAGACGGAGATGCACTGGCCATTGGAGGAAATCACTTCATACATGCTGTCCGCAGAAATATTGACATAAACATTATACTGTTTAATAATCAGATTTACGGACTTACAAAGGGTCAGTACTCACCAACTTCAAAACTTGGAATGGTTACCAAAACCTCTCCTTACGGAACTGTTGAGCATCCATTCAATCCGGGTGCGCTTGTTCTTGGTTCGAGGGGAACATTCTTTGCCAGAAGCCTTGATGTTGAGCTTAAACTCACACAGGATATTATGGTTGAGTCTGCCAAGCATGACGGTACAGCAGTTACCGAAGTTCTTGTAAACTGTGTGATATTCAATGATAAAACTCACTTTAACCTTGTAGACCGTGAATTCAGAGCAGACAGGACCATTGTTCTTAAGCATGGAGAGCCAATGATTTTCGGAAAGGAGAGAGATAAAGGTCTTGTTCTTGACGGAATCAAACTTAAAGTTGTTAAAATTGGAGAAAACGGCATAACAGAAAAGGATATTCTTGTGCACGACGCAAAAGAGGAAAATCCGGGACTTCACTCAATGCTCATTGATATGAAATTCCCTGAATATCCGGTTGCACTTGGAGTAATCCGCGCCGTAAAGGACTCTACCTATGACGACAATGTAAGAGACCAGCTCACAGAGGTTAGATCAAAATCTACAATTAAAACCATGGATGACTTGCTTAAAAGCGGAGCTACCTGGGAGGTTAAATAATCTTGAACGTTTCTATAACAACTAATAACTTTTAAAATAAATTTCTATCATGAGAGTAGCAGATGTAATGGCCAAACTCGAAAAGAAATATGGTCATGAGAAAGAGTACTTGCAAGCAGTACACGAGGTTCTCGAATCAATCGAGCAGATCTACAACCAGCACCCTGAGTTCGAAAAGGCAAAGATCATCGAGAGACTTGTTGAGCCGGATCGTATTTTTACTTTCCGTGTAACATGGCAGGATGACAAAGGTGAGGTTCAGACAAACCTTGGTTACAGGGTTCAATTCAACAACGCAATCGGACCATACAAAGGCGGATTCCGTTTCCACCCTTCAGTAACTCCTTCAATTCTTAAATTCCTGGGTTTTGAGCAGACATTTAAAAATGCACTTACTACACTTCCTATGGGAGGTGCAAAAGGTGGCTCAGATTTCGATCCAAAAGGAAAATCAGATGCAGAGGTAATGCGTTTTTGCCAGGCTTTCATAACTGAGCTTTGGCGTCACCTTGGCCCTGATACCGATGTACCTGCTGGTGACATTGGAGTTGGCGGACGCGAAGTAGGCTACATGTTTGGATACTACAAGAAACTTGCTCGTGAGAACACAGGTGTTCTAACAGGAAAAGGTGCAACCTGGGGAGGTTCACTTATCCGTCCTGAAGCAACCGGTTTTGGTGGAGTATACTTTGTAGACCATATGCTAAAGACAAGGGGAATTGACATCAAAGGCAAGACTGTCTCAGTTTCAGGTTTCGGTAACGTTGCATGGGGAGCAGCTCTTAAAGCAACTGAACTTGGTGCTAAGGTTATCGCTCTCTCAGGTCCAGACGGCGTTATTATTGACGAAGCCGGTATGACTCAGGAGAAGATTGCATACATGCTCGAACTGCGTTCATCAAACAACGACGTAGTAGCTCCATATGCAACTAAATTCCCTGGCTCAAAATTCATCGCTGGCAAAAAGTCATGGATTGTTAAGGTAGACATCGCTCTCCCTTGCGCATTCCAGAACGAACTTAACGGCGAAGATGCAAAAGAGCTAATCAAGAATGGTGTTATCTGCGTAGGCGAGATATCAAACATGGGTTGTACTCCTGAGGCTATTGCTGAATTTGTTAACGCTAAAGTTCTTTATGCACCTGGCAAGGCAGTAAATGCAGGCGGTGTAGCTGTTTCTGGTCTTGAAATGACTCAGAACGCTATGCATATCAGCTGGACTGCAGAAGAGGTTGACGCAAAACTTAAGCAGATCATGCTTAGCATTCACCAGGCTTGTGTTAAGTACGGAACACAGAAAGATGGCTATATCAACTATGTAAACGGTGCAAACATTGCCGGTTTCATGAAAGTTGCACAAGCTACACTTGAGCAGGGTCTTATCTAGAATTAGATACTTAATTCCAGTTCAATATATTAAAAGAGCAGACCAGAGTGTCTGCTCTTTTTTTAATCCTATTAACAAAAAAAGCTGGCAATCCATAGGATTGCCAGCTTAGCATTTACCTCAAATATTTAAGTTATCTCGGATTTTGAGATGTAATATTTGGATTTCTATCAAATTCAGTTTGTGGAATCTGGAATACCCATCTTTTATCACCGGCAGGAACAGTAAACTTATGTGAAAGAGCATGATTACCAGTTCTAACCATTGGTCTGTTGTAACGTTTAAGGTCAAACCATTCAGTGCCTATTTCGCCATAAAGTTCTTTCCTTCTCTCAACGAGAATCTCATCAATAAGTGCAGAACCGGTATTTCCTGATGCTACAGCATTTGGATCGCGGTGACTTTGAAGAGAGAACAGAAGAGCAGCAGCCTGAGCTACCTTAGCTGGCTGTTGTGCCATAGCCTCAGCTTCAACAAGAAGCATCTCAGAAGCACGCATCATTACCCAGTCACCATCTGCATCAGGTTGTCTGTCCTGAAACTTTCTTGCACCATATTTAGCCCAAGGTCTTGCAGTTGTATAGATAGGAGTAGGTGTTACAAAAACATTACGCATATCTGTTGCAGAAAACAGAGCAACGAAATTTTCGTTGATAAAGAAATTTTTATAACCATTCTGTGGTCTGAAAATATCGATATGTGAGAATAGAGATGCATAACCCCAAGCTTGGTCAGGCTGGAACGGGAAACCCCACATCCATTCTCCAGTTCCAATATTGTGGAAACCGGTAGTCTGGTATGTTGTTTTATCCATCAAAGTAAAGCCTTGACGAGCAGCGTTTGCATCAGCTTCTGCAAGCGCCCAGCTTTGCATTTCAAGATGAACATTTGCTCTCCATGCTTGAGCAACGTTCTTGTTAATTCTGAATTTTGCAGCTCTTGAAGCAGTCAGATTTGAAACTGCAAAATCAAGATCTGACAAAATCTGAGTATAAACTTCTTGAACAGATGCTCTGTCATTACCTTTTGTTTCAGATGTTGTTGGAGTTGTATAAATTGGAACACAAGGAGCTGTTTTCTCTATGTGAGCATAAGAGAATTGGTATTCTCTTGCAAGACTAAAATATGACAATCCTCTGATTGCTCTAAGTTCTGCAATGTATTTTGTTTTGATATCATCAGAAACTTTTGATTCCTCAATACCTGCAATCTTAGTATTTACATCATTAATTACCTTGTAAAACATAGTCCAGTGGTATGAAGTCTGGTAACCAGTTGTTGATGTAATAAGTGGATGCCATGATGACTCATAAGTCCACCACTGACCAGGGTTAGAGATAACGTCATTACCCATAAAGTCAAATCCCAGATTATAATATCTTAGTCCAACTGTAACGTGACGATCGTGATAATATTCACGGAGGATATCAATTGAACCAACAACTGCATTTGTTATCGACTGCTCGTTAACATACAGTACATTTGGAGTTACGCTGCCATCGTGCGGTTCTGCAACGTCTAGCCATTCATTGCTACAACTATTGAGAAGAACAGCGCCAACAATAAATATTAATATTTTTTTCATTTTCATTTTCATTCTTAATTAATATAATTAAAATTCAAGATTAAGACCAAAAGAGAGAACTTTCATTGATGAAGAGGTGTTAGTTGTAACACCATTAAGTCCTTGTTCTGGGTCCAATCCCTCTTCTCCAAATAGAGTTATAGGATTGTCAGCACTTACATAAAGTTTTGCTGAACCTAAGCCTAGTTTTTTAATCGCATTGAAATTTGCGAGGTCATAGCTAAGAGTTATACTTCTTACTCTAAGATAATCTCCTTTTTTGAGCCAGAAAGTTGAAGCACTGTTAAAACTCATTGAAGATCCTGACAGGTAAGGAACATCAGTAATATCTCCAGGTTTTTGCCATCTCTTAGTAGCGTCAGCTGATGCCTGGTATCCAGTCCTATCATTGCTGAACAAACTCATTAGACCTGCTTTATCTGTATCAAGAATTTTTCCACCTAATGCAAATGAAGTTATAACATTCAATGAAAGGCCTTTCCAGTTGAAGTTTGTGTTAATACCACCCATTGCATATGGAAGGGCATCGCCTACCATATATCTTGTTGCACTTGAGTAAGTTTTTACAGTTTCTCTTCCTGTTACATTACCTTCTGCATCAAGAACATCCTTGTACCATGTAGGTTTACCATCTTGAGGGTCTACACCAGCATACTCCTGAAGATACCAGCTGTACATTGAATGTCCGATTTCGATACGCTTATTATTAGCAGCATTGAAACCTTTTATTTGCTCTACAGGTAGGTCGGTTACTCTGTTTTTCTGGAAAGTAAGGTTGAATCCTAAATCCCAAGAGAAATCTTTTGAGTCAAGGATGATTCCTTTCATGTCAATCTCAACACCTGTGTTTTTAACTTGTCCGATATTGTCGTTGAATGATGTGATACCAGCAGAAATTGGCAATGGTCTTGCCATCAGAAGGTCTTTCGATTTTCTGTTATAGTAAGTTACCGAACCGGTTAATTTATTTGAGAACAAACCGAAATCAATTCCAAGGTCAATTTGTTCTTGCTTTTCCCATGTAAGGTTGTTATTACCCAGGGTGCTAACTGCAGAACCTAGACTTCCCAGAATGTTCCATCCTGAAGCATATGTTGCAAGGTATGGGAAATAACCAAGGTTTTGGTTACCTGAAGTACCATAGCTGGCACGTAGTTTCAGTGTGTTAATTACAGAAGATGTAACCTGCATGAATTCTTCGTTTGCAATGTTCCATCCACCACCAACTGACCAGAATGTACCCCATCTTGAACTGCTGTGGAATCTTGAAGTTCCGTCATAAGTCAAGGATGCAGATATGTGATATCTGTTGCTGTAGTCATAATTTGCACGAGCCAGATATCTGAAGTTACGGCTGGCAGTTCTGTTTGAAGATGCAGTAATTAAGTTTGCACCATAGTCAAGTTCTTGATCTGCAAAGTCAAATCCTCTTTTTTCTGCAGCAAGGTAATCTGTCTGGAAATCATATGATTCTGTACCAGCAAGTGCATTCACGTGGTGATCTCCAAAAGTTTTGTCGTATGTTAGAATATTAGTCCAGATAATAGTGGATGTAGTTGTTCTATCTCTCTGGCTACGTCCGCCATAAGCTGTACCGTCACCAATAATATTATTGTAATATTGCTTGCCTGAAAGCAGGTAGTAATCAACTCCAATTGTAGATTTAAAAGTCAAATCTTTAAGGAGTTTAGCTTCAATAAAGGCAGAGTTATTTGACATAAGGCGATTACTTGAGATATCGTCATATGTAAATGTTCCAAGTGGGTTTGATCCTGCAAATACAGGTCTGTCTGTTCCCCATACAGTATTTCTACCATAATCTGGAATCTTTTGACCTTTTTCGTCAAGGATAAAACTTCCATCTCTGTTTCTTACGTATGCAGGATAGATACTTGCAACTGAACGAACGAACAGTACAGAGTTTCTGATTGATGAACCACCTTGTGTTGGATAGTTTTGCTTGCTGTAAGACAAGCCCATATTGAGACCTACTTTGAGCCAATCTCCAAGACCTGCATCAATTTTACCACGAATTGAGTAACGATTGAAACGAGACATTTTAACCAATCCTTCATCATCCAGGTATCCGCCTGAAATCATGAAACGATTTTTCTCACTTCCGCCACTTGCCTGAATGTTGTATTCTTGTCTCTGACCTGTTTGGAAGAGAGCATCTTCCCAGTTTTCCTGATAAAGAAGAGTTGCTCCTGCAACAAGTTTTCCATCAGTTCCAATTGGATTTGCAACATTATAAGGATTATAAACAGTTGTAGCAGTTAACTGATTTGTAGCAAGCAAACGTGCAGCTTCGTCAGTAACTTGGCCTGAGCGAAGGTTATCTCCGTACATTCTTTCCCACATGAGTTCCATGTACTGTTGGTTGTTGAGATAAGCATAATCTTTAACGGCTCTGGTAGATACACCATAAGATGCCGATGCAGAAATTTTAGTTTTTCCGGGACGGCCAATCTTAGTGGTAATCATGATAACACCATTTGCAGCACGTGATCCGTAAAGTGCAGTTGAGTTAGCATCTTTAAGAACTGTAAATGATTCAATATCACTTGGGTTAATTGTATTAAGGTTGCCATTGTAAATAACACCATCTAAAACAATTAGCGGCTCGCTTGATCCTGAGAAAGAACCGACGCCCCTTACCCTAATTGTAGCATTTTCGCCCGGTTGTCCGTTTGTATTTACTACCAATACTCCAGATGCTAAACCCTGAAGGGCTTTTGATACGGAGCTAACTTTAAGGTTTGCGATTTCATCTGATTTTACAATTGAAGCAGTACCTGTAAATGCCTTTTTTGACTGAGGTCCGTAAGCTGTTAAAACAACTTCCTCAAGTGACACAGCATCGGGCTTGATTGTAACGTCAATTACAGCTCTTCCGTTTACAGGAACCTCTACTGTGGTATAGCCGATTCCAGCAAATACCAGAACGGCCTGATTGTTAGGAACTGTAATGGAGTACTTGCCCTCTCCATCTGTGTAAGCTCCTGCGGTTGTGCCTTTTACTGAAACAGTAACAATGGCAGGCAATCCGTCTTCACTACTAATCACTTTCCCTGTGACTTTTGTCTGGGCGTAGCTTACCCCTACAGTGAGTAGAAAGGTAAACAATAGAAAAAAGATTTTTTTCATTTAGTTTGTTTTGGTTAATAATTATTTAAGCTAGGTTTTATATTGATATTTGTTTTTGTTTATTCATGCTTGATTAATAAGGACAAAAACCCAAATCTATTCACAAATTTAATAAAAATTGTCAAACAATGACTATTACTGGAATTTTTGTTAATCATTTAAGAATCTAATTTGTTTTACATATTAAATACAGAATATTCAATTTTATTCCAATATTTTAAAAAGCTTTGAAAGACAGCAATTATTTTTAAATTTGTGTAAGCATCATTTTGAACTAAACTATATGAAAAGATTATCCTCATTCTTCTTGGCCCTGTTTTTATTACTCGCTGTAACTGCATGTAAGAAAGATCCGCCTCCAGTTCTTAACGTTTCTTCTCCCAACATAGATGTTCAAAATAGTCAGGGAACCGGGACAGTATCTATTACTGCAAATGCAGCCTGGGTAACTACGCTCACAGGTACATGGTTCTCAATATCGCCCTCAAGCGGTAGTGGAGATGCTGTAATTACAATCACAGCTCAAAACAACCTTACATCATCTGACAGAAGTGCTTCAATTATTATAACGACCGGACAGGAGGGAAAGCCAAATTATTTGAGAAAACTGGTAACTGTCAGACAGTCTGCCTCTCAGCTTTCCCTTGATGTAAACAGTATTACATTTGAGAAAGATGCCGGCAGCAAAATCGTTAAAGTAACTGCAAATACCCCATGGTCTGTTTCTATACCATCAGAATCAACATGGCTTTCAGTGAATCCCAAAACAGGGAGTTCAAGTACTGATTTGGTCTTTTCTGCTACTGCAAACACGGGTTCAGACAGAACATCCAGAGTAGTTGTTAGTTATGGCGATACTTTAAGAGCTATCGACTTTTTACAGAAAAGAGCTGCTAACAGCGCACCATCAATTACTGTTTTATCATATCCTTCAAATAACTCACAAAGCATATCGAGACTTACTCAGTGTCGCTGGATAGCCTCAACTGATGCAGATCTTGATAACATTACCTATACACTTGAGGTTTCAGATAACTCCTCTTTCCTTGGAACAGATGGGAAATTCCTGAAGTCATACAATGCTGCCTCAGAAATTAGCTATACTATCCCTGAACTTTTAAAAGAGAATACAAGATATTACTGGAGAGTTACGGCTTCTGACTCATATGAGGCTAAAAGTGTATCTTCTGTTTTCAATTTCGTAACAGGAACATTGGGAGGCTATATTGAAGGAGAATTCCGTGTAGCCTTAAATAATTCAAAAGGGACCTATCCTAATGAAATTATTTTTCTTGGAGACGGGTATACAGTAGCAGATTATGTCGATGGAGGTAAGTTTGATACAGATGTTCAGGCTGGAATGGATGCTTTTTTTAATGTTGAACCATATAAAAGTTATAAAGGCTATTTCAAGATTTATAAAGTTGCAGCATACTCGCAAGACAGCGGTGTTACTCAGCTTGACAAGAACATTATCAAGGAGACAGCTTTTAGCACTGTATTCAAGGGAGGCTCAAGCATGGAATCTGATTCCAGGAAAATTTATGAATATGCGGCCAAAGTTCCGGGTATGGAGGATACATATACATATGATGATAATAGTTCTACATTCTCGCCTCCTAGAGGAAAACTAGAAAACGTAATGGTAATTCTAATGGTAAATCAGGACAGATATGCAGGTACATGTTGGTCCTGGTCTACAGGTCAGGCAATAGCAATATGCCCGGTAAGTACCTCTACATCGGCGGGCACAAACTACAGAAACATTATTAACCACGAAGCAGGAGGACATGGATTTGGACGACTTGCAGATGAATATGTTACTACTGCAAATAAGGATAAGACCATTCCTGAAGCTGACAAAACAAATCTGATTACCTGGCAGAAATATGGATTATATCCCAATGTGGACCTTACAAGCGATATGTTGACAATAAGATGGAAGCATTTTTCTGGCAGAGAGGGTTATTCTGCTGTGGGAGCTTTCGAAGGGGGATATTACTATACTTATGGTGTATGGAAACCCGAAACATCAAGCTGTATGGTATTTAATGAGCCATACTACAATGCTCCAAGCAGGGAGAATATGGTCAAGAGAATTATTAGAACAGCAGCAGGTGTAAGAGTTAATGAATATGTAAGTGGTATATTGACTCCAATTCCGAATGACCCATACAGTTTTGATACTTTTATTGCAAATGATGTTCAGAAAAGCAGATCAGGTGCAGCTATGCTCTTTACGAAGAGTGTAAATCCGTTTACTTTTGTTCCGCTGGCCCCTCCGGTTATGCTTAAAGTGAATAATTAGAAAAATAATTCTAAAATAATTAGGGGCGGCTGCATCAAACAGGCGCCCTTCTTCGTCTGTACAAAGTAATATCATGCAATTTTTCTATACATTCAGGTAAATATATTTTACGCAAATTCAATTAAATAGTATATTTATAATATTAAACTATTAAATTTTAGTTGCGAATTGTTATAATTTTTTTAAATTTGTTATTATAATATTCATAAAATCAGATACTAAAACAAATCTATAAAAACCTAGCTTAATTATTTATTAACCAAAAATTATCTAAATGAAAAATGTCAGATTAATTTTAACGGTTCTACTGTTTTTCGCTGTCAACGTACTCGTTGCGCAGAACATCACAATTACAGGAACTGTAACTGACGCCGGCACTGGCGAGCCACTTCCTTTCGCCTCCGTCGTTTTAAAGGGCACCCAGACAGGTGTCTCGACTGATATTGATGGCAAGTACACCATCAATGCTCCCGGTAACGGGGTTCTAACTTTCAGCTCAATTGGCTATCAGGCCGTTGATGTAACTATTAACAACCGTACTGTTGTTAATGCTGCCATTACAAGTACAGCAATTGCGCTTGAAGATGTTATGGTTGTAGCTTATGGTACAGCAAAAAAAGAATCTTTTACAGGATCTGCTCAGGTAGTAAAATCTGAGAAACTTGAGAAAAGAACTGTTGCCAACGTGACAAAAGCTCTTGATGGTATGGCCCCTGGTGTTCAGACAACATCTGGATCTGGTCAGCCCGGAGCAGGTGCATCGGTAGTTATTCGTGGATTTGGTTCTATGAGTGCTTCAACTTCTCCTCTTTATGTTGTTGATGGCATTCCATATGATGGAGCAATTAACGCAATCAACCCAAATGACATCGAATCAATTACCATGATTAAGGATGCATCAGCGGGCGCTTTGTACGGAGCACGCGGTGCAAACGGTGTGGTTATGATAACAACCAAGAAAGGTCAGGAGAGCAAACTCTCAGTGAATTTCAAGGGTAACTGGGGAGTAGCTTCAAGAGCTATTCCAAAATATGAAACACTCGATGCTTACGAATGGACTGAAGATGTTTATTATATGTTCAAGAATCGTAATATTGCAAATGGGGTTCCTTCATCTCTGGCAGGTCCTCAGGCACTTCAGGATATGGCAACAGGAGCAGAGAAGATCTTTGGATCGACTCAGCAGTACAATCCATTTTCAAAAAATGCAACAGAACTGATTGACCATTCAACAGGACGAATAGTTCCCGGAACTACTCTTTTGTGGAATGAAGACTGGCTTGACAATGCTACAGCAAAGATGCCTTTGCGTCAGGAATACCAGATGGCAGTGACTGGAGGTAACAGTAATACAAATTATATGTTCTCTCTGGGTTACCTTAATGAAGAGGGTCTAGTTAAAACAACTGCATTCGAACGTTTCTCCGGTCGTGCCAATGTAGACACAAGAGTTAACAACTGGTTTAAGACAGGACTGAATGTAAACTTTGCAGGAAATACTTCAAACAGTACTACTCTTGGTGCTACATCATCCAGTTCTTCAGCATATTCAAACGTATTCTACAGTGCGATGCTTATGGCCCCAATTTATCCGCTTTACCTTAAAGATGCCAGTGGCAACACTGTATATGATGAAAATGGCAAGGCAAAATATGACTGGGGAGAAGATCGTCCTGCTGGAGCGAGCGCAGGCTGGAATCCACTTGCTAACCTTGAGGAGGATAAATATCTTTCTGTTTCTGATAACCTCAGTGGAAGAACATTCCTGGAGTTTGGCGGACTTAAAGAGGGTGCTCTTAAGGGACTCAAGTTTGTAGTGAACATGGGATTTGACTATGCAATGTCAAAAAGCAGGACATACTGGAATCCATATTTTGGTAATGGTAATTCTACTAATGGTTTGCTCGGTATTGCAGATGGCAGGACCTTCAGCTACACATTTAACCAGATTTTATACTGGGATCGTACTTTTGGTGACCATCACCTGGATTTAATGGCCGGACATGAGCTTTATAAATACAACTATCAGTATTTGTATGGTGAGAAAACAGGTTTCCCTTTTGGCGGTCTTTTTGAACTGGATGCAGCAACAACAATCAGCAATGTTAGCTCTTACACTAATAACTATGCAATTGAATCTTATTTCTCACGTCTGAACTATGACTTTAATGACAAATATTATTTTTCTGCCAGCTTCCGCAGAGACGGAACTTCCAGATTTAATAAAAATGTACGTTGGGGTAACTTCTGGTCAGTAGGAGCAAGCTGGAGAATCTCTCAGGAATCTTTCATGAAGGATCTTGACTGGTTAAATAACATGACTCTTAAGGCATCTTATGGTGTACAGGGTAATGATAATATTGGTTCTCTGTATGCATGGCAGGCGTTCTATTCGCTTCAGTATCCAAACCAGTCATTCCCCGGTGCAATTGTAACGTCACTCGAGAATGCAGACCTTAAATGGGAGAAGAACAATAATCTGAATATTGGTCTGGAAGCCAGAATTTTTGACAAACTTTCAATTTCTGCAGAATATTACGATCGTCGTACTGATGATATGCTCATGGATTTCCCAATGGCTGTTTCACTGGGATTTGATGGTTATTCAAAAAATATCGGTAAGATGATGAATAATGGTTTTGAACTCAGCCTTTCAATGGATGTGATCAAAAATCAAAATTTCAACTGGAATATGACCCTTATGGGATCTACTATCAAGAATAAAGTTCTCAATCTTGCAGACAAACCTGAAATTATTTCAGGAAGTTATATAATTAAAGAGGGTGAAGCTCTTAACTCATTCTACCTTTCAGAATCTGCCGGTATTGACCCTGCTACAGGTAACAAGCTTTACTGGGTTTGGGATGAAACTGATGGAGTTCGCGGTGAGAAATATATCTCAAGTGACTACCAGAAGGCTCTCCAGTGCAGGGAAGTATCTGGAAACCGTATTCCTGTCGTTTATGGTTCGTTCATAAATGACTTCAGATATGCCGGATTTGACCTTAGCCTTCTTACTACCTACTCAGTAGGAGGAAAGATGCTTGATGGAGTTTATAATTCTCTTCTTTACAGTACCTATGTTGGACAGGCTGCACACAGAGACCGTCTCGAGAAGACATGGAAGCAGCCAGGTGATATTGCCCAGTTCCCTAGAATCGATGCAAACGGATCTGCAAGAATTACAAGAACCAAGGATGAACTTCTGGATGCATCTTACTTTGCAATCAAGAACATTACTCTTGGCTATACACTCCCATCAAAATGGGCAAAAAAGATTAGTCTTCAGTCACTCAGACTTGCAGTTACTGCAGATAACCTGTTTGTGTTCACAGCCCTTAAAGGTATGGACCCACAGTATAACTTTACAGGTGGTACAGGTTTCTCTTACACGCCAATCAAAACAGTTTCCCTGGGACTTGACATCAAATTTTAAATAACGGATATAAAAATGAAAAAGATATTTCTAATATTATCGATTATTGGGTTAGTATCTCTGAACAGTTGTTCAGATATGCTGGACACAGACCCTACCAACCAGGTATCCGGAACAATCATATTCGCGGATGCGCAAAACTCACTTACAGCAATTAACGGGATTTACCGCGTATTGTATACAGGTGGATGGGGAACAAGCTGGGCTGCAGAGAACGGCGGCCTTCCTGCTTATATACTTGTTTTTGACATAATGGGCGAAGACCACGTTATGGATGCTGCCGGTTCGGGCTGGTTCTGGTATGACTATGGCTTTG
>PHDT01000013.1 GCA_002842695.1 Bacteroidetes bacterium HGW-Bacteroidetes-10 | reverse complement strand
GTCATATAAGAAAGGCCCTGGCATGCATACATCAATAAATCCTGAATGTTTGCGGTATCCTCTTTTTTGCCGCAGACTCCGTTAATGGTACAGCCCGTGTTTTTGGCCGTCTCCTGACACTGATTGCAGAACATACTCATAGTAATACGCTTTTTAGTTAGGTTTATGCTTTAAATTTAACTAAAAAATATAAAACCGCAGAAAAAAATTCCTGCGGTTATCTAATTTGGGCTAATCCTGTTAAATCTGTGGCAGAGCCACTTTCGGGTTACAGCTGAGGCCTTGCAATGATAACACCCACATTTCGTCCGGTTCCCTTTGCATAGACAGCAAGCGGCTCCCGGTTCAAAACAACCTTCTTGTGTGAAGAGGAGGCGTGGATGAATGTCAGCATTCCTCCCTCTTTGTATATAATTCCCATATGAGTCATGTCAATTCCGGGAATCTTTGTTGTTACG
Source organism: Bacteroidetes bacterium HGW-Bacteroidetes-10 (assembly GCA_002842695.1). Lineage (GTDB taxonomy): Bacteria > Bacteroidota > Bacteroidia > Bacteroidales > UBA932 > Bact-08. Next base: position 60,434 of record PHDT01000013.1, on the reverse strand, counting down.
AAAGCAACAACATCTCCGCTTTTAATGAGATTCTTGTTTTGCTCTATTTTCTCAGTTGGGAGATAAAAATGATCTCTGCCGTTGAGCTCGGTTTCAACCGCCTTGATTTTTTCGGTAAGTGCCGGATTCCCCTTAAGTTGCTTGTACTTTTCATGATTGGTAGACATTACGAAAAATTTGTGTTTGATTGGTTCCCACGCAGGAGTGTGAACAATACTTTTCACAATGCCCTTTTTCTCATTTTCAAATACCCAGTCAGATGTGTAGTGCAGTCTGTCTGAATAGTCGCTGATTACATCTCCGCGGTAGCGGATTCTCATCAGGTGTCTGGTGAAGTTTTCAAAAGAGAGATCCTCTGATTTTGCTGTATAACTAAGAGCGTAAACTGTCTCTACAAATGTTGTGCAGTCGAGCCCCCGGAGATTTACAACAACTCCTTCCGGTTCAATTTCAAGAGTATTTGCAACATATGGCACACTCAGGAAGAATTTTGCGGTCTCGATAATCACCTTTTCCAGAGGCTGATTTTTCTTCGTTTTTATATACTCTGCATATCTGTTAAAAATCACCTTGTCCTGCGGATCGCTGTAAATCTTATGCTGCGCCTGTGCATTAAAGAATATGAGCATTGAAAAAATCGTAACAATTATCTTTTTCATTTTTCTGCGTTTTACTGAATCAGATTTCTGATTCAAATGTGGGTTATGGCGATAAATATAGTGCTTTTCCAACTTTTAGCCTACATTATTTGTTATGCAAAAAATCAATTTATCTTAAATGGTAATGAATCCGGATCACAAAGTGCTTCTGTATGACGGAAATTGCAGTCTCTGTATAAGGCTTGCAAATTTTATCGGGCGAAGAGACAAGAAGAGGGTTCTCAGCCTTATTACCCTTCAGTCTGCAGAGTCCTGCCTCGCAGGGAATTCTGAGTGTGACGGCCATTCATGTGTTAATACGGTTGTATTTATTGACGGCGGCCGGGTTTTTACAAAATCTGCAGCAGTTCTTGCCGCCTTTGCGGAGCTGGGAGGCTTCTGGAGTGCGGTCTCCTTCCTGAAAATCTTCCCCCGGCCGCTGCGGGATTCAGTTTACGATATGGTTGCCCGAAACAGATTAAGAATCTCAAAATTATTTCGTCTGAAATAATTGATTTTCACCCGCTATCTCTGAAGTTTACTGCTTTTTAACTATTTTTGAAGAGAAATTTCAACAGAGCGCATGACCTCAGAACAACATCCTTCCGGAATTAATACTCATGAATCTGAGCTTAACAAGCCGCATATTCATGAACAGAGGTCTCATGCAGTAAATGCAGCCTGTGCAATTTTTGGATTTGACGGGGTTGAGCTCAGGCTTCTGCTTTTCAAAAGAGAACAGGAGCCCTTTGCCGGTAAATGGGAGCTGCCAGGCGGGAGACTTCACCACGATGAATCTGCAGAGAATTGTCTTATAAGAGAACTTCATGATACACTTGGACTCTCTGTCAATCTTTTCAGACAGGTTCAGACTATTTCCAACCACCCTTACAAACGGTTTACGAACAGATTCTGAATAAAAAGTTTGACCGTGCCAACTTTCATAAGAAGATGGTGGGAATCTCAGACCGCACCGAGCCCCGTCAGGAGTTTTTTACAACACTATGCGAATGGAGATGCACCGGATTTACCCCAATGAAAGGGTAGCTGCTGCAAAGAGGGGAGAAGAGGCCGATTCTCTCCGCGAGCTGCGCAAAAACAGGGGAATTCTCATTGATACCGGCGCAGATTACTCACCGCGCTCTTTGAGCATCTTTAGCAGCAACTCAGGTTCGTTGGTTGTTATGAAATCTGCCCCCTGATCAAGCATCATTTTAAGATCTTCTGCCTTGTTTACAGTCCAGGCATTAACGGTAAGTCCCAGGTCCTGCGCCTGACGGGTAAGAATAGGATTTGCCTTGAACATGCTCAGGTTGAAGTCTATTCCCCACATTTTGCTGTTTTTGATCTCTGTTACAGTTCTGTCGTTTCCAAGGTAAGCTGTTTTGGCAGCCGGATCAAGTTCAATTACTCTTTCGAGGCAACCATAATTAAAACTGATATAATTAACCCAGGCCTGAACCTTTAGGTCATGAACCATTTGCATTACCTTGTTTGTGAGCTCCAGGGTTCTCTCTTGGCTTACCAGTGATGGCTTGATTTCAAGCACCAGTCCTGTTTTATTCTGATCTTTTATTGCCAGAAGGTATTGTTCAAGTGTAGGCAGAAATTCACCAGGTTCAAGTTCAACTTTTGTGAGCTGGGCAGATGTACTTGCCTCAACTGCCAGACCACCAATTGACGGATCATGATTGCAGACAGGGACTCCGTCAGAAGCCATCCACACATCGAACTCGCTCCAAGAGCATCCAATTGAGATTGCGTTTCTCAAAGATTTTAATGAATTCTGAGGATCGCTGAAATTTTTCCACGCACCTCTGTGAGCTATAGCTCTGTTTTTAAGAAATTCATCCTTTACAAGTTCGAACTCCTTTTCACCGGCTCCATCTTTTCCTGAAACCTTAATACTCACGGCGTATCTGAAAGCACCTCCCTCAGAAAGTTTAACGCCTCTCTTAAGGCTTATGTTTCCATCTCTGTCTATCCGGAAAATATCTGCAGTATCACGGCTGATACTGATTTTTGCCTTGCTCTCTCCTGTGAGCACTTTCCCTATTACAGCACCCTTTTCATTGAGAGGAATGCGGTAGTTGTTAAGCAGTGGATAGAGAGGATTTGATGCCATAGCTGATGCCGAAATTACAATTGCGAAAATTGAAGTGAGAATTTTGTTTCGTTTCATAAGTTGGAGTCTGTTGGGGTTTTCGTTTCAAAGATATGAAATCTTTGTTAACAGTTTTTGAAAATATTCACTACAGATCAAATTTTAGTCTTACCCTTATTCCGTACCGGGATACATTTGGGTGCTCAAGATATGTTATGCGCCTTACAAGATCTACGCGCACAAATTTGAAGATGTTTGAAATCCCCACACTCATCTCTACATAAGGTGTTTTACCAAGAATGAATGTAGTTGGGTTTCCATCTTTGTCAACCGGAAAAGGGAAGAGCACCGGTTCTCCCTGAATTAATCCAGGAGCCGGATTTGTGTTTGAGCCGGAAATTGCCGGATTGTTCCTGTCGCTCAGGCCACCGTACAGGACCTTGAATGTGAGCATTTCGCGGAGTCCAAGGTGTTTGATGAGAGGAATCTTGTTAAATATGAAACCGTTGAAGCAATGGTCTACGAACAGGGAGGCATATTTGTCGCTGACAAACTCGACAAAGTTCATCAGGTTGTATGTTGTTGACTGGTAGAGGTAGCTCTGGTTTGCATTGTGAATCTCAAGGAGAGGGTAAGGAACCTTTCCAAGCACAAGGCCGCCTTCAAGGGTAACGGTTGTGTAACCTATTACAGATGGATAGAATCGCTTGTAAATGTTGAGTCTGAGCAGGTGATAATTGTAGTCTCCGCCAAAGAGTTTGTTTCCAAGAGTGTAGTTGAACTGGAAGATTGGATATTTGTTTGCAACCGGAATTCGGTAAATTTTCCGCTGGTAGAACTCCTCTTTTGGGGCGTATCTGAGTGCGAGGCTTGCCTCGCCGATATTAAGAGCGGATGCGTTTCCGAATGTTATGCTGCCTCCGGGTTTTTGCTGCGTGTGAGTGTAGCCAACTGAGTAGGAGAAATGGTTTTCGAACTCATGAAGATAATCTGCCCTGAATGTCTTGTTATAAAAGAGCTTGTCGTCCACACCCCTCTTGATTGAAAGAAGTGCATTTCCCTCCTGAACAAAATAGAGCTCCTGTCCCGGTACCTTGGTGTCGCTCTGGAAGCTGAGTCGCAGGCTCTTCACGGGAAACTCGTAGATTGTGCGGCCGCTGAATGAGAGCGTTGTTCCAAGATTGTATTTGATTTTCTTGTCTCCAAAGGAGTAGGATATATATCCGTCATAATTGAACCACTTGCTCAGAGCCGTTGTTGAGCGTCAATGGGATTGTAACTGTAAAAGGAGATAACAGGTCCAATTTCAAACTTTCCGAAGTTATGGTAGCTGGCCAGAACAATTCTGGTGATATTCATTGTCCTTTTGAATGCCGGAATTCTCTTAAGTGTGTCAATAGTCCGGTATATTCCCTTTTCGGAAGTGGTAAGCTGACTGTGTCTGTTCTCTTCCCAGAATGATTCCGGTTTTGACAGGGTGGTGTCTGCCCGGGTATCCCTCTGTTTAAAGTTGCTTTCGGTCAGAGGCCGGTTAATCCCGAATTTCCTGTAAGAGACAGATTTCTGTCCGTAAACGCCAAGCCCGTTGCGGCTGTATCCAAGATCGAGAGAGATCTCGTCAAGTGTTAACAGCCATCCGGTGGAGGTATTTTGGCTTGCTTTGGCCTGCTGATTCCCTCCCGCAGAAAGCCCTGTTTTCTCAGGATCTTTCTCAAATTCCTGAACAATCCTTGCATCCTTGATCCAGTTCAGGTTTATCTGCCTGCTCACCTCAATCTCTGCACGCTTGACGGCATAAGTGCCATCGGCAGTAATATAGAGATAGCCCTGAAAAAGAAAATCTGTCTTGTTTCGTGGCGAAAAGTAGAGTTTATAGCATTCGGCCCCGCTAATATTCAGGGTGTCAAGAATGTAGTATCTGTAAAATGCAGGCGCAGTAGTTGCTATAGGGCTGATAAACTGATTTGTAAGAAAGAGTATGTTGTTGTCATACAAATCTATGTCCTGGTAGAGATAGTTAAGCCATACCCCAATTCCCTGCTCGTCCAGGTAGCCTTCAAAAGTGACCATTTTGTCACCTTTGACAATCTCGTTCTTAGCCTCAGGGCTTCGCCTGTAGTAATAATCAGACAACTGCTCACGGATATAGACCGGCAGGACCGGTTGCCCGGGTTTACGAATGGTGTCCATGTTGTCAAATACAAATTTGAATTTACCCAGTACTCTTGTCTCCTTAAGTTTTTCAGAGACATTGGAAAATGAGAAGATTATTTTCTCATATTTCTCGTAGTTGAGGAAATCAAAATTTTTGCTTCGGTTTTTCTCCTTGTAGCTAATTACACTGTCAATTATCATAACAGCAGGATTGTCTCTGTTCCTGTACCGGACTTTATTTGCCTTGACTACGATTGCATCCAGCTGCACCGATGCCGGAGCAAGCTTTATTGTAAGTTGTTCGTTGCCCGCAGGTTTTCCGTTACTGTCAGTGGGAACCAAAATTTCGGCAGGGAGATAACCCATTGATGAGACTTTGAGGAGAATCTTTTTTGATGTAGTCACAAGCAGAAAGCGGCCATCTGAATCTGTACCGGTGCCATCTGTAGAGCCTTCGACCACGACAACGGCATAGGGGACAGGTTCTCCGTTTTTTCCGTCAACCACAACCCCTCTTATGTAACTCTTTCCTGCCAGCTGTGCGTGAAGTGAAAATGTTCCCAGCAACAGGAATGTCAGGATAAGATATAGAACATTTCTTCCGGACATTATTTGCCTCTCAATTTTCATCAAAGATAATACGATTTGGATAACAACCAATGTGAAAAATACCTAACTTTCTCAAAATCATAAAGGCATGAAAACGCTGACATTATTGTTATCAATACTGCTGTCTGCTTCACTTTTTGCCCAGCCGGCAGAGACATTTTACAACAATGGACTCGAAAAACACAACCGAAAAGACTATGCCGGAGCTATAGCCCAATACACCCGGGCGCTCGAAATTAATCCCAAACTCAGCCTTGCATGGTATAACAGAGGAGCCGCAAAGCTTATACTTGAAGATTATGAAGGTGCACTGAATGACTATACAAAATCAATCGAGCTCAACCCGCTTGACGCAGAGGCTCTGTATGGCAGAGGTCTTGCGAAAGAGTATCTTGACAGGGAGCGGGATGCAGTTGACGATTATCTCCGGGCCATTCAGATTGACCCCACTCATGCAAGGTCCTGGTTCAACAAGGGGTTAATTATGTTTTCCCTGAGGCACTATCAGGAGGCAATTGATGACCTGACAAATGTCGTAAAACTTGATCCGGGAAATGCCGATGCATACTATAACAGAGCCGAGGCAGAAAGAATGCTTAAGAATTTTTACGGGGCAATATCTGATTATTCCAGAAGTCTTGAGATAAATCCCAGGGATGCATTTGCACTAATAAACAGTGGAACATGCAAATGCCAGCTTAAGGATTTCCGGGGTGCAACTGATGATTACACAAAGGCAATAGAAATGGATCCCGGTATGTACTCAGCCTGGTACAGCCGCGGATATGCCAGGCAAACCATGGAGGATTACGAGGGTGCCATAGCAGATTACTCTGAAACAATTGCCCGTAAGCCAGATATGGTAAATGCTTATCTCAACAGAGGTGTTGCAAAATACAGCCTTAAAGACTATCCGGGTGCACTTGCAGATTACAATAAGGTTCTTGAGCTGGCTCCATCAAACTCGCTGGCCTACTTTAACCGGGGTGTTACAAAGAACAATATTGGGGATAAAACCGGGGCATGCGAGGACTGGAAAAAAGCTGCGGAACTTGGTGAATCAGAAGCTTATGCTCTTATTCAGGAATTCTGCAAGTGATTCAGGGATATTTTTAACTAGTTTGCAGCCAAAATCTCTTTGACAAGAAGCTCCTTGCTTTTAATACCTACAAAGCGGTTTATCTCCTTGCCGTTTTTGAAAAGTATGAGAGTTGGTATGCTTCGCACATTATATTTTTGTGCCAGTGACTGATACTCTTCTATGTTTACCTTGCCAACAAACCCATTTCCGTTAAGTTCCGAGGCAACTTCGTTCAGTATGGGAGCCATCATTCGGCAGGGTGCACACCAGCTAGCCCAGAAATCTACCAGAATAACCTTGCCTTTAAGTTGCTGGGTTATATTTTTATCAGTTAGGGTAAGGATTTGTTCATGATCCTCTACCATTGGGGTGTTTTTGAGTTTTGAGTAGGCTCTGTAAAGAACTATTACAATTGCTGCTACTACGGCAATAATTACTATGGTTGTCTGCATATTAACTTATTTACTCTTTTTAATTTCATTTATATATGAAGAGGCTGCCAATGCTGCAATTGTGCCGTCTCCAACTGCTGTCGTAACCTGACGAAATCTTTTTGTAATGCTGTCTCCAGCTGCGAAAACGCCATCAATGCTTGTTGACATATCTGCCTTGACAACAATTTCGCCCCACTGATTAAGGTCAAGTTTTCCTTTGAGAAATTCGGTATTAGGAACATAGCCTATAAACACGAATGTCCCGTCAATTTTTCTGTTATAAACCTCTCCGGTTTTCAGGTTTTTGATATCGACACTCTCCAGCCGCTCATCTCCGTTGAATCCGGCAATGGTGGATTCCATTATGAAATCAATTTTTGGATTGTTCTTTGCCTCCAGGATTGCATGTTCAAATGCCTGGAAGTGATTGAACTGATGTACGATTGTTACTTTTGAGGCATATTTGGTAAGCGACACAGCCTCTTCAAGCGCAGAGTTCCCTCCTCCAACAACAATTATCTCTTTATCTGTGAAAAAATCGCCGTCGCAGGTTGCGCAATATGAGATTCCATGCCCTTTAAGTTTCTCTTCACCGGGAACGCCAATAGTTCTGGATCTTCCTCCGGTTGTAATAATAATTGCATCAGAGGTGAATTGTGTCCCGTCAGATAATACAACCTTTTTGATATTTCCATTCATGTCCATATCTCCAATTTTGATATTGGACTTGATTTCGCATCCAAAGGAGAGAGCTTGCTTTTTCATTATGTTTGCAAGCTGATATCCGCTGATACTCTCAACTCCCGGGTAGTTGGCAATTTCATGGGTGAGAACCATTTGTCCCCCCACAACTCCTTCGTTGAGGATTAATGTCTTAACCCTTGCTCTTGACAGATAGATACCGGCGGTGAGCCCTGCAGGGCCCGCGCCGATAACTATCGCATCATAATGATTATTGTCAGATGTCATATTGGTTTGTGCTGATTGATTATTTTACTGGAGCTCCAAATTCTTTATCAAGAATTGTTGTAATCTGATCTTTTGTCTGAATGCTTGATGTAGCTTTGACTACTTTGCCGTTCTTGTAATAAATTGTAAAGGGAATGCCCATGAAGCCTCTTACTTCAGGGAGATTTCTTATTACATGAGATTCGGGATTGTCAAATTCCATATCAAAGAATTTTACGTGTGAGTACTCTCCCTCCAGATCCTCTGCAATTCCGTAAACAGGAATACACATAGGTCCCATGCGTCCGCATATTACCATTACATTTTCATTTTCGCTGAGAATCTTTGCATGATCTGCTGCAGATTCGATGTGTTTAAGATTTGTATAAAGCATAGTTTTGTTATTTTTTTAACCTGGTGCAAAGGTACGGGGGGCTTAAACTTTGTGCAAGAAAACGGCCTTGTTGTTAGACAACTCCGGAGTTGATGTTGCTCAACGGATTAATTGAAATAGATTAACTTTGTTTTATGAAAACAATTCAGGAAAACGATAAAGATTATATTTGTGATATACATGCTCCTTGTTTTCAGTCTCTTAGTGAAGAAGAGCTGGCGCTGGTGAGGGCAAGTAAAACACAGGTGCTTTTCCGAAGAGGTGATACTCTTGCAAAGCAGGGTACCTTCTCTTCATATATTTTATTTGTGGTAAATGGTCTCTGCCGCCAGTATATCGAAGGATTTACATCAAAAACCTTCAACCTGAGAATTGTTCAGCCCGGAGAGTTTATTGGTCTCTCTGCGGTATTCAATAAAAATGTTTTTAACTACTCTGCCGTAGCAATTACAGATTGCCATGCCTTTTTAGTTGAAAAGGATGCAATTATGTCTGTTATTGAGAAAAATGGTCGTTTCGGGATGAATATCATAGGCAGGTATTGTGAGCAGAACGCAAATCTGTACAGCACTTTACAAAGTGTTTTATTTAAGCAGATGAATGGCCGGATGGCAGAGACTTTGCTTTATCTTGACTCGCTCCGGGCGTCACATAAAGATATTTTTCAGCTTTTGTCCAGAAGAGAAATTGCAGATTTTGCGGGGGTTTCAGTGGAAAGTGCGGTGAAGCTTCTAAAGAACTTTGAAAAGGACGGACTTATTGAGCTCCATGAAAGGGAGATTGTTATAAAGGAACGCATATCACTGGAGGAAACCAGTCGCAGAGGATAAGTGAGAAATCCGGATTTCGAGAACATACAATTGTAATATTTAGTATATTCACACAAAAGAGTGATTATGAAAAAGCTGGATTTGTATCTGCTGATACTCGCCCTTGGAGTGCTTCTTCTGATATGGCGATACGAGACGGGAGAGGTTGTAAAGATTGTCGCATATCTGGCCGCAATTCTGGGACTCTACTTTTCAATTGCTTTGGCAAGAATCAAACGTAAGAAAAAGAGAAGAGATGTTTCATGGAAAGGACTTGCTGTTCTGGCAACAGGTCACATATTAATGACAATTCTCTTTTTCTGGAACAACAATTCTGATGAGAAAGACTGGATTGTATCTGCAGGGGAGTTTTTAATTTACCTGGCATTAATTGTTTTTTTTACGATTGTTGTTGTGGCAAATTGTTCAAGTGTTATGAAAGGAACTCCTGTCGAAGAGGAAAAGGCAAATCAGGGATAGAGCCTTGAAATGGTCCAGTCGGGCTGGTCAGGTGATTCTTTCAGATATTCAAACCTGTCATGTGCGCGATTTGTTCCGCCTTGCCAGAATTCGAAAAGGTGGGGCTTCAGGTTGTATCCTCCCCAGTTGAGGGGCCTTGCAAGTATATCAGAAATGTCACCTCCGTTATCCACCCTCTCCAGCATAGCTGAAACCTCTTTTTCGAATAATTCTTTATTATCCAGATGCATGCTCTGTTTGGAAATTATTGCAGTTGCACGGCTTTCTGCAGGCCGGGAGCTGAAATACTCATCTGACTCACTTTCCGGCACTTTTTCAACGGTTCCCTCAATTCTCACCTGTCTCATTGTTACAGGCCAGAAGAAGAGAATGGAGGCATTTGGGTTCTGACTAAGCTGATTCCCTTTGCGGCTTTTGTAATTTGTAAAGAATACAAATCCGTCCGGAGAATATTTTTTCAAAAGAACAACCCTTGAAGAGGGAATCATATCCAGCCCGCATGTAGAGACTATCATGGCATTAGGCTCGGTGGTTTCTGTGCTCAGGGCCTCATGGAACCACTTTCCAAACTGCATGAAGGGGTCACGCGAAACAGATTCCTCAGTAAGGGGTTCAGGTGAATAGTCCTTGCGCATGTGATATAAGTCTCTCTCTTTCATTGAATAAATATATTTTTAAAATATATAACAAAATAGTGCTATTTTTGATTAAATCTTTTTTGAATTATTGTTATGAGCAGTAACAGCAAAATTTTATGGACAGACGAGCTATCCGTTAAGGTTGGCAGTATTGACGATCAGCATAAAAGAATCTTCGATGTGATTAACAGATTTATCCAGGAAGAGACTCTTGAGATACGATCCCTGCGCTTTGCAGAACTCCTTTCGGAACTGACAGACTATAGCATTGAGCACTTCCGTGACGAGGAAAAGTATATGACAGAACAAGGCTTTCCCGGGATAAAGGAGCACAGGGCAACACATAAGCTTTACATTAAAAAAGTGGCCTTTTTTAATCATCTGTATGATGATATCAATCCTACCAAACCAGAAGATGTCAGCGACTTTCTCAAGGAGTGGTGGATAAATCATATTATGCAGATGGATATGGATTACAAGAAATTTGTAGAGAACAATAACAATGGAAAGCAAGGTTAAAATACTCTATTTTTCTGACCCGCTTTGTTCCTATTGCTGGGGCAGCGAACCTCTCTTAAGCAGGCTTAGGAAGGAGTTCGGAGAGGTTATCTCCATCGAATACCGGATGGGAGGGTTAATGCCGGACTGGAGCATGTTTGACGGAAAGGAGGGAGGCCCTGCACTTGTAGGCAGACACTGGCCTGAGGCATCTCAGCATATAGGGTTTCACATAGACGGTGATGTATGGACCGAAGATCCGCCTGCATCGTCCTATCCCCCATCTGCTGCATTCCGTGCGGCCATGCTGCAGGGAGAGAAAGAGGGACACAGATTCTACAATATTTTGAGAGAGGGCTTCTTTCACAGAAAAATTAATATTGCCAGAAGGGAGAATATCCTTAAAGCTGCGGCAGATTCATGCCTGGATATGGAGATCTTTAAACGGGATCTGGAAGGTAAGGGACAAGAGGAGTTTGAGAGAGATCTTAAACTTGCCGCATCGCTTGAGGTTGACCTTTTTCCGACATATATCTTTTCTGGTCCGGATGGAAAAAAGGTCAGGCTGGCCGGTTTCATAGGATTTGATCAGCTTTTGCGTACAATTAAAGATCTTCTTGAGGCGAAATAGTTGCTAATCTAACGGGATTTGTTAAATTAGCGTAAAATCCTGCGGACATGGCAAAGTTCAGGTTCGAATTCGGTATTACGCTCTTCTACCTCTTACTTGGAGGAGCATGGATTCTCTTCTCAGACAGAATCCTGATGACTCTTGTTGACAGCCCTGAGCAGTTAACAGAAATACAAACATTCAAAGGCTGGTTTTATGTTGTTATTACTGCAGCTTTTTTCTATGTTTTTCTAAGACGTCACCTTCAGAAACTTCGCAGGGCCGAGTCAAGGGCACTCGAGAGCGACAGACTCAAATCTGGGTTTCTTGCCAATGTCAGCCATGAAATTCGCACTCCTATGAACGGAGTTATGGGATTTGCAGAGTTACTTAAGGATCCGGATCTTACACATGAGGAGAGGCTTGAGTATATTTCCATTATTGAAGAGAGCGGAGACAGAATGCTTGGGCTGCTTCATAATCTGGTTAATATCTCAAAAATTGATGCGGGGCAGATGAAGGTTTTTCTTACACAGGTAGATGTCAACGACCTGGTAGATAGTGTAAGAGCCCTGTACTCAATAAAGGCAGAACAGAAAGGGATTAAACTGGAGATGAAACCGGGGATTAAAGGCAAGGATGAGGCACTTATCTGGACAGACAGGGAGAAGCTGACATCTGTTCTTACAAATCTTCTTATTAATGCTATCACATATACAGACGAAGGATATGTTGAACTTGGTTACAGAGTGCTGGTCTCAGAACTCGAGTTTTATATCCGTGATACCGGTGTTGGGATTGATGAGTCCAAACAGCAGGAGATTTTTGAAAGGTTTGTTCAGATTAATATGTCCTATACCAAGACTCACGATGGTGCAGGACTGGGACTCTCTATAGTAAAATCTTATGTCCGGCTGCTTGGAGGCCGGGTGTGGCTTAAGTCTTCTCCGGGGGCCGGATCGACATTCTATTTCACTGTTCCTTACAAAAGGAGCAATCTCCTCTCTTCAAGAAAGGGAAAGTCTGAATTGATGAGTTAAGTTAAGAGATTATTCAATCTCCAGGAAAAATCCAAAGTTGATATTGAAGGAGTTAATGCCCAGATTTGGATGTCTGGTCTCTGCGTTGCTGATATGGCGGAATCCCGGGCGGATATCCAGCCAGAGCTTCTCCCATACTCTCACCTGAGCTCCGATGAAAAGGTTGTCTGAGAATATAAATCCGGAGATCTGCCTGTCAGGTGATCCGAAAATGTAGTGAGGTCCTGTTCCCAGCATTATGTATACTGAAAAGTTATTTGTAATAATCTCCTGCCTTACTGCTAATGAGATATTGAGCCCTGCTTCATAAGAGGTCTGGAAATAATCTGCTCCGTCAAGATTCCGGTATCTGGTTGTATTAAACTGCGGAGTAAAATGCCCTTCTAAATGAGTTTTGTGTAACGAAATTATTGTATGACTGTACTCAAACTGAAAGAAGTGCACCCGGTACTGGTAATCAAAACCAAGGTCGAGTTTGTCGCTCAGCCTTTCTGTACCTGCTCCGGTATAGAGTCCAATTTTTCTGTTTGTCTGAGCCTCTGTTTGCAATGGAACGAACAGAATCAGCATCAGTAATATTCTAATGAATCTGGTGTGCATTGGGAAATAATCGAGCAACAAAGTAAAGCAAAATTTTCTGAAAACTCAGAGAACCATAAGTGACTCCATGAAGTTGCGCATGTCGAATGTAACTTCAAGGAAGCTTTTTCCTCCTGTGATTTCGCGCATCTCTCTGTCTGCCGTAAGAGGGTCTTTGCGGCCGCTGCCCATCTGGTCCATTATGCTGTTTACCTTATCCCAGTACTCTTTGTGCTTTTGCCACGCTTCATAGGATTTTGTTCCCTGTTTTGGTTTTTTCTTTTCAAAAAGCGGATTCATCTTTGTTTTGTAATCCTTTGATGTTCCTCGGGCTATCTCAATATATTTCTCAACTCTCTGAAATTCCGGAGAGCCCTTCATGTGTTCTGCCTTATAGTAGGTAACATCTGCTGTCTGCCCTGCCCATGCTTTGTTTGCATGAATTATTCCGTTCCTCTGGAGTACTGTTCTGTCTGCATAGGCATCGCCCATTTTTGAGTGGGTAATGTTCTCCCATGAGTGAGCGGGGCTTTGTCCTGTCTCGGCCAGATATGCTCGTTCCCACGCCTCCTGAGCCTCTGCATGCCATGCCTCAACTGAGGTTGGTTCTCCGTTTTTTGAAGGAGGGAGTGGTTTTCCGTCGGGACCAATTCTGGCTTTCCTCCCGGCATCATAGTCCATGTTTACAGTTTTGCTTCCCAGCAGATCCTCGGGATTAACTGCCTCTCCCCGTGCCTGCCTCTCTTTTGCCCTCTGAAGCTCTGCAGGGTCCGGCCTGTTGCGGATTGGCTCCAGCTGCTCCTTGCTCCATCCGCTTTGATCCATCTCCTGCTGAAACCTCTTCTCAACCCTCTGATGCACTCTGTCCATAGAGTTACTGTATCGCTTAATCAAATCCAGATTTTTAGGGTTTTTCTGCATTGTCTTCATCATCATCTTTGCCTGCGGAGAGCTGTGAATTTTTGCTGACCGGTCATCCAGCTCAATCAGGATCTTCTTGATTTCAGAAGGTGGAAGTTTGGCCTTTCTCGCCTCTTCAAGTTTTTCGTATGTCTTTTTATAAGAGTTTACCTTGTTGCGTCCGTCTGCTACCTGCTCTCTGTAGATTGCCATCTCTTCTGCAGAGAGAGGTCGGTTGAAATCGTCAATATCTTTTGCCGGTCTGGCTTTTGACCTGAGCGGGTCAGGTGTGCCGGTTTGAGCTGCTCTTTTTGCATTTGCCCCGTCAATTTCAGGAAACTCTCCGTTTGGTCTTGAAAAGGCCGATGAGAGTTTGCCCATTCCAAAGGAGAGCGCCTTGTCTGTCACATACCCCTTTGTTGCCTCCCACGCGGCACCTTTGATGCCATCAATAAAGTCTCCTCCTTCATTAACAGCAGCCTCAAACCCGCGGAAGCCGTCAACCGCCAGTCCTGCTGCAGTGTTGTAAGAGCCGGCCACTCTCAGGAATGCCTCCTTTGGGCCTCCTTCAATATAGCCGGTCACTCCCTGGTACATATTGTTCACATACTGACCTCCAAAGAGCGACAGGCCCATCATTGAATAGTCTGCGGTTGTCTTTACCACCTGAGCGGTCTGCAGGCATGCATCGGCCCATTCAGCCTCAGCAACGGCATCCTTATTATCTGCCCTGGCCTCTGCCATTTTGCCCTCATAGTAGCTTTTTCCTATTGCGTTTGCCTCCTCTACGACTGCTCTTAATGCCCCTTCGTCATCGCTTCCAATCATCTCTCCCCTGAATTTGCTGTTTAGTACCTCTCTCACCTCCCTTGCCTTGTCGTCAGGAAGCTTCTCTGCCATTTCGTATGCCTTTCGTATGCTTCTGGATCTGTTTTCGAGTTTTTGCTGATTCTCTGCAATGTTCTGGATGAACCCTGCCCTGGCATATTCGTCCCACGGTGAGCGGGAGTGCACAATCTGGCCTGTTTGAATCGTGGCAATGCGGTCCTTCTCTGCCTGCTGGTCTGCCTGAGCACCAAGGATTCTGAGCCTTAATGCCTCTTTTCTTTTTGGATCTCTCTCCTTTGCAAGCTCTGCCCTGTCTTTGACCATGTTTTTGTCAATAATGGCAAGGTTGTTTGTGTGAAACTGGATAGCCTCGGCATCAAGCTTCTTACGCTCTTCGGCTGTTTTGTCGTCTGCTATATGCAGAGCGTTGCTTTTAGCGTTTGCAGCTGTCTGGAGTTTGGTTTTTGTGCCACCTTTGTTCCCGGAGGAAGGAGGAGCAGAGCCACCCATGTCTGCAGAAAACGCGAGGATGAGATCGTCGGGTGTCATTTGTGAGGGGTCGTGCGTGTAATCGTTCCAGCGACCCTCTTCTGTCCATCGCGTTGCAGTTTTAAAGAATGCATCGGCCATTCTGTTCTTGCTTATCTGATTTGAGAATGTAGAGTTAAATGTTGTGATTTTTTTCTCCACTCCAAGTTTGATAAGTTGTGTAAACCGGGAGTCAGATGTCTCGGAAAAACTAGGAATAGCGGGATAATCAAACTTAACCCAGTGGTGAAAAATCTTGCCGTCATTTGCACCGCCGGTACCAATACCAATATAGTCAGGAACTTTCAGCTCCCTGGTTATAAAGTCTCCTCTCATTCTGCCTCTTACATTTACTTTTGCTATGGTCATACCTGTGTTTCTGTCATCAACGCTGCAGCCGACACAGATATCGATTGCGTAGTACATCTCGCCTTCGCTGGTATTTACCTTGTATACATAAAAGTATTCCGGGTAAATTATTGTTCCCAGCTTAAAACTCTCCATAAACTGGTTTTCGGTTCCTGCCCAGCACCCCTCCGGTGTGAATGTGGTAAGCAGAGATTTCAGATACTCCTTCTCTTTTTTGTATTTGCCCTGTCTATCTGCCATAAGGGCACGGCCATCGGGCGGGTTACCCAGGTCTGAAAGGGCTTTGGCAATCTGTTCAAGCCTTTTCTCTCTGGAGACAAGCAGGTTCCTGTAACGGGACGCGAGATCCATGTACGCTCTTACCCCCTCAGGATCGTCAAATTCTGCAGAATACCCGGCATTGAGCACGGCCTCTTCCAGAAGCTGACTGCTCTGAACAACGGCGGCACGGTATACCAGAAATTCACCAAGAAGAGGGTTGAATTTATTCATATATTCGACAGCCTCCTTAAACGGAGTCTGCCTGAGCGGAGCCCATGCCTTCATGAACTCTGCCTCCTGATTCTGGTTTATCGGGCCGTAGACCAGCCTCATTCCCTCCATTGCAGCAGCAACCGATCCGTCCCACTGGGCAGCGGTAATCTTGTTTATGTCAAGATAAGGGATTGGCTTTGCGGGAGGTATTGTCTCGCCTTTTATTTCCAGACTTCTGTATACAATCTTTGTATTATCGGGATTCTTGTTTTGTTTGCCTGCTCCGGCAATAGCGAGCTCTGCAATGAATTCAGCAGCCTCTTTGCGTAACGCCTTCTTGTTTTCGATCTTGTCAAATACGTAAACCTGATACATTTTACCGTCCACTACCGGAGTAAGGAGGAATGCCCGGTGTTTCATTGATGAAACATAATAGGAAATCATCCAGTTGTCACTAACCCCAAGAGTCTTATGTTTGCTTGGTTTCTCCGTGTGATCTACAATGTCCTTTTTGTCATTTGCACTTTTTGTGAAAGCTGCTATATGAGATTCCAACTCTTTTTTGTTTCGTATATCTGAAGTTTTAAATCTTACCCTTACATAGTATATCCACTTATTATCAACAACATACCTGAACGAAACATGTATGTCATTTGAGTTTTTTTCGTCAAGAACCCAGCCGGGGGGGAGCTTGTACTCAAAAATTCCATATTTGTATGTTTTGTTCTGCCACGACTGTGGTGAGTCTGCCCGCAGGGATGTCTGAGTGACAATAATCAGTAATATGAGTATCGCCGTTAACTTTAGAGTTTTCATAAAGTTATGCTTATGTGATTGGCCCAATTTACATAAAAATAATCCAGCTGCTTTGTCATATCGTATAAATCTCTTCTCTTACGATTTGAGAGTTACCCCTGGGGAAAAGTGTCAAACACAACATATACAACTAGTTACGCAAAAGCGGTGTTTTATATAAATCTATGTATATCAGCTGTTTGACACTTTTCCCCAGGGGTAAATGCTTCAATGCAGCACGAAACATTAAGATTAACTACATTTGTAGAGAATAAAACATGAAAACCAAAATATTTAACAGTGAAATTCCTTTTTATGAACTGCTCAACAATGATTTGTCGGGCGGGGGGATTGTGACTGTAAATAGCAATGGCTTGCATATGAGTGAAATAAGGGCTGATTCTTTTCCGGAATACAGCGAATTTCTCAATTCAGATGCCTTCAGGGATATTCAGCGTGCAGAGAGGGAAAAGTTAAAATACGGCGACAGCGGGACTATCCGAGTCAGCTCATTCAGCTTAAATAAAACAGAGGGGGTGCTGGAGGTTGGCTATCACCCTTCAAACTACTCTGTATACAAGGCATTCAACACTCACGGACTGTACGAAGAGGGAACATCTGAGTGGCTGGATACCGGAATTACGGGAAATCTTATAAGGGCAAACCACTGCGGTACAGGATTGTTTATTGATTGTGCAGGTCCGGGCGGGGAGCGGGTTCTGGTGGGGATGAGACCAAACAGAGAGATTATTGATACTCACAGACTTTTCAGAACATATTCGGCAAGCGGGAGCATAGATCTTGATGATAAGTCGCCATTTGATGGAGTTCTAAGGGAGGCCCGGGAGGAGATTAATTTTACAGCAGATGCTTCACAAATTGAACTGGTTTCATTTGGGTACGATGCTCAGCTGGGGTATTTTCAGTTTAGCTTCTACCACAGGAGTGAGCTGAGTTTTGATGAGATTGTTGCCGGGGCAAAAGGAGCAAAGGATTCAAATGAGTATACTTCGCTGGATTCTGTTACCTTCTCTGCAGAAAATATTGACCAGACTGTACGGGATATTGCAGAGGCACCATGGGAACCGTCTGCACTCTGGACGCTTGTAGTTCTGGTTGCAAGGCTGATTCTCTCTGATGGTGCGAAAAAGGGTGAGGAGAGCGGTGTTACGGCTGCAAGAATTGATGATTTTAGAAATAAACTTGAAAAAGAGATAAAAAACAGAAATTATGAGGGCAATTTTAAAATTTTCGACTAGTCTGATACTGCTGTTTTTCCTGATAGCAGACGGAGCAGCCTTTGCGCAGAAGAGGGGAGGCAAAGTCTCAGAGGGAGCCTATATTGATTCGGTTGCGCTGAAGGCCATGAAAGCATTTGATGTGCCGGGAATAGCCGTGGCTGTTGTCAGGGATGGCAAGGTGGTTCATATGAAGGGTTACGGAGTGAGCTCACTGGCTACAGGAGCAAAAATGGACGAGAACACTCTCTTTGCAATTGCTTCAAACAGCAAGGCATTTACATCTGCAGCGCTTGCTATTCTTGTTGATGAGGGGAAGCTTGAATGGGAGAGCAAGGTTGTTGATTTCATACCGGAATTCAGACTTTACGACCCTTACGTTACTCAGAATTTTACCATTAAGGATCTGCTTACTCACAGGAGCGGGCTGGGTCTTGGTGCTGGTGACCTGATGATCTGGCCGGACGGGTCGGATTTTAAACTTAATGACATAATCTTCAATATGAGATACCTGAAGCCGGTTTCGGCCTTCAGAACAAAATATGACTATGACAACCTGCTCTACATTATTGCTGGGGAGGTTGTGGCAAGAGCTTCGGGCATATCTTGGGAGGAGTTTGTTGAGAGCAGAATAATGAGACCTTTGGGGATGAGCAGAAGCGCCGGCGGACATGGCCGTTTTCCTGAGAATTCAAATATTATCGATGCCCATGTGCCTGTTGACGGAAAGGTACAGGTTGTGCAGATGAATCTTGCAGATATGGCAAATGCGGCAGGAGGGATATTCAGCAGTGTGAACGATATGTCAAAGTGGGCTATGGCTCAGCTTAACGGAGGTGTTTATACAATTACCGGAAGTAACGGTAAATCCGGGGAGCAGAGACTCTTCAGTGCGAAATCTCACCAGGAGATGTGGACTCCGCAGACAATCATTCCTGTAAGGGGACAGACAACATACAAAACACACTTCTCTGCGTATGCTCTCGGATGGAGAGTTAGTGATGTCAATGGTTACAAGATGGTAACTCACACAGGAGGGCTTTCTGGGGTACTCACTCAGGTGACTCTCATTGCAGATCTTAACCTGGGTATAATAGTTTTTACAAATCAGCAATCGGGAGAGGCATTTACATCGGTAACAAATACCATTCTGGACAAATACTTTGGAGTGAAAGGGAGAGACAGGGTTGCCGAAAACCTTGAGAGGCTCAATAAGGCCCGTGAGTATGCTGCCAATGTAACAGGTGATATATGGAGTACTGTTGAGAAGGCTCATGCAGGTGCAACTGCCGGATTTTTAGCCTCTTTTGAGGGTACATTCAGAGACAGCTGGCTGGGAGAGGTAAAGATTTATTCAGAAAACGGAAAGCTGAGATTCAGATCTGTACGATCTCCAAAACTGGCCGGTGAGATGCTCTTCTACAAGGGAAGCACATTTGTTGTGAAATGGGACGACCGCAGTTTTGATGCCGATTCATTTGCAAATTTCTCATACGATTTTGAGGGCAAACCTTCGGGATTCATAATGAAGGCGATCTCTCCCCTTACAGATTTCAGCTACGATTTTCACGATCTTGATTTCAGGAGGACAAAAAATGGAAAAGATTGACAAAAGACTGGTCTCGGCCTTCATGAAGGAGAGGGACAAGTTTTCGCACAAGGGAGATTATGGTCATGCGCTCCTTCTTGCAGGTTCGCTTGGCAAGGGTGGGGCAGCTGTACTCTCAGCAAGAGGAGTCTTGAGGGCAGGGGCGGGGTTGCTTACGGTACATATTCCGGGAAGGCTTAATAATATTTTGCAAAGCTCAGTGCCGGAGGCAATGTGTACTCTTGACGCTAATGATAATCACCTCTCTGTACTGCCTTCTCTTGAGGGATTTAATGCGGTTGGGGCCGGCCCGGGGCTGGGTCTGGCGCCTGAGACCGGCTCTCTTGTTTCTGATCTTATTGAGAGTTGCCGGGTACCGCTTGTTCTGGATGCAGATGCGCTTAACATTGTTGCTTCGAGGCCGGAGCTTCTGGCGCGGATGCGCCGGGATACGATACTTACTCCTCACCCCGGCGAGTTTGACCGTTTTGCCGGCCCCCACTCCACCAGAGAGGAGAGAATTGCAAGTCAAAAAAAGATTTCCAGAAAGTATGGAGTGATTATTGTTTTAAAGGGGGCAGGAACAACAATCTCCCTGCCGGATGGCGAGATATTTGAGAACACAACGGGCAACCCCGGAATGGCAACCGGTGGCAGCGGAGATGTACTCACCGGAATTATCCTGGGCATGCTCGCCCAGAGTTATACGCCTGCCCAGGCAGCAATCGCCGGCGTTTTCTTCCATGGTCTTGCAGGAGATTTTGCTGCAGGAAGTAAAGGAGAGAGGTCAATAATTGCAACTGACATCGTGGAATCACTTCCTCTGGCGTTTAAATAATTGTTAAATTTGAAACTTAAATAACGACCGATACTTAAATAATCAACCCCATGGAAATGTTCAGTTTTCTCGATACCTATCCGTATCTGCTCCCTTTTATAATATTCTTTGCGCGTATTGTCGATGTATCGCTGGGAACACTAAGGATAATCTTTGTTTCAAAGGGAGAGAAATATAAAGCTCCTTTGATTGGATTCTTTGAGGTTCTGATCTGGATTGTAGTAATATCTCAGATTTTCTCAAGAGCAAACGATATGGTTGCATATATCTCATATGCTGCCGGATATGCCACAGGCAACTTCGTGGGAATTCTTATTGAGCAGAGAATAGCTTTTGGAATAATTCTGTGCAGAATTTACACCAAGAAAAACGGTCGTGAACTTATTGCCCTTTTCAACAAGCAAAACTACGGAGCAACACTTCTTGAGGGAACAGGCTCAGTGGACAGAATCGAGATTGTAGAGGCGGTTATTGACAGAAAAGAGATGAAGAGTCTGGAGAAGATAATTACAGAGTTTGACCCGGATGTCTTCTATGTAGTGGAGGATGTAAGGGTAAAACAGAAGGGAATTTTCCCTAAAAGCCGCTCACTGATGTCCCGTATGAGAATCGGAAAATAAAAGAGTCAGAATATTTAAAACGCACATAATAATTGAAACATATGAAAAATCTATCCTTTGCAATCAAATCAGCATCTGCTGTATTTGTGATAATGGCTGCAATCTCATGCAGCACAGAGGTTAAAAGAGACAGAGACACTTCATATCTGGAAGAGATTACAATTACTCAGCTTGGCGAAGGTTTCAGAAACGGAACCTTTACAATTGAGCAGGTTACCTCGGATTATCTATACAGAATTGAAAAGATTGACAAAAATGGGCCAATGCTCAATTCAGTTATCTCAGTTAATCCGGACGCTCTTGAGATTGCAAAAGAGCTTGACCGGGAGCTGGCTGAGGGCAAGTCCAGGGGGCCACTTCATGGCGTTCCTGTTATTCTCAAGGATAACATTGACACAAAGGATTCAATGCCCACAACTGCCGGTGCAACAGTCCTCAAAAACTCATTTGTGGGAAGAGACAGTAAGGTGGCTGAGAGACTGCGTGCAGCAGGTGCTGTTATAATTGGAAAATCGAACCTAAGCGAATGGGCAAATTTCCGTGCAAACCTCTCGTCAAGCGGATGGAGCGGAGTAGGCGGACAGACCAAAAATCCTTATGTAACGGACAGGAATCCGTGCGGGTCGAGTTCCGGTTCCGGAGTGGCGGTTTCTGCCAACCTGTGTGCTTTTGCAATAGGAACGGAGACTAACGGATCTATCACATGTCCTTCAAACAATAATGGAATTGTGGGAATCAAACCTACAGTTGGACTAATAAGCCGCTCAGGTATCATTCCGATATCTTTTACCCAGGATACCCCTGGCCCAATGACTAGAACAGTTGAGGATGCTGCAATTGTGATGGGCGCTCTGGCCGGTGCAGATTCAACAGACGCAATGACTTTAAATAAGGATGCAAAGTTCGAAAGTAATTATCAGCAATATCTGCAGAAGGACGGGCTAAAGGGGAAGAGAATCGGTCTTCTTACAAATGTATCCGGATTCCACTTTAAGGTAGATTCTCTTACGGCAACCACTGTTGCATATCTTAAGGGTGCAGGTGCAGAGGTTATAGAACTTACCATGCGTGTGCCTGGAGAGGCAAGCGGTGCATCATTCCAGGTTATGCTGTATGAATTCAAAGACGGACTGGAAAAATATTTTGCATCGCTTGGTGAAGGTGCTCCTGTAAGGACGCTTGACGAACTTATAGAATTCAATAAAAAGGATTCAGTAGAGCTAAGATATTTTGACCAGCAACTTCTTGAGATGGCTGCAAAAAAAGGTACTCTTGAAGATTCTGAGTATAAAAAGGCTCTGGCCCTGATGCTGAAAAAGACAAGAGAGGAGGGTATTGACAAGCTGATGAATGATAATAAACTGGATGCCATAATTGCTCCCACCGGCGGGCCTGCGTGGAAAACCGATATGGTTAACGGAGATAATTTCCTTGGCAGCAGCTCATCTTTTGCTGCTATATCAGGCTATCCCAACATAACTGTTCCAATGGGCTTCATTGGTGACTTGCCTGTTGGTGTCTCTTTCTTTGGACGGGCATGGAGCGAACCTGTTCTCCTTAATATTGCTTACTCATTCGAACAGGGAACAATGAAGCGAAAGGCTCCCAAATATCTGAATTCTCTAATGGTTAAACAGAAATAGCAGGAATGGCACTCAGAAGGACTCTTATAATTTTATTATTCACACTTTTATTTCTGCCGCTTGCTGCACGCGACACTACGGGTAACAATCAGCTTAGAATAAGCCTGATTACATGTACAGGAGGGAATGAGCTTTACTCGATTTTTGGTCACAGTGCTCTTAGAGTAATTGATTATGAAAAGGGGCAGGATCTGATATTCAACTTTGGACTCTTTGACTTCGGGACTCCGAATTTCTACCTCAAGTTCATGCAGGGTAAGCTGAAATATATGCTGGGTGTTCAGTATACAGAGGACTTTATGGCGCAGTACCGTGCAGAGGGGAGGGGAGTTGAGGAGCAGGTTCTTAATCTTACTCCAGATCAAAAGCTGGAGATTCTGGAGAGACTCTTTTACCTGTACGAACCTCAAAACAGATATTACCTCTATTCGTTTCTCTTTAAAAACTGTACCACAGAGCTGAGGGATCTTCTAAAAGAGAGGACTCAGTTTCCTGAAGGTATATCTTCCCACTCTTTCCGGGAGATGATTAACTCTTCTGTAAAGGATATGAAGTGGACAAAAGCGGGAATAAACCTGCTGCTGGGGTCAAATCTGGATAAGGAGATTTCTTCATTTGAGGGGATGTTTCTGCCAGACAGCCTCTTTACAGGACTCGCTCTCTCTTCACGCGAAGGAGTCCCCTTTGTTACAGAAACCATCACTCTTGCTCCTAGAGAGGATAGATCTGCAGTTGAGAAAACACCTCTTCTGCTTTCACCCGAATTTCTGTTCGCCTTAATCCTTTTAGTTGTCCTGCTGAGCCTTTTCTTACCCAGTCTCGGATTTGCAGACAACATAGTTTTGTGGGTAAATGCTTTGTTTGGTATAGTTCTGCCGGTAATCATACTTATGTCTGACCATGTGGAACTTCAGAATAACTATAACCTGCTCTGGTGCAATCCACTCTATTTTGCCTTACTCCTGGCGAAGTTCTTCCGTTTCAGAAAGTCGGCACTTGTTCTTACAGCAGCGGCCCTTATCTCTCTTGCAGCAATGACTGTTGTTTGGATTACAGGACTTCAGGGATTTGAACTCTCGTTCGGACTCATTTCTGCCTCGCTTGCAATTGCTCTCTGGAGGGTTTTTCAAAAATGCTGCAAAAGATGATTTTTAAGCAACAGAAACCCGGCCGCAGAAGAAAGATACTGCTAACTCTTCTGATAGTGCTGCTGCTTTTGGTTGCATATACTCTTACTGTGCCTCCTCGTATGGTGGTTCAGGTTAATTCCGGAATCACCACTCTTTTTGTGAGTAATCACAGTGACGACACTCTTATTACTCCTGCTCAGTTTGGAATAGAACCTGAGAGGAGAGAGAAATTTACATACACAACATTTGACGGGCTTAAGCTTAAGGTAGTAAGGGTATCTGCCGTTGATTCACTTGCCGGAGCTTCTCCACGGGGCACAATCATCTTCCTTCACGGAGTCCGCAGACATAAGGAGCAGATCTATCCTATGGCCGCATTTTTCTCCGCAGCAGGTTACGACTGCTATGCGCCTGACCTCCGCTCCCACGGTGAAAGTGAGGGCCTTTTTACCACTTACGGATACTATGAAAAACTTGATGTGTCAAGGCTGATAGATACCATCTCTTCCCGCTTTGCTACAGGAAGTCAGATAATTCTGTGGGGCCAGTCTATGGGAGCCGCAACAGCCATTCTCACCATGGCAACAGACAGCCGTGTTACAGCAGGGATTATTGAGAGTACCTTTTCTGATTTCAGACAGGTAGTTGCAGATTACTTTGTTCAGGAGCTTGGCTTTTACAGCGAATCAATACGTGACTACATGATCTGGGGATCGCAGATACTAACCGGAATGGAGGCAAGTCAGGTGTCACCCATCATTCACTCCGCAAAAATCACCGCCCCTATGCTCTTTGTTCACGGTTCTGCAGACCAGCGCATCAATATCAAATATGCCCGTGAAATTTTCTCCCATGTCAAATCGCCCGGCAGCCAGTTTTTACAGATTGACAGCGCCCGCCACACCAATATCTGGGAAACCGGGGGCGAGGCATACTTTAAAAAAGTACTGGAATTTCTGCAGAGTTCAAGTGCTGTTCCAGTACTTTATTAAGAAATAAAAAACACAAACTCTTCTTGGGAAAAGTTTGTGTTTTTAAGTAATCAAAATAGCAGCGCTTTAAAACGAGTTAGAGCGCAAGCTGTTTTTGCGGCGCACTCTATTTTTTCTCAGGTTCAAAAACAAAGGTCATTCGATTGCCACTTGTAAAGATCTTCTTTGCAAATTTCTTAATGTCATCGGCTTTAACCTTTGGAAGGAACACCTTCTCAGTATCCTGAAGGCTCACCTCACCCTTGATGCTGTTTGCAATTATCGCCGGCCATAAGATTTCCTCTTTGCGATCCTGGTATACCTTCTGAAGATAGAGGGATATCTCCTTCATCTCTTTTTCGGTTGGTCCGTTCTTTACAAAGTTATCTATCTCTTGCTGTACAATAACCAGCAGTTCATCAACCAGGGCAGGATCTGTGTCAAAGTCAACAGAAAACTCCACTTGTTCATTTGGGTACTTCATGATATCATTGGTCACTCCAACATGGTATGTGCCGCCCTTCTCCTCGCGGATGGACTTCATATATCTGTCTCTGAGAATGTATGCAATGAATTTTGAGTACATATTGCTTTGAGCATTATACGGTACTTCTCCAAAATAGATTCTGCCTACAGAAGCTTTTGAACTGAGCATGTTTTTGGCTTTGTACCTTAATGATACCTCGCCTTTACGCTTAACAGGCTCCTTGTGTGCAAGCTGTTTTTCAGCCACCGTTGCGCCTTTTTCCAGCGAGCCGATATATTTAACTATCAGCTCCTTTGCCTTTGATGCAGGAATCGGCCCGGAAAATACAAAAGTAAATCCGTCTGCGCCCGCAAAAAGGTTATTGTACATAGTGGTCAGAGAGGCTGAGTTTATTGCTGCGATATCCTCTTTTGTAAGCTTACTTTTCATAGGCTGAGAAATAAACTTAAGGCTGCTTACAGAATCAATAAAAATTGAATTTTCTCCTTTTGGAGTATTCAGGTTTTTTAAAAGCTGATTCTTGAAGTTTGCAATCTGGTTCTCATCTGCCGTTACAGCTGTAAAGTACGAGTAGAGCAGATTCCAGAATTCAACTGAATCTTTGAGTGTGTAGCTTCCTGTGAACTCAACATTCCTGTATCCAAGTGATGGTTTAACAGAAATGCTCTTTGATCCGCCCAGTTTTTGCATCTCGAGTCTGTTGAATCCGTTAATAGTATACATTGAGAGGAAACTCTCGGCAATTTTTATCTGCTTCGCATCATACGGGAGCATATATCCGCCTTTTCTGAAGGCACGCATGCTCACATATTTTTTGGTTGCTCCCTCCTCTTTCCAGATTACCCTGGCGCCA
This sequence comes from Bacteroidetes bacterium HGW-Bacteroidetes-10, assembly GCA_002842695.1. Lineage (GTDB taxonomy): Bacteria > Bacteroidota > Bacteroidia > Bacteroidales > UBA932 > Bact-08. The sequence goes on along the minus strand of PHDT01000013.1, from coordinate 34,156 downwards.
TTTGAAAGTGTCCATTCGGTAGCAGAGTCAAGTTGCTTTTCGTGTTTAATACTCAGCTCCTTTGAAGAGACAGCTCTCTCTGTAAGGATTTTTCCTCCGGGAAGATCTTTTCTGATTGTTAGCTTTTTTTCTCCAACAGGAGTGAACCTGTCAAGATCTGAGCTCTTTACCTCCTCAATCATCTTGTAAATCTCCTCCTGTGAAGGGAGGTACTTTTTGTCGCTTTCAGGTACTGAGAAGATAATTACCCTGTTATTGTCAGAGAGAATCACAGGCAGACTGGCGTTTACATCTTCGTGGGTTATACTTTTGATATATTCACTTGAAATCTTGTGATAATCTTCGGGTTTCACAATTGGATACTGCCTTGTGAAATGATCTACTGCAAAACTTACATAGTCCCTGTTCTCTGGCTTTCTGTTTCTAAGGTAGTTTTGATCTGCTCCCTTTTTTACCCTTACAATTGCCTGGTCGAACTCCTCTTTTGAGAATCCGTACATCCTTACTCTTTCAAACTCTTCAATGAGTCCGCGGAGGGACTTAAAAATTGTCTTTGCTGAGTATGGGAGGGCTGTTGTAGTAAAGGTCTGTGATGCATAGCTGAGTTTACCAAATACAGGAACTGCTCCGCGGAACATCGAATCCTGACTCTCCTGAGCTACCTGACATCTTACCTTGAACATTTCAAGGAACGTGTTTCGGATAACTTCGTCATAGATTGCCTTTCTGGTTTGCATCTCTTCCTGAGAGAGGTTTGGAATCTTAACGGTAACCCTCACAGAGACAGCTTTAGTCTCAGGATCTGTGAAATAACCCACTATAGGCTCCTTGTTATCGGGGATAGTGTAGTTTTCGCGTTTTGCGGGATTGACTGCTTTTGGAATTGATGAGAATCTCGCTCTGATCTTCTTTTCAATCACATCGGGGTCAATATCACCAACTACAATTACTGCCTGAAGTCCCGGATGATACCATTTGTGGTAGTAGTCAATGAGAGTCTGGCGTGAGAAAGTATTGATAATTTCAGGAAGACCAATTACATCCCTCTCGGCAAAGCGGGAGCCTGTCTGCTGAAATTTCATGATTCCCTTATTCATTCTGGTGCGGGCATCGTCACCGCGTCTCCACTCTTCTCTTACAACACCTCTTTCGGCCTCAATCTCTGCAGGCTCGCAAGAGATATAGTGTGACCAGTCATGAAGTGCCAGAAGTGCAGAGTCAAGTACCACCTCTCTTTGAACAGGAACTGCAGAAATATTGTAGACAGTTCTTTCCATTGATGTATAGGCATTGATGTTGGCACCAAACTTCACACCAATGCTTCCGAAATAATTCAGAAGCTTTTTGCCGGGGAAGTTTTTGGTTCCGTTAAATGCCATGTGCTCGAGGAAGTGAGCCAGACCGCGCTGGTTGTCCTCCTCCTGAAGAGATCCCACATTGTGAACAATGAAGAATTCTGCCCGTCCGGCAGGGTTGGCCGCCTTTCTTATATAGTAAGTCAGACCATTTTCAAGTTTCCCTGTTCTGTAGGCTGAATCTGCCGGAAGCAGTGATGTGTGGTTATTTTGCGCTATGGCAAAGTTGCCGCAAATAATAAGTGCTATTGCGGCAACTATGTTTTTTATGATTCTCATGTTATTGAATTTCTAAAGTTGCCCCTTTTTGTTCAAAGGCAAATTTTGCGTCGCTTGTCTGCAACTCGCCATCCTTGGTCTTGATTGTCCATTGTGGCATAGTCAGTGCAGCCCAGATCTTCTCGTCGCTGAGAGCATCTTTTGAATATGTAATGCGGAAGCAGTACTCCTCTTTATCATTAATGGTTGTCTCCAGTCCAAGGAAACCATCCATCAGTGAAAGATGACTTGAGAGATAAGGGATATTGCGGGTAATAAGCGGCTTGTCCAGGTCTTCGTAAACCAGCTCGTATACAGCCTCATTCTTGCCACCCCACTTCTCTTCATTGGTTTTGTATCTCTTTGAGTAGAAATTGAACTGACGCTCAAGGAACTCTCTGCGAGAGATTGTGTCAATACCTTCGTCCATCTTGATATACTCGAAGTCTACCTTAACAATGTTAGTGCCGCCGCCGTGAACAGGCATAATCAGCTCCTTCATCTCAACCTTCTCTTCAAAGTAATTCTCGTCTACAGGCTCGTTTACATCCATGTAAATTCTTACGATAAGAGGGCAGGCATATTCTGTTTCGATGCCGTAATATCCTTTTGCATCATTTCTGATCTGAAGGCCAAGATAGTTGGGATCCATCTTGTCATACATTTTCTCTGTGCGGATTGTTACCACCTTTATCTGCGCACCGGCAGGAGGAGTAGCAATCTTGAATTTTGCAGGAGTATAAATGAGTTCTTTAATCTTGTCAGGAGAGATTTCGGCAGGGCTGTAATAGATGTCAACAACTGAATGTTTTACAAATGTAGCCACTCCGTACACTCCGGGGATTTTCTGAAGCTGGGCAGAGAATGCCTTTGAGCTTCCGTAACATTTTACAGAACGGAGTCCCTCTACTCTTACCTTTTCGAGTTGTTCGTGCTTTGCTTCATCGCCCCATTTTTCGTCAATTGTAGGTAGTTCCCAAACACTGCCAAGGAGATAGGCGGCAATGAACAGGGCAACAGCCAGAATTGCAGGTAGCCAGCGGAATGATTTTTTCTTTCCGAATGTAAGGGCATCTTTATTACAGCTGGAAATACACTCACCGCAAAGCGTGCAGTCAACATGCTTAACGGTTTTTACTTTGTCCACATCAATGCTGTAAGGACATTTTTTTGCGCAAAGGCCGCAGTCATTGCACTTCTCGGTGTCTCTGTTCACCTTGAGAAGAGGGAATACTTTTGCATCTGTGTAAATTACTTCCCATAGATAGCCAAGCAGCGAAGCGGCGGTGAGGAGATAGATCCACGACACTGAAAGACCGGCCAGGTTAACAATTGCGAAAATTGCAACAAGTACGGCAAAGGTAATTGTGTACTTGAAAATGTTGCTGATTGCTCCAAGCGGGCAAAGATACTTGCACCAGAACATCTTTATGAAGAAGTTTCCAAAGATGAAAAGAGCAATTGAAATAATTGCCATCCAGAGAGTGAGTTCACCCTGGAATCCTGTTGCTGCTGCATAGTAAGGGTCAAAGTTTTTGCAGAAGAGCTCAGAGCTTGTAATGGTAAAATAAAATACAAGGAAAAGGAGTGCATATTTGAAAAAGCGGAGAACTTTATCGGCCATGCTTCCCGATTTGATTACGATTTCCTTGATTTTCATTTTGCTGCGGAGTTTTGCAAGGTATTCGCTGCCCCATCCCAAAGGACACAGATAACCGCAAAACAGTTTGCTGAACAGAATAACACCTATTCCCAGTACAACGCCCATCATTATTTGGGTCATTGTCATACTGCAGGCCATAGAACCTGCAACTAAATAGGAACCAAGTGTTTCCAGGCCTCCCAGCGGACAATAGGCCTCTGGATCGGCGGTCTCATTACCAGCGATTTTCGTCAGAAAAACGATGATAGCAAGGAGAGTTCCCCATTGTAACAGATGGCGGAACCAGTTTTTCTTTAAATTTTTCATCATTAAAGGGTTAGTTAGTAAAATGTAACAATTTATTATTTATCACAGGAGATAAATCTTGAAGTAGTCAAATATGCGCCAAAAAAAGGTATTTCCCTGCTATCTTTTTAATATTTTTCCTCGGTAGAGGTGCATATGTTACAAATTTAATTAAATTTGCCAAAGTCCAAGTACTGGACTGCGTTTTTTGAGTGTTTGAGAGGGGTTTTCAGGAGGTTTGAAGTTATAATTTGTAAGTGAATTCGTTGAAATTCAATCCATCAATATATTTTTATTAACTAACCCAAATTAACCAAACTGTGAAAAAATTTTTGGCAATGTTGCTGCTGTCCGCCGGACTGCTGGCAAATTTCTCCCAGGCGAAGGCTCAGGAGAGAGTGACACTTGAGGGAAAAGTGACTCTCTACGGCTCGGAGGAAACTATTCCCTATGCACAAGTGTTAATTAAAGAACTCAATGTCTGGGGTTTCTCAGACGACAAGGGTATCTTTAAAATCTCCGGAATCATACCCGGAAGCTACACCCTGGAGGCTACCTCCCTGGGGTATCAGAAAATGTCTATTCCTGTTACGCTGAACAAAAGCTTCTCCAACTTTCGTATTCAGCTCAAGGAAGATAATCTAACTCTGGAAGATGTGGTGGTAACCGCAAAAGCAGGATCAAGCATGAACTCGTCTTCAAGGATTGAGAAGGCGGCTATTCAGCACGTTCAGGCATCCAGCCTCTCTGACATCATGCAACTGATGCCTGGGACAATAATTGCGAATCCCAACCTTACATCTTCAAATGAGATTACTATCCGCTCGGTTAATGACCCTGCCGATAACAACGCAAGGGGCGTAGGTCTGCTAATTAATGGTTCAAGAATGTCAAACGATGCGACTATCTCCACTGCAACATCGACGGATTTCCTGAACACTATGGACTTCAGGAAATTCTCAACAGATAATATTGAGTCTGTAGAGGTTCTTAAAGGAGTCTTGTCTGCAGAATATGGTGATGTTACATCAGGTGCAATTCTTGTTACAACAAAGGCAGGTCGCACGCCATACGAAGTTAGAGTTAAAGCAGATCCAAAAACAAAGGCCTTTTCATTCAGCAAAGGATTTGGTCTGGGCGACAATGCGGGAAACCTGAATATTGATGCTGATTATGCAAGAGCTTTTGCAGACTGGCGTTCACCTGTAAGTATTTTTGACAGGACTACTCTGGGACTTACATATTCAAATACGTTTAATACCGATAAGACTCCATTGAGACTGAATGTGAGACTTAGCGGATATATGACAGGTAACAGCGTAACAAGTGACCCGGATGTATCCAAGCAGGACTTCACTAAACGCAGAGACAAGAACTTGTCACTGGCCGTTTATGGAAACTGGCTGCTGAATAAAAAGTGGATTACCTCTTTGAATTATAACTTTTCCGGAAATATGAGCAGCGAGAAGTATCAGAAATATTCTGTAAACAGCTCTCTGCCTCTTCCATCAACCAATACTAAACAGGAGGGAATCAGCCTTGGCTACTTTACGAATACTCTTGAAGAGTTCGACTTAAGAAATGAGGATATTCCTTTATATATAAGTGCTAAAGTTTCGGGAAACCTTAACAAAAATATTGGCAAAACTTTATTGAAATCTGTAGTGGGTGTTGAGTTCAATTCAAAAGGCAATAACGGAAGAGGCGCTTACTATATTGATGCTCAACCGCAATATTTTCGTGAAAGAAGTTATCAGGAGATTCCATTTATGAATGACCTGAGTATTTTTGCTGAAGAGAAAATAACTGCACCTGTGGGCAAAGGCTCATTCGAAATGAGCGCAGGAGCACGTTTTAATAAAATGATAATTGAGGGATATGATTATAATCCTACAGTCGATCCGCGATTCAATGCAAAATACAATATCATAGGTTCCAGAAAAGACAGATTTGTAAGATCTGTAATTCTAAGGGGTGGCTGGGGTATTCTCCAGAGACTTCCATCTATCGGTCTTTTATATCCTGCTCCGGTATATAATGACAACGCTCTCTTCCTATACAGAAACGGTACAACCGGAGAATCACTTGCGGTAATTCAGACAGATGTGATTAGCAATATGCTTGATTACAATCTTAAGCCAACCAGAACAAGGAATATTGAGATTGGCCTTGACCTCGATATCAGGGGAATTGAGGCAAAATTCACTTATTTTAATGAGAAGCTTACAGATGGTATTTCTGAGAATAAGAGAATTTCATCTCAGTCATTTGATTATTATGATACTGTAACTGATCCGGACGCTGCTCCTAAATATGAAGATGGAAGGGTGTGGATTAAGAATTCAAGCGGGGAATATGTTCAGCTTGGATATACCACCAGAAGGGAGTTCAAGGGAAATGCACGGACAGATAACAGAAGCCGCACAGATAAGTGGGGTATAGAGTATGATATTGACTTCGGCAAAATCAAGTCACTTAATACATCTGTTATGCTTAGCGGGGCATATATCAAGCAGAATAACATTACCGAGGGATTAGAATATCATTACCAAATCAAGACAGATCCTATAGATCCTAAGAGTAAACTGCCTTATTCCGGAATATATAAGTCTACAGCAGGTGGTCTTGCAGTTGGTTCAGGAGCAGAGCGTTTCTCTACCAACCTTCACCTTGTTACAAATATTCCTGCAATACGAATGGTTGTCTCTCTGGTAACTCAGGTTATCTGGATTAACAATACAACCAATACTTATGACAAGGATAGAATCTACAAGCTGGATTCAGAGGGCAAGCCGGTTTACGGAAACTTCGACAAACAGAACAATACAGAGATTCTATACAGAAATCCTGACTATTACATGGACCTTGATGGAAATGTAAAACCTTTCAGCGATTATTATACAAGCACAGATGAAGACTTGAAGAGAAGACTTGCTCAGCTGATTCTCTCATCAGATAAATCTTTTTACTTCATGGTGAGCGGGTACAGACCGCGAGTGATGGCAAACATCAGAATTACCAAGGAGATTGGAAATTATGCTGCTCTCTCATTCTACGCAAACAACTTTACCAATTCAAGACCTCTGATGAAAAACATTGGAAGGCCAAATGCAGTTGGTGCAAGGATGAATACAGAGATCTACTTTGGTGCAGAACTTAAATTAACCTTCTAAACGGGAACACAATGAGAAAAATTTTTATATTCACAATACTCATGTTATCCCTTGCTATGTCGGGATGCATGAAGGACCTCAAGATGTCTGAGTTTACAGACGATGCTATAAGCTCTACCATCAATGTTACCGTTGCTATGCCTGCAGGTTATACCTACAGCGTGGAGGGAATGGTTATTAAACTTTCAGATCCTTCAACCGGTCTGCAGTTTAGCGGCATTACCAATGCTTCCGGAGCGGCTACAATTAAAGTTGCTCATGGTTCGTATATTGCCACAACTGATGCCAAAATAACAGACGATGAAAAAGGTTTTATCTTTATTTTTAACGGAACCTCGTCAAAAATAAGAGTTACACCATCAGATGCCAAAACGGTATCTGTTCCACTTCCGTTAAACGTCTCGAAATCTGGTCAGGTTATTATTAAGGAGCTCTATTACGGAGGTGCCCTGAATCCAGTCACAGGCAAGAATTATGCAAACGACAAATACATTATTTTGTATAATAATTCAGATAAAGTTGCATACCTTGACTCTTTATGTGTAGGTATGGTAGATCCATTCAATGCTCCAACCAGCGGAAAAAGCTCAAACTGGGTCAAAACTGGAACTACAGAACTAAGAGACTCTGTGCCCAATTCTTCAATAGGATGGATGTTTGGTGGCACCGGTAAATCTCATCCGCTTAATCCGGGAGAACAGGTGGTTCTTTGTCTAAATGGCATTGACCATACTATTACCTCTCCGGTCGCAGTAAATCTGGGCCTAGAAGGTTACTGGGCGCTTTATGATCCAATTCTTACCAAGGGTCAGGCCACTCCTCAGCCAGGTGTTAACCTGATGAAAGGTTTCTGGAAAGTAGGTACTGCAACTCAGTATTCTCTTTCTATGACAAGTCCTGCCTTTTTCATATACTCTCTGGGTGGAAAGACAACTGAACGGTTTGTCGCAGATACTTATACTATTAATCCTGGTTATGCAACTCTCAGAAACTTTGACTGTCTTTTGGTGGATAAGAATCTTGTTATTGATGGTGTAGAGTGCTTTAGAAGTGTAACTGATTCAAAAAGACTCAGACCAGAGGTTGACAATGGTTTTGCAATGACAGAGGGTATCGGTACCGGCCAGAGCGTACACAGGAAGGTTGACCCTGTTGCAACTGCTGCTGCAAATGGCCGCATTGTCTACATGGATACAAACAACTCGTCGAATGATTTCGAGGTGAGAATTAAAGCCTCCCTTGCAAACTAAAGCTATTGAACAGAGATGAAAAAATTATTATACATAACAGCATTTTTGACAATCTGTCTGCAGAGTTCTACGCTTCCGGCTCAAAAAAGGTCAGAGAAGGCCTTTTATTCTTTAGAGAGAATGGAGAAGAGATTTCCGTGGTTAAAATCGGATAATGCAGCAGGACTGATCTCAAACCAGTCACTTAACTTTTCAACTATTAACGCATATTGGGGTAATAGTGACGGAGGTTTCAGAAACTTCAATGAACCGGAATCTGCCAACACTTTTGGTGTTAAAACGGAATCCTACATAAAAACTAAAAAGGTATTCTTTTACGGATCGTTTAACTACGATTATGGTGTAAAACAAAATCAAGCCTGGCTTGGAACAATTAATCCCAACTCAGCATTGAATCCGATTATTGATTCAATTCCGGGTAAAGTTCTGAGTGAATCCTATAATCTTAAAGGCAAAGCTGGTTATGCTATTACTGAAAGGATTGCATTAGGTGGAGCAATAGATTATACGACTTCAACTGCTGCAAAGAGAGTAGATGGTAGAAATAAAAATGTAATGTCTAGATTAAACGTAGCCCCCGGCATTACATATAAATTTGGCCATTTTACAGCAGGACTGAACCTTGCATATCAGCGTAATGTGGAAGATGTCGATTATGATTTTATTGGTGACATTACTGGTAAGTACATATACTATATGGAGGGCTTGTGGTTCTATACTAAAGAAGGTTTAACCTCAACAACTCTGTTGCGAAGGGCATACTATGAAAATGTTTATGGTGCTGCAATCCAGTTACAATTTAAAAACAGGGATATCAGTTTTTATAATCAGCTAAAAGTAGACTACAATACTGAAGATGATTTTGAGGAGTCAAACCTGACGAAAAGATACGCGTTTGTTGAGGGTCTAAGGTATAACTACAAAGGTGACTTCCTGTTCAAGGGATCCCGTATGGATCACAATGTGGCTCTTTCATTCATAAGCGATGAGAAGTTCTCATATACTATTGACAACGTATATGAGCAAATTCCGGATGAAATTAACGAATGGGCATGGAATGAATATGGAAAGACTTTGAGATATATGCAGCAGATACGCCAGTATGGTGCCGAATATAAGGCATATGTCCGCAGGGACGACTGGAACTGTTCATGGATTTTCACTCTTGGAGGAACACTCCGTCAGGTGGAGAAGGATTTCAAGATTTATCCGGCTTCTTATCACCAGGATTACAGCAATACTGAAGTTTACGCAAAAATTGAAAAGAACTTCATTTTTGCAGATAAATCAATTCTGGACCTAAATATTAATGGTGCTTATATCACCGGTAATGGTACTATGCTTGAATCAGAAAACCCTATGACAACAGGCGCCCTTAAGCTAAACAGCAATATGCTGAATTATGACTTCAAGTACAACACTGCAGAGAGGTATTCTGTAGGCGGAGGTTTCAAATTCAGCCATATTGTAAATCCGGACAGGGGAATGGTTGCTTATATTGGTGCAAACTACAGACACCTTTTTACAGCTAATGACCTGCTTACAGGAATTCAGGGCCTTGTTCTTCCGGGAGCAACCCGTTCAATGATTTCAGTAAACCTGGGAATGAATTTTTAATTTTTAAAGAAAAATCGATGACAAAAAAAATAATTGCCCTGGTTGGGGCACTGGTTCTTACATTCACTTATGCAATTGCAGACGAGGGGATGTGGCTTGTTAACATGCTTGACAAACAGCTTTATCAGCTTATGAAGAGCAAAGGGCTGAAGATGGATCAGGCAGAAATCTACAACGATAAAGGAGGCGCTCTCTCTGATGCAATCATTGCGATTGACGGTGGCAGCTGCAGCGGAAGTATCATCTCTCCGCAGGGTCTAATGATAACAAACCACCACTGCGCATACGGAGATGTTCATGCACTGAGTACACCTGAAAATAATTACCTTGAGAATGGTTTTTGGGCCATGAGTATGGATAAGGAGATTCCAATCAAAGGTAAGAGTGTTACTTTTCTCAGAAGGGTTGTTGATGTAACTGAAGAGACGAAATTTGTAATGGACAGCCTTGCCAAACTTGGCCCAAAGGGTATTTTCTTTATGAGAAAAGTATCAGGTGTGCTAGAGGATAAATACAAGTCATCAGGTTATGAAGTGGGTCTTTCATCAATGTGGAGAGGGGAGAAGTACTATATGTATTTCTATGAGACATATTCAGATGTGCGCCTTGTGGGAGCTCCTCCGGTTTCGGTAGGTGCTTACGGAGGCGAAACAGACAACTGGGGATGGCCTCAGCATAAAGGAGACTTCGCAATGTACCGTGTCTATTCGGCTCCTGACGGAAAACCAGGTGCATATTCAGAGAAGAATGTTCCGCTTAAGGCAAAAAGGTATCTGACAATTTCTGCAAAGGGTGTAAAGGAGAATGATTATACAATGATTCTCGGATATCCCGGCAGAACAAACAGATATACCTCATCCTTCGAACTCAGGGAGAAGTATTCAATACTTAATCCTGTTGTAAGTGGTGTAAGAAGGGCAAAACTAGATGTATGGAAGAAATACATGGAGAGCTCAGATGCTATCCGCCTTAAATATGCCGATAAATACTTTGGAATCAGTAATTATACCGACTACGCAAAATGGGAAAACATATGCATTAATCGCTTTGGAATTATTTCTCAGCTTGAGGCAAATGAGGTTCGTCTTGCTCAGTGGATAAATGCAAACCCCGAGAGAAAGGCAAAGTACGGCAATGTTCTGGAAGATATGGCTAAAGGATACAAACTGATAGCGGATATTACCAGAGTTAAGGAGTATTTCAGAGAGTCAATGGTTAGAGGTGCTGAATTTACTGGCATAGGACAAAGATTTAACTCTTTAATTATGAATGCACAGCGTGCGGGAAAAGACTCAATATTCCCTGCAGACAGTAATGTTATTTTCTTCCATAAGAGAGTTGCGAAAAAATTATTCGAAGGCAGTGATGTAACTGCAGACAGAGAGCTGTTTAAGGTTATGCTTCGCTACTATGTTAAGGAGGTTCCGGCTTCATATCAGGAGAAGGAGTTTGCAGATTTGCTTGCAAAATGCGGCGGAAGCACAGATAAACTTGCAGATTTTGTTTATGATAATAGTATCCTAACAGATGAAACTCGTCTTGACAACTTCTTTTCAAGTGCAAGAAGCACTCAGGAGATGCTTGCAGATCCAATGATTATCATTGTAAAATCTACCGGGATAAGGGATTACAACAGAGAAGAGGATAATCTTCTTACAAAGGCTTCAATTGACATGGCTTCCCTAAGAACAGCTTATACAAATGCAATGTATGAGATGAAGCGTGAGCTTAAAGAGAACGTGTATCCGGATGCAAATTCGACTATGCGTCTCACCTTTGGTGAGGTGAGCGGTATTAATGCAAAAGATGCAGTTTACTATGATTACAGAACCACTACTCAGGGAATTCTTGAGAAAATGGATCCAACTAACTACGAGTTTACCCTCAAGCCTCAGTATGAGAAACTTCTCAGAGCCGGCGACTGGGGTCGCTGGGGAGAAAAGGGCAAGCTATATGTAAACTTTATGTCAGATAACGACATCACCGGTGGTAACTCCGGAAGTGCTGTCCTAAACGGCAAAGGTGAACTGATAGGCCTGGCATTTGACGGCAACCGCGAATCGATGGCAGGCGATGCCTACTTTGTGGAGGGATACAATAAATGTGTGAATGTAGACATTCGTTATGTTCTCTGGGTTGTGGACAAATATGCAGGCGCAACACACCTTATTAACGAAATGACTTTCGCGAAATAGCTATCCGTATAGTTCTCCGGCGGAACTTTTAATCCGCCGGAAGCTTTACTCAATAATGAATAAACAGTGCCCGAAAGAGATTTCGGGCATTTTTTTTGGCTGCCTGCTAAAGTTTCCCATGTGCAACCCACCTGCCAGCCTAATTTCCATGTTGCTAATATTGAGGTAATTGTAAATTGCAAATCTCTTAATTTCTAAATTCAGCTATTTGTAAAGCGCACAAAATGTGATGAATGTAAATTAGACTGGCAGGTGTCAATGCGCTTGACATTTTCCCCAGAGGTAAATTTAAACTTTAGAACTCTGGCAGAGTTTTTAGTAAATTATTGAAAATTAGACTTGAACAATATTTCAGGTAGGTGTTTTTTCGACTTAGCAAAATCGTAACTTTAAGATATTCTGTAAGTTCGTAAAAACTCTGGCAGAGTGTTGCAAAAAAAAAACCTTGAGTCTTTTGAACTCAAGGTTTTGATTTTCGTTTTGCAAGCTATGTTGCAAGCCGGTTATTTTTTCATGCCGAATTTCTCGAGGAGGGCTTCTGGTTTAGGATCACGGCCGCGGAACTTTCTGTAAAGTTCTGCAGGGTCTTCAAGATTGCCTTTGCTTAGGATGTTCTCACGGAATGATCCGGCGACCTCCTTTGAAAAGATGCCCTTCTCTTCGAACAGAGAGAAAGCATCGGCCTCAAGAACTTCAGCCCATTTGTAGCTGTAGTAGCCGGCAGAGTATCCGCCAGCGAAAATGTGGCTGAAAGAGACAGAGAAACTTGTTCCGTCAACAGCGGGAAGAATCTGGGTCTTTTTAATAGCTGCCTTTTCAAATGCCTCCACATCTACTGCGGGAACAGAGGTAAGAGAGTGCCATGCCATATCGTTAATACCGTAGGTAAGTTGTCTTACATTCATGTATCCGCTCAGGTAATTTTTGGCTGCAACTATCTTCTCGATAAGTTCGTCAGGAATTGCTTCTCCTGTCTGGTAGTGTTTTGCGAAAGATGCAAGGAACTCTTTCTTAACAGCCCAGTTCTCCATGATTTGTGATGGAAGCTCTACGAAGTCTCTTGAAACGTTGGTTCCTGTGAGAGAAGGGTAGGTTCCCTGTGCAAGCATTCCGTGGAGTGCATGTCCAAACTCATGAAGAAGAGTTGTAAACTCATAGTGAGTCAGAAGTGAAGGAGTGTTTTCAGTTGGTTTTGTGAAGTTGCAGACAAGCGATACAAATGGTCTTTGCTCAACGCCATTCTGAACATACATATCCCTGAATGATGTCATCCACGCTCCGCCTCTTTTGCTGGCCCTCGGGAAGAAGTCCATGTAAAGGAGAGAGAGAAATTTACCATCGGCATCGAATACTTCATAAGCAACAACGTCCGGATGGTATACAGGAATCTTTTTGTTTTCGGTAAACTTGAGACCGTACAGTGAATCTGCCAGCGCAAAAATTGCCTGCTGAACATTTTCCAGTTTGAAATATGGTTTAAGGAGCTCGTCGTTTACTGCATATTTTTCATTCTTGTACTTCTCTGAGTACAGGCTGAAATCCCATGGCATAAGCTGACCTTCAAATCCAAGGCCGTTTGCATATTTCTGAATCTCTGCTACCTCTGTTTTTGCATAAGGAAGAGTTTTGTCAAGAAGGTTTGCGAGGAATGCATTTACGGTTCCTGCTGTTTTTGCCATATTCACATCAAGTACGTAATCTGCATGTGTTGCAAATCCCAGAAGGTTTGCTCTCTGAATACGAAGCTCTGCAATTCTCTTTACGATTGTGCTGTTATCGAACTCGTCTTTAAAGGCTTTGGTATTGGATGCTTTCCAGAGCTGCTCCTTAAGTTTGCGGTTCTCACTGTACTGCATGAAAGGGCCCATACTTGGATTTTGAAGAGTAAATACCCAGCCCTCCAGTGATCTCTCTTTGGCTTCTGATGCACCGGCCTCTTTTACAAATGCAGGGAGACCTGCAAGTTCAGCTGAATCCTGGATGTGGATAAAGAACTTGTTTGTTGCGGCAAGAACATTCTGACCAAACTGGAGTCCAAGCTGAGAAAGCTCCTTATTTATCTCTCTGAATTTATTTTTCTCCTCTTCTGTGAGGTTGGCTCCATTCCTTACAAAGCCTTTGTAAGTCTCTTCAAGAAGTCTTGACTGTTCTGCGGTAAGCCCAAGTGAATCCCTCAAGTCATAAACAGACTTAATTCTAAAAAAGAGTTTCTCATTGAGCATTATGTCATTAGAATACTCTGTAAGCAGAGGAGAAATCTCCAGAGCCAGAGCCTGCATGGTAGAATCGGTTGCAGCTTCATTAAGATTAAAGAAGATTGAACCAATGTTTGAAAGAGTTCTGCCTGAATACTCAAGAGCCTCTATGGTATTGGCGAAGGTAGGATCTTCAGTGTTAGAAACTATAGAGTCAATCTGGGCTCTGCCTTCTGTAATTGCCGCTTCAAATGCCGGCTTGTAGTGTTCGTTTTTAATTTTGTCAAATGCTGGTGCGCCATAAGGATTTTCAGACGCAGCGAGCAAAGGATTAACATCTGTCATCTTTGTTTTGCATGAATTTATGGAAACAAGTGCAAGGGTGACAGCAATAATTGTTCCGAATTTTTTCATAAATATTTTTAAATAATTCAGGCTCGCCGGGGTAAAGCAAGCCTGTTTTTGGTTATTAAAGAGTCTGGATTACAAGATATTTTGTTTGTTCCCAGAATGTTGCAGGCTGAGAAATCTTAAGCACCTGCATTCCGTTTGCGCCAGGCTCTAGTGTGTAAGTACCGGTAGGGTGCACCGAAAGTACTTTTGCTCTGTCTGCATTAATCTGAATCTCTTTTACCTCGCGTATGTCAATTTTTATAAATGCCGATTGTTCTGCCTGATATGAAATCTTTGCAGATTTGAATAGCCCTCCTTTAGACATAACATTCGCTGTAATAAGTTCAGATTTCGTTCCAATAATGTAGTATCCGGAGTTAATCTGAGCTTCCTGATTGGCTATGGTCTCCTGCTGTGAAGCTGTTGCCTGTGCCAGTGTTGTTACTTCATCTCTGAGGTTTGTAACAGTCTTGTCCAGGGTTTCTATCTGCTGAGATTTAACAACAAGTTGTCTGTCTTTCTCTTCGAGCTGTCTTCCCAGATCTTCTATAAGCTCAGATTTTGCCTCAAGTTCTGCAGTAAGTGCAGCTAACCGTTTCTTGAACTGGCTTGACTGAATTCTTCCGTCGTTCTTAAGTTTGTTTATTTGCTGTTTGTAGCTTTGAATAGCCTCCCCAATTGCAGCAACATCTGATTTAAGCTGCTCTCTTGAGTTTTCAGGGATTTCAGCTCCACCTTTCTGAGACTGAAGAACAAGAATGTTCTCAGCTTCACGGATAGATTTAAGACCGTTCTCAACCTCGTTAAGGGTTGCAAAAACCTCTTCAAACTCTGCACTTTTAACTGAGTGGGCAGATCCCAGAGAGTCCAGCTGTGCCTGCAAAGCTTTGTATTTTGCCGAATTCTCTACGCATGAAGAGAGCGACAAGGCTGCAATTGCCAGTAACGAAAAAATTATAATCTTTTTCATCGTATTGATAATTAATTTATTAGTTCCAAAAAATAAGGATTATTTAATGTGTCAAATGTATGCATTATTTTGTCTCATTTTAAAATATTTTTTTGGGAGATGTAAACACGCCCATTTGAGCTATTTACATAGCAGAAATTGTAACATGAAACCACAATTTTCCCACCCTCTTTTATCATAAAGGAAGTAGCATAATTGAAATTGAAACCCATCGAAAGGAGAAGTTCCCTGTTACAGCATTTTTTCCCCTGATTAATAACTGATTCCAGAATGTTTCTGTTTTTACATAATATCCTGTTTATTCTGGCGGTCTCCCTGTCTGAACTGCTCCTTTTGCTATTATTGAATGCATTTCTGCACGAGTCACCGCAAAAGAGTTTATCGCTTCTTCCGTAAATATCTGCACCGCACTCTCTGCAAGTTGCCATTTTTTTGATTGTAAATTTACTAACTGTTAGCATATTAAGATTGTTATATGCCATCTTTTACTGAATAAATACCTGAATATGTATTTTTTTGTCCAAGAATAAATTTCTGCTGTTATTTCTAAAAAAGTATCTTTGCAGCCATATTCTCCCCTTATTATGACTGAATTAATATTTACCAGACACGGACAGACAGAGTGGAACGTGGCAAGAAGGATGCAGGGACAGCTCGACTCCCCCCTTACAGAAATGGGACTCTCTCAGGCACGTGTTCTTGGAGCATATTTCAGGGATAAAGGGATTACTGCAATATATTCGAGTTCGTTGCCAAGAGCAGAACGAACGGCTACTATTATCATGAAAGAGACGGGACTTCCAGGTATTGAACTTTCTGACTCCCTCAGAGAGATAAACCTTGCAGATCTTGAGGGTAAGTCATTTGCCAGGGCAACAGAAGAGGACCCTGTTCGAATGCATGCGTTTGGTTCTCACCCTTCTGCATTTATACCCGGTCCTGGGGGTGAAAAATTTGATGAGGTACAAAACAGAGCTCTTAGCTTTGTTTTACCTCTTTTTGAAGCCCATAAAGGCGAACGCGTTCTTATTGTTACTCATGCGGTTATTCTTCGTCTGATTATGGCATACTTCGAAAATAATTCCATAGATGACTACTGGAAGTTACACGGGTTTTTCTATCCCTGCAGTATCTCGAGAGTGGCTCAGGAAAACGGTGCTTTTACTCTTCTTGAAAGAAACAGTATCGAATATACCAGATGACTAAATCTGAAATAAACGTTTATAATCGATTTTAAATACTTATAAGCAGAAGAATATAACTTCTGCTTTTTTACTTTGTCTTGCAAACAAATTAAATTTCAATGACAATGGAAAAGTCGATTAATCGTGTGGAGCTGAGAGGAAATGTGGGATTCGACCCCAGGATCAACTCCCTGGAAGATGGTGTGCAGGTGATGCGGTTATCGCTGGCAACAAACGAGGCCTATAAAAACAAAAAAGGAGAGTGGCAGGAGGAGACGGTCTGGCATAATATTGTTGCCTGGGCCGGCAAGGGAATGCCGGAATTTTCATCAATCAGGAAGGGAAATACTTTGTCGGTAACAGGCAGAATAAAGCCCGTCCAGTACCAGACAAAAACGGGAGTGGAGCGCCAGACATATGAGATTGTTGCTCTGAGTATCAAACATCATCTCCCGGAGTCTTTTGAATAGAAATTTTGTTGTATTTTTGGGGTCTGTTTGATGGGAGTCCTTACCGGACTCCCGATACCCTCAAATACTTCAAATTATGAGAGAGTTTTATCTGTATAATACTATTAACCGTAAAAGAGAGATTTTTGAACCTGTGACACCGGGCCTTGCCGGAATTTATGTCTGCGGTCCAACTGTATATGGCGATGCACATCTGGGTCACGCAAGACCGGGAGTAACATATGATGTATTGGTTCGACTGTTGAGGAAAATCGGTTACAAGGTGAGATATGTGAGAAATATTACTGATGTGGGTCACCTGGAAAATGATTCAGACTCAGGAGAGGATAAAATTGCACAGAAAGCACGTCTGGAGCAGCTGGAGCCAATGGAGGTAGTTCAGCACTACACCCTCAGGTATCACGAAGCGATGAAACTGCTTAACACTCTTCCTCCTGACATTGAGCCAAGGGCATCCGGCCATATTATTGAACAAATTTCTCTTGTAAACCAGATACTGGATAAGGGTTTTGCATATGAGAGCAATGGCTCTGTATACTTTGATGTTGAGGAATACAACAGAAAACATAATTATGGAGCACTTTCCGGACGCTCTCTTGATGATATGCAGTCAAACACCAGAACTCTTGACGGACAAAGTGACAAGCGGTCACCTTTTGACTTTGCACTTTGGAAGAAAGCCGCGCCGGAACATATCATGCGCTGGCCTTCTCCATGGAGTGACGGTTTTCCGGGATGGCATGTAGAATGCTCCGCAATGTCTTCGAAATATCTTGGAGAGACATTTGATATTCACGGAGGTGGAATGGACCTTCTCTTTCCTCACCACGAGTGTGAGCTGGCTCAGAATACGGCGGCAAGAGGAAAAAGCGGTGTTCGTTACTGGATGCATAACAATATGATCACCATTAACGGGCAGAAAATGGGTAAGTCGCTAGGCAATTTCATCACCCTGGAGGAGCTCTTTACAGGAAATCACAAAATTCTGGTTCAGGCATATTCACCTATGACAATAAGGTTCTTTATTCTTCAGGCTCACTACAGAAGCACGCTTGATTTCAGTAATGAAGCTCTGCAGGCAGCTGAGAAGGGTCTTAAGAGACTTGTTCAGGCAGGGAATGATGCCTCAAAATTAAAATCGGCACAAAACGGTACAGCTATCGAAGGTTTAGCCGAACTTAAAGAGAGTGTTTACACGGCACTTTGCGACGATTTGAACACACCAATTGCAATCGCAAATCTCTTTGAAGCCGTGAGGATTGTAAATACAATAAAAGAAAAACAGACTGTAATAAGGGAAGAGGATAAGAGTATTCTTAGAGAGCTTTTTGAAGAGATCTCTGTGGGAATTCTGGGCCTGACAGATGAGCAGGCCGCATCGGGAACAGGAGAAACACTAAGGGGAGTTGTAGAGATGATTCTGGATGTGAGGAGAGAGGCAAAGGCAAGTAAAGATTTCGCAACCAGCGACAAAATCAGAGAGAGACTTACAGCTCTTGGTATCCAGATTAAAGATACCAAAGAGGGGACAGAGTGGAATTTGAATTAACCAGATAAACGCTCATAATCATGAAAAGAAGAGATTTCTTCAGGTTCGTCTCCCTGACAGGGGCCGGGCTTGCGCTCAATCCTGTAGTAAAAGCCGCCGAAATGTCACCGCTGTTTGGCGCAGATGACAAACCGGCAACAAACATCAGTGATGCAATTGCAATCCCAAGAGTAAAAGGGTCTATGCCCGGACTTTATCCAGGCAAAGTAGTAAGAGCCACAAACCCAAATTCAGTTATTGACGGGGTTCCCTCACCAGATGCTGCATACACAATGCTAAAAGAGAGCATGCTAAAACTCACCGGAGAAAAAAATCTGAAAAAGGCATGGAGGAAGTTTGTTTCACCAAAGGATATAGTTGGCTTAAAAGTTAATCCGGTTGCAGGAAAAACACTCTCAACATCTCATGCAGTCACCGGTGCAGTTATCCGTCAGCTGGAAGAGGCAGGGATACCAAGAGCAAACATTGTAATCTGGGACAGAAGAGAGATGCAGCTGCATGAGGTTGGATATACTAAGGAGAACTATCCGGGTATAACAATCACCGGAACAGAGTGCATGGATGAGAAAGGAAGTTTCTATAATGCTGAGGGAAAACTTTATTCTGAGGAGAGAGTTGAGAAGAATCAGTATTTCTACGCAGATGTTGAAGGTGTTCATGACGACTATACTATCCCTTACATGGTAAATGGCGGGAAATACTCATACTTTACAAAGATCGCAACTGAAAAGGTAACCAAGATTATTAACATCCCAATTCTTAAGAACGCCGGTCCAACAACAACATTATGTCTTAAGAATCTTGCATTTGGCGCAATAACCAACACAAGCCGTTTGCATGGAAAGTTATGGCATGAGACATGTGCATATGTTTGTGCTTTTCCTCCAATTAGAGATAAAGTAGTACTTAACATTGTTGATGGTCTTATAGGATGTTTTGACGGTGGTCCAGGTGCCAAGCCACAATTTATATGTAATTACAATACTCTCATTGTAGGCTCAGACCCTGTTGCTGTTGACAGGGTGGGGCATGATATTATTATCAAAAAGAGAATTGCAGAAGGCATACAAAAAGAGGACAATCCAAAAGCTTCAAGATTCCTTGATATGGCAACCGACCTTGGGCTGGGAGTAAGTGACAGTAATAAAATTGAACTTTATGAAATTTAGACAGATATCTGCCGGAATTGCGACATTTTTCCTTTTGCTTGTCTCTTCATTAGCTGCATTTGCTCAGGATTCTCCCGAAATAAAAAATGAGAGGGTATTCAAGGGAAAGGCTCTGTATGGGTTTATGAACGGAGGCAGCGACCTGTTTCTGGAATATGGCTTTGAAGAGCTCACGGCTGCTGAACTCAACTACAAAGGAAACAGCTATACTGTTGAAGTTTACAAAATGCCATCTCCGGAAGACGCTTATGGTATTTATTCCCAGCATACTTTTAAGTGCAACCCTGCAGATAGTCGCTTTTGTTACGATTGCACATCTCCAATGCAGTTTCAGACGGCTATGGGTAATTTGTACATTACTGTGGTATATACTGCTTCATCTGCCGCGGCGGCAAGTGATGCAACTGAGCTTGCTGAGTTTTTCTTTGAAAAGTATGGGACCGGTGGTAAACTGTCAATTCCGGATACTATTTCATCATATTTCAATGAAGGAGAAAAAGTGACATCTGTTCTAAAATATGCCAAAGGACCAATATCGCTATCTAATTTAAACTCCTCTGTAATGGCTGCAGTTGACGGTTTAGAAGGATATTCTGCATGGCTTCTTAAAGGCAGTAAAGATTTGATTTATCTAGATCTTGAAAATCAGGAAAACTTCACCGCTTCATTAAGAAACATTTCAGAAGAGGGCAATGATTTTCCTTACAGCGCAAAACAGGAGCGTGATTACGTTCTTGTACTTACATCAAAATAGTGAGAGTATAATTTTAAAGGGGAAGGGTTACGATAAAACGTGACCCTTTATTTACTTCTGACTCTACCTCTAGTGAGCCATTATGCTTCTCAACAAACTCCTTGCAAATGAGAAGACCAAGGCCTGTGCTAGGTTCTCCGTTTGTTCCATTGCGTCCCGTCTCAATATTCATCTGGAACAGATTTCCTATCATCTCCTCCTCCATGCCAATTCCATTGTCGGAAATGACAATCTCAACCTTGCGCTTAGGTTTGGATTTGGCAGTGAGAGTAACACTTCCACCCTCCGGAGTAAACTTGATTGCATTTGATACCAGATTTCTGATTATAGTCTGAATCATATTGCTGTCGGCTGTAATATTTAGTTTTTCAGGAATTTCAACATTGACATCTATCCTCTTATCTCTGGCATACTGTTCAATCCAGTCCATGCTTTCTGATATGATACTCTTTAAATTTAACTGTTTTGGATTAAATGGAATTGTACCCTGCTGCATTCTTGACCACTGCAAAAGATTTTCAAGAAGGTTGTATAAATTACTTGCAGAGTTATTCATCTTTTCAGCAAATTCCCTTATCTGATCCTTGGTAAAAATATCAAGATCGTCTGCCATAAGCCTTGTGAGGCCAATAAAACTGCTGAAAGGTCCTCTTAAGTCGTGAGCAATAATCGAAAACAATTTATCCTTTTCCAGATTGAGTTTCTGAAGTTCAGTATTTTTGTCTGTTAATTCGCAGGTCTGAGCATCAACCTTTTTTTGCAGGAGTTCCCGGTCATTTTTTAATTGGTACTCCCTTCTTTTTACAAAACTATAAAACGTAGATGCAAGGGCAAAAACTGCAATCAGATAGAACCACCAGGTATTCCACCAGGGAGGTCGTATCGTAAATGAATATGCTGCTTCATCGCTCATTTCACCGTCACCGGATACTGCTTTTACACGGAATTCATATTTACCCGGACTAAGGTTTCCGTAAGAGACCTCAGTTCTGTCAGTAGGCATGTTCCAGTCTTTATCAAGACCTTCAAGTTTGTATTGATAGCGAACATTCGCCATTTGGGAGTGAGTTATGCCTATATAGTTTATTGTTATGTAGTTATGTTGGTGTGAAAGCTTGAGATTTTTAGGAAGTGAATACCACTTTTCAAGATCGTTAAATTTAAAATTCTTGATTTCAACTCCATTATGAAGCTGAATTGTGGTGTCAATATTTTCTGCAATTTCAGGCCAGGGCAACTCTTCATTGAATAGCTGAATTCCTGTTATCTGAATATTTGGAGGTACTGAAACTGAAGAGTAATTATCACCATGAAAGGCAGTAAGTCTGTCTGCAGTACCAATCCATATAGTTCCTTTATTGCTTTGAATCAGAGAACCAACATTACAATCAACACCAAGAAAGCCATCTTCAACATCATAACTGTTAATGTAAATATCTTTGTTGGAAGACTCAATACGTTCAAGATACCTTCTTTTGATTACATGTAGCCCCTGCCTTGTTCCTGCCCACAGATTCCCGGTCTGGTCAATGAGAAGGCTCATAATTTTTGTATTCCTTAGTCCGCTCTCCTCACTATATTTAATAAAGGTTTGTCCGTCATATCTGATAATTCCGACTTCTGTTCCAAACCATATAACCCCTTCCCGGTCCTCAACCATAGAAGTTACAGTATTCCCCGGGAAGCCGTTCTCTTTATGGAAATGTATAAAGGTTCTCCCGTCAAAAAGAGTTAAACCTCCGCCATTGCTCCCAAACCAATAATTATCCTTACTATCCTGAAGCATTGATACAATCTGTTTATGTGCCAGACCTTGCTGCTTTGAATAGTGAACAAAGTTTTTTCCGTCAAATTTTGTTACTCCTGAATAGAAGCTTGCAAACCATATGTTTCCTGCCCTGTCTTCATATACAGTATTAATATTGTTGTTTTCTATACCCTGTTTTGTTGTATATGTGTATGTATTATTTCCATCGTATACAGATAGGCCTCTCATGTCTGTTCCAAACCAGATATTCCCGTTTTTATCTGATGTCATTGCAAAAATATATCCATCTAAAAGACCCTCTGCCTTCCCAAACTTCCTGAATTTAGACCTTGAAATACCATCTTCTTCATTTTCTGAATAGATGGTAACATAGCCCCCGTATGTTCCCAGCCAAAGATTTCCGTATCTGTCTTCCAGCATACTTACTACACGGCTGTTACTAAGTCCTTCTCCCTGTGTAAGGTGAGTAAAGAGCACTCCATCAAAACGAATCAGTCCTGCACCGCGTGTCCCAAACCACATATTTCCGTTAATGTCTATCATTGAACAGCGCATTGATTCTGCAACAAGGCCATCTTCTTTGCCAAGAACACGGAATGAACGTCCGTCAAACCTGGTAATTGTTCCGACTCCATTTCCGAACCAGAGGTTTTCATTTTCGTCCTGCACAATGGTTCTTACAGAGTTGCTTCCAAGCCCCTCCTTAACTGTATAATGCAAAAAATTGGTTCCGTCATATTTAACAAGACCTGCATAAGAAGTACTAATCCAGATATTGCCGTCGATGTCCTTAAACAACATAAATATGAGGTTTTGAGGCAATCCTTGCTTGTCTGTATAAGATGTAAATGAAGTTCCGTCGTAAATTGAGATTCCACCGCCATATGTTGCAATCCACATTCGGCCTGTATCATCGAGAAGCATTGATCTTACATCACTTGATGGGAGACCTTCGCTTTTTCTGAAGATTGTGAAATAATTACCATCATATTTTGCAAGTCCTCTTTTTGTCCCAAACCAAATTGCTCCTGAGCTGTCTTCAAAAATACTGTTTACAATATTATATGGAAGGCCACCATCAGTTGTAAAAGTTGTAAGGTACCTTCCGTCAAATTTTGTAACACCTCCCTCGAAAGTGCTGAACCAAATATTCCCTTCAGAGTCCTGAAAGAGGGTCATGATTACATTATGGTTCAGACCTTGTAAAGTAGTATAGTGATAATAATACTTACCATCATATTTAGTAAGTCCGTTGTCTGTGCCAAGCCAGATATTTCCCATTTTGTCCTGAATCATGCATCTTATCTGGTCGTGCCTTAATCCCTGCTGTTTACCAAAATAGAAAAAATTTGATGGATTAATATCCTTAAAATAGGGCTCCTTCACGAGAACCTTCTCAGGAAGCTCACAAACTCTTTTTACTCCCTTGGCCGGAATTGACTGGGGAGTTCTTACTCCATTCAATCCAACTTTCTTAATAATTGGATCTTTCATCTCAATTACACGAGGGATAAAAACTGAATGAACTGACTGAAAATTTGTAGCTCCGTTAATTCTTCCAACCGAAGTAACAGTAGGTTTGCCTGCAGGAGTAATAACCGGTGGCATTATACTGTCTGCCGGAACAATATCTCCTTCTGCTTTAATAACCAAAGAGTCGGAAATTTCTGCCGATTGCTTTTCCTTTTCGCCTGAACAGGAGATTAGAGAAAAAATTACAAGTGTGTAAATTATTTTTTTTATGGATTTTCCGGCAGGGTTAAAATTCATATTATAACAGAATTATTAATAAATTACCTGACTGGTATCTGGACAATAAACTCAGATCCTTTCCCCTCAGAGGAGTTTACAATGATTTTTCCTCCATGAAGTTCAACCAACTCGTTACAAATCATCAATCCCAGACCTGTACTGGGTTCTCCGTCTGTACCTGCACGTCCGATTGAAGTTTTCAGTTTAAAGAGGTTGCCCAGTATTTCGCTGTTCATTCCAATTCCATTATCTTTTATTGAGATTTCAATATTTTCCGGGGCCTGCCGGGCAGAAAGCAAAACAGATCCTCCTTTTGGGGTGAACTTGATTGCATTTGAAATAAGGTTTCTTATTACTGTCTGAAGCATATTTATGTCTGCTACTACGCTCATATCCTGAGGAATGTCAATTGTAAGTGAAATATCTTTCTCCTGAGCAGACTGAGTAAGCCAACCCATATTATCGTGAGTAATTGTGCTTAAAAGTACAGACTGAGGCCTGAACGTAATAGCTCCCTGCTGCATCCTTGACCACTGTAAAAGATTTTCAAGCAGACTGAAAAGGTGCCTTGCAGAGTTGTTCATGTTCTCGGCAAACGACTTTATTTCATCCATCGTAAAGGCTGAGAGCTCCTCTGACATTATCTGAGTAAGTCCAAGGAAACTGCTGAAAGGCCCTCTGAGGTCATGCGCTATGATAGAGAATAGTTTGTCCTTCTCCATATTTGTCATCTGAAGTTCCTGATTCTTTTGTGTAAGTTCAGAAGTCTGTTCTTTTACCTTCTTCTCAAGAAGATCCTTGTCATGAACGAGGCTGCGCTCCCTTTGCCTCATGAGCAACAAAACAAGAAATATAATCAAACCGGCAAGAGCGAAATAAAATGTCCAGGTTTTCCACCAGGGAGGGGTGATTGTAAAGCTGTATGACTGTTCATTTCCCGGAGTCCCGTCCTGTCTGATAGCTCTTACTCTGAATTTGTATTTACCGGGCGGCAGATTACCATATGTAACTTCAGTTCTTGTTGTGTGCGAACTCCAGCTTTTATCCATTCCCTCAAGCATATAATCATAATTGATTTTATTGATGTGGGACTGGGTAATTCCAATAAAGTTGAAACTAAGATAGTTGTGTTTATAAGAGAGTTTAAGATCTTTAGGAAGGCCATACCATCTGGAAATTTCGCTAAAATGAAACCTGCCAATCTCTACCCCGTTGTGAAGTGTAATTGATGTATCCTTCTGCCTGTGAAGGAGTGACCAGGGAATATCTTCGTGAAACAACTGAAGAGCTGTTATCTGCAGATTAGGTTCAACAAAATCCTGTTTCTCTTTTTTACCATGATATGCAGTAAGCCTGTCGGTTGTACCAACCCACATTGTGCCATCGCTTTGACCGCCAATTGCATCTAAATTACAACCAATTCCAATAAATCCGTCTTCGAAGTTGTAACTTACAATTTTCAATATTTTGCTTGTATCCTTTGCCTCACTGACATCTTGATTATGAACGAAATTAATGCCAAATCTGGTTCCGGCCCAGATGTTCCCATATTTGCCGATAATCATGCTTAGAACATGGTTATTGTTAAGCCCGCTCTCTTCTGCATATTGTACGAAATTTTCACCATCATATTTCACCAGTCCTGCTCCCCCCGTGCCAAACCAGATGTCTCCCTGTTTATCTTCTGCTATGCTGTAGACAGTGTTGCTGAAAAAGTTCTGTTTTTGTGTATAATGTGTGATAGTGTCATTTTTATATGCCATAACACCTCCGCCGTCTGTTCCAAGCCAGATTGTACCGCGACTGTCCTGGAATATGGAAAGAATGTTGTTACTGCTTAGCCCGTTGGCTGTTGTGAAATTCGTGAAATGCTTTCCGTCAAATACTGACAGGCCTGCACCATAAGTAGCAAACCACATTTTACCGCTTTTGGCCTGGAAAACTGTTCTTATGGCATCATCTGCAAGTCCTTGCTCCTTTGTGTATGTGTATGTCTTCTTTCCGTCGAACTTAGTTACGCCGCCTCCGTCAGTTCCAAACCAGATATTGCCTGAATCGTCCTGAAGTAAACTGTAAATTCTGCTGCTCTTCAAGCCCTCTTTGCTGCCGAAAAGTTTGAATACCTTTCTTTTAACGCTGTCAATCTCTTTTGTGCCAACAATTGAGACATAACCACCAAATGTTGCAAACCACATATTACCATCCTTGTCTTCAAGAATATTCATTACACGGTTATTGCTCAGACCCTCGTTTTCGGTCATGTGAGTGAATTTGTTTCCCTCATATCTTGTAAGGCCTGCCATTCTGGTCCCAAACCATATATTTCCGTTGGAATCCTGAAGTGAGCTGCGGATATAGTCAGACCCAAGTCCCTCTTTCATATTGAACTGATGGAAAAACTTTCCGTCAAACATAGTGAGTCCGGCATCAGTAGTCCCAAACCAAAGATTGCCGGTATTATCTTCCATAATGGTACGTATGGAATTGCTGCCCAACCCTGTTTTTTTGGTATAGTGTGTAAAACTCTTTCCGTCAAACTTAATAACACCAGAATTGGTTGCGCCAATCCACATATTTCCAGCCTTGTCTTTGTATAGAGAAGCTGTGAAATTATTCGCAAATCCCTCTTTTTCAGTATAGGAAGTAAAAGATTTTCCGTCAAATAATGACAACCCACCTCCGTTGGTTGCAATCCAGATGTTGCCTTTATTATCCTGATTTATTGCCCTTACATCATTTCCGCACAACCCCTGAGCCGTTGTATATGTTGTTATGTACTTGCCGTCGTATACACATACACCACCGCCTGTTCCAATCCAGATTTTTCCCGTGTTGTCTTCAAAAATGCTGTTAACTATATCGCTTGGGAGACCGGAAGAGGCAGAAAAGGTTGTAAGATTCATTCCGTCGTAGCGGGTTACCCCACCCCTGAATGTCCCGAACCAGATATTGCCTTTTGAGTCCTGGATAAGAGAGAGGATAAGATTGTTATTCAGCCCCTGCTCTGTTGTGTAGTGTGAAAAATATTTTCCGTCGAATCTGGTAAGTCCGTCGTCTGTGCCAAGCCACAGATTCCCCAGATTGTCTTCGATAAGAGCCCTTACCTGATCATGCCTGAGTCCTTGTAATTTACTATAACTACTAAAATTATGCGGATTAATATCTTTAATGTATGCATCTTTTGCAAGAACCATTTCCGGAGCTTTGCAAAAAACAGGGACCTCCTTAACAGTTGTTATTACAGGTGCATCAGGACTATTAATACCAATGGTTTTTTTAACGGGTTCTGTAACAATTAGAGTTTCAGGCAAACCGGCCAGTTTGATATTGGTTTCGGGAACGTTCTCTCTTAATTTGCCAACTGTAACAATAATCGGATCTCCTGCAGGCAAAGGTGCTGGTAATGATATACTGTCTGCAGATATCTTGTGTCCGGACACCTTCACAACCCTTGGTGCTGCAATTTTCTCATGACTGTATTCTTTGCCGGACCGGCATGATTCAGCCGCAAAAAAGAATCCCAGCAATATGAGAACCGTTTTAATTTGTGAACCTACAGAAGCCTTCATATCAACTAATTCTAATTCAGGCAAATTTAAGAAAAAAACACAAACCCGAACTAACAGGTTTGTGTTTTCTTACCATAATATTTCAGATACTTTTATAAAAGCAATCTGATTATTTATTTTACAAGTTCATATCCCCAGTCTATACCCTTTGAAGTTGCCGGTACTCCGTACTTCATCCATACAGGCATAGGTGCGCCTTTAAGAAAGTGATCAAAGAACTGTGCCAGTCTTATACTAAGGTCCTTGGCATTAACCCTGTTTGCAAGATTATGCACCTCCTTGTTATACTGAAGCAGCCATGCCGGTTTGCCCAGACGCTTGAGTGCAGTGAAGTATTCAATACCCTGATACCATGGAACTGCGTCATCTGCATCATTATGCATGATAAGAACTGGAGTCTCAATTTTGTCTGCGAAGAAGAGCGGAGAGTTTTCAATATAGAGATCTAGAGCCTCCCATGGAGTTTTTCCTAGACGACTTTGAGTATGCTCATACTGGAACTGTCTTACCATTCCTGAACCCCAGCGGATTCCTCCGTATGCACTTGTCATGTTTGCAACCGGAGCACCGGCTCCTGCTGCTTTCCATTTAAATGTCTGAGGCTGTGTAACCATGTAGGCAACCTGATATCCACCCCAGCTCTGTCCCTGAATAGCTACATTTTCACTGTCAATCCAGGAGTTTTGACAAAGCATTTTAACTCCCGGAACAATACAGTCGATTGCACTTTTGCCCGGATGTCCAATCTCGTATGCGATATCCGGAACAAATACAATATATTCATTACTTACAAAGTAAGGGATGTTAATTGTAGAGCGGCTTGGTGCCGGTGCCCTGTATGCATGAAGAAGATCTGAGTTTCTTTCGTAGAAATATACAATCATTGGATATTTTTTGGCAGGATTGAAGTTCTCCGGTTTGTAAAGAAGACCTTCGAGCTCCAGCCCGTTTGCAGATTTCCAGTTTACAAGCTCAACAGTTCCCCAGTTGTAGTCTCTCTGCTGAGGATTAATGTCTGTAATGCACGACTGAGTCTTGAAATTGTCTTTTGTAATCCACACTTCGGGAGAGGTTGTGAAGTTACTTTTAACAAAAGCCACAACATTTGCATTTTTAGCTTTGCTTATACTTGCAAAGGTCACAGGCTCAAGAACCCACTGCTTCATTTCAGGTTTTTTCTTTGACAGATCCTTAAAGTAATAACCGTTGCCTTTGGAAACGTTGTCAAATGCAGTAAAGTAAACAATCTTCTTAAGATTAACTGCTTCGGGAGCGCCACCCATTCCTCTCATCGCCATAGGCATGGAGATTGTGTTTTCCGGTCTGGTTATTCTGAATGTTTTTCTCTCTGCCCTTCCCATTCCGTCAGTAAAGTTGATTGCCGGAACTGCTCCTCTTGGGTCTAACTGCCAGATGTCATATCTGTCATAAATAAATATTGCCTTGTCGCCCTCTGCCCATCCGCCATGACCATAAGATGATGCCATCGAAGGTGAGTCGTGAATTTCATCGGCAAAAGAGACATTGATTCCCTTTGTAATGTTTATAGTGTTACCGTTAGCAAACTCATAAGAGTACCACTGCTTCTCTGCGTTATTGTACCATGCAAGGAAATTTCCGTCAGGGGAAGAGGTAATGTTACTCATATATGTGTCGGCAACTACTTTTGTACTCTTTCCGGTTTTTACATCAATAACATACAGGTCT
This sequence comes from Bacteroidetes bacterium HGW-Bacteroidetes-10, assembly GCA_002842695.1. Classification (GTDB taxonomy): domain Bacteria; phylum Bacteroidota; class Bacteroidia; order Bacteroidales; family UBA932; genus Bact-08. Next base: position 4,880 of record PHDT01000013.1, on the reverse strand, counting down.
CTTCTTGGATTAGCAGACCATTGCGATTCAAGTCGGTATTCATAATCAGATACAGCATAAGCAATATCTGAAGACCAGTCGGCTGTAACAACAGGATTATACTCCTCTTTGCCCAGTTGGACAAATGACTTTTCGCCATCCAGTTCAATCTTGCTCAGGTAGCTTTTCTTAAGTTCTCTTGAGAGGTTGAGGAGCTGCATAGGCTGATTGTATGGCTCTGCATAGTGCCAGATATCCAGTTTTGCAACCTCTGAATCTGCAATGGAAGTATCCTTCTCTGCCATTACCGGAGCAATCCCAAAGAAGAGCCTGGTACCCTGCTTGCTGAACTGAAGCGATCTGTTCTCACTTATGGACATATCTTTTGGAAGTCCTTCCAGTGAGTTATCAATAATAACCTTAGCCTGGGGGTAAGATGCTCTGTATTCAAGAATTGAGATAAATTTATCTTTATTCTTTTTAGTTGTGTCGAGTTTTGCATAGAAGACCATCCTGCTGTTATCTTCACTTACCTCAGGAAGTTTCACGCTCTGTTTCAGATCGTGGTTGAACATGGCTGTTCTGAGACCTGTTGCGGGAAGATACATATACAATCCCGCCTTGTTAACCGAATCCTTTGAATTTGGTCTGGTTGTTACAAACAGTGTATCTCCGCCTGTTGAAAAGCTGTAGTCAGATACCAGCTTAAGGGTATCTGTCTTGCCCGTAGCAAAAGTGTATACCATAAGGTCACTTCCCTCGTCCTTGTCTTTCTTTACTGGTTTCTTCGATTTTGCTGTATCTGCCGGAGGAGTGGTCTGGAAGGCAACATAATTCTTTGCCCATTTTCCCATTTTGAATCCCTTCAGGTGCGGAATTTTTTTAAGTTCCTTTGTTGTGAGGTTGTAAATTGCCAGAGTATCCTTAGGCATCTGATCTGGTTTGGCTTTCTTAAGCTTTGCCGCCTTTGTCTGAGCAAAGAGGGGCTTGATTGAGAAAACTGCATATTTATCGTTTTCGGTAACTCTTGCCGAGCTGCCTCTTGCAATTGAGTCCTTTGTCAAAGATGCATTGTTCAGAAAAAGAAGATATCCATCGCCCTCCTGAGCATTTACCTGAAAAACCGAGAATTTTCCGTCATTGGTAGTGCTGAGTCCGCTTATGCTTTTCCATCCGTCATAGACAGAGTGGTCAAGAGGCTTTTTCTGTGCAAAAGTCAAAGTTGCCAGAGCGAGCAAGGTTGCCGTGAATAGAGTTTTTTTCATATTATTATTGTTGGGGTTTAGTTCTTAAGCCATTTGTCAAGCCATGCAAAATAGATTCTGTTCCACTGAATACTGTTCTGCGGTTTGAGAATCCAGTGGTTTTCGCCCGGGAAGAGAAGCATCTCGGATGGTACACCAAGAGCCTTTGCTGCATTGAACGCTGCCATTCCCTGATCTACCGGTACCCTGTAGTCCATCTCGCCGTGAGTAATAAGAATAGGGGTGTCCCAGTTCTTTACAAGCTTGTGAGGAGAGTTTGCATAATGTCTGTTTGCAACAGGATTATCGTCCCATGGTGCTCCGCCGTTGTCCCAGTGCGGAAACCATAACTCCTCAGTTGTCATGTACATATGCTCCTGATTGAAAATGCCTGCGTGAGAAACGAATGCAGAGAACACTCCCTTGTGAATACCTGCAAGGTAATAAACAGAGTATCCACCGTAGCTTGCTCCCACTGCACCTACTTTTCCTACATATTTCTCCTTTTTGAGCTCCTTAACTGATGTGAAATAATCCTGCATGTTTAGACCAATGTAGTCTCCGGAAATCTGGTCTGTCCACTCCTGACCGAATGCTGTTGTGCCTCTTCTGTTTGGAAGGATTACTATATAATCTTGTGCAGCCATAAGCTGAAAGTTCCATCTGTATGACCAGTTCTGGCTCAGGGTGCCCTGAGGTCCGCCAAGGCAGAAGAGAAGGGCAGGGTATACCTTTGATGAATCAAAATCAGGAGGGTAAACTACCCACATATGCATATCCTTTCCGTCAACAGTTTTAACCCATTTTTCCTCAACCTTACCCATTTTGATCTGGTCAAGAAGGTGCTTGTTTTCAAAGCTAATCTGAGTATATGTTCCTGCTGCAGGATCAATTGAAGCTATTTCGTTAGGCATAGACATACTCTTGAAGGTGCCAATGAGTTTATCCCCGGCCAGCTGAACACCGTCAAAATCAAACTGATCTTCAACCACCTTTCTGATAGCCTTGTCTGCAAGGTTTACCTGGTAGATTCCTGTAAGTGCCTTAACGCATGAGTTGAAATAAATACCGGAGCCGTCTGCCATCCATGTTATGCTTTCAACATTGTATGGGTAATCGGTAGTAAGTTCTCTCTTCTCACGACTCTCCAGGTCCATGGTAAAGAGGCGTTTTTTATCGGCTTCAAAGCCTGCACGCTCCATTGAGATCCATGCAATGCTCTTTCCGTCAGGAGAGAACTGCGGGTCTGTGTCGTAACCCATCATTCCCTCTGTGAGGTTTTCATGACTCTTTGCTGCTATGTCATAGAGGTAGATGTCAGTATTTGTTGAGTATGCATACTCTTTACCTGTAACCTTACGACATGCATAGATAATCTTTGTTCCGTCCGGACTCCAGCTGAGCTGGTCAACTCCGCCAAATGGCATAGTAGGGAGCTCGAACATTTCACCATCAAGAATATCTGTAATGTTGGCAAGTTCCTTGCCATCGAAATCTGCAATGAAAGAGTGTGGAATTGTCTCAACAAAATGGTCCCAGTGGCGGTACATAAGATCTGAGATCATTCTTCCGTTTGCCTTGTCAAGATCAGGCCAGACATCTGCAGCTTTTTTGTCGGCCTTTACATCACTTACAAAGAGAATCTTGCTGCCATCCGGAGAGAATGTGAATTCATTTATCCCCGGCTCGTAGTCGCTTATTTTTCTGGCTTTTGAGCCATCCTTCCCCATTATCCATATCTGGCTGCCCGAAAGGTAGGCTATCTCTTTTCCGTCGTTAATCCACCTTGCGTTGTTTTCGCTTCCTGCAGAGGTGGTAAGCTGACGGATATCAGAGCCATCGGCCTTCATAACAAAGAGTTCCCTGTTGTTCTTGTTTTCAGGAATACTTGTGTAGGCGACACCATACAGAATTTCGCCTCCGTCCGGTGATACCTGCGGGTCTGAGAGTTTTCCCATACTGTGCATAACCTCAGGAGTGAGCCTGCCGTTCTCAACAGTGATGGTGCTTTTTGTTATTGGTGCTGCCTGCTTTTCTGCGTTTTCTCCGCAGGATGCAGCAAGGGCAGCTGTAGAAATTAACATGGCAATTAGTTTACTTTTCATAGATTATTTATTGATATTATTTGATTCAGTAATATAAAGCGTAAAAATAATTTAATTTTTTAATTAAATCGTAAAAACTGACAGGCAATATGCCGGATGACAAAACATGAAAAATAAATGGAGAAATGTCAATATTTACAAGGCTTCTGCTTGTTTTTTAATTTATTACCTCTATCTTTATTCAAATTTAAAACAAGTCTGCTTTAAATTCAGTAATTCAGTTATTAAAACCTTGATATGGAAAATACAAACTCAGCCAATTTGACCGAGAAGAGGGGATTATCTGCTTTAATCTCAAATTATGAACCGCCTTTTATAGAGGTAATTGAAGTCTCAGTAGAGAAGGGATTTGCCGATTCTGCCACTGACTTTGGTGAGGGCGCCTGGTAATTACTAATTGAATTAATAACAGATTATTTATGAAAAATATATTTATCAAGAATATCACTCCGATACTTTCACTGCTTTTAATCCTCGCTTTTACCTCTTGCGCTAAAGAGCAATCAGAAGGAGGTGCTGCCGGTGTCACGTCTGAGAAAATCCTAATTACAGGATCGGATGCAAACGCAGCCACAAAAACTACTCTCAACGGACTCGTTACTTCATGGATACTGACAACAGACAAAGTTGGGATTTACTCTTCTCAGGCTCGTACATCCTCAGGCGGTATGGGATCTTCAATAATTAATACACAGTTTACTGCTGCAAACAGTGGAGTAAGTTCAGCCTTCAATGGAACAATGTATTGGGGTGCAGCGAACGCTTCCCACACATTTTATGCATACTATCCTTATGCAACGGGTTCTCCGGCTGCAACAGCTGTTCCTGTCACATTACCTGCTAATCAGACACAATCAGTGGCAGGTAATACTGACCACATAGGCTCCCTTGACTTTATGGTGGCCACTCCAGTCACAGTAACATCGCCAGCTAACACCAACGCCGTGGCTAATGAGGTAAATCTCAAATATAACCACCTTTTTACAGTTCTTGAGTTTCAGATAAAAGGAACAGGCCAACTAAAGGCTGTTAAACTCTCAGCAAATAGCACCCTTGCTTTTAGCGGTGGAACAATAAACATTACCCAGGCAACACCTGCAACAGACGTCGCCTATACTCTTGCCAGCCAGACGGGAACATCAGGCGAAGCGGTAGTAACGTTAACTACTCCGGCCACACTAACTGCAACCAATACCGATACTAAGGTCTATATGGTTATCAATCCGGGTACACCTACAGCTAATTGTACAATTGGTCTTTCATCTGATGGTACAAATTATTTGACAATCAGCAAAGCAGCCCCTGATGGGGGCTTTTCTCGCGGCAAGAAATATGTTGTAGCTATCGATAAAGCCACGGCTGCCTCCACTGCCCCGGATGCACCAATAATTGGTACGGCCACAATGGGAGATGCCCAGGCAAGGGTGACATTTACTGCACCTAATAATGGCGGCTCTGAAATAACAAGCTACTCTGCAACATCAAGTCCGGGTGGTTTAACAGGCAGCGGTACTGCCGGTTCAATTACAGTAACCGGTCTCACCAATGGAAC
>PHDT01000012.1 GCA_002842695.1 Bacteroidetes bacterium HGW-Bacteroidetes-10 | reverse complement strand
GAAGAGGTGCAAACCCACCTGTAGGGACCAAACCCGTAATCAAAGAAAAGTGGCCCCATTATATCCTGGACATAGGATGGATACCTGAAAGTGCCGTCCGGATTCATAATGTCAGCTCCTGCCCTTGAGGCCTCAAGAAGGAAAGCATTGCCATAGTCGAAGAAATACATTCCCCTTGCAGAGAGTTTATTTACTGCTGCTGAGTGTCTCACAAGTGTCTCCCGCACTGCCGCCGCAAATTTCTCGGGCTCCTCTGCCATCATTCTGTTAGATTCTTCAAAGCCAATTCCGGCAGGGTAGTAGCCACCCGCCCATGGATTGTGCAGTGAGGTCTGATCGCTGCCCAGTTCCGGGCAAATATCTTTTTCGAGAAACTTTTCCCACAGGTCAACAATATTTCCCTGGTATGCAAGAGAGACAGCCTCTCCTCCCGATTTTGCCCGCAGGATCCTCTCCATAAGCAGATCAAGGTCTGTATAAACTTCATCAACCCAGCCCTGAGAGTGCCTTGTCTGAACAGCCTTTGGATTAATCTCGGCTATAACCCCTATGACTCCGGCAATAACAGCTGCCTTAGGCTGAGCGCCGGACATTCCGCCTAATCCGGAACTTACAAAAATCTTTCCCCTCAGTGAATTTTCACCCGGTTTCATCTTCATTCTGGCAGCGTTAAGGACCGTGATGGTAGTTCCGTGAACAATACCCTGAGGGCCTATGTACATAAATGAACCTGCAGTCATCTGTCCGTATTGGGAAACACCCAGCGCATTGAATTTCTCCCAGTGGTCTTTTGAGGAGTAGTTTGGAATGACCATTCCGTTTGTGACTACTACTCTGGGAGCATCTTTGTGCGAAGGATAGAGACCCATTGGATGTCCGGAATAGAGTACAAGGGTCTGTTCGTCAGTCATTCCGGAGAGGTATTGCATTGTAAGCAGATACTGTGCCCAGTTTTGAAAAACGGCTCCGTTTCCTCCGTATGTGATAAGTTCATGCGGATGCTGTGCAACTGCATAGTCAAGGTTGTTGCTCAGCATAAGCATAATTGCCGCAGCCTGCACAGATTTATGAGGGAACTGGTCAATTGATCTTGCTGTTATCTTGTAAGAGGGCCTGAACCTATACATGTATATCCTGCCAAACTCGGCAAGTTCCCGCGCAAATTCAGGTGCAAGAACCTCATGATGTTTTTGCGGGAAGTATCTGAGTGCATTTCTAAGTGCTAGCTTTTTCTCTTCCGGAGATAGTATATCCTTCCTTTTTGGGGCGTGGTTTATCTCTTTTTCAAATAATGCCGGTGCCGGTAATTCATCGGGAATCCCTTGCATGACTTGTTTCTGGAACTCTGTCAGACTCATTGTTTTATTTTTTGGTATGCAAAGTTAGTAAAAAAAGGGGCTGAAGATTTGCCGTTTATGAAAATAATCCATACTTTTGCGACTCTTAAAAAAGGAGGTGTTTTAGCGTGATTATAGTACCAATTAAAGAGGGCGAGAATATTGAAAGAGCGTTGAAGAAATTCAAACGTAAGTTCGAGAAGACAGGAACCATCCGCGAGCTCAGAAGTCGTAAGACTTTTGTGAAAAATTCAGTGAAGCGACGCGATGAGGTTAAGAAGGCAATATATGTACAGAATCTTCGTATTAACGAAGAGTAACGTCACTCTTTAACATCCCCCCGGCAACTTAGTTGACGGAAGAATAATACTGCATCAGAACATTAGTTCTGGTGCATGTTTTTTTATTGGAAGTTGTCAATATATTTTGTAAATTAGTTGCAAATTATGAAGGTGATGGTGCTGGAGGATTTCATAGATTACATAAGGGTTCACAAAAGATATTCGCCCAGAACTCAGCTGCTGTACCGTGAATACGCAGGCGAACTCTATGAATTCATCTCTCCTGCAGATGAGAAGGAGTTTCTGGCTCAGCTCAGGCCTCAGGTAATACGAGGTTTCATCGCAAACGGTCTTGACAGTGGACTCAGTCCAAGAAGCATGAACCTTAAGCTTTCTGCAATCAGCAGTTTCTGTACTTTTCTGGTTCGCAGGGGAGTTATTGAATCAAATCCAGTAAAAAAGGTTTTTCGTCCAAAAATGTCATCAAAACTTCCTGAGTTCTATACTGAGAGCAATATGGAAAACTATTTTGAAAAACCCGTCGAAGAGGGCGATTTCCTTGCTCTTCGTGACCGTACTATAGTTTCCCTGATCTATTCAACAGGAATAAGAAGGGCAGAGCTGGCATCGTTAAAAGTTAAAGACTGGGACAGAGAGCGGTCTTTGTTCAGGATTACCGGCAAGGGAGATAAACAGAGAGATGTGCCTGTTCCCCGCCCTCTGGCACGCGAACTTGAAACTTATACCGGTATGATGGCTCAGTTTTACGATGAGAACCAGTCCGGAATGATGTTTCTTACAGATAGAGGTCAACCATTATATTTATCGTTTGTTAATAAAGTAGTGAAGAGAGAACTTGAAAAGGCTCCTGGTTTCAGCGGGAAAAAATCTCCGCATATGCTCAGGCACTCCATAGCCACTCATCTTCTCAACAACGGCGCAGATTTAAACAGTATAAAGGAGGTACTGGGTCACTCATCACTTGCGGCAACGCAGGTTTATACCCACAACTCATTTGAAAAGCTGAAAAGTATATTTCTAACCGCTCATCCGCGAGCAAAAAAAGGAGGATAATATGGACATCAGGATTCAATCGCTCAAGTTTGATGCAGATCAAAAATTGATCGACTACATTGAGAAAAAACTCGAAAAACTCCCGAGGTATTATGACGAAATCTCTAAAGTTGAGGTTGTAATGAGTCTCCTTCCGGATTACGACAACAAGAATGTCAAAGTAAAAGTTGACATACCCGGAAACGAAATAGTTGTGGAGCGACATTCACAAAAATTCGAAAACGCCCTGGTAGATTGTATAGATGTTTTAAAAGACCTGCTTGTTAAGGCAAAGGAAAAGAGGAAGGATCTCTGATAAATCCTCTCTATTCCCAGAATAAAGATAAAAACTCCTCTCCCTCAATATTTGAAATATAGTCGGAGAGGTTTATCTTTTCAATCCTTTCTGAAAGTGCACCTTGTGAATGGGCGCATCCCCTGATAAGATTCTCAAGCTCCTCGGTATCCTTTGTGAAGAAATAGTCCCCGTATATTTTTACCTCTTCAATAATTCCCCTGGTTACGCCCAGATAAATCTCAATGAGGCCGGCAGGAAATTTTCTCACTTTTGAATATGTGTATTTTGGTGAATTGCCGTAATTCCAGCTATCCTGAGAATATTTTTCATCCCTTAATCTGCCAATTTCAAGCAAGTCATTTTCTGAATATTCGTAAAGGGAATAACCAGATTTTTCTCCGGCTACATAGTGGTGCATGTAGTCTATGAACTCATTAATTGACATGGGCTTTGGAAGGTGCTCAGTAATGTTTGTGACACGACTCCGGTTAGACTGAACAGATTTTCCGGTAAATTTCTCCGGTCTTGCGGCGAGCGCATTGGAGAGGTCTGCCATTGACGCAGAAAAGAGAAGAGTTCCGTGCTGAAGAAGTCTGTTTCTGAATCTGGCTACTGCATTTCCGGAAAACTTGCGTCCGTCAATGAGCAAATCGTTTCTTCCCTCAAGATAGGCCTCTACGCCAAGACCATGCAAAGCATCAATTACAGGTCTTGTAAAGCGGGCAAACATTGCAGAGCTCTCTTCGTTTCCATTTACATTATCAATGAATGTGAAGTTGACATTACCCAGATCATGAAATACAGCTCCTCCGCCTGTGAGCCTGCGCACAACCTTTATTCCCTTCTCCTTAACGAATTCTGTATTAATTTCTGCAAATGCATTCTGATGATGACCAATTATGATGGCATTGTCATTTTGCCAGAGCCTGAAAACGGGTTTATCAAAACTCTTGAATAGATACTCTTCTGCTGCCAGATTCCACCAGGGATCTGTATTTTTATCAATTACATAAAACATCTCTGAATAATTTTATTTGCTGTTGATCCTCTTGAGCAGATACTTAACAACCATTATCGAAACCATTGCAAGCAAGGTTCCGAACATAGCACCAAATATCACATCTCCGGGGAAGTGCCTTCCCACATATACTCTGCTGTAACAAACAATCAAAGCCCATGAAAAGATTAGTATTTTATACCAGCGCACCTTGAAGAACCAGGAAGTAAGGACTGCAAGTCCGAAGACATTGCTGGCGTGGCTGGATACAAAGCTAAAACTGAATCTGTTATTCTCAATAACTCTTGCAAGGTGATAAGTACACGGATCCCATCCGGGTCTGAGCCGGTCAACCATATACTTAATCTGATTTGAAAGGAAATCTGTAAGGAAGAAAGTAGCCAGAATTGCTGCCAGCATTATCCAGCCGGCTTTCCGGTCCCTCTTCTCAATAACTATTTTGTTAAAGAATCCCTCTCTGCTCATGTCAAATGAGCATTTCCAGAAGAGAGAGAAAATAATAGCAAGATATAGCGGCAGCCAGGGTAGCCTAGCAGAAAAAAGAATCATCAGATAATCCAGGGAATGTGTGTTTTGGCTGTTTAAAAATAAAAACAGCTCTCTGTCCATATCCTGAATCCTGTCAAACATTTTGTTTTGGTTAAATCTCCTTGTTTAAGGCATCCCAGAGCATATCTTTCATCTGTGTAATACCTTTACCGGTGACCGAAGATATGAAAACATGCGGAATTTTCCTAGGAAGTGTTTTCTTTATCTCTTTTTCCAGCTCTTCGTCAAGAAGATCGCTCTTTGAAATTGCAAGAATCCTGTCCTTAATAAGTAACTCAGGATTATACTGCTTTAGTTCATTTAGAAGTATCTTGTATTCTGTTTTAATATCCTTGCTGTCTGCAGGAATCATAAACAGAAGCATCGAGTTGCGCTCTATATGGCGGAGGAATCTTAGTCCCAGCCCCCTTCCTGTATGTGCCCCTTCTATTATACCGGGTATGTCGGCCATAACAAATGACTTCATGTCGCGGCACTCAACGATTCCAAGGCTTGGTTCCAGTGTGGTAAAGGCGTAGTCTGCAATTTTAGGTCTTGCAGATGAAACGGCAGAGAGCAAAGTAGACTTTCCTGCATTTGGAAAACCTACCAATCCAACATCTGCCAGAAGTTTTAACTCAAGAATAAACCAGTTTTCCTCTCCGGGTTCGCCCGGCTGAGAGTATCTTGGAGTCTGGTTGGTCGCACTTTTAAAGAAAGCATTTCCCATACCTCCGCGGCCACCCTTAACAATAATTCGCTCCTCTCCCTGTTCTGTTATTTCGAACAAAATCTCACCTGTCTCGGCAACTTTAGCAACAGTCCCGAGAGGAACATCCAGATATATATCCTTCCCCTCAGCACCGGTGCACAATGCCCCGCTGCCGGCCTCACCGTGGTCTGCCTTGATGTGTTTGCGGTATTTCAGGTGAATGAGTGTCCAGTACTGTGAGTTTCCTCTCAGAATGACATGCCCGCCGCGACCTCCGTTACCTCCGTCCGGACCACCCTTGGCCACGAACTTCTCCCTGTGGAGGTGCATAGATCCCTTGCCTCCGTTTCCGGACGCGCAGAATAACCTTACGTAATCTACAAAGTTTGAATTACTCATTTTTATTCCGAGTCAATTATTTTGCAGATATCCCTGAAATTTTCCTCTACACTGAGCTCTCCGCTCACAGGCTTGTATTTCTTCTGCGATTTATAATAAGTTATCAGTGGTTCTGTAACTTTATGATATGTGCGGATTCTGTTCCTGATGGTATCAAAATCTGCATCATCTTTCCTTCCTTCTATGTTTGCCCTGTGTTGAATTCTTCTTATGTTCACCTCGTCGTCTGTGACAAGTGCCAGTACAGCGCTGATTTTCTCCCCGAGTGACTCAAGAACTTTGTCAAGCTCAACTGCCTGATTAAGAGTTCGCGGGAATCCGTCAAGAATATAACCTTTAATTGAATCCTCGTTATTACACAAAACTTTTCGAACCATCTCAATGACAATATCGTCAGAGACAAATTCTCCCTTCTCGATTACTGCCTTTGCAATGATTCCAATCTCGCTCCTCTTTTCAATCTCCTGCCTCAGCAGCGCTCCGGTTGATATATGCTTAAAATTGTATTTTTTGGCAATTAAAACAGATTGAGTTCCCTTTCCTGCCCCCGGGGGGCCGAATATTATATAATACTTCATTACTCCCCTGATGTGTCTAATACGTAGATATCCTTGTATTGTCGTCCCAGTTCGTCATAATCCAGTCCGTAACCCACGATGAAATCGTTTGGAATCTCCATTGCGACATATTTAATCTTAACATCTTTCTTGTATGCCTCCGGCTTTAGCAGCAGGGTACAAACGTTAACCTCGCCGGCTCCTTTGTCCATTAGCATTTTATGCAGTTCGACAATGGTAGCTCCCGTGTCAACAATGTCTTCAACAATAATTACTGAGCGACCCTTCACTTCTGAGGTCAGGCCCATAATCTCCTTAATTTCACCGGTAGATGATGTGCCGGCGTAAGAAGAGACTTTAATGAACGACAATTCACACTGGAAAGTCAGATTTTTAAGCAGGTCTGATGTGAACATGAATGAACCGTTAAGGACCGATACGAAAAGAGGCTTCTCTTTTCCCTCGAAATCTTTGTTCATTTTAGCTGCCAGGACCTCTATACTCTTCTGAATATCACTATGTGGGATGCAAATGCGGAAAGTCTTGTCGTGTAGGTGAATGCGCTCCATAAAAAAAATATTTGTGCCCGCGAAATTAAGTATTAATTTTGTCTTAACCAATTTTAAGCATATATCCGATGAATCCGTTAGTTAGCATAATTATGGGAAGTACTTCAGACATGAGTGTTATGAAGCAGGCAGCTGAATTCCTTAATGAGATGAAGATTCCTTTTGAAATTAACGCACTTTCTGCCCACAGGGTACCTGAACAGGTGCTAGATTTTGCAAAGAATGCAGCCTCAAGAGGTGTAAAAGTAATAATAGCCGGAGCGGGCGGTGCTGCGCATCTTCCGGGTGTTGTCGCTGCAATGACTCCCCTTCCTGTAATCGGGGTGCCGGTGAGATCTTCAATTTCAATTGACGGCTGGGATTCAATTCTTTCAATTCTGCAAATGCCTTCAGGAATTCCAGTTGCAACTGTTGCACTTGACGGAGCAAAAAATGCTGCAATCCTGGCATTGCAGATTCTGGCCACGGGTGATCCTGAAAGAATGAAGCAAATGGTGGCATTCAAGGCAGACCTTGCAGAGAAGATTGTCAAGGCAAACAAGGAACTCGCATCTGTTGAGTACGAGTTCAAGGTGAAGAGGTAATTTTCACAACATAATATAAATGAGGGGGAGATATGAGGAGAGGGATTTTATTCCTTCTGCACTTTTTGTGCGGAGGGTTTCTCTTTTGCCAGAATGCAGGAGAGAGAACCGGGAGTGGTGGAGAGGCAGCTGAGCAGCTTTTTTTACTGATAGCAGAGGAGTATGAGAGAACGGGAGAGGAGAATCCGGCAGATTTGGGTCAGATTCTGGAAGAGTTGCTTGAAAATCCTGTACGGATTAATTCGGCCTCAGTTGGTATGCTTGAGTCAATACCACTATTCACATCATTCATGGCTACCTCAGTCAGAGAGTACATTAAAGATTTCGGGGAGATACTGTCAATTTACGAACTGGCCGCTGTCCCTGGCTTTGATATAGGCATATCTTCCATTCTGGCTCCAATGCTTGACTTCTCACCAAGAAACGGTTTTGAATCACAGGGTTTTTTGAAATCGTTATCAGATGGCCGTTCTCAATTTCTTGTAAGAGGTTCGGGTTATCTTGAAAGACAAAAGGGATATACACCGGTCTCGTCAGAAGAGTGGAAGGATAACAATAACAGCCGCTACCTGTATCCTCCGGGGAAGTTATATGCCCAGTATAAATTTTCTGTACCTGGCAAACTTCGTTTTGCCCTTACTACAGAAAGAGATGCCGGGGAGCCTTTTGGAGATTATATAGGAGCCTCTGTACAACTTGAGAATGCCGGAGTAATTCAATCTGCTGTTGCAGGAGATTTTACTGCAAAATTCGGGCAGGGACTTGTTCTGTGGAACTCTTCATCACTCTTCTCTTCTCCTTCAGGTTCATCTTTTGCCAGGTATGGCACAGGTGTTTCGGCATATACATCTGTTGACGAAAATATTGGCCTGAGAGGCCTTGCAGCTGTGTTCAGAAGGGGAAGCATCTCTCTTTCTCTCCTCTTCTCCTCAAGAAAAAGAGATGCCAGGATAGCAGACGGGGGATATACCTCTTTGCTTAACACGGGACTTCATAACACAACTTTGTCTCTATCCCGCAGAAGATCACTGGGAGTAACTGTCGCAGGGGGCAACCTTGCCTTTTCCGGTGAGAGGGTAAGGGTGGGCACAACATTCAGCCTCTACAGCTATTCTCATCCTTATACCGGGAAGGATTCTCTTATGCTTAGCAGGCAGGCGAGATTCGGCAACAAGGGAGGCAATCTGGGAGCTGATATATATTTTATGACAGGGAGTACAAGGTTCTTTTCTGAGATTGCTACCGATATAGCAGGTTCTGTGGCTGCGCTTGGAGGGTTTGTTTTCTCGCCCTCATCCAGGTTTTCCATATCCGGCCTGTTAAGAGGTTATCCGGAAGATTATACCTCTCCCTTTGGCGGTGCTGTCTCAGGAAACGGAAAGATGCGTGGTGAGATAGGAATTAACCTTTCCTCTGATTATATTTTAGCATCAGGTAATAGATACTCTGCATGGATTGAATGGCTTAAGGGCAGAGGCAATTTAAGATGGGGGGCTGAAGCTGTATTTCTAAGGAGAGAATATAATTCACTCTCAATAAGAGCAGCTTCAAGGGAGGGAGGTGGCTCATTGCGAGTCAGCTCGGTTCTCAGGCTTAACAGTACTCTCTCCCTCTCTTCAAGAGGCGAGATTTCAGCTGCAAAACTGGACGATGAGACCGCCGGTGCCGGCTGGCTTTTTCTGACTGAAGCCATTTTCAGAAGCAGGAAGGGGGTGTTCGATTGTTCGGCCAGATTCACCGTATTCAATACACCCCACTGGAATCTCCGAATCTATGCATACGAAAGGGATGTTCTGTACGGATACTCAGTGCCTCTTTTTTACGGGAATGGTTTGAGATGGTATATAAACATGCATGCGCAGCCAATGAAGGGAGTTGATGTCTGGTTTAAGTTTACAAGAGTTTGGTACAGAGACAGGGAGAAAACAGGAGAGGGCCTCGACCAGATGCCGGGACCCTCTTCAACTGAACTCAAAGCCGAGGTCAGATTCAGATTCTGATGACTAAATCTCCCTGATCTTGATTTTCTTACCAGGCATTATCTTGCTTTTCTTTGTAAAACCGTTAAGTTTCATTATGTCATTAAGACTAACACCTTCAAATTTTCTCGAAATCTCCCAGAGGGTATCGCCCTTCTTAATTGTATACATCAGGTATCCTCCTTTTTTAGCAGGATTTGATTCTGTATTGGACGCCTTTACTTCAGATCCTGAAGCCTGACTGTCAACAGATGCCGTTGAAGCTATCTTCTTCTCAGAAGCCGTTGAATTTGAAGAAGAGGCAGAAGATGAGACAGATACATTTTTATGAATCACGAGACGCTGGCCAATTCTGATATTGCTCTTAACCTTGTTCCATCTCTGAAGGTCTGAAAGCTTTACACCATATTTCATGGCGATTCTGCCCAGCGTTTCACCAGATCTTACCTTGTGGGTAATAGTCGTCGACTGAGTAATGCTCTTGCTCTCGTTATAAACAATCGGGTTGAAAAATATTGAATCCTTGTAGGAGTAGATTAACTGTTCGTTATCAACAAATGCATTGGTGTAGTTGTATGGAATCCTGAGAAGGTAGCTCTTGTTACCGTTACCCGGAACAATCTCCTTTACATATTGCGGATTAAGATCTGCAAGCTCTTCTTTTGGAATTCCTGTTAGCTCAGCCACCTGACCAAAGTGAAGAGGCTTTCGGATTTCAAATGTGTCAACATGTGCAGGCATTGCAATCTGTCTTGGCTGAATGCCGTGGTCTTTATAGTAGGTGAGGGTATATAGTGCTGCAACAAATGATGGAACATAACCCCTTGTCTCCCTTGGCAGGTATGGATAGATTGTCCAGAAGTCACGTGAACCGCCTGCACGTCTTATAGCTTTGTTTACATTCCCTGCTCCGCAGTTATAAGAAGCTATCGCAAGAGACCAGTCACCAAAAATAGTGTAGGCATCCTTAAGATATTTGGCAGCTGCATGCGCAGATTTTACAGGGTCAAGACGCTCGTCTACATAAGAGTTAATTTCAAGATTGTACTGAAGAGCTGTTCTGTACATGAATTGCCACATTCCCTTTGCGTTTACCCTCGAAGTTGCTCTTGGATTTAGAGCAGATTCAATAATCGCCATAACCTTGAGCTCCTTAGGCATATCGTATTCATCAAGTATCTCCTCAAAAATTGGCAGATAGAATCCGGAGAGACCAAGAATCAGATCAATCTTGTTTGGAATTCTCTGAGTGTAGAAGATAATGTGATTTTTTATGATATTGTTGTACGGAAGAGGTATGAAAGAGTTGATTGCCTTTAGTCTCGCAATAATTACCGAGTCGGGTGTGTCTGAGGTGAAGTTTGCAATTTCAAGATTTACTGCAGATTCAACATCAAGTTTCAGGTTTTTCTGAACATACCACAGGTTAAGGAGCGAGTCTGTAGATTCAGGAGTGATAAGGTCTTCTCCTTCAAAAAACTCCAGATTACCGGGATTAATAGTGTCATTGGTACTTACAGTATCCGAAATTGGAATAGAACCGAGTTCAATTTCGTTTCTGAGAGAGTCTACAGTGTTACGTAGCAATTGAATCTCCTGCTCAAGCGTTGAGCGACTGGGTCTCTTCTTGAACCACTGACCATATGAATCATTGCCAATGAGCATCAGAGCCGCCGTTGCCAGCAGAATTATGGTTTTTCTGCCTGTTAAGTGTTTAATTATGTGCATTTTCTTAAAAGGTAAGGTTAATGGACATCCCTACAGCGGGTGTCGCATTGTTAGTAAATCTGTAATTAAGAGGCTCTATTACAGCAGGAGAAAAGGAGGCAGAAAGGTCGTCACTTATGTCGAAATCCTGAAGGTGTGCAAAGACATTTGCATCAATAATGTTGAGAGCGTAGACAATAACTCCTGCGAGTATTGAGTAGTCTCTCATCCTTCTGTAGGAATCCCTGTAGTACTTTAATGTTTCTGCGCTGTATGAACCATTATATCCCGAACCCGGCGTTGATGCCTGGTTGTGAAGGTCTTTGTAATATCTGTATGAGTAGTTATTGCTTGATATGAAATATCCTGTCAGAACGAATCCGCCGTAAATAATTGGAATTTTCCAGTAGTCTCCGTTGTATGCCTGACCAAGTCCGGGTAGCATGGCAGAATAAATTGAGGCCCTTGCAGGCAATACATCTTTGTGGTATTTAAATGATGCGGCTCCGTCAAGCACACCGCCCCACCATGTGAGTGCTGCTGCAGTGTAAAATATATTTCTTTGAGTTTTGAAACGGACCTCTCCTGTCTGCTGAAACTGACTGTTGCTGTGGATACCTCCGTAAATGAATCCGCCTATACCAACATAGAGAACAGGTAGCTTCCAGTAGTCTTTATTGTATATCTGAGCCGTGCCTGGCAGAACCATGGAGCCGAACCAAAGACGCGAAAGGTTAACTGAATCCTTTCCAGCAAGACTCCTGAAATATCTTTTAAGAGAGTATTCAGGCGGTCTGTACTTTGATTCTGTATCCTGCTCTTTGCCTGTTTCTGTTGTCGATCCCGGAGGACCTGTCTGCTTCATAGTGCCAAGAAACTGCCCCTTTGCAGAGAATGACAGCAAACATAACAATATGATGAGAACAAATTTTTGCACGGGAACAATCTCTATTGGTTTATTTTCTCAAGAGCTTCACGAAACTGTGAAACCTCCTTGTCCTGGGCAAATCTTATGGTTATTGAACCACCACCTTTTTCGTCCTTTTTAAGGGAGACATTGTTGTTGAAATATTTGCCCACAATTTCAATAACTCTGAAATATGACTCGTCAAGCTCTTCGTTCTCCTCAGATCTCTTCTTTTCCGGCTTTGCAGATGTCATTTTTCTGACCTTCTCCTCCACTGCTCTCACTGAGAGGTCGTTTTCAATAATCTGATTGCAAACCTTGAGCTGTTTAGATGCACTGTCAAGCGAGAGCAGAGCTTTGGCATGTCCCATAGAGAGTCTTCCCGCCCTTATGGCTAGCTGAATCTCTGCAGGTAGTCTCAGAAGTCTTAGATAGTTGGTAATTGTGGCTCTTTTCTTGCCCACCCTGTCTGCCATCTTCTCCTGAGTAAGGCTGCATTCGTCAATAAGTCTCTGAAAGCTGAGAGCAATCTCAATAGAGTCAAGATTCTCCCTCTGAATATTCTCAACAATAGCCATCTCCAGCATGCCCTGGTCGTCTGCCTTTCTTATGTATGCGGGAATATGAGTAAGTCCGGCAATCTGAGAAGCTCTGAATCGTCTCTCTCCGCTGATAATCTGATAGGTGCCGTTATCCATCAGCCTTACAGTGATAGGCTGAATGAGTCCCATTATGCTTATGGATTCTGCCAGCTCCGAGAGAGCTTCCTGATCGAAAGTGCTCCTTGGCTGATAAGGATTGGCGGCAATCTTATCTACAGGAATCTCGGAAATAGAAGCCGGGGTTGGCTGAACTTCGGCAGATGCAGGTTTGTTAAACGGCATGTTGTTGGCATCCGATATCAGAGCGCCGAGTCCCCTTCCTAAAGCAGGTTTTTTCATATATTCTATAGAGTATTCTTTTTAATAATCTCCTTGGTAAGGTTGAGGTAATTGTTTGCACCTGCAGAAATTGCATCGTGAAGAATTACCGGCTTTCCAAATGAAGGAGCTTCACTAAGGCGGACATTTCTCTGGATGACGGTATTGAAAACCATCTCCCCAAAGTGGGTTCTTACCTCTTCAACAACCTGGTTTGCATGGCGAAGCCGTCCGTCAAACATTGTGAGAAGAAATCCCTCAATCTGAAGTTCTGTGTTCAGCCTGTTCTGTACAAGCTTGATTGTGTTCAGAAGCTTTCCAAGCCCCTCAAGTGCGAAGTATTCGCACTGTACGGGAATGAGTACGGAGTCTGCTGCAGATAGTGAGTTTATTGTGATAACTCCAAGTGAAGGTGAGCAGTCAATTATTATATAGTCGAAGTCATCCTTTACCTTGTCCAGTGATTTTTTGAGAACCAGCTCCCTCTCAGGAACATTCAGAATCTCAATCTCTGCACCAACAAGGTTAATGTGTGAAGGCACAAGCTTTAGACCGGGTACCTCAGTATCAAGCATTATGGATGAAATATCCTCTTTGCCAATAAGAACCTCGTAAAGAGTCTTTCTTGAAGATGAATCCGGGTCGAAATTCATTCCCGAAGTCGAGTTTGCCTGAGGATCGGCATCTACAAGGAGAGTCTTTTTGTCAAGGACTGCCAGAGATGCTGCCAGATTAATGGCTGTGGTAGTCTTTCCAACTCCCCCTTTCTGATTTGCTATTGCTATTATTTTTCCCATATGAAGTTTAACAGAAAACTATGTCGTCAAACTGCAAATTTACAAAATCTTTTCATAGCAAAACTAAATATATTACATTTGCCGGCAACAAATCAGAGAGTCAAATGGAAAAGAGTGGCTGGGCCGTAATAGTCAATCCCAAAGCGGGAAGCGGAAGAGGTCTGGCAGACTGGCCGGTCATTTCCAATGCCATGTTCCGCAGCGGTTTGGAGTTCGTCTGCTACTTCACTGAACACAAATATCACACCGTGGAACTTACTGTAAGCGCAGTGAGGGAGGGCTACCGAAAGATAGTTGCAGTAGGGGGAGATGGAACACTTCACGAGGTTGTGAACGGGATCTTTTTGCAGCAGTTTGTTCCCTCAGATGCCATCACAATTGGAGTAATTCCTACCGGTACAGGAAACGACCGGGCGAGAGGAGCAGGTCTTCATTCAGGTTATGCAGGGGCGATAAAGGCTTTGTGCGAATGCAACACAAGACTTCAGGATGCCGGAGTAGCAGAGTATACAGAGTCAGGGGTAAGACATACGAGGTATATTGTGAATGCAGCCGGTGCCGGATTTGTGGCACTGGTCAACTCAAAGTACAACTGGTTAAAAGATGAGGGCAAGAGGGGAAGATGGCTTTACAAATACAGTAAAATTGCATCACTTTTCAGATACCGGGCCGGCCGTTATGTAATAAAAGCAGACGGCAGAAGAGTCTTCAAAGGCAGACTTTTTATGGCTTCGGCAGGAATAGGTGTATATAGCGGAGGTGGGCTCATCGCTTTGCCAGATGCGCTTTTTGACGATTCATTGTTTGATTTGCTGGTTGTAAGAATGACCTGGAGGCTTAGACTCATGTTTCTTATGAAGGAGTTGCAAAAGGGAAATGGCTTAAAATCCAGCAAAGTGTTAAGAATTAAAGCCGCCGAAATTGTAATTGAGAGCTATCCTGGCGGTAAAGTCGAACTGGATGGTGAGGCTCTGGGCTTTCTGCCTGTGAAGCTGCAAATACTGCCTAAGGCACTCAGATTTGTGGAGCTATCTACTGGGGGTCCACATCGGCCACAATAGTCACACCCCTGAAATCACTCTCCACTTTTTCAGCTATTGCCGCAATTCTCTCCTTTGCGCCTGCATTTCCCGCCCGTGGAAGTTTTATCCAGAACTGAAGAATATATTCGCCCCTCACCTTATCAACAACCGGTGCAAATGGTCCTGTAATCTCAGCGCTTCTAATACCTCCAAGAGCTGCTCCCGTGCGGTTTGCTGCTTCAGATAATTTGTTCCTGTCTGCACAACGGAGCGAGAGTTTTATCAGCCTTACATAAGGCGGATAGCCAAACTCCTGCCTCTCGGCAAGTTGTTCGTATAGGCGTTCATCTCCGGCCGAAAATGTTTCGTAAACTGTGTGTGACGCTAGTGAGGTCTGAATCATAATTTTTCCGCTTCTGGCACCTCTTCCGGTTCTGCCGGAAAGCTGCCTAAGCAGCTGAAAGGCTCTCTCATTGGCGCGAAAGTCATCCATAGCAATCATTGAATCTGCCTGAATAAGGGCAACAAGTGATAGCCCCTTGAAATCGAACCCTTTACTTATCATTTGCGTCCCTACAAGAATGTCGGTTTTTCCAGCAGCAAATTCCTTTAAAATTCTCTTCTCCTCTACTTTGCTCTGGGTTGTCTCTGCATCAAAACGGTCAACCCTGGCATCTGGAAAAAGCTCCCGTATTTTCTCTTCAATCATCTCTGTTCCGGAGCCCTTTTCTGTCATTCCGGGTTCTGAACATTCCGGGCATATTGGTGTGCGGTGTATGTGAAAATCGCAGTAGTGGCAGCAAAGTTCTCCCCGGTTTTTATGATAACTGAGCGGAACATTACAGTGAGTACACATAGGAATGTGCCCGCAAACAGAGCATTGGACCAGAGGAGAGTATGAGCGTCTGTTTCTGAAAATAAGTACCTGCTCGCCCCTGCCAATGACTGCTTCAATTTCATCAAGCAGTGATTGTGAAAAGAGTCCGTTCATTCTTTTTGCCCGGCTCTCCCTGATTGTATCAATAACGGTTACCTCCGGCTCGGTTGCACCATGAAACTTCTCAGAGAGTCTCACAAGCGAATACCTGCCTGAGTGGCAATTATAGAGCGATTCAAACGATGGAGTGGCACTTCCCAGCAGAACAGGGGCAGAGTGAATCTGTCCAAGCACAATTGCAGCATCTCTTCCGTTGTACCGAGGTGCGGGTTCTGTCTGTTTGTAAGAACTGTCGTGCTCTTCGTCAATGATTATAAGATCCAGTTTTCTGAACGGAAGAAAGAGTGAAGAGCGCAACCCCAGCACAATAAAGCCTTCTCCTTCATGGCTCCCTTCAATCTTTGAATATGTAGAATATCTTGTTGCAGGTGTCATCCCTGAGTGATAGGTGAGGAGCTTTTCACCAAAGACCGCTTCAAGCCTGTCGCTTAGCTGCCGGCTGAGAGCAATCTCAGGTACCATGTACAGCACCCTTCCCCCCTTGTCTGTAATATCTTTTGCAATTTTAAGATAGATCTCTGTTTTTCCTGATCCTGTTACTCCCGCCAGCAGTGCCGGTTTGCCCTCAGAGAAGCTCTTCATTATCTCTCTTGTTGCAATCTCCTGAGCAGGAGAGAGCTCATACAGATCTCTTGAATTAATGCCTGTGGGCCTGGTTTTTCTTGATTTTCTTGCAGGAGTTTCCCTGCGCATAGCAGATGTAAATGCAGCACGATATACCTCACCAATTGTACACATGTAGTAATCTGCTGTCCATGCCCAGAATCTGAGCTCCTTTTCAGAAACGGCCTCTGCTGGTTCAACGGATGTAATTTCACTTACTTTTCCCTTGTAATCTCCGCAGTTATCTGTAATCTCCGAAATAACGGCAATATACTCCCTTCGCGCAAACATAACCCTCACCTTTGATCCTTTTACTGCCAGAGGAACAAGATGCTGCGGAATAAGATATGAGATGCCCATTCTAAGCTTAAGCGGTAATATTACCTGAGCATATATGTTTTTTTGCAGTGACATTCAGAGCGATAGTTGGCGGATGTGACCGGCTGCCTTTTCGAGGAGCCATTTTGGGGTCGATGTGGCTCCGCAGACACCAACAGTGTCCCCATCCTTGAACCAGGAAGCCTCAATCTCGTCCATGTTTTCAATTTTATAGCTCCTTGGGTTCTCTGCCAGACATACTTCATAAAGAATTCGCCCGTTTGAACTCTCCTTTCCGGTGACAAAAATGATAACGGAATGATTCTTTGAAAACTCTTTAAGATGAGGGTGCCTGGAGGATACCTGGCCGCAGGTTGTGTTGAATGCCCTGAACTTATCAATGGGCCCTCCGGCTGAGACAATTCTGTCGCGAATTGCTGAGCATAGTTTTTTGTATTGCTCCGGGTCTTTGGTTGTCTGTGAAAAAATATAAATAGGCCTCATGAAATCGATAGATTCAATATCGGCCTGCTTTTCAATAATTGATGCGTCTCCGTCTACCTGACCGATGAGTCCGTTTACCTCTGCATGTCCGTTTTTTCCAAATATCAGAAGTTGTCCGTCAATCTGCTTTAGCTCTCTGTAATTTTTTTTCACCCTCTCCTGTAATTTAAGCACAACAGGGCAGGTGCAGTCGATAATTTTTAGATTATTCTCCTTGGCAATTTTGTAGCTGGAAGGCGGTTCGCCATGTGCACGGATAAAGACTACACTGTCTTTCATACCGGACATCTGTTCGTAGTTTATGGTTTTAAGACCCTTTTCCCGTAGTCTTGAAATCTCGATATTGTTATGCACTATAGAGCCAAGCGAATGCAGCTCCTTATTTTCTCCCAGGTATTTTTCTGCCTGCTCAATGGCTCTCACTACTCCGTAGCAGAAGCCTGAGTGGGTATCTATGTCAATTTTCAGTTCCATCTCTCTTTGATTATTTTTTCAATCCAATCTAACTGGTCCTGAATAGTCATATCGCTGTTATCCAGCAGTATTGCATCTTTGGCTCTGCGCAGAGGTGCGGTTTCCCTGTTTTCATCAATAAAGTCACGCTCACGGACATTTTTGAGCACCTCATTATAATCCGGATTTTCGCCACGGGCTGTCATCTCCCTGTATCTTCTTGTTGCCCTCACCTCGGCACTGGCTGTCATGAAAATTTTAAGCTCAGCATCGGGAAAGACCACAGTTCCTATGTCCCTTCCATCCATAACAACTCCCCGCTCTGCTCCATATTTCTCGAGTATTGAATCGACAAACTTTCTCACAAATGGCAATGCAGCAATAAAACTTACTTTTGAGGAAATTTCAAGAGTGCGAATCTCTCTTTCAACAAGTTCTCCATCCATATAGAGTTCGCTCTCCCCGGAAGGGCCGGATGGTTTAAACTGAAGGTTAAGATTTGCCACTCCTTTTTCCAGAGGAGCTGTGTCAATGACATTGTTCCGGTCAATAAAGGAGTTTCTTGCTGCAAAGAGGGATACCCCCCTGTAAAGAGCTCCTGTATCAACATATATTAATCCGTATTTTGATGCAATCAGTTTTGCGAAACTGCTTTTTCCGGTCGAAGAGTGACCGTCTATAGCTATGATTATTCTCTCCTTTTTCATCTTCATATTAAAGACAAACATACGCAAAAAATAGTTTATCTTTGTAAAAATTATCTCAATGAAAGTAGCCATTCTAGACATGGGCACCAACGTGTTCAACCTTTTGATTACTGATGTTTCAGAAGATGGATATGAGATTCTTAAAGTGCTCAAGGTACCTTCAAAAATTGGCGAAGGGGGAATCACAAAGGGAATTTTAACTCAGACAGCTTTTGACTCTGCCAGAGCTGCAATAACTGAACTTTCTGCAGCAATAGAAGAGTATGGCGGAGTGGACAGTTTCAGAGGTATTGCAACCTCTGCAGTCAGAGATGCAGCAAACTCTTCTGAGTTTCTTTCAATGGTAAACAGTGAGTTTGGAATAGAGGCAGAGGCAATCTCAGGTGACAGAGAGGCTGAGCTTATTTACAAGGGAGTAAGGGAGTCGATGCTGCTCTATAACGAAAAGTTGCTCATCATGGATATTGGTGGCGGCAGCAATGAGTTTATTATTGCAGACAAAAATCAGATTTTCTGGAAAAAGAGCTATAATATGGGAGTTGTGAGGCTAAGAGAGATGTTTCCCCCGTCAGACCCCATTACAAATGAGCAGATGGAACACCTGGAGAGGTATTACGATGAGAATATGCGAGACCTGTGGGAGGCCGTTGAGAAATTTAAACCAACTTTACTTGTTGGTTGTTCAGGCTCTTTTGATACACTGCGTGAACTCATATACACAGATGACAATGGCAGCATTCCATCAATGGAGATAGAGAAGGAGAAGTTTACTGTTCTCCACAGGCGCCTGGTGAAATCTCTGCGGGAGGAGAGGGCAGCTATGCCTGGAATGTCACCAATAAGAGTTGACTACATTGTTATTGGCTCAATTCTTGTTAATCTCGTTATCGAAAAAACAGCCATCACAGATATTCATCAATCTTCGTACTCTCTTAAGGAGGGATACATGGCGGAGATTTACGAATCATTCTTACAGAAAACTTTATGAAACTATTGATTATTGACGACGAAAAAAGTATCCGTAATACACTTAAGGACATTCTTGAATTTGAAGGGCATGAGGTGCATCTTGCCGCCGATGGTGTTGAGGGGCTGGCAATGGCAACAGGCGAGAGCTATGAGGTAATTTTCTCTGATATCAAGATGCCAAATATGGACGGAATGGAGCTGCTTGATAAGCTCTCTGAGGCTAATGTTGATGCTTCCGTTATCATGATTTCTGGCCACGGATCAATAGACACAGCAGTAGAGTGTATTAAAAAGGGTGCTTTTGATTTTATTCAGAAACCTCTTGACCTGAACAGAATTCTGATAACACTCAGAAATGCCACAGACAAGACAAACCTGGTAAAGGAGACAAGAATATTAAAGAAAAAGGTATCGAAGATTCCGGAGATAGTTGGCGTTTCGTCATCCATTACCAGAATAAAGGATATGATTGACAGGGTTGCACCAACAGAAGCAAGGGTGCTCATTACCGGCTCCAACGGAACCGGAAAGGAGCTTGTTGCAAGATGGCTTCATGAAAAAAGCAGCCGCTCTTCAATGCCTTTTGTAGAGGTAAACTGTGCTGCAATTCCGGGAGAGCTTATTGAGAGCGAACTGTTCGGTCACGAAAAGGGAGCCTTTACATCTGCAGTTAAGCAGCACAAAGGAAAATTTGAACAGGCAGACGGGGGAACACTCTTTCTGGACGAGATTGGAGATATGAGCCTTGCTGCCCAGGCCAAGGTTTTGCGTGTTCTTCAGGAGAATAAACTCAGCCGTGTGGGCAGTGACAAGGATATAAATGTTAAAGTAAGGGTGATAGCTGCAACCAATAAGGATTTATCCGAAGAGATTGCAAAGGGGGCTTTCCGGGAAGACTTGTATCATCGTTTGAGCGTAATAGTGATCCATGTTCCGCCGCTTAAAGAGCGTGTAGAGGACATACCCTTACTTGCTAAGCATTTTATTGAGCAGATATGCGACGAGAGCGGAATGGTTCCCCGTGATATCGAGAGAGAGGCTCTGGAAGAGCTGGCAACATACCCGTGGACAGGAAATATCCGTGAACTGAGAAACGTTGTTGAGAGACTCCTTATCCTGAGCAACAGTGTTATTACAAAGGCAGATGTTATTGCCTATGCAAAACCAATTTTCAGGTAGAATAATTACTCAGATTAACTGACAGTAAATTTGAATGGTGAGGCCGGCTGAAATCAATTTCAGCCGGCCTCGGTGAATTTCCAGGAAATGGAAGACAAAAAAGATTTTACTCTTTTTCGATTCTTAGTTGTTGGATGAAATTCCCATCCTCCTGGGTCTTAACAAACAATGTAACCCTAAACTTTTCTCCTCCCGCACTGAGACTGCCTATTGCGTATTTCATAGGTGCCTTTCCGCTTCGAATGGCAATTGCAAAACTCTTTGGGGTATAATTGGTAAAAAATTCCTTAAGAATTTGCTTGGCCTGAGCCTTGCTGCATACGTTCACGCTACCCAGAACTTCAATTTCCAGGTTATGGGCAAACCAGGCTGAAAGCTTTTCTGAATCGCCCGCCTGCAAATATTTTGCAATTGGGACGAAAACATCCTGCTCCGCACGGGACTGCCCTAAAAGCGTTGCAACCGAAAAGGTTAAGGCAAACAATGACAATAGAACCGATCTCATATCTCTCCTTGTAAATCCAATCCCAAAAATCGTAACAAAAATCAAGCCACAAAGGAGGGTAATTAAATTAAATTTTCTCTCAAAATAATCTTATTTTTGTGACAATGAAGATATCACTGCTGCTAACAGGAAAGACAGATACTGCATACCTGCCGGAGGGAATGGCAATCTACGAGGAGAGGATTAAAAGGTATGCAAACTACACAAGAATTGAGTTGCCGGAATTAAAAAAGGCAGCATCTTTAAGTTTTGCCGAAATCAAACAGCGGGAGGGAGAGATGATTCTTAAGCAGGTAAAGGCACAGGATGATCTTATTCTTCTGGATGTCTCTGGCAAAAGTATTTCATCTGAAGATTTAGCGCAATTCATTGAAAAGAGAGGAGTTCAGGGAACGAAAGGCCTGGTATTTGTTGTAGGAGGAGCATATGGTTTTTCCGACGATGTTTACAAAAGAGCCAACTACAGAATTTCACTTTCGCCAATGACCTTTTCCCACCAGATAGTGAGACTCCTGTTTCTTGAGCAGTTGTACAGAGCATTTACAATTATTAAAGGAGAACCATACCACCACGGATAATGAACGAACTGACTGACAGACTTATTGCGTTACGAACACCACTTTTGTGGGTGCTTGCAATCATGCTTGCGATATTCTCTTTCATGGAGTTCTCCTCTCCGAATTCCATGGACAGGGAGGTGGAGAAACTTGAAAAGACAATTCACAAAAGACAGCAGTTGCTGGAGGAGTACTCTCAGAAAGCACTGGAGACACCGGATTCGGTTTTTCTAAACTTTCCGGAACTTCCGTCTGACATGGTTATATACAGATATTTGGCAGATACGCTTCAGTCCTGGGTAAATCAGCTACCTGTATCAAATGACGATATTGATTTCTTTCCTTTCGGATATACTCTCAATCACCTTACAAGCCGGGGAGTTTCCAATACACCCCTTGCATATGTGGGCTCTACTGAGCAGTATGTCAGCCTTGGATCTGCCTGGTATATAGTAAGCAGCTACACACTAAGGAATGTGACTGTTCTGGCAGCATTGCTTGTTCAGACTGACTTCCCTTCGGACAACTCAATTTTACGCAGCGAAATCAATCCGAATTTCTCGCTCAGCAAGAGACTCTCAGTAGTCCCTGTTACTCACGATGAATCTTATATTGTAAGAGGAAAGGATGGCGGTATTCTCTTTTCCGTTCTTAAGAACCTCCCCACACACAGGGGAGAGTCGGGCTCCTCTCTCAGATGGTTTGCTCTCCTGTTTGCCATTTCTGCACTCTTTAGCGATCTGGAGAGGCGTAAGCGAATCCGGCAGTTCTTTTTTGCCTGGGGCGGACTTACAGTTATGTGGATGATTGCACTGTACTTTTCCGGAGGTTCAACCGATGATGCCGAGCTATTCTCTCCAAACCTCTATGCAGATTTTGGTCTTTTCGGCTCTATGGCAGATCTTATAATTACCCACCTCTACATTTTCATGGTAATGCTTGCTCTTTTTATAGTAAGAAAAAGTCTTGCACTTACCTATCTGAAATCGGGAAGACACAAGAAGCAGCTTCTTAAAGTTGTTTTCATAGCAATTCCTTTACTGCTGGTGGCCTATGCGCATATCAGCCTTCGCTCTCTTGCCCTTAACTCAAATATTGTCCTTGAACTTTACAAGGTAGATGAGATAACACTCTATACAGTGCTGGCATATGTCATATATGCAATGCTGTTTATCGCACTTTTGTTCTCGCTTCAGCTACTCAGGCCTGTGCTCAGATTTTCTGCCGGCTTTTCTTTCCTTAAGATGCGAAACATACTGGTGTTTATCTCAATCATATCAATGTACTCACTGGCAACAGTAAGCTGGTTTGGATATACTAAGGAGTATGAGAAGAACAGGGTTCTGTCAACCAAAATGTCGGTTGAGAGGGATCTGAACATTGAATTATTGCTCAGAGGAGCAGAAAAGCTTATTGAGACAGATCCTGTGCTTGCTCTGTGGGTCCAGATTGACCAAAGCAACGACATGGTGAACAATATACTTACCGAGCAGTATTTCTGGAGCCTTATGCAAAAGTATGACCTCAGAATAACTATGTGCAGAAGGAATGATCCTCTGCTTGTTGACAGTGAGTCCGAGCCGGTACCATGCGGGCAGTTCTTTGAAAACGAAATTTCCAGATATGGTATTCCTCTTTACGATAACTCCCATTTCTACTTCATGAACAATTACAACGGGAGGATAAGTTATCTCGGAGTTTTCACATATACATCCTTCAACGGGAACATAAACCTTTTTCTTGAGTTTGATTCAAAATTCATGAAGGAGGCTGTTGGTTATACAGAGCTGTTGCTTGACCACAAACAGATGGATAACCTTAACCTCAGTTCCAACTACTCTTATGCGAAGTATCTCAATAACCGCATGATATCATTCAGCGGGAATTTCAACTATCCTACAACTCTTGAAGATGTTTACGAAACCGGATATTCGACCATGAGAAGTGACGGGTATCTACACTTTGTAAATAAGGTCTCTCCGGAAAACATCATTATTATAAGCAGGCCGGTCAGAAATATTTTCCCTTATATTGTGACCTTCTCATATATCATGCTCTTCTATTCACTCATGATATTCGGCCTCATAAGGACAAGGCACAGAAACTTCTTCCCTAAAGTACCGCGCAACTCCTTCAGGTGGAAAATCACCTTCCTGATAATCTCATCTCTTGTATTTGCTTTGTTCTTTATGGGAACAGGCAGTATCTGGTTCTCCCTTAATTATTTTAACGAGAGCAACAGAGCCCAGATGGAGGAGAAGATGCAGTCTGTACAGTCTACTCTCTCATATTACAGCAAGTTTGCCCAGAGGTATAATGATCCTCAGTTTAACAATATCAAGCTCTTTGAGGCAATGAACAGGCTTGCAAACAACACCCAGATAGATATCAATATCTACCGTCCGGATGGCCTGTTGCTAAGGACCACTCAGCCTGAAATATATGACAACTTCCTTGCCGGTTCCAGAATGAATCCTGCAGCCTATCAGGAGATTGTATACAATAAAAAGAAGCAGTTTGTAAATAAAGAGAAAATTGCAAGACTTGATTACTACTCACTTTATGCTCCCCTTTTCAATGGGGATGGAGAGCTCATTGCAATAGCAAATATCCCCTATTTTTCAAGGCAGTCTGAAATAAGGAAAGATGCATCCAGTATAATTGCTGCTATCATCAATATCTATCTTTTGTTGCTGCTGGCGGCGGTATTTGGGGGCATTGCGCTCTCTAATTCACTCTCAAAACCACTGGCAGAGATCAGCCGGAAAATGCAGCTTCTGGATATTTCACAGCATCCGGAGCATATCGATTATACAAACAGAGACGAACTGGGTATTCTGGTTGCGGCATATAATAAGATGGTTGACGATCTTGAATCCAGTACAAACAGGCTCGCCCAGGGAGAGCGGGAGCAGGCCTGGAGAGAGATGGCCAGGCAGATTGCCCACGAGATTAAGAATCCGCTTACTCCTATGAGACTGAGCATTCAGCACCTCATTCGCCTTAAACAGCAGAATGTTGAGGGGTGGCAGGATAAATTTGACAGACTGGCAAATTCACTTATTGAGCAGATAGATATTCTGTCAGATGTGGCAAGCGAGTTTTCCAGCTTCTCAAGGTTTTACTCAGAGGAGTTGTCCAATGTAGAGCTGAATAAACTGATAAGGGAGCAGATAATTCTCTTTAATACCCGCGACAATGTTAATATCAGATTCCGCAGTGAAATAAAAGAGGCTTTTGTTTCATTGAGGAAAATGCAGATAACAAGAGTATTTGTCAATCTTCTTTCAAATGCACTGCAGGCAATTGAATCCCAGGCTTCGGGTGAGGTAGTTGTTACACTCAGGCAGGAGGGTGATTACTATGTGGCGTCTGTGGAGGATGACGGACAGGGCGTTCCGGATAATCTCACAAACAGGCTGTTTAAGCCTAATTTTACGACCAAGAGCAGCGGTACTGGTTTGGGTCTTGCCATTTGCCGCAGTATTATGGAGCAGAGCAGCGGTAAGATCTTCTATGCTCGTTCTGAGGCTCTTGGCGGAGCAAACTTCACAGTTAAGATTCCTATAAAAGACGAAACATCTGCCATATAGACAGATGTTTCATTTTTAAGACTATTTCTGTCTCAGGAAAATCTGAATAGGCACTCCGGTAAAGTCGAAGTGTTTTCTGAGTTTGTTCTCCAGGTATCTCTTATAATCGTCCCTCACATACTGAGGAAGGTTGCAGAAGAATGCAAATGACGGAGATGGAGTAGGGAGCTGGGTAACATATTTAATCTTGATATATTTTCCCTTGATTGCCGGTGGCGGATAGTTTGCAATCTCCTCAAGCATAACCTCGTTAAGTTTAGAGGTTGAGATTCTTTTTGATTTGTTTGTGTAAACCTTTGCAGCAGCTTCAAGAACATCCAGTATCCTCTGTTTCTGAGTTACCGAAGTAAAGATGATAGGGACATCATTAAAAGGAGCAATCTTCTCCTGGATTATCTTCGTGAACTCCTTCATGGTGTTCGCGCTCTTGTCCGGAATTGTATCCCATTTATTTACAACAATAACACAGCCCTTTCTGTTTCGGATAATCAGGTGAAATACATTCATATCCTGACCCTCTACTCCAAGTGAAGCATCAATCATAAGAATACATACATCGGCAGATTCAATTGACCTTACCGATCTCAACACTGAGTAGAACTCCAGATCTTCCTTTACCTTGGTTTTCTTTCGAAGACCGGCAGTGTCAACAAGCATGAACTCATGTCCGAACTTATTGTAGTAGGTAGAAATTGAATCTCTTGTTGTTCCGGCAACCGGGGTAACAATATTACGTTCTTCTCCAAGAAGAGCATTTGTGAGTGAAGATTTGCCTGCATTAGGCCTTCCAACTATGGCTATGTGAGGAATGTGAATCTCTTCAGGTTTCTCCACAGGCTCTTCAGGAAGAAGTGAGACTACCTTGTCAAGGAGATCTCCTGTGCCGCTTCCGCTTGCAGAAGCAATTGCGTATGGCTCCCCAAGACCCAGTGAGTTAAAAACATAGGCATCATAAAGCTTGTCGCCTGTATCAACTTTGTTGGCAACCATTAAAATTGGTTTCTTGCTTCTGCGCAGGATATCTGCGATAACTTCATCAAAATCTGTGATGCCTGTGGCAACATCACAAAGAAACAGGACAACATCTGCCTCCTCAATTGCAAGCATCACCTGCTTACGTATCTCTGCCTCGAATACATCATCTGAATTAATGGCATATCCACCCGTATCAATTACGGAGAACTCCATTCCGCTCCACTCGCAAGTTCCGTAGTGACGGTCACGGGTTACCCCAGCTATTTCGTCGACTATGGCCTTTCTCATTCCCACCAGGCGGTTGAAGAGTGTCGATTTGCCCACATTCGGGCGCCCTACAATGGCTACTATACTCATATTTGTTTTTTATTCGCAGCCTGAGCCGCATGTTGAGCAGCTCGAACAGCCGCTTGAAATTGGATCATATTTAACTTTCATGGAGCCTTTGTTCTTTTTGCTCCACAGGATCCGCTCTTCTGATTTGGCACACATGAGCCCCTTCTTGCGAAGCTCTTTGTTCCCGCCAATTTCAGTCTCGGGGAATTTTCCGTTCTTCCTGAAAATCACATTGAAGGAGAGAAGGAAAACTGCCAGTCCCACGAGCAGCAATGAAAATAATATAACAGTCATTTCTACTTATTTATTTAATTCATAAAAGAGACACTTTTCTCTGCTCAGAAGAGGGCTGTCTCCAACCTGAATCATCTGAGGCAGCTGATGCCCCTTGAATTTTGAAACATTCATAAGGTGAACTATTCTGTTCACTAAACTTATGTCTGTTCCGGATGAGATAAGCTCTGCAGGACTTCTCTTCTCCTCTATGAGAGAGTGAAGTACAGGGTCCAGTACAGAGTACTCTGGAAGAGAGTCACTATCCTTTTGATCGTGGCTCAGTTCGGCAGAAGGTGCCTTTGTGATAATCGAGTCCGGTATAACGATACCATTGCGATTTATATATCTTGCCACCGAATATACCTGCAGTTTGTAAATATCTGCAAGAACCATCAGTGCACCGGTGAGGTCTCCGTACAAGGTTCCGTAACCCATTGCGATCTCACTCTTGTTTGAAGTATTTAACAAAAGAGAACCATTTTGGTTCGACCATGCCATAAGCACAACACCCCTTATTCTTGCCTGAAGATTCTCCCGTGTAAGACGATTAACCTCCTCCCCGAACAGAGATTCAAACTCTTTGGAGAACTTGTTAAAAACACCCTCAATAGGAACAACGCTGTATTTTACTTCAAGGTTATCTGCCAGTTCAACAGCATCTGTTACTGAGTGCAAAGTTGAGTAGGGAGAGGGCATAAGGATTGCATGAACATTCTCTTTGCCCAGCGCTTCCACAGCTATTGCCAGTACAACTGCCGAATCTATTCCTCCGGACAGACCAACAACGGCACGTTCCCTTCCTGCTTCGCGGAAGAATTTACGGACCGAGATTACAAGACGGTCATAAACCTGTTTTGGGTCTGTATTGAGCATCACCTAGAAAATAAAGCTGGTGCTTATAGATTTATAATTATAAACTTTGTCGATTACATCGGCAAAGATTTCAGCAACAGAGAGAACCTTAATCTTTGTTCTGTCAACATTCGGATTAACCATAAGCGGAATTGTATCCGATATAATTACCTCTTTAAGTGCCGACTGAGCTATCCTTTCATATGCAGGACCTGAAAGCACAGCGTGGGTGGCAAGAGCCCTCACACTTATTGCGCCTTTCTCCATGAGCATATCTGCTGCTTTAGTAATTGTACCTGCAGTGTCAATCATATCGTCAATGATGACAATGTTCTTTCCCTCAACATCTCCTATTGCAGTCATTGATCCAACAACATTTGCCTTCTCTCTCGATTTATGGCAGATGATAAGCGGGCATCCCAGTATTCTCGAATATGCGTTTGCTCTCTTTGCACCACCCATATCAGGAGCAGCAATTGACATGTTGTCAAGTTTGAGATCTCTCAGGTAAGGGAGGAAAATTGAGCTTGCGTAGATGTGGTCCACAGGAATGTCAAAGAATCCCTGAATCTGATCTGCATGAAGGTCTGCAGACATAACTCTGTCGCAGCCAGCAGCTACAAGAAGGTTTGCAACCATTTTGGCTCCTATTGGAACCCTTGGGCGGTCTTTGCGATCCTGACGGGCCCATCCGAAATACGGTATTACAGCTATAACCTTGTATGCAGACGCTCTTCTTGCTGCGTCCACCATCAGAAGCAGCTCAAAGATATTTTCAACGGGAGGCATGGTGGATTGAACAATGAAAACTGTTGCACCCCTGACGCTCTCCTCAAGAGCCGGTTGAAATTCTCCGTCACTGAACACTGTTACGGAAGACTTTCCGAGGTCCAGGTTTAGTGAGCTGGCAATCTTCTCTGCAAGATAACGGGAGCTTCTGCAGGAGAAAATTTTTATCTGATGTTGATGATCCATATTGTACATTTATTTATTTTTCGATTATTGATTCAATATAGTCAAGAATTTCCTCTCTGCCTGTTCCGTTGCTTGATGAAGAGGCAAATACAGGAGGGAGCTCCTCCCAGTATTCCAGCAATGCTCTTGCATTGTCCTCAATTCGGTTTTTGAGAGCTACAACACCTATTTTGTCGGCCTTGGTAAGAATTATTGCAAAAGGTACATCTGCCTTTCCAAGTTCGATCATAAACTGAAGATCAATTTTCTGGATATCGTGCCGGCAGTCAATCAGTACGAAAAGAAGCAAAAGCTCATCTGATTCGTTGATGTAATTTCTGATAACCCCGCCCAGCCTCTCTCTCTCGGTTTTTGATGTCTTTGCATAGCCGTAGCCAGGAAGGTCAACAAGATACCATTTTTCATTTATCATGAAATGGTTCACAAGCTGAGTTTTTCCCGGCGTTGATGAGGTGTGTGCCAGTTTACCCTGCATGCAAAGTGAATTGATGAGGGATGATTTTCCGACGTTGGACCGGCCAATAAATGCAAATTCGGGCAGTTTAAGTGAAGGTTTGTCCTTTACATTGCTTGAACTACCAGAAAATATCGCTTTGGTTATCTTCATACAGAGGATTTTCTGCCGCAAAGGTACAATATTATGCTTATATTTGTATGAAGTCCCTAAAAAAAGAAAGAGAGAATGAGAGCAGAGAGAAGCATTACCTTGCTTGAATTGCAGGAGGAGATTAAATCTTCGTTGGAGGCACGCCTCGAAAGAAGTTACTGGATAAGGGGAGAAATCAGCGAAATCAAATTTCAGTCAACCGGACACTGCTATATAGACCTCGTCGACAGAAGAGAGGGTGAGAGCGGCGTATCTGCTCGAGCACAGGCTATTGTGTGGTCATCTGTCTTCAGAATGCTCAGACCCTACTTCGAGACAACCACAGGACAGGAGCTGGCAAGGGGAATGCAGATACTTATTCAGGTTCAGGTTCAGTATTCGCCGCTTTACGGCCTCTCTCTGGTTGTGAGTGATATTGACCCGGCTTTTACAGTGGGAGAGCAGGAGCTTCGGAGGCAGGAGACGATTAAAAGGCTTCGTGAAGAGGGAATGTTTGACATGAATTCAACTCTGGAACTTACTTTCCTACCCAGAAGGATTGCGGTTATCTCCTCTCTCCAGGCAGCCGGTTACAGAGATTTTATGAAACATCTGGAGGAGAATGAATACGGATTTTCATTTAAAACAGAACTTTTTCAGGCATCCATGCAGGGGAGTTCAGCCCCTTCTGAAATAATCATGGCAATGGATAGAGTTGCTTCCAGAGCAGAGGAGTTTGATATGCTTGTGATTGTAAGGGGTGGAGGCTCCGTTCAGGATCTTATATGTTTTGATGATTATGAGCTTGCAGCCAATATTGCACAGTTTCCGCTTCCTGTAATTACCGGGATAGGTCATGATCACGATATTCATGTGGCAGATATGGTATCTCACACGATGGTCAAGACACCTACAGCCGCAGCAGATTTTATCATAGATCTTTTTGCCGGTGAAGAGCAGCAGTTGCTCTACCTGCTTCAGAGACTCCAGTTGTCTGTGCAGGCAAGAATTGCGGCAGAAAATTCACGGATTGAGCTCCTTCGCAGAGAGATCTTCACTAAGGCTTCTGAAAGATTTCGTACAGAAGAGCACAGACTTGACATTATGCAGCACAGGCTTCGGTCGGGGAATCCCCTTTCACTTCTTGAGAAGGGTTATTCGGTTACTCTCTCTCACGGCAAACGTGTAAGCAGTATAATGGAAATTGAAGAGGGGATGAGTGTAAGAATTGTACTTTCAGACGGAACACTTGATTGTAAAGTTGAAACAAGAACAAAGCTATGAAAAAGATAAAAGAGGAAGGCAGCAATGACCCCGGGTACAGGGAGGCGCTGCAGGAGATTGAAAAATTGCTGGCAAAGATAGAAGACCCTGAAACCAGCTTTGACCAGCTCTCACTGGATGTTAAGAGAGCCACTGAGCTGGTTGAATATTGCAGAAAACAGCTCAGAAGTTACAAAGAGGAGATTGATAATATTTCTCAAAATAAATGATATGACCGAATTAAAGCTTTGGCAGGACGACCCCTGGCTTGAGCCCTGGAAAAGGGAGATATGGGTCAGGCATGAAGCTGCAGCAATAAGAATGGCAGAGCTTGCAGGAGAGCACAAAAGACTGGCAGATGCATCCAACGGACATCTCTGGTATGGTACTCATCTTGAGGGAGAGACAAGGGTATTCAGAGAGTGGGCTCCCAATGCAACTGCAATTCACCTTTTATGTGAGGCAAATAACTGGAAAAAAGATCAGTCATTTGCCTTCTCATCGATTGGTCAGGGGAACTGGGAGCTTAAACTCCCATCTTCATTAATGAAACACGGAGAGCTCTACAAATGGCTTGTCTCTTGGAACGGCGGCGAGGGAGAGAGAATCCCTGCATATGCAAGAAGGGTTGTACAGGATCAGACTACCAAGATTTTTTCTGCCCAGATATGGGAAACTCCGGATTTTAAATGGAAGCACCCTGCTCCTCCAAAGGTTGCAAATCCTCTCATCTACGAGGCCCATATAGGAATGAGCACAGAGGAGTACGGAATGGGCACATACACATCATTCAAAAGAGATATTCTTCCTCATATTGCTTCACTGGGGTATAATGTAATTCAGCTTATGGCAGTACAGGAGCACCCCTACTATGGTTCGTTCGGCTACCAGGTTTCGAGTTATTTTGCCCCAAGTTCAAGATTCGGTACGCCGGAAGAGCTTAAAGAGCTAATAGATGAGGCTCACTCATATAAAATTTCAGTAGTTCTTGATATTATCCACTCACATGCCGTGAACAACTCTGTTGAAGGAATTTCCGAAATGGACGGCACTAGGCACCTCTATTTTCACGAAGGTGCAAGGGGTGAACATCCCGCATGGGGCTCACGCTGCTTCAACTACGGAAAAGAGGAGGTTCTATTCTTTCTTCTGTCAAACTGCAAATACTGGACAGAAGAGTTCCGCTTTGACGGCTTCCGGTTTGACGGAATAACAAGCATGCTCTATTTCGATCATGGTCTTGGCAAAAGTTTTACGGACTACTCATCATATTTTGGAGGAAATCTGGATTCAGATGCCTTTATATACCTGGCAATGGCAAACAGGGTGATTAAGGAGCTGAATCCAAAAGCAATTACAATCGCTGAGGATGTAAGCGGTCTTCCGGGTCTGGCCTCACCATTCGAAAACGGAGGGGTTGGCTTTGATTTCAGAATGAGCATGGGGGTGGCCGACCACTGGATTAAGTGGATAAAGGAGCTTAGGGACGAACAGTGGAATATGGGCGAGATTTTTCACGAACTCTCAGGAAAGAGGGCAGATGAAAAAACCATAAGCTATGCCGAATGCCATGACCAGGCTATGGTAGGGGACAAGACGATAATTTTCAGGCTGCTTGATGCCGAGATGTACACATCCATGAATACGGGGTCAAAAAGCCTTGTAATTGAGAGAGGAATTGCTCTCCACAAGATGATCAGACTTGTGACAGCAGCAACTGCCGGAGACGGATATCTCACATTTATGGGAAACGAATTCGGCCATCCTGAGTGGATAGATTTTCCCAGAGAGGGGAACAACTGGTCGTTTCACTACGCACGCAGGCAGTGGTCGCTTGCAGCAGACAAAAACCTTCGCTACAGACACCTGTCAGAATTTGACAGGGCAATGATAAGACTCATTAAATCAGCCGGAATCTATAAGGATAGCCCTCATGTTATATATCAGCATAATGAGAGGCAGATTCTTGCCGTAATCAGGAACGGATATATCTTTGCGTTCAATTTCAGTCCTTTGAATTCATATACAGACCTTCGGATACCTGCTCCTTCTGGAACCTATATAACGGCTCTTGACAGCGACTGGAAAAAGTTTGGAGGATTTGAAAGGAATAAAAAGGATTTGCGTCATTTCACACTTGAAACGGAGGATGGAGATGCATTGTCTATTTACCTGCCAAGCAGGTGCGCAATGGTCTTTAAAAAAGAGAGATGAAACAATCTCTTAACATTTTTTTGCTAACTTGCATAGATTAAAACAAACCGCATGGCCTACTTACAATTTAACAAAGAGGAGCTGGTAAACCTGGAATATTCTCTTAAACGGGAATTTCTATCTACCAATCATGCAGGTGGTTATATGAATACCACGATTGTGTGCTGCAATACCAGGAAATACCACGGACTACTGGTTCTTCCCGTTTCTGCATTCAATAATGAGAAATTCGTACTGCTTTCGTCCCTTGACGAGACTCTTGTCCAGCATGACAAGTCATTTAACCTTGGAATACACCGCTACGGCGATGTTTATGAGCCAAGGGGGCACAAGTATATCAGGGATTTTGAGATTGATAAATGCGTATCAGTTACCTACAGGGTAGGCGGAATGGTATTCCGCAAGGAGATGATGCTCAGCCACAGCGAAGAGCAGTTCTTCGCAAGATACACCCTGCTGGAGGCAAACTCCCCTACGATACTCAGGCTTAAACCGTTTATGGCTTTCAGACATATTCACTCTTTGTCAAAAGTGAATATGGATGCAAATACATCATCAAGGGAGATCCCCGGAGGAAGGGCATTCTGCCTTTACAAAGGATTCCCGGATCTTAATTTACAGCTCTCCTGCAAGGCCGAATACATTTCAAACCCCGACTGGTACTTTAATGCAGAGTACAAGGAGGAGCGCAGGCGCGCATACGAATCGGCAGAAGATCTCTTTGTGCCGGGCTACTTTGAGATGCCAATCAAGAAGGGTCAGCAAATTTTATTCTCGGCATCTACATCTGTTGAAAAACCTGCCGGCTTAAAGAGCAGATTTGAAAAGTATCTTACGCTGAGGAGCAGCAGGGATAGCTTCGAAAGCTGCCTTCGCATAGCTGCAAAACAGTTCATAATAAACATTGACGGAAAGACCAGTATATATGCCGGTTATCCATGGCTGGACAGAAGTCCGCGCGAAACGCTTCTCGCTGCGCCCGGGCTTACTCTTTACGCAAACCAGGATAAAAAAAGATTCAAAGAGATTATTGACTCACTCATAGAGAGAGAGGGCAGGATTCCTTCCGGAAACGGATCAAGACCGGATGTTCCCCTTTGGCTCTTCTGGGCACTGCAGCACTATTCATATTTTACCGGAAACAAAAATCAGATTTGGAAAGAGTATGGTCCGCTTTTAAAGGATATTCTTGAACACTACAGGGATAATCGTCCTGAATCTACAATAAAGCTGCATGATAACGGCCTTTTGTGGGCAGAGAAAAGAGGCGCTCCTCTAAGCTGGATGGATGCAATGGCTGCGGGTGTGCCTGTAACTGAGAGAGAGGGTTATCAGGTGGAGTTAAACTCTCTGTGGTATAATGCAATCTGTTTTGCTCTATCAATGGCTCTCTCTTCTTCTGAAAAGAGTTTCAGAGAGGAGTGGGAGCCGGTCAAAAAGAACATAGAGAAATATTTCAACATGGCCTTCTGGATAGAAAATGGAAACTATCTTGCAGATTATGTGGGACATGAAGGACAAAATAAATGCGTGAGACCCAATCAGCTATTTACCTGCTCGTTTGAATTTTCTCCGCTGAGCGATGAGCAAAAATCGATGGTTCTTCAGAAGGTTAAGCAGGAGTTGCTTACAGACAGGGGAATAAGAACACTCTCGCCGCAAAGTCCGTTCTACAAGAGTGAATACGACGGAGATGAGTTTTCCAGAAACAGTGCATATCATCAGGGGACAACAAGACCATGGTTGCTTGGTTTTTACATAGATGCCAACCTTAAACTCTACGGGGAGGCGTTCATTAACAAGGCCAGAGATTTGCTCTCAGCTTTCGAGGAAGATATTGAGATACATTGCATTGGTTCAATTTCTGAAGTTTATGACGGAGATCCTCCTCATTTACCTCACGGATGCACATCCTATTCAATAAGTGTGGCCTCATTCATGTGGGCCATGAGTGAGATTGCTCAATTCAAAAAGGAGAAGCCATGAAGGTGTTGATGTTTGGATGGGAGTTTCCTCCGCACATATCGGGAGGACTCGGCACAGCCTGCTACGGACTTACAAAGGGGTTGTCCAATATGGGAGCAGAGGTACTCTTTGTGATGCCTTCTGCCTCCGGAGATGAGGACGAAAGTGCTGTGAAAATTATTAATGCAAGCGATATTGCTGTAACAGAATCAGCAAAAAATGTCAGAAATGTCCTTGAAAAAGTTCAGTTCCTGAGAGTCGGAACTAACATGGTTCCCTATCTCACTCCTGAACAGTTTACTGAGGAGGTTGAGAAAAACAGGCGAGGACAGGTAAAGGATTACAAGAGCTTCCTGGGACAGAAATACAAATTCTCAGGAAAATATGGTTCGGACCTTATGGAAGAGGTCTCCAGATATGCAATGGTTGCAGCCGAAATTGCGCTAAGGTATGATTTTGATGTAATTCATGCCCATGACTGGCTTACATACCTTGCAGGAACAGCAGCAAAACGACTAACCGGAAAACCGCTTGTTGTTCATGTTCATGCAACAGAGTTTGACAGAAGCGGGAACAATATCAATACAATTGTTTATGACCTTGAAAAACTGGGGATGAGAGAGGCCGATAAGGTTATTGCCGTAAGCAATCTCACCCGTAATACTGTCATTAACAAATACGGAATTCACCCTGATAAAGTTGTTACAGTTCACAATGCCGTTGACTTTGACGGCTTTGAGCAATTGTCTGTTGAGAGGGGTGTGGATGATAAAATTGTTACATTTCTTGGAAGGATCACATTTCAGAAGGGACCTGAATATTTCATTGAGGCCGCAGCCAAAGTTATTAAAAGATATCCCAAGGTTCGTTTCGTAATGGCCGGAAGCGGTGATTTGCTAAACAGATCAATCAGACGAGTTGCAAAACTGGGCATTGCCACAAACTTTCACTTTACCGGTTTTCTCAAAGGAGAAGATGTTAAAAAGATGTTTGCCTATTCAGATGTCTATGTGATGCCATCGGTATCTGAACCATTTGGGATTTCACCTCTGGAGGCAATGAGATCAAATGTTCCCACAATTATTTCCAAACAGAGTGGTGTGGCCGAGGTGTTGCACCATGCAATAAAGGTCGATTTCTGGGATATCGACGCTATGGCAGATGCCATATACGGACTTCTGGCATATCCGGCACTGCCGGCCATGGCTGTAAGAAATGGACTTGAAGAGGTAAATGCCCTGAGGTGGGACAATGCCGCCTTCCATGTAAAAGAGATTTATGCAGAACTGATAAAATAGTTATTTATGAAAAAGACAATATGCCTATACTTTCAGGTCCATCAGCCGGACAGGCTGAGGCTGTACAGGTTTTTTGACATTGGCAGGGAGTCTTACTATTATGACGACTTCGCAAACAAGACAATTCTTAAACGAGTTGCCCAGCGGTGCTATCTTCCCGCAAATGAAATAATGCTGAGCCTCATTAAGCAGCACAAGGGGGCATTCAAAATTGCCTATTCAATTTCCGGCGTTGCCCTCGATCAGTTCGAAAAATATGCGCCGGAGGTTATTGAGAGTTTCAGGGAACTGGCAAAAACAGGATGTGTGGAATTTCTCGCAGAGACATATGCACACTCACTCTCATCTCTTGTTTCTGAGGAGGAGTTCGCATTTCAGGTTAAACTTCATTCTGCAAAGATTGAGGAGCTATTTGGGCAGAAGCCTAAAGTCTTCAGAAACACAGAGCTCATATATTCAGACCAGATTGGTTCAGTTGTAGCTGCCCTTGGGTTCAGGGGAATGCTCACAGAGGGGGCGAAGCATATACTCGGATGGAAAAGTCCCAACTACATATATACAAACTCACTTAATCCAAGGTTGAAACTTCTTCTTAAGAACTTTCAGCTGAGCGACGATATAGCTTTCCGCTTTTCGGACAGGTCCTGGACTAACTGGCCTCTCACATCAGATAAATATGTGACCTGGATTTCCAGATCTCTGGAAAAAGAGGAGATAGTAAATCTCTTTATGGATTACGAAACATTCGGGGAGCATCAGCAAGCTTCAACGGGGATCTTTGAATTTCTGAAGCATCTTCCCGGAGCAGTTCTCTCGCAGACAGAATTTGAGTTTCTTACACCATCTGAGGTGTGCAAAAAGCATCAGCCTGTGGCTCCGCTTCATGTTCCATACGCAATTTCATGGGCAGACGAGGAGAGAGATACATCTGCGTGGCTTGGAAATGAACTTCAGAATGAGGCTTTCGACAAATTGTATGCAGTGAGGGAGACAGTAATTGCATCGGGTGACAAAGCGCTTCTTTCGGATTTTCTTAAGCTTCAGGAGAGCGACCATTTCTATTACATGTGCACCAAGTTTTTCTCAGATGGTGCAGTTCATAAATATTTTAATCCTTATGATACCCCATACGAAGCCTTTATCAATTACATGAACGTTTTGAGCGATTTTCTGGTAAGAGTTCAGCGGCAAGCTATCCCTCAGGAGGTTAAAAGTGGAACAAAAATTGCAGCTAAAAAAGGCTCGAAAAAATAAAAAAGGTAGGAAAACAAAATGTCAGAGATAAAGATTCAGCACCCCGATTACCTCTTTGAGGTAAGCTGGGAGGTATGCAACAAGGTGGGCGGGATACATACAGTTATCGCTACCAAAGCCCTTAACCTCTCAAAGGAGTATGGTGAAAAGCACATACTTGTAGGGCCCGACGTATGGAGGGAAACCGGAGTTAATCCTGAATTTACAGAGGATCCGGAGATATTCAGAGCATGGAAAACCAGGGCAGAGGACGAGGGGCTCAGAATCCGCACCGGAAGGTGGAATGTTCCGGGAAATCCGGTAGCCATTCTGGTCGATTTCAGCAGTTACATAACAAGGAAAGATGAAATTCTAACCCAGTTCTGGAAGAGATATAAGCTGGACTCACTGTCAGGTCAGTGGGACTATGTAGAGAGCGCACTTTTCGGATACGCAACAGGCAAGGTAATCGAGAGCTTTGTAAGATATAACCTCTCTTCCCATCACAAGATAGTTGCTCAGTTTCATGAATGGATGACAGGAGCGGGACTTCTCTATATCAAAGAGACAACACTTCCGGTTGCAACTGTATTTACAACCCATGCAACTGCACTGGGCAGGTCGATTGCAGGAAACAACCTGCCATTATACAGTATGGAGAGCACCATAGACGCAGATGCAAAAGCATCGGAACTTCATATAACAGCCAAACACTCGCTTGAGAAAATTTCTGCCAGAGAAGCAGATATCTTTACAACAGTCAGTGATATTACATCAAGAGAGTGCTCCCGTTTTCTTGGCAGAGATACAGATATTGTAACCCCAAATGGTTTTGATGAGACTATCGCTCCCAACAATGAAACGCTTGAATTATTGAGAAAGAGTTCAAGAGGAATACTTCTGGAGATGGCCGCAGCTATGTCCGGCAGAGAGGTCTCCGGTGATGCTCTTCTTGTGGGGATAAGCGGACGATATGAGTATAAGAACAAGGGGCTTGACCTTTTTCTCGATTCTCTGGGCGCTCTCAAAAACTCAAAAAGCAACAGGGAGATTATTGCTTTTATGTTTATACCTGCCGGTCACAACGGCCCGAATAAGGAGCTGCTGGCAAAACTGTCAGGAGGCGGAGATTACACAACCAATTGCACTCACTATCTGAGTGAGCCTGAATGGGACCCAATTGTAAAAAAAGTCAGGGAGATTGACCTCCTGAACAGAGCGACAGACAAAGTAAGAGTATTCTTTGTGCCATCATACCTGAACGGTCACGACGGAGTTTTTAATAAAACATATTACGAACTTCTGGCCGGTCTGGATCTTACACTCTTTCCATCTTATTACGAGCCATGGGGATACACACCGCTTGAGAGCCTTGCCTTTAGCGTCCCTACAGTCACAACTACCCTGGCTGGATTTGGACTTTGGGTAAAGGAACATCTTGCAGGAGAGCATCCTGGCATTGAAGTGGTGGAGAGAGACGACAATAACTACTCTCAGGTAGCAGAAAAATTATCGGAAATTATTGAAAAAGCCGCATCTTTGGGCGGAAAAGAAGAGAAGGAATTAAGAAAAAGTGCAAAGGAGGCATCCAGAATTGCACTGTGGGAGAATCAGTTAATATATTATAAAAAGGCATATTCAATGGCTATAGATAACATTGCAGACAACAGGGGAGCATTCCCTCAGTCACCGGACGACAGAGACCATCTTAACTTTAAGATTAATGTGGCCAACAAGCCAAACTGGTCGACAGTTATCATAAACAAACAGCTTCCTGAAAGGCTGAAACATCTTGACACAATTTCAAAAAACCTTTGGTGGAGCTGGAATGATGAGGCCATGGAGCTTTTCAAGA
This sequence comes from Bacteroidetes bacterium HGW-Bacteroidetes-10, assembly GCA_002842695.1. Taxonomy (GTDB): domain Bacteria; phylum Bacteroidota; class Bacteroidia; order Bacteroidales; family UBA932; genus Bact-08. The sequence continues at coordinate 19,417 of PHDT01000012.1, read as the reverse complement.
TGGTAGATCCTCTTCTATGGAGGGAGAGCCATGGTAATCCTATACTTCTGCTGGACAGTATCAGCCTTACAAGAACAAGGGAGCTGGAAAAGGATTCTCTCTTCCTTGCGAAACTGGATAAGGTATATGGTGATTTTTCTGCCTATATGGAGGAGGGCAAGTCTATGACAGGACCAAGAATCTCATATTTTTCAATGGAATACGGACTTGATCAGTCTCTTAAGATTTATTCCGGCGGACTTGGAATTCTTGCAGGTGACTACCTCAAAGAGTCAAGCGACAAAATGATTCCTATAACAGGAGTAGGCCTTTTGTACAGATACGGGTATTTTACTCAGAAACTCTCTGCACAGGGCGACCAGGTAGCAGAGTATGAGGCTCAGGACTTTGCGAAACTTCCTGTAAGCCAGGTGAGGGACCAGAACGGAGACTGGATAGTCGTTAAGGTCGCCCTCCCAGGAAGAACCCTGCATGCAAGATTATGGAGGGCAGATGTAGGAAGAACTCCGCTCTACCTTATGGATACAGATTTTGAAGATAACCTTCCGGAAGATCGCACTATAACTCACTACCTCTACGGCGGTGACCTTGAAAACAGGCTTAAGCAGGAGATGCTGCTTGGTATTGGAGGTATAAGGGCACTAAGATTACTGGGTATTGAGGCAGATGTTTATCACTGTAATGAAGGCCATGCTGCCTTCACTGGTCTTGAGAGACTCCGTGAATACATCAGTGAAGATAACCTCACTTACGGTGAGGCACTGGAGGTTGTAAGGGCATCCTCGCTCTTTACAACACATACGCCTGTTCCTGCAGGTCATGACGCATTCCCTGAAGATCTTCTGAGGGGCTACATGAACCACTACCCTTCACGACTCAAAATTTCCTGGGAGATGATGATGTCCCTCGGGAAAATTGACCCAAATGATATTCAGGAGAAGTTCTCTATGAGCAACCTTGCCTGCAATTTGTCACAGGATGTAAACGGAGTTAGCTGGCTTCACGGAAAGGTAAGCCGCGATATTCTTGCACCGCTCTGGCCAGGTTATATGCCTGAAGAACTTCATGTTGGATATGTAACCAATGGCGTTCACTATCCTACATGGACTGCAACTGAGTGGAAGGAGATTCATTCAGAAGTGTTTGGAAGTGAATTTGCTTCACATAATTACAACAAGAGCTGTTTTGAAGGCATATACAAAGTTGATGAATCTCGTATTTGGGATGTGAGAAACCATCTCAGAACAAGACTGATTAACAAGGTTAAGGAGATGTTGTCAGATCCTGCAGCTACCGTTCACTACACACCTCAGCAGGTTGTAATGATTAAGGAGAGCCTGAGAGATGATATTCTTACAATAGGATTTGCCAGAAGGTTTGCTACATATAAGAGAGCTCACCTTCTGTTCAGAGATCTGGCCAGACTGGAGAAAATCGTTAACGATCCGCACGAACCTGTTCAGTTTATTTTTGCAGGTAAGGCACACCCGGCAGACAAGGCAGGGCAGGATCTTATAAGACATATTGTTGAGGTTTCACTTTTACCACAGTTTATAGGCAAGATTATCTTCCTTCCGGGCTATGACATGACAATAGCCAAAAGGCTTGTGCAGGGAGTGGACATCTGGATGAACACACCTACAAGGCCACTTGAGGCATCGGGAACCAGCGGAGAAAAAGCTGTAATGAACGGCGTGATGCACTTTTCAGTTCTTGACGGATGGTGGGTTGAAGGTTATAAAGAGGGTGCCGGATGGGCTCTTCCTATGGAGAAGACATATGAAAATCAGAACTATCAGGACGAACTTGATGCGACTACCATATACAACATGCTTGAAAACGACATTGCCCCTCTTTTCTACGACACAGATAAAAAGAGCGGAGTTCCAATGGCGTGGGTAGATGTGATCAAGAACACAATAGCCAAAGTGGCCGGTAACTTTACCACAAACAGGATGATTACCGATTACGTAAATCAGTATTATCTTCCTCTTGCAAAGAGACATTCAGAAATTGTGGCAAATGACTATGCATCTGCCCGTGAACTGGCATTCTGGAAAAAGAGGATGCGCGCAGAGTGGCCTCTCATTGAAGTAAGAAGCTTCAACAGACCGGACAGTGCAAGGGTAAATCTTTCTATTGGCGGAGAGTATCATGCAGAAGTAGAGCTTGCTCTCGGATCTCTTTCACCGGGAGAAATTGGAGTGGAGCTTGTTCTTGCAACAAACGACCCTGTTGCAGGCAGAATGGTTATCAGGAAGAGTTTCGATTTTGAACATGCCGGTACTTCAGATGGAGTTTCAAAGTATGTTTGCAATATGCTTCCAGAGACAGCAGGAATATTTAATGTGGCGGCAAGAATGTATGCCAAAAATCCGGCATTGCCCCACAGACAGGATTTTGACTTGATAAGATGGTTGTAGCAGCTACAGGTTTTTTTGACGGAGTCCACAGAGGACACCGGGCAGTACTGGACAAGATATGTGCACTCGCTAAATCCTGCGGGGGCACATCTGCCATTATTACCCTGTGGCCGCATCCAAGAACGGTTTTACAGCAGGATGCGGCAAAGTTCCGCCTTCTCACCTCTATAGATGAAAAGGTGGCTCTTATGAGAGCCTATGGAATTGATGAAGTGCACACTCTCAAGTTTGACAAGGAGTTTGCCTCCCAGACAACAGAAGAGTATTTCAAAAACTATCTGATTGACAAATACAAGGTAACAACTCTTGTAATTGGTTACGACCACAGAGTGGGGAATGACACCAGTCAGACTCAGGAGGAGATGATGGAGATAGCAAGACGAATGGGAATAACTCCTGTAAGGGTTGATGAGTATACAGAAACTGAAACCGGAGTCGTAATAAGTTCAACAAAAATCAGAGAGATGCTCTCTCTGGGTGATATTGACAGTGCTAACTCTTTACTTGGCTACCGCTACGGACTGGAGGGAGCTGTGGTTGAGGGGCTGAGAATTGGCCGCAGTATTGGTTTCCCCACTGCAAACATGAGACTGTATGAACCTTTGAAGGTTCTCCCCGCAGATGGTGTATATGCTGTCTGGGCTGAGGTTTCGGGACGGATGTTCAGAGGTATAACCAACATTGGTACAAGGCCAACTGTTGGAGTCAATAACGAAAGGACCATCGAGACACATATTCTTGATTTTGATGAGGATATTTACGGACTGAGCATTAAGCTGGAGTTTGCCGGCAAGCTCAGAGACGAGGTAGCCTTTGCTTCTTTGGACCATTTAAAGGATCAGCTTTTCAAAGACAGGGAAAATTCGTATCTTTATCTCTCGGAGAGCGACATTAAAATGAGGTAACTATGGACGGAAGTACTATTTTCTATATCGTACTGGGTATAGCGACTCTTATTTTTCAGATCTACAAGGAGAAGAAGAAAAAAGAGGAGCTTAAACAGACAAGGGAGCATGGACACACTCAGCCCCCTGCAGAGGACTTTTTTGACTACTTCAACAGGGATGATGCCCAGATAAGGCAATCTTCCCTCAGTGATGAAGGATTTCATGAAGTACTCGCCAATGATGAGAAAGTAGTTGACAAGCTACCTGCGAAACCCGTTTTTCTGGAAAATCCACTGGCCTCAATGGTCGAGGAGGCGAGAGCTAGATCGGTGGAATATACTCCTGTTCCTGACAAAGTAATCATAGATGACCTCAATTACGGAGAGGGAATAAGGTCAACAGACAAATCGGTTCAGATTGAGCTGGTTGAGAAGGATGAAAATACAGAACAGGTGCCATTCACAGTAGACCCCAAACTAATGGTGATTTATTCCGAATTGATGACTCCAAAATTTAAGGAGTAATTTCTTTTGTCAGGAATATTTTTTATCTTTGTAACAAAGAGTTCAGTCCCGCTGGATTCTTTTTAATTTTTTTACAGTTATGTCAAAAATTCATTATTTAACCTCAGAAGGGCTGGATAAACTGAAAGCCGAATTCCAACAACTGGTCTCAGTGGAACGTCCTGCCATTTCAAAACAGATTGCCGAGGCAAGAGACAAGGGAGACCTGTCAGAGAATGCCGAGTACGATGCTGCCAAAGAGGCGCAGGGACTACTGGAGCTTAAAATTTCAAAACTCGAGGACATGATTGCAAATGCAAGAATCATAGACGAGTCAAGAATTAACACCACGCATATTCAGATAATGAATAAGGTGAAGCTCAGGAATCTGAACAACAATATGGAAGTAGAATATACCCTGGTGGGTGAGACAGAGGCCAACCTGAGAGAGGGCAAGCTTGCAGCTGCTACTCCAATTGGTAAAGCTCTTATTGGCAAGGGAAGGGGAGATGTTGTAGAGGTTAAGGTACCTTCGGGTGTCGTAAAATTTGAAATTCTGGATATTTCAAAATAAAATGTCTTCAATTTTTTCAAAAATCGCCAGAGGAGAGATTCCTTCATATAAAATTGCAGAGAGTGACAAATTCTATGCATTTCTGGACATTAATCCAATGTCTGAGGGACACACTCTTGTCATACCAAAGGAGGAGACAGACTACATCTTCGACCTTGGTGAGACCGATTTCTCCGGATTATTTCTTTTTGCAAAAAAAGTTGCAGAGGGGATAAAATCTGCCGTACCCTGTACAAGGGTGGGGATTGCCGTTATAGGTCTGGAGGTGCCTCATGCGCACATACACCTTATTCCCATAAATAAAGAGTCCGATATGGACTTCCGAAAACCGAAACTTAAACTTCAGAAGGAGGAGATGGAAGCAATTGCTGCCAGAATCTCCTCACAAATAAAACTGTAACTTCAATGAGAAAATTTCTCTTATTTGCAATCATTCCAATCCTTGCAATTTCTTGTAATTCAGATAAAGCTACTATCAAAGCTACAATCACTGGCGTTAAGGATGGCGAACTGGTTCTCAAGATGCTTCAGATTAACAACCAGATAGTGGTTGACACAATCAAGACAGACAGCGAAGGATCATTTGTTTATAAAACCGGTAAACTCTCTGAATCACCGGATTTCTATTATCTCTACTATAAAGAGAGAAAGATTGCGTCACTTGTCCTCTCAAAAGGTGAGAGGGTATATCTTACAGCAGACACTCTGGGTCAGAGCCATCTTGTTGAAGGATCTCAGGAGAGCATTCTTCTCAATGACCTTGAGAAGGAGTTAAATTCATCAATCCGGAAGTTTGATTCGCTTTCAAACCTGAGATATAATGCAATAGAGGCCGGCGACATAAAAATGTCAGATTCATTAAGCTATATGCTAGGGTCACTTTATGTGAAGAGCAAACAATCTGCCATTAAACATCTCTATTCTAATCCAAGGTCAATAACAAATATAATTCTTCTGTATCAGAAGTTTCCCGGAGATCTGCCCCTTTTTGGAGATATGAGAGATGTGCTTTTATTCCAGAGAGTTTATGACTCCCTGAGAGTTGTTTACCCTGAATCACCATATCTTAACTCGCTGCAGGATGTTATATCTGCAATGGACCGTTCAGACGCCCTTACATCAAAACTGCTTGATGCAAGCGAAGTGGGATTTCCGGATATATCAATGCCAGATACAGATTCCAAAGTAAGGACACTATCTGAGTTGTCAGGTAAGGTTATAATTCTGCTCTTCTGGTCTGCAGGCGATGCAAACCAGAAGATGTTCAACAGAGAGCTTCTCTCGCTTTACGACAAGTACAGCAATTCAGGTCTTGAGATATTTCAGGTATCTGTTGACACAGACAAGACCGCATGGGCAAGGGCAGTCGCAGAACAGGGCCTTCCGTGGATTAATGTATGTGACGGACTTGGTGCGGCATCGCAGGCTGTTCTTACATACAATGTAAGAGAAGTTCCATCTCTCTTTGTTATAGACAGGAGCGGAACAATTGCTGCAAGAGACATCTACAACTCAAAACTTGAGTCGCTGGTATCTGCGCTGGTAAGAAAATAGAGAAAAATCCGGAACGGGAGGTCTGCTATAAAAGTGACCTTTTTGAAATACCGGCAATGAAATCTTTAAGATAAAAGGGTTCGAAGTATGCAACATCTGCAAATTCGGCCCTTTCGTATTTTTCAAGAGCAGAGAGCAACATTCCTCTGGCAGTGGCACCTGCTATTTTGAAAATTGCGTTTTGGTGCTTAATTACCTCCTGAGCCTTCACAGCACCATCTCCGGTGAATATAACAGGACCTGCAGCAAGAAACGATGAGAAACTCTCCTCTGTAAGAATATGAGCCTCTGTTTTTGCGAGAGCTTTGCAATGCTGGTCGTAAACAGATGCATATACCTCCATACGCCTTGCGTCAATCATTGGTACAACACAAAAATTACCATCAGGAGTCTCCTCCTCTGCGATGCAGAGTCTTGCAAGAAGTTCAAGAGAACTTACTGCAACAAGTGGAATACCTGCTCCGTAGCACAATCCTTTTGCAATAGAAACCCCAACACGCAGACCGGTATATGAACCGGGACCTTCGCTTACAACAACGGCATCACATTCGCCAATTTTTGAAGAGGCCTCAGAAAGGACCTCTTCAATAAATGTAGATATAACCCTGGCGTGAGCCTTGTGCTCCTTAATCTCTCTCTCCGCAACTATACAATTGCCCCTGCTCAAGGCAACCGAGCACACCTCTGTGCTGGTCTCTATGAGCAATAACTGTGGTCTTTGCATTTTGATTTTCTATTTTGTCTCAGTCACCTTTTTCTTGTCGCTCTTCTTCTTTTCCTCCTTTCCCCAGGTAACTTTTGAATCAGCCTTAAGTGTTTTGCTGATTGCAGAGTATGGGCCGGTTACGATTCTCTCTCCCTCTTTCAGGCCGGTCAGAACCTCAATATTGGTTATGTCCTGAATTCCGGTTGTGATTACTCTTACTTCCAGTGAATTATCATCCTTAACAACAAAAACCTGTTCTGCGACAACTTCATTGTTCTTCTTGAGAGTATCTTTTGAAAGGTCAGACCTTGTTGTGATTGTCTGAACAGGGATTGAGATAATGTCGGTTCTCTTCTCAGTCTGAATTGAGGCAGTTGCAGACATACCTGGACGGAAAGGATTTACCCCCTTCACAAGCAGGTCTGAATATGATTCAGGAAGGATGAGTATCTTAACCTCAAAATTTGTTACCTGCTCAAGTGCCGAACCAATATTTTTTGCAGAGTTTGCAATCTGAGTCACGACTCCTGTAAACTTTCTGTCGGGATATGCATCAACCTCAATAGTTGCAGTGTCGTTATCTTTAATGCGAATAATATCATTTTCATTAACATCAACCAAAACCTCCATCTGATCGAAGTTTGCTATGCGAAGCAGCTCAGTACCGGCCATCTGGCTTGTACCCACAACTCGCTCACCCTTCTCAACACTAAGTTTGGAAATGGTTCCATCCATTGGTGCGTAGATAGTTGTTTTAGTAAGGTTCTCCTGAGCCTCTTTAAGAGCCGCAGTTGAACTCTTTACATTAAATTCTGCAGCCTTAATTTGCTCTTTGGTAACATTGTACTGAGAAAGTGCAGTCTCGTATTCAGCTTCAGAAATTGCTTTCTGCTCATAAAGAGTCTTGCTTCTGTTGAAGGACTGCTCAATCTGTCTGAACTGAGCTGTTAGCTGAGTTAGCTGAGCTTTTACTGAGTTAAGGGAAGCCTCTGCACGATCACGCATTGACAAATAGACATCCTGTTTTATTTTGATGATAAGTTCCCCTCTTTTTATTTTGTCACCCTCTTTAAAATTCAGGTCAATAATCTCACCTGAAACATCGGGAGAAATCTTTACCTCAACTACAGGCCTTATTTTTCCGTTTGCAGGAATGACCTCGGTTATGGTACCTTTGGCAACAACCTGCGTTGTAACCTCAATAGCCTTGTTTTTGTTGCCCCGGCCAAAAATTACCAGAACAATTATTAGAATAACCGCTACGGCGATAATCCATTTAAAACTCTTTTTCATATTATTGCGGTTGGTATTGTTTGCTGATGTTATAGCGAAATTGGTTTCCCTTTGTAAAAGTCCAGAATCTTTTGCTGGAAGATAAACTGATATTTTGCCTGATAATAATCCGACTGACTGCGGAACAGGTTGTTTTTGGCAACTGTGTAGTCAGTTCCGTTAAGAACACCCAGGTCGAATTTTTGTTGAACATATCTGAATGACTCTTCCATAGCTTTTACATTTCTCTCGGTTGCCTTGTAACGGGCAAAATAGGAGTGTGCATCATTCACAGCCTGCTGTATCTCCTTGTAAAGAATCTGTTCTCCGCTCTTAACGCTTATTTCTGAACTTCTTACCCCAAGTCTTGCATTTTTGATGCCTGTGTTTGTTCTCCACGAGTTAAAGATTGGGATATTTATTCCAAATGATATGGAAGGGTTTCTGTTTTCGTTAAACTGATCCATGAATGAAATTTCACGGCTGTCTGCATAATACGATCCGTAACCTGCCCTGAAAGTAAGAGAAGGATAGGCCTGTCCTTTGGCAATCTCCAGTTGCAGTTTGGAGTTGTCAAGATTAAGTTTAGCCCCTTTTATCTGAGGCAACTCCAGTGACGAGTTGAAAAGTTCTTCCACAGACTCCTCTCTGAACTCAGTAATGTTTGTAAGTGCGCTACCAGGCATCGCAATGTCAAAAGCATTTTCAGATGAGAGGTCTAACAGTTGTTTCAGGGATAGTAAAGCACTGCTCACCTGATTCTGGGCATTTGTAAACTGCACCTGCTCTGTAGCATACTGCGCCTCAATTTCCAGTAGTGCACTGTATGCCTGTCCTCCGGCATCCACGAATTTTTTGGTGCGTTCCACCTGCTCTTTAGTACTCTCCATGCTTGCACCGGCAGAATTCAGAATCTCTCTTGCGAGAAGCACCTGCAGATACCCACGGGCAATTTCGATAGATATGTCGTTTCTGATACGACTTATCTCCTGACGGGCAATTTCGCGCTGAACACCCATGCTCTTAAGGTTATTGTTCTTAACCATACCCTCAAAAAGAGTAACTGCCAGACTTGCACTTGCGCTGGTGTTTTGACTCAGCTGGTTTTCGATAATCTGGAGATCGTTCATGTTCACAGAGCGCCCCCAGTTCATGCTGTGGCTTATTGAGGCATTCAGTGATGGCAGATAGCTTAGCTTAGACTGAAGCAAATTGTTTTCACTCTGCTCTACAGCAAGCTCTTGTTGTTTGATTCTTAAATTGTTATCCCATGCATAACGTATGCACTCCTCGAGGCTCCAGAGCTTTGACTGGGCAGTGAGGATAGAGGGGATAAGAATAAGAATAAATACGGGGAGTATCAATAATCGTTTCATAGGAGACAAAGGTAAAATTATTTTTTTCAAAAACTCCCCGTAAAATAAAGATTTTACAGGCTTTTGCCTATTTGTAGATAACCTGCGTCTGTCCCTGCAGTTTATAGAGATTTGAACTCAGGAACTGGAAGGCCCTCCACAGCTTTTTAACACCATATCCGACACCCATTCCTACATAGGTTACAACCTGTTTGTCCCAGTCGCCGGCACCTCCTCTGGAGGCGATGCATTCGGTCTCGTTCATCATTACAAGACCACACTCCAGTGCGTTAAATTTTTTCATTACGCAGCCTCCCATCCTTTTTTGAATCCATCTCTGAAGTTTGGCCAGTATTTTTCGGCCTTCTCCAAAAGATCAAGAGCGATTCCGATAATCTCTGCAAGCTTCTTTAACTTGCTTCCACCATGAACAAGAAGATCTCTCTCTTCAAGGGGTTTCAGACCCCATCCTTCAAACACATCACTTTTCATAGTATTGATGAATTAATTTTCCCCGCAAAATGGCGTGCAGAGTTCGCCGGGGTATATGCTTAACCCCTTTTATATGCTGTATATCCTGTCTGCAATTGTTCTGCTTCTATCTTTGTGTGAAATCAGAATTACAATCTTACCCCTGCTCTTCTCCCGAATTACCGCTCTCTCAATAAGAGCCTCAGATTCTCCGTCAAGGGAAGAGGTTGCCTCGTCAAGTACAAGAATTGGTGCATCCCTGTAAAGAGCCCTTGCAACTGCAATTCTCTGCTGCTGGCCTCTGGAAAGAGAGGAGCCACCCTCTCCCGCCCGTGATTCAAATCCCATGGGCATAGACTGCAGAAAACCCAGTATTCCAAGATCGCTGCAAATTTCAACTATCCGGCCCAGATCCGGCTCCTCCTCTCCCGGAGCAATGTTCTCTGTTATTGTTCCGTCAAACAGACCGGGGCTTTGAGGAACAACTGCCAGATTCACTCTCCAGCTCCTCAGATTTATGTGAGAAATATTTACTCCGCCGGCAGAAATTATACCCCCGCCCGGATTACGCATTCTGGTTATCAGGGTGACAATTGTACTCTTTCCGGAGCCGCTCTCTCCCGTGATTGCGGTTATCTCTCCCCGCCGGAAGCTGAGGTTGAGATTTGCGAGAACGGTTGCCCTGCCAGGATAGGAAAAACTTACATTTTCAAAGATTATAGATTCCGGTGCTTCATTACCGGCTGTCACTCCTTTGTCGAGCGGCTCCGCCTCCAGGTCCATAATCTCAAATACCCTTCCTGCTGCCACAGTTCCCTCCCTGAGGGAAGAGCTGGATGTCACTATTTCTGCCAAAGGGGAGGTGAAGAGAGAGATAATTGTAAAGAAGGAGATGAGATCGCCCGGCGTAAGCGTGCCGGTTATCATCTCTCTCCCGCCTGCCCACAAAACAAAAACAGTGAAGATTTTTGAAATAAAGTCTGCAAGCCCGCCGGTAAAAGCAGCTGCTTTTCCCGATTTTACAAGCGTTGAACCAAGTGACCCAAGAGCAGCAGTGCTTTTTCCCGCAAAATAGTGCTCAGCTCCCGAGTGCTTGAGTGTTGCATAGGAGCGGATGGTTTCAATAAGTGAACTCTCAAACCTGGCACCCTGCTCCATAATTTTTCGCTGAATCCTTTTATTGAACTCATCAAATATTCTGAAGATTATGTAAAACAGGGGCACAATTGCAATTGCCCTGAGGGCCATTGCGGGAGAGATTGCAAACATTGCTGCGGCTGAACCTGCCAGCATAACAACTGAGACAACCAGACCCATGAGAGTCTCCGTAATCATGTTCCTTATTTTAAAGGCGTCGGAGATTCTGGAGGTAATCTCTCCTGTTTCACGCCCTTCGTAAAAGATCGCCGGCAGTTTTGTTAAATGTCTTATATAGTTTCCTATAAGGGAAATATCAATTTTAATTCCTGTCTTGACCATTATCACACTTCTGAGCCAGGAGAGCAGGAATGATATGCAGAAAACTCCGCACAGAACGGCCGATATTATTGTCAGATTATTCAGGTTTCCGGAAGGAATAATAGTGTCAAAGATAATTTTCATAAAGAGGGAAATCCCAAAGGCTGTGAGCATGAAAAGCAGAGAGAGGGCCAGCGCCCTGGCGATGGCCTTCCGGTTTTCCGAAATAACAGCAAATAGCCTTCCTGTTATATCAGCAGCTGCATCCTCCCTGCGGAATGTGGCAGCAGGCGAGAGCAGAATCAGCTTACCGCTCCACTCCTCCAGAAGATCAGACATTTTTATTTTATGCATCTCGCCATCCTGAGGGTCCATGATTTTAAGAAAACCGTTTCGGATCTGGTAGAGGACGACAAAGTGAAGAAGGCCGCTCTTCTTCTCCAGATGGAGTATTGCCGGTTTTGGTGCCCTGTAAAGTGAGTTCTCTCTTCCGCTGTATCCGGCTGCATCAAATCCCATGTTATGAGCAGCATCTATAAGCCCCTTTATGGTTGTTCCCTTTCTGTCTGTATTGCTCATTAGCCTGATTCTGGCCAGAGGCAATCTGAGCCCCCAGAATGCAGATACAGATGCAAGGCAAGCCACGCCGCAATCGCTTATATCATGTTGTCTGATTTTTACTGAATATCCCATCGCCTCTCCTCCATTTATGTTTATCAGTTTTTTTGGTTCAGAAACAGAGCGGGCGGCACATCCTTCAAACACTTGTCCCCCTCATGACATCTCAAACGCCCCGGCCGCCCCTCTGTATTGCAAAAGTATGCAGAGAGAACCCCCCTTTTATGTTAAAAGGTAAAAAGCTGAAAAAGTTGTCAGATGTGCCGCAGATTTCCGATTATGGAGATTTTTTTACAGAAAATCAACTCTATGAGACCAGATTTTTTAGATATGGAAATATCGTAGGAGCTACTTTGGAGATGAAGCCGTAAAGTCTGGAATTTTCAAGTGTCTCCTCCGGAAGAAATTCAAATAAATTGTCAAGAGAATTGAGCAGATAAATTATAACACTCAGAATAAATGCATACTTGACAATTGCAAATACAACACCCAGGATTTTGTCCAGCCAGCCAAGAAGAGCAAGTTTGAATACACCGGCAATGAGTTTACCTGCAAGATTTACCAGAATAAGAACTCCAATAAAGATGATTGCAAAGGATATGATATTCAGCCACTGAGGGTCTGTATGAATCCACACTTTAATTTTTTCGCTAAGCAGGGCAGAGAAGTGATAGCCTCCCCAGATTCCCAGAATCAGAGCAGCTACTCCGGCCGCCTGTCTTATAAAACCTTTCATCAATCCGCCTATCACGGCCGGTATGAAACATAGGAGGATAATTATATCTGCGGGATTGAGTGACATAGGTAATCTATTTTTTTCAAAAGTAGTGAATAATCGTATCTTTGCAAATTCAAAAAGCTAAATAAAAATGAGGTTTGCCGAGTATAAAAATCTGAATCTGGTAGAGATTAACAATACCGTACTTGATAAATGGAAAAAGGAGCAATGTTTCGAGAGGAGCATTACAGAGCGTAAAGACGCGCCCGTATTCGTTTTCCATGAGGGGCCGCCATCGGCCAACGGAATGCCGGGCATTCACCATGTGATGGCAAGGGCTATCAAGGATGTGTTCTGTCGTTTCAAGACTCAGACAGGATATCTGGTTGAGAGAAAGGCCGGATGGGATACTCATGGTCTGCCTGTTGAACTTGGGGTAGAGAAGATGCTGGGTATCACCAAGGAAGATATTGGAAAGAGCATCTCTGTTGATGAATACAATGCAGCCTGCCGCAGGGAGGTTATGAAGTATACAAAGGAGTGGGAGGGACTCACCGAGCAGATGGGATACTGGGTGGATATGAACAACCCATATATCACATACGACAACAGATACATAGAGACACTGTGGCACCTCCTTAAGGTTATATACAACAAGAATCTGCTTTACAAGGGATATTCAATTCAGCCCTTCTCGCCGGCAGCCGGAACGGGACTCAGCACACATGAGCTGAATCAGCCCGGATGCTACCGTGACGTAAAGGACACAACCTGTACCGCTCAGTTCAAGGTAGTAAGAGACGTAAAATCTGAGGCACTTTTTGCAGAAATTGAAAAAGAGACAGGGGAGAAGCTTCCTCTTTACATACTGGCATGGACAACAACTCCGTGGACACTTCCTTCTAACACAGCACTATGTGTTGGACCGGGAATTAAATATGTTAAGGTGATTTCACTTAATCCCTATACCCACGAGAAAGTTGCATACATTCTTGCCGAAGAGCTGGTTGGAATGCACTTTAATCCAAAGGGAACCGAACTTGCTTTTGAGGAGTACAAGGAGGGGGATAAAATTATCCCGTACATGATTGTTGGTAAGGCTGTAAAAGGCTCATCACTTACTGGTATCGGATACGAACAGCTTATACCATGGATTAAACCTGATGAGGGAGCCCTGAGGGTAATCTCAGGAGACTTCGTGACCACAAGCGACGGTACCGGCATTGTTCACATTGCTCCTACTTTTGGAGCAGATGACGACAAGGTTGCAAAGGCAAACGGAGTACCGGCCCTTCTGGTAAGAGACGCTGCGGGTCAGAATCAGCCTTTGGTAGACAGAACAGGAAAATTCTTCCTGACATCTGACCTCGAGCCAGCATTTGTTGCTGAGCGAGTTCACCAGTCATACAGAGATTTCGAGGGACGCTTCGTGAAAAATGCATACGACTCAACACTCGGAGAGAATGATGGTACAGTTGATATAGATATAGCAGTCATGCTCAAGCAGCAGGGACTGGTATTCCGCATAGAAAAACACACTCACTCATACCCTCACTGCTGGAGAACAGACAAACCGGTGCTTTACTATCCGCTTGACTCATGGTTCATCAGAACTACAGCTGTTCAGGAGAGAATGATTGAATTGAACAAGACCATTAACTGGAAGCCCGAGGCTACAGGCAGCGGCCGTTTTGGAAAGTGGCTGGAGAACCTTCAGGACTGGAACCTTTCAAGGAGCCGTTACTGGGGAACACCTCTTCCAATCTGGAGAACAGAGGATGGAGCAGAGGAGATCTGTATTGGTTCTGCAGCTGAACTTTTTGCAGAGCTGGATAAATCTGCGGCAGCCGGTGTAATGACCAGCAATCCATTGAGAGACAAAGGTTTTGTTCCGGGCGATTTCTCAAAAGAGAATTATGAAAAAATAGACCTTCACAGACCTTATGTAGACGGTTTTATTTTGGTTTCCCCTTCAGGAAAGCCAATGAAACGCGAGACAGACCTAATTGACGTTTGGTTTGATTCGGGAGCAATGCCGTTTGCGCAGGAGGGGCTTGGCAAGGCCGATTCGCCTTCGTTTGGCCGTACGGCAGATTTTATTGCAGAGGGAGTTGACCAGACACGCGGATGGTTCTTCACCCTGCATGCAATCTCAACAATGGTCAATGACAAAGTTGCCTTTAAAACAGTACTCTCCAACGGACTTGTACTGGACAAGGATGGCAACAAGATGAGCAAAAGACTTGGAAATGCAGTTGACCCATTCTCGACTCTGGGAGAGTATGGTGCCGATGCACTTCGCTGGTATATGCTCACTAACGCCCAGCCATGGGACAACCTCAAATTTGACATTGGAGGAGTTGACGAAGTTCGCAGGAAGTTCTTTGGCACTCTTTACAACACATATTCATTCTTTGCCCTTTACGCAAATGTGGACAGCTTTGACAACAGTGCTCCACAGGTGGAGTTTTCAAAGAGACCTGAGATTGACCGCTGGATAATATCCCTGCTTAACACTCTCGTGAAAGAGGTTACAGAGGCATACGAAACCTATGATGTAACAACAGCAGGCCGGATTATTCAGGACTTTGTAAACGACAACCTGAGCAACTGGTATGTGCGCCTTAACCGCAAGAGATTCTGGGGCGGCAGCATGGACAGCGATAAACTGTCAGCCTACCAGACTCTTTATACAGCCCTGGAAACTGTGGCAATTCTCTCGGCACCTATCGCTCCTTTCTTTATGGAGCGCCTGTTCCTTGATCTGAATGCCGTGTCAAAACGCTTTAAAGAGAGCTCTGTACACCTGGTGATGATGCCTGTTGCAGACGAAAAGGCTATCGACAAGGCGCTTGAGGAGAGAATGGAGCTTGCACAGAGAGCATCTTCAATGATTCTTGCCCTGCGCCGCAAGGTAAACATTAAGGTTAGACAACCTCTTGCAAAAATTCTGGTTCCCGTTCTTGACAGTAAACTTCAGGAGCAGTTCGAGATGATAAAACCGCTGGTATTGGGAGAGGTTAATGTTAAGGAAGTTGAGTATATCCACGACACAAAAGGTTTGATAACCAAAAAAATAAAGCCTAACTTCAAGACTCTGGGCAAGAAGTACGGAAAGCAGATGAAAGAGATCTCTGCAGCTTTCCCGCTTTTTTCACAGGAGGAGATTTATGCAATTGAGGCTGCAGACACTTACACCTTGTCGCTTGCATCAGGTGATGTAATTTTTGACAGGGAAGATTACGAGATTATGTCGGAAGATATGCCGGGATGGCTCGTTGCAGTTGACGGAAGGCTGACCATTGCCATGGACATAACAGTGAGCGAGGAGCTTCGCCGCGAGGGAACAGCCCGTGAACTGGTTAACAGAATTCAGAATCTTCGCAAGGAGAGCCGCTTTGATGTCACCGATAAGATTCGGGTTGAGATTGAACCGCTGCCGGAGATAGTAGAATCGCTGGAGCAATTCCGCGAATATGTATGTAACCAGACTCTTGCACTGGGAATTGAGTTAAATGATTCAATAGTTGGCGGTTTTGAAACTGAGTGGGACGAAAGCGTACTGAAAATTAAAGTGACCAAAATCTGATTTAAAATGCAACAGAATGAAAAATTCATGAGAGATGCAATTGCTCTCGCTAAGGAGAACGCCCGCTCAGTTACAGGCGGACCTTTTGGTGCGATCATTGTAAAGGGGGGAGAGGTTATTTCTGCTGCCGCAAACAGCGTTACTCCGGACAAGGACCCCACTGCTCACGCAGAGGTTAATGCTATTCGCGAGGCGTGCCGCAAACTTGACACTTTCGACCTTTCCGGATGCACTCTTTACAGTTCATGTGAGCCATGTCCCATGTGCCTTTCGGCAGCTTACTGGGCAAAGGTTGACAAGATATATTTTGCGGGAAGCAGAGTAGATGCAGAGGAGGCCGGTTTTAGTGATGCATTCATCTATGATGAACTCTCAAAACCGATCTCAGAAAGGAGTATTCCAATAGAGCAAATGCTTGATAAAGATGGAGTTGAGCCATTTAATGAATGGAGAAACAATTCAGAGAAGGTTCCCTACTAATTATTGATTGAGATATAGATAATATTATTATCTTTACACATTAAAAATTTTAACGGGCTATGACAAAGAAAACTAAACCTGCAGAAGAGGTTAGAGAGAAGGTTCGATACAGCGACGAGGAGTTGCAGATGTTCAAGGAGCTAATCCAGTCGAAGCTTCTGGCTGCTCAGTCAGAGTATGAGCAATTGAAATCTGCAGTGACACACAGCTCAAGCAACGATACCGAAGACACCTCACCTACATTCAAGGTGCTTGAAGAGGGAGCTTCTGCGCTGTCAAAAGAGGAAGCAGGACAACTTGCACAGAGACAATTTAAGTTCATTCGTTCACTCGAAGCTGCACTTATAAGAATTGAAAACAAATCATACGGCATTTGCAGGGAGACAGGCAAACTGATTCCTAAAGAGCGTCTTCTGATAGTACCTCACGCAACACTAAGTGTTGAGGCAAAAAACAAAAGAGACTAACAACGATGCAACTCTCTAAGGGAAAGCAGGTAACACTTATTGTAATCATCCTGCTTCTGCTGGACCAGGCAGTCAAAATATGGATAAAAACCCATATGACTATCGGCGAGAGTATCCCAGTATTCGGTTCATGGTTCCAAATCTATTTCATTGAAAACAATGGAATGGCTTTTGGCATGCAACTGGGTGGAGCCGTAGGCAAGTTTTTTCTTAGCTCACTGCGGATAGTTCTGGTTGGTTTCATTATCTACTATATCCACAAGCTCATTAAACTTGGAGCAAGCCGTTCACTCCTTACAGGAATGTCGCTCATACTGGTTGGAGCAATCGGTAACATAGTTGATAGCCTGTTTTACGGAATTCTGTTTTCAGAGTCTACCTTTACAGAGGTTGCAACCTTTCTTCCCGACGGCGGAGGCTACGCCCACTTCCTTTTTGGAAAAGTAGTTGACATGCTCTACTTCCCGCTCGTAGATACAGTGCTTCCCGAATGGGTTCCATTCTGGGGCGGCGAAAACTTAATCTTCTTCCGTCCGATATTCAACATAGCCGACTCCTGCATCACCATTGGGGTTATATATCTGCTTTTATTTCACAGGAAGTACTTTCTGGCGAACAGCAAATAGTAAATTGCAAATTGCAAATTGCAAATTGCAAAAAGTAAACTGACAGTTCAGGTTTGAAACCATAAAGTTTTAGATAATGAGAAACTGAAAACTTTAGCAAGTCTAATACACAAAACGTCCTGACAGGTCATCTGTCAGGACGTTTTACTATTACTTATCTGTCATTAATTACAGATGTCATTAATTACAGACTTTATCTTTCGATTTTCTCCATCAGCTTTTTACGTGAGAAGTGGATTCTGCTTTTCACAGTTCCAAGGTGAAGTCCAAGCTCCTCTGCAATCTCCTGATACTTGTATCCGTTGTCATGCATCTGGAAAGGTACTCTGAACTCAGGCTCCAGATCATTTACAATAGATGTAAGTTCGCGGAAACCAAACTCCTGCTCTGGACCAAGATCTGCAGGTCTGTTATTTATAACAAATTCATGAACATCTTCGCTGAAAAGTGTCTGGCGCTTTGTTCTTCTCCTGTAGTCATTAATGAAGGTGTTCTTCATTATTGTATAGACCCAGGCTTTAATATTTGTATGTTCGTTGAATTTATCCTGATTGTTTAACGCTTTATAGAAAGTCTCCTGAACAAGGTCCTTAGCGTCATCTCTGTTGGATGTCAGGCTGTAAGCATATCTCGAGAGGTTGTCCTCCAGCTCGAGAATTTCCTTTTCAAAAGTTTGTGACTTCATATGCTGAGTGTTATTAGTTATTATTAGTTCAAATGGTAGTTCAAAAATAGAATTAAATAATATAAATAGCAATCTATCAATAAATAGACAATATCTATTATCCTCCCAACCAAGAACCCGCCTCAAAAATCAAAGAATTCTCACTTTCCGAAAAAATGTAAAAGAGCCTTATTCGTAAATTTAACCAATTAAAATGACACTATGAACAATACCCGGCCAATTTTTCACTCTTCAAAACGAGATTTCTTATCCCTGCACTAAAATTTTATACAAAAACCTTGCCTACCCCTTCCAAAATTTTTGCACCATTCGAAAAATTACATATCTTTGCATCCCAATTACAAACGGAGAGGTGGCAGAGTGGTCGATTGCGGCGGTCTTGAAAACCGTTGAACTGCGAGGTTCCGGGGGTTCGAATCCCTCCCTCTCCGCCAAAAAAACAAAAGCCGTGCGCGAAAGCAGCACGGCTTTTTCATTTCCCTCCGCGCAAGCTCGCTTGCAGGCGGAAGGGAAAAGAAAAAAGCACTTTTGCCCCGCAAAAGGCTTTTGTTTTTTTAGGGCTCCCCCCCCCCCCAGGGAACACCGAGCGCCAGCGAGGTAATCCCTGCGGGAGCCAAGATCAGTTAGCGCAGACTCGCTTGCAGGCGGAAGGGAAAAGAAAAAAGCACTTTTGCACCGCAAAAGGCTTTTGTTTTTTTAGGGCTCCCCCCCCCAGGGAACACCGAGCGCCAGCGAGGTAATCCCTGAAGATTAAAGGTGTTATTATTTCATCAAAAGAGGGAACACGCCGCCCTGCGGCGTAATCCCAGAGGGAGCCAAGATCAGTTAGCGCAAGCTCGCTTTCCTCCTGAAACAATCACTCATCCTCGACTGTAAATCTTTTCATAAAAATTGAGTTTTGGAGTCAACCTATTTCAGGACGGCACATCTTAGACCCGCACGGCTGTAACTCACACACAATCAATTATTAGGAACTTAATCCCGCGGATCATCCGCGGGGACAAAGTGGCACTAGTTGACAGAGAGCAAGT
>PHDT01000001.1 GCA_002842695.1 Bacteroidetes bacterium HGW-Bacteroidetes-10 | reverse complement strand
AGCTCAGTTGGATAGAGCAACAGCCTTCTAAGCTGTGGGTCTTGGGTTCGAATCCCAACCGAATCACAAAGCAAAAAAACTAAAGCCGCACAAATGTGCGGCTTTTTTTGTGTTTGGGGCTGACCGCACGCAAATGCATTTGCTGCGGCTGCCCAAACACAAAATGGGCGTAGCCCTTTAGTTTTTTTGCTTTGTAAGACACCCCCACCAGGGATCACCGAGCTTCAGCGAGGTAATCCCAACTTGGGGGAGGTAATAACAAATGATATGCATTTGCTGCGGCTGCCCCTGTAAATAAAAATGGCAAAGCCATTTAGTTTTTTCTTTGTTGGACCCCCCACCAGGGATCACCGAGCTTTAGCGAGGTAATCCCAACGTGGGGGCAAAACATTTCTCCGCCGCAATTTCTGTTAACCACCTGATATACCGTATAATACAAACAACAAACTTCTCAAAATGAAAAGTTTGTTGTTTGTAAGACATTAAATAACAGTGAATTAGCAGAAATTGCGGCGCAGATTTCACCCCGCCCAGGCACTCTCACCTCCCCACAGTAAATACAAACCGGCTGCCTTTTCCAACCTCACTCTCCACCCATATCTTCCCGCTGTGTCTGTGAACAAACTCCCTGCACAAAAGAAGTCCAAGCCCGGTTCCTTCCTCCTTGTTAGTTCCCGGCCGGGACATAGTCTGCTCAATCTTGAACAATGAGTTAAGCACCTTCTCATCCATTCCAATACCTGTATCCGTAACACTAATCTCAACCATATCACCCGCTGCGGCAGAATCAACAGTAATTGTCCCTCCTGATGGTGTGTACTTAATTGAATTACTCACCAGATTCCTGATAACAGTACCAATCATTTTATAATCGCCAAAGACAGAAGTATCTGAACTCACATTACTTAAAAGGTTAATGCCTTTATTCTCTGCATTGTGCTCCAGAAACATTACCACATCATTCACGGCATCTGCCAGAGAAAACCTCTCAGGATTAAAACTAATCGCCCCGGTTTGAGAACGCGACCATGTAAGCAGATCTTCAAGCAGTTCATATGTCTTTTTAGAAGTGTCGTAAATACTCTGAATAAACTCCTTCTTGTCTGCATCATCAAGGATCTCCTCATTATCAAGCAATGCCTGAGACATACCAAGAAGAATACTAAACGGGCTCTTAAGGTCGTGCGAGATTATCGAAAAGAATTTGTCTTTGGTTGCGATAAGCTGAATGAGCTTTTTCTCTGCCTCTACCTGGTGTGAAATATCCTTTGTGGTTCCAAATGCAAATCTGCTTTTACCATCATCTCCAAAAATTATCCTGTATGACTGTCTTAAATGCTTTACTTTGCCATCTTTAAGGACAATTCTGTGAGACATTTCACTTGGCTCCCTTTTAAGAAGAGATTTACGGAAAGTCGTTTCAACCATTTCCCTGTCTTCCGGGTGCACATATGCAATGAAAGAATTAAAATCAGGCTTGATTTTATCAGGAGTAGTCTCAAAAATCCGGTACATTCCTTCGGACCATGAAATTGAATTATTTCTGAGGTCAAAATCGAAGTGTCCTATAAGTGCCAGTTGTTCTGCAAACCTGTATTTCTCTTCGCTCTCCTTAAGTTTTTCGGCGATAAGCTTGTTTTCTGTAATATCTCTTGTGCTGAGTCTGAAGCCAATATGAGTTCCATCTTCAGAGAAGACTCTTCTTGCCGACACATTCACCCAGACAATTTTTCCCGATTTATGAATATATCTGAATTCGTATGAATTTTTACTCTCTATTTTCTGGCTGTTTTTGATTGCCATCATAGCCCTTTCATAATCCTCAGGATGGATAAAATCCCTGAATCCAACTTTACCTGAAACATACTCCTGAACTGTATAGCCGATAATGTCTTCAACGGCTTTACTGCAGTATACCAGATTCAGGTCCTGGTCGCGATAAATCTCCCAGTCACTGGAGTGCTCAAAGACAAGGTTAAGAAGCGCCTGATTTTCTGCAAGTCTGTTTTCAATTTTTTTAAACTCAGTATCATCAGAAATAAACAAAGCATAGGTATTCTCGTCGTAATCCTCCAGCCGGGCAGCAGATACCTGAAGAAAAAGGGTTTTTGGACCATCCGGCGTGGTAAAAGTAAAGGGCCCCTGCTTTCTGAAAACTACATTGCCTGTTTTTATTACATCATCCAGTGATGTACGTAAAATACAATTATTACAGTGTAATGAATGTCCGCACTTGTCTGTGCCGCCCAGAGAGTTGACGCAAGACAAAACATTACCCAGCAGCAAATCTTTAATCTCAGAATCTACTGTAAAAAAGTTATTGCCAAAAGAACCGTTAATGTTTAAAACTCTTGCCTCTGAGTTGACAATAACAGTAAGGACAGGCAGATTATTTGTTAAACTCTCGAGTAGTTTTATTCGTTTCTCCATATCCCGTACTTTTTATGCAAAGTAATCAAAATTTATCGATTTTCAATATGACCTTTCGTTACAACCCTCCACCCAGTTTATAAACGCTGTATTAACTACTTTGTTTCCGCCCGGAGTAGGGTAGTTACCGGAAAAATACCAGTCTCCGGTATTTCCCGGACAAGCAAGATGCAGATTCTCAATTTTCTGGAACACCAGTTTTACTTCTGCCTTAACTGATGCATTTCGGACCATGGCAGCAATCTTGTCAGAAACCTCTTCATAAGTAAACGGAGCATAAATCTCCTTTACATAATTCACATAACTCTCTTTTGGAAGCCCTTCCTGGGCCTTGCATTTGCTGTATACATCATCAATAACCGAAGACATTCCTCTCTCTCTGAGCAACTCAATTGCGGCATTAAAGGCAATGAATTCACCCATTCTTGTCATATCAATTCCGTAACAATCGGGATATCTTATCTGTGGAGCAGAAGATACAATTACAATTCTTTTTGGACCAAGCCCATCAAGTATTCGCAAAATACTCTGCTTAAGGGTTGTTCCCCTGACTATAGAGTCATCAATTGCAACAAGGTTATCAGTTGGCCTGACAGCGCCATAGGTTACATCGTAAACGTGACCTACCATCTCATCCCTGTCAATATCAGATGTAATAAATGTTCTTAGTTTGGCATCCTTAATTATGACCTTCTCAACACGAGGCCTTCCGTACTTTTCAATCCCCTCAACCATTCCGTAGAAAGATGTCTCGGCAGTATTGGGAATAAATGAAAAGAGTGTGTTCTCAAGGTCACCCTCAACAGCCTCCATTAGCTGTGGAGCAAGATACCTGCCCAGATTTTTTCTCTCCTGATAGATATGTCTGTCGTTACCGCGGGAGAAGTATATCCTCTCAAAGGAGCAGCTGCTCTTTTCAAAAGGTTCTCTTACAAGAACTTCAGATATTTCTCCGCTCTTTTTGATAATAAGGGCGTGACCAGGTTTTATCTCCTGAATATTCTCATCATTTACTCCAAAGGCAGTTCTGATAACAGATGCTTCTGAAGCAACAACGGCAATTTCGTCGTCAAAATAGTAGTAAGCAGGCCTGATCCCCCAGGGGTCCCTCATGACAAATGCATCCCCATGTCCAGCGACACCTGCGACAGCATAACCTCCGTCCCAGTCTGAGCTGCTTTTTGAAAGAACATCTGCCCAGTTCAGATTATCCTCAATCATAGGAGAGATATCCTCCCTGCTGAATCCCTCGTCCCGGTATAATCTGTATCTGTTCTGAATCTCATCATCCATATAGTATCCCACCTTTTCCAGCAGAGTAACTGTGTCTGAATAATTTCTGGGATGCTGACCCGCCTTAATCAGACTGTCGAACAACTCGTCCACATTGGTAAGATTAAAATTGGCTGCCAGGGCAAGATTACGGCTTCTCCAGTTGCTGGACCTCTTTAATGGATGGACAAGGTCTATATTGTTCTTTCCGAATGTGGCATATCTTAAATGGCCCAGGTAAACTTCAGATACAAAGGGAAGCTCCTCTTTTGCCTTTGCAGCATCTCTTGAAGAGACAGCTTCTTTGGTAAGCGGTTCATGAATTTTGCTGAATACCTCCTGGATGGGGTTTGAGCCACATGAACGCACCCTGTCCATATATTTGCATCCTGGCTCCATATCAAGTTTAACACCCACAACACCGGCACCCTCCTGACCCCTGTTTCGCTGTTTCTCCATTAAAACATACAGTCTTTTAAGGCCGTACAGGTATGATCCGTATTTCTGCTGATAATAATCGAGCGGCTTGCGCATCCTCACCAGCGCAATTCCGCATTCATGGTTTATCTTGTCACTCATGGCGCAAAATTAGAAAAAATGTGCAATAGTACAGGGCTTATTTATACTCAATCAGAACTCGTACCTCACAGATGCCACAGGCACAAGGCCTACGCTGTATGAATCTCTTTCCGATATTATTCCGCGGCTGTATGAAAATCTCTTTCTGACAACATTGTACCGGTTTGTTATATTCTGAATTTCTGCCTGGAAAATCCATGAACTGGAAACTCTGTAAAGCCTGTAGCTGATTCCAAGGTCAATCCTCCTGTATTCAGGCAGGTGTCTGCCGTATGTTTCGGAAACATCGTAAACAATTCTTTTTCTGGAGAGGGAGAGATCGGTATCAACCGGAGTGTATCTGAATCCTCCCCTTATAAGTGCCTTTAAATTAAATCCAAGCAGATTCTGTCTCTTTCTGCCTACAGGAAACTCTCTTCCTGCGGTAAGATTAAAGATATATCCGTTGTTGTAGTAGGTGCTGTAAGTATTGCCGTCGGGAGAGAGGTATCTCGAATCAAAAAGAGATGCAGTCATTACTGTGTACCAGTTTCTGGTAAAATCCTTTTCTATTGTGAACTCTGCACCGTAGTTTGTTCCCTTTCCGCCGTTGTCAAGGGCTATGTCGGGCAACCCGTAAGAGGCATTGATTACAGAGTACTGACTTTTTGGATTAACTGCATAAGGAACCGAAAAGAGGCGCTGATAGTAGACTTCGATTCCAGCATTTAAATCGGGAGCAAGCTCCCTGCTTAAGCCAGCAGTGAAGTGGAGCGCACGGGAGCTTTTCAGACCGCTGTTTGCAATATCACGACTTGTTTTTGAGACTTTAATCCTGTAGTTGTAAATGGAGAGAGGCTCCAGCCGGGAGTGAAGGCCGGCCCCAAGGCTGATTCTTCTCCCGCCTGCCAGATTGATAACCATTCCCATCCGGGGTTCAAAAAGCACCTCAGATGTTATCCCGGAATGTGAAACATGCACTCCGGTATTTATCTCCACATTGTCTGCAGGCTTGTATTTCCACTGAGCAAAATACCCGTTGTACCAACCGGATGCATCTGAATTCAGAAGAGTGTCGTAAAGCCCTGTATTTAAAAGCCTTTGAGCAAACATATCTCCGCTTGTAAAGTTGAAATTTGCACCTATGCGAAGGGTATTTGAAGGGCTGAATTTATGGTTGGCGACAACCGAAATTCTAAGGGCAGGGTAGAGGAATCTTTCTGAATAGTTAAGTGTTCTGTTAAGCAGAGTATCTGTTACATGGTTTTCTGATACATCCCTTTGCCATGTAACTCCCGCAGTAGTCCTGATGTATGTTTTTTCATCCGGAAGAGTCCACAGGTGCTTGATTCCGGCAATTGCAAAGAGATGCCTGTCCAGATACTCATCTTTGTCTGCACCGTTTTTTATGGAATCTGCATTGTCTGAAGCGAGGTCGCCTAAAACACTGGAACCTCCGGCAGTAAAAATTTCAAAAGTACCTGCGCTTTTACTCTTAAACGAGGCTTTAGCAGCCCAGTCATATGAGCTTGGAATAATACCCACCTCTTCGCTGTCAATAATACCGTACCTCTTCAGAAAATCGAAATTGGCATATCTTAGATTGACAAACCATGACCCTGCTCCCCCGCGGGCAAGCGCTCCCTCGGCCGAGGCCTCGGCACCTACAACACTTAACCCAAGTGCATATCCGCGCTTTGAAGTGCTTCCGCTCTTAAGATTCAGATCCATAACACCGGAAGTTGCATTGCCAAATTCTGCCGGAAATGCACCGGTGTAGAAATCAAAGCCAGAAAGAGCGTTAGTCGTTACTGCAGAGTATGCCCCTCCGGAAGCCCCTTCACCCGCTGCAAGGTGATTTGGATTTGGAACCTCAAGACCCTCAATTCTCCACAACATGCCTTTGGGTGAATTTCCCCTGATTATAATCTGGTTATTATCATCATCATTTCCGGCAGAGACGCCGGGCATTGATGTCACCATACGCAGTGGATCGAAATAACCGGCAGCAAATCTTGCTGCATCCTGGCTTTTAAGCCTTCGTGCACTCACTGAGGCCATCGTATTGTGAGTTTTGCGGGATTCTGCACCCACCCTTGCTTCACCTATCTGCAAGGTTGATTCCGTGAGGATAACTGTTACAAACACCTCTTTTCCCGGTCCAATCAGAATGTCATTTACAACAGCGGTATTGTAACCCATAAATCCAGCCCTAAGCGTGTGCCTGCCGGGAGAGAGTGAAATTAAGAACCTTCCGAGTGAGTCCGTAAGGGTGTTTTGTGTTCCGGCCCCGTCAGATACAGAGATGTCTGCCCCGTAAAGAGGAGTGCGGCTCTCTGCATCCAGTGCCACTCCGGAGAGAATTGATTTGAATTGCTGAGCAGACAAAGGATTAAACCCCGTAATGAGCAGTACAGGTAAAAGTGATTTTAATAAGGTCTTCCCGAAAAAAGATCCCATAAAAGATAATTATTTGCGGACA
The DNA here is from genome assembly GCA_002842695.1 of Bacteroidetes bacterium HGW-Bacteroidetes-10. Classification (GTDB taxonomy): domain Bacteria; phylum Bacteroidota; class Bacteroidia; order Bacteroidales; family UBA932; genus Bact-08. Next base: position 190,526 of record PHDT01000001.1, on the reverse strand, counting down.
ATTCCCTTGCTCTTTCTGCCGTCAATAAAGATATACAATGGTTTGTCAAACCTTACAACTCTCAGAAAATGACTCTCATATATAGCATCATATGAGTCAAGCGTATCTTTATCGAATATTCCGTCATTCATGAATGGGTTAATAGTCATATAGCCAATTCCAAATGAGGTCAGATTCTGAAAAAAGTGTGTGCCCTGGCTTGGTTCAACCTGGAAATTTTTTAGGCCACATTCTACAATAACTTTAGCTTCGGAAATATGAGGCCATTTAATAGGAATTCCCAGCCACGGATCGCTTGAGCCCCATCGTCCGGGGCCTACAATAACATAGTAACGTTTCTCCTCCTTCATCCTGTTATTGAGTTCATCTACCTCTCTGGCTATCTCTGCAGTTCTGGCACTGTCAAAGTTCTCTGTTCTTACATAAACAATATCGGTTACCCCTTCTATCAATCCAATGCCCAATGCTTTGTCGGCATAAATTAGAGAGTGGGAGATGTCAAGCTTTTCCCATTCGAGCGACTTGTTGTCCAGACTCTCTGTTATTGGCCTTATCTGAAGGAAGTTGAAAGTTTTGTCTTCATCCTGCGGAACATCCATATTAACTGCAAACTCAATTTCGACTGCGCTGCGCATCTCCTTCTGGCATATCTCCAGAAGGTCTGTGAGGATATTTGCCAGAGGCATAGCATCGTACTTGAGTATATGAGAAAAAGTAATTATTTTCCGGCCATCTTCAAAGTTGTTGTCAACTATCCTCTGGCTGTTCATGTCCCAGGTTGAGGCAACATGGTTAAGGTTGCGAAAATGCTTCGCATCATTTATAAGGAATTTTTCAAGATTTACTGAGTCGTCTATAGATGTCTTAAACTGCTCCGGCTTGAGATTGAGGGCATACATATGGTTCTGCGTCTCAGACATTGCAAGAGAAGGGGTTGAAAGCTGAAGAACATGCTTTGGATGCCTCGGAGAAAACCTGAGCGTCTTACCACCTTCTACTACAATCTTTCCAAGGCCGGCAGCAAGATTTACAATACCATCCTCGGGCTTTTCAGCTCCAATTGGATAGAAGTTAATTGAACGTGCAACTCCGGAGAGAGTGGGAAAGAAGAATCCGCTGTCTTCTGTTCCGCAAAGATCCTGAACAACAACTGCCATCTTCTCCTCACTCAGGAGGTTTGAAGTAGCCTGAATGTATGAGCGGCTTGCCGAAAAGTAGATTGATGCATAAACACTTTTAATTGCCTTTCCCAACAACCTTAACATCTGGTCTCTGTTGTGGGTAAGAGGAATCATATAGGTTGAATAAATCCCGGCAAATGGCTGATAATGTGAGTCCTCTAGTTTTGAGCTTGATCTTACAGCAAGAGGCCCTGTTGCATTATCAATGTAGACCTTCAGATCCTGAACGACTGCCTCGGGGAGGCGGGAACTCACAAATTCAGAGAGAATCTCTTCATCTGTAATATCTGAATTAATAACATATTGAAGGCCATTAACCTTAATAAACTCATCGAAATAATCAGTTGCTATAACAACTGTGCGGGGAATAAGGATTTTCACTCCAGAATATTTGCCAAGAAGGTTATATTTCTGGAGCATATTGTTTATAAAGGCAAGTCCCCTCGCTTTGCCTCCCAGAGAGCCTTCGCCAATTCTGGCGAACCATATATATTTGCTGTAAGTTTCCGGGTCGAATCTGGCAACAACACCATGTCCCAGTAAAATTCGATAGTCGATTATGGCATCGACAAGATATTTTCTTAGAAGGTCTGTAGACTTGAAATGACTCTGGTCTGCCTTGCGGATTTTTGATGCCAGTGAAAAGAGGCCTCTGGAGTACATCCACTTGGAAAGCCTGTTTCGGGATCCGTGGTAGAGAAGAACATCCTCGGGCATCTCCATTATCAGATGCTGAAGATCTCTTAAATCCCTTGCCTTCCCCATTATCTCACCGGTTTCAAGATCCCGGAATATAAAATCACCAAACAGGAACTCTTCGCTAATGTAATCGCTGAGTTCCAGCAACAGTGTTTTTGAGTACTTCAGAATAAAGCCAACGCCAAGTTGCTGAGCAACATCCCTCATACTCTCCTGCGATGACTGCAAAAGAAATGGCATGTGAGGATCATCTGCCTTGATTAACTTGCAGAGGTCAATTCCGGCATCCATTTTTTCAGTATGGGAGGGGTCATTTTTGTTAATTATGAAGGCTACATCTGAGATTACTCCCAGAAGGTTCTTTTTGTATCTTTCGTAAAGCTGAACAGCCTCAGAGTAATTTGTGGCAAGCAGGATTTTAGGGCGGGCTCTCTTCCGGAGCTTCTGCTGCTGCTCATTGAGAGCCTCCTTGAGAAATTCAGCACTCTGCTGAAGAACAAGCTTGTAAAGCGCCGGCAAATATGTAGAGTAGTATCTTACTGAATCTTCAACCAGAAGGACAGACTGAACGCCGGCGCCAAGTATGTCGTCATCTGCATTCATCCTGTCTTCAAAAAGCTTGATGATGGCAAGAATAAGGTCTGCATTACCCTGCCAGCTGAAAATATAGTCAATACCAGAACGGTCCTGACTCTCGATTATTCTGTGGAGCTCTTTAGAGAAGTGGGTGAGGAGTACAAAAGGTATTTCACCACCTTCGCTTTTCAACTGCCTTGAGAAACGAAATACATCCAGCTCTCCAACATTGAACATGCTTATAATCAAATCAAAGTCATCGTCTTTTTCAAGAAGTCTCGATGCCTCCATTGATGAGGTGACCCATGTAAATGAAGGCGGATTGCTGAGGTTCAAGTCTACATACTCCTTGTAAATCTGAACCTCAATTCTTCCGTCCTCTTCAAGAGTATATGCGTCATAGCTGCTGCAAATCATCAGAACCCTCCTGATACGTCTCTGCATCAAAACCTTATAGTTTGTGCGGGATATTTTCTGCTGATTTGTTCGGCTGTTTGGCATATTTTTATGAATTATTTGATTCTAATTTTTTGTGTAATCGTAAAAACCCTTGCCGGTTTTTCTGCCCAGAAGATTGGCTCTTACCATCTTTCTGAGGAGGGGGTGTGGTCTGTATTTGGTATCCCCGAATTCATTGTAGAGAACCTCCATTATAGCCAGACAAACATCCAGTCCAATCAGGTCTCCAAGTACAAGAGGTCCCATTGGGTGATTTGCACCAAGTTTCATGGCCTCGTCAATCTCCTCTTTTGTTGCAACACCATCTGCAAGAATTGATACTCCCTCATTAACAAGCGGAATAAGAATCCTGTTCACTACAAAGCCTGGTGCCTCATTGACAGTTACCGGAGTTTTACCTGCCTTCTGAGCTAGTTCCATCACAAATGCATGAACATCATCGGATGTAAGCTGACCTTTGATAACCTCAACCAGTTTCATAACGGGTGCCGGGTTAAAAAAGTGCATTCCTATAACTCTTTCCGGTCTCTTTGTTGAAGAGGCAATCTCGGTAATTGAAAGTGATGATGTATTTGACGCAAGAATGGTCTCGGGTTTGCAAATCTTGTCAAGGGTCCCGAACACCTCTCTCTTAATCTCCATTGTCTCCAGAATAGCCTCAATAACAATGTCTGCATCTGCACAAGGGTCATAAGATGTTGTACCTTCAATTCTTGCAATAATCTTATCTCTCTGGGCAGAAGAGATTTTCTCTTTCTCAACCAGTTTTGCAAGGTTCTTTGCAATAATCTTGTTTCCTGTCTCCAGTTCCCTGTCGTTATATCCTTTCATAACGACCGGAAAACCGGCCTGAGCAAACGCCTGTACTATTCCGCTGCCCATTGTACCTGTTCCTATTACGGCAATTTTCATAATTGTATGTGTGTTTGATTATCCTACTTGTTTTCAAAGATTGGTTTTCTCTTTGCCAGAAAAGCCTCCATGCCCTCTTTCTGATCTTTTGTGCTGAAGCAATGTCCAAAAAGTCTGCATTCGTTTTGAATTGAATCGTCTGTATTGTTGTCAACAGCAAAGTTGATGCTCTCCTTTGAAAATCTTACTGCAACAGGTGCCTTTGAAGCTATTGCACCAGCCATTTCCATTGCAATCTGCATAAGTTCGGCAGCCGGTACAACTTTGTTAACAAGCCCGGTAGAGAGAGCTTCTGCAGCATCAATTACCCTTCCGGTAAATATCAGCTCTTTTGCCTTTGCCGCTCCAATAAGTTTTGTCATTCTTACTGTTCCTGAGAAACCGGGTGTAATTCCCAATCCCACTTCAGGCTGACCAAATTTTGCGTTGTCTGCAGCAATACGGATATCGCAGGCCATTGCAAGTTCGCATCCGCCTCCAAGAGCAAAACCATTCACGGCTGCAATTACAGGCTTCTTCATCTGCTCAATCATTCTGAATACATCTGCTCCTTTTCTTCCAAATTCCTCACCGGCCATGCTGTCAAGAGAAACCATCTCAGAGATGTCTGCTCCTGCAACAAAAGCCCTTCCTTCGCCTGTAATGATTATTGCATATAAATTTTCATCATTTTCTGCTTCAGCGGCAGCGATACCAAGTTCTGAAATTATCCGGGAGTTTAAAGCATTAAGAGAAGCGGGGTTATTTATCTTAATAATACCCACGTGGTTTTCTCTGGAGAGTGTAACAAACTGAAGATTCATTTTTGCATTTAATTTAAAGGCTAAAGTTAACACTTTTATGTTAATTTTGTAGAAAACACAAGCACGATGGAAGAGTTCACAGACAAAATTTCACTATCTGTTCAGAAAGGAAAAGTAGACATCAATTCACCATACCCTCCGGACATGAAGGGGCAGCCGGGAGCAGACGAGCTTACCAGGGCAGCACTTGATGAAGGTGTGTCGGCAAATGAGATTCTCAACAGTGCGCTTATTCCTGCAATGGCAATTGTCGGGGGGCTTTTCAGAGAGAAAAAATTGTTTGTACCCCAGGTTCTTATGTCTGCAAGAGCAATGAGTCGTGCAATGGTTCATCTGAAGCCTTACTTCACATCCGGTGAGATAAGGGAGAGGGGTGTTTTTGTTGTTGGAACTGTAGCGGGAGACCTGCACGACATAGGGAAAAACCTGGCTTCAATGATGATTGAAGGATCGGGCTGGAGAGTAGTTGATCTTGGAGTGGATGTGAAGAGTGAGAAGTTTATTGAAGCAGCACGTGAATATCCGGGATGCATAATAGGAATGTCAGCCCTGCTGACAACTACTATGGAATCAATGGAAAAGGCTGTAAGAGAGATGAAGGGCCTGATGCCTGATCAGAAAGTGATTGTAGGAGGAGCACCTCTCAACGCAGAATTTGCTCAACGAATTGGGGCAGATCTTTACGCTCAGACTCCCCAGTCAGCGGTATCTTTTTTAAATTCTTTGTCATGACAGGAGCAGAATATATTAGGAATGCATATCTCCTTAAGGAAAATGACAGGCCTGCCTGGCTACCTTTTGTAGGGTGCCATGGTGCTTTTCTTACAGGAGTGAGCGCACAAAATTACTTATCATCTTCTGAATTGATTGTCAAAGGTCTGGAGGAGGCTATCAGAAGATATACTCCTGATGGATTACCTGTAACTTTCGACCTTCAGATGGAGGCAGAGGCTTTGGGCTGCAGATTACTCTACTCTCCATCGAATCCTCCCGCAGTGGTATCCCATCCGCTTGAAGAGGGAGTCAAACTTGAAGAGCTGCCAGATTTTATTTCAATACTTGCAAAAAGAGAGGGAAGAACTGGGGAGGCACTTAGTGCTGCCCGGACTATCTCTTCACTTCATCCTGAAGTTGCCTTTTTTGGACTTGTAACCGGACCCCTTACACTTGCCCTTCACCTTATGGGAACATCGCTTTTTACAGAGATGTTTGAGAATCCGGAAAAGGTAGAGAGTGTCATTGAGTACTGCACCGGTATTGCAGCAGCAATGTCCGGGGCCTACATAGAAGCGGGCTGTTCGGTGATTGCAGTAGTTGACCCGATGACAAGTCAGATTGATCCTGTTACCTTCGAAACATTCGTTCTAAATAGTTCGAAAAAGCTCTTTTCTAAAATAAGAGAGATGAATTCACTCAGCTCTTTCTTTGTCTGCGGGCAGGCAGAACATAATCTGGAACTTATGGCCGCATGCGGTCCCGATAATATTTCTGTTGATGAAAATATTCCCCTTACAGAGGTTAAAAGAGTTGCCGGGGCGGCAGGAATTAGCTTTGGCGGGAATCTGAAGCTTACTACCACTCTTTTGCTTGGAACCGAAGAGGAGTGCGAGAGAGATGCCCTGGAGTGTATAGATACTGGCGGAAACAGAGGATTTGTACTGGCTCCGGGTTGCGATTTGCCTATGAATGTGCCTGTTAAAAATGTTGAGGCTGTTTCACGGATTGTAAAAGACAGATACAGGCAGGATATTCTGAGAAACACAAGCATGGAGGTCAGTCAGGATGAAGTTCCGGATATCTCTTCCAGATGGTGTATGGGAAAGGCTGTGGTAGATGTGGTAACACTGGACTCTGCCTCCTGTGCGCCCTGCAGTTATATGATGGAGCTGGTCAGCAGACTGCTTCCTGCATTTGGAGATAAGGTAGAGATTCATGAACATAAAATCAAGACTTATGAGGGGCTTGCTATGATGAAGGCACTTGGAGTGACTAAAATTCCAACCATCTGCATTAACGGAGAACCACTTTTTATCTCTCAGACACCTCCGCTTTCAAAGCTCACAGAAGCGGTAAAAGAGAGGATTTAAGAGAATTATGAGTAAAAGCACGCCAATACCTCTGTTTTTGGTTTCCGGCTTCCTGGGGAGCGGGAAAAGCTCTTTCCTTAAGGGTGTGCTTGAATCTTACGGAGAGAGTCTGAAGATTGCCATTGTTCAGAACGAATTTGCCTCAGCTAATATTGACAGGAGATTTCTTGAAGAGTCCTCCAAACCTCATGTAACGATGGAGGTGAACAACGGTTCTCTCTTCTGTCTCTGCCTTCTGGGAGACTTTATACCTCAGTTTTCTGATTTTCTGGAGAGAGAGTCTCCAGATGTTGTTTTTATTGAGGCAACAGGTCTGGCAGATCCTCTTGCACTCATGCAGGTGATCACGTCAGACAAGCTTAGAGACAGGATTGTATACAGAAAGGCATTTACAATTGCCGATGCAGCAAGGTTTACGAAACAGTCGAAAATGCTTGGGCAGGTTGTCAATCAGGTAAGGGTAGCAGATATGCTCATTCTGAACCGCTGCGATACCGCCGGGGAGGAGATTATTCTTGATGCCGAACGGGCAGTTAAAAGGATTAACGCAAATTGCAAAATTTTCAAAACTTCATTTTCGAGACTTCCCGGTGAGGTAATGGAAGATTTGCTTCTGCCTGAAAAGAGAGAGTTATCCCTTTACGGAACCGGCGACTCATCCCGCCCCCCTCTGAGCGCACCTCCTGAAATTGATTGTAATGTAATATCAGCTTCATCTCAGGTTTCACCTGATATAGCTGCGAAAATATCAGCTATTCTTAAGAATTCTTTAAGGGCAAAAGGATATATACGCACTACCGGAGGAGGCATTCAGCTTAACTCCGTTGAAGGGGAGGTAACAACGGAGGAGTGTAAAATTCCTCCGCCAAGAACTGAACTGGTTATTTTTGGAGAGAGAAGTATTTCTGAATCAATTAAAATGCTTTTGAAAAATGGGTAATCACTATAAATTTAAGCTCTCTGCATCAGAACTTGAGTCAGTTATGGAAAATCACCATAAAGCTCTTGGAGCGGATTTCACGGAAGAGACGCTTAAAATTGCCATTACTTTCAGGACGATTCGCCCGGCATATGAGATTCTGCTTATTAAACCAGATGAAATAAAGTTCAATTTTAGTCCCGGAGTCTCCCGTAAACTTGATAAAGCAGACGAAGTGGCCCTCTTTGTAGCAACTCTGGGAGCAGAGGCCTCTGAAATAATTGATTCGTTCAAAAGCGATCCGTTTGCATATTATGCTGCAGACCATCTGGCATCTCTCTATGCCGAGGCCCTTGCAGACTTTGTACACAGAAAAATCGGGCTGATTGCAAATGACAAAGGATACAACTATTCAAACAGGTATAGTCCCGGATATTGCGGATGGCGCGTTTCCGACCAAAAGCTGCTTTTTGCCGCTTTTCCGGATTTGCCTTGTAATGTTGCTCTTACAGAGGGCTCGCTAATGTTTCCGGTAAAGTCGGTTAGCGGGATTGTTGCAATGGGAAAGGAAGTTGTTTATGCTTCTTACGGTTGCGAAAAGTGCAGGGAAAGTTGTCTTAACAAATTAATTAAAGAGATATGATTTACACACCCAGAGAGAGGGTTCTTACTGCAATGAATTTGCAGAAGCCCGACAGAGTGCCGCTTATGTGTCAGTTTAGCATTGGCTCAATGATGCAGCAGCTGAAGCCTTCTCCGGCAGAGTTTTGGTACGATGGAAGGGTCTTTGCAGAAGGACTGGCAGAACTTTGCAGCAGATTTAACTTTGACGGAATTCTGGTTAGTCTCCACGGCCATTCGCCCTGCTGGAGAGAGAGCGTCACTGAGATAAGAGATCTTGAAGAGGGACGCCAGGAGGTGTTTTTCAAAGAGAGAACAGAGCTTCACTCCTGGAGCGATCTGCCAATGGTGTATCAGCTGGAAAAGAGTATAAATAAAGATATTGCTGAAATTGACATTGAGAATGATATCCCTTCTGTAATAGACTATATTCCTGTCTCAGCCGGGCTCTATTTTAAAATTGACCTGCAGCACAAGTTCGATATTTTTCCCTTGCTCACTGAAATGACAAACGGAAAATACTCAATTCACGGAGAGATTACTTCGCCATTCGACTATCTGCTTGATATGCTGGGATATGAGCAGGGACTAATATCACTCATAATGGAGCCTGAGAGATGCAAGGCAATACTTGCAAAATTTGCAGCAGGGATAGGCGATCTGGCAGAAGAGATGTGCAACTGCGATATTGATGCAATCAAGATATCTTCCCCTTTTGCAGGAATGGGATTCATATCTCCGGAACACTATGCAGAATTTGTTCTTCCGTATGAAAAGGCAATTATTTCAAGAATAAGGGCTAAAGGAAAGCATGTATATATCCATACCTGCGGACATATTGACGACAGACTTGAACTTATGAGAGATTCGGGAGCCTCAGGTCTGGAGTGCCTTGATCCTCCTCCCGTTGGAAATGTAGATCTGAAAAACGCCTTTGACAGAGTTGGAAAAAGTATGTTTATCAAGGGGAACATAGATTCTGTATATTCACTTCTATATGCAGACGATGAAAAAGCAGAGTCAGATGTGCTGGATATAATCGAAACAGGCAGGAGAGGAGATGGATTCATCCTCAGCACTGCCTGTTCAATTGCTCCCATGGTTTCAGGGAAGCGTATTTTGATGCTGTCTGAACTGGTTAACCGTTCAGGTTTATATCAGCCTTAAGAGACTACAAAGATTGTAGACAGAAGCAGATATATTAGCCCGGAAATAGCAAGAGTGGCAGGGATGGTCAGAACCCATGCCGCAACAATATTCTTGGCAGTTGCCCACTTAACAGATGCAACACCTTTTGTGAGTCCGACCCCAATTATTGATCCTGTAATGGTATGAGTAGTGCTCACAGGAATACCGCCAAGAGCTGTACCAATAAGTGTAAGCGCACCGGCAGTCTCTGCACAGAAACCCTGAACAGGCTTAAGTTTAGCAAGCCCGTCTCCCAGAGTTTTAATTACTTTCCATCCTCCTGTAATTGTTCCCAGTGCAATAACTGAATAACAGGTTATTGTAAGCCAAAGAGGCACATGGAACTCTCCTGTGTTTGCGTATAGGTATGTATCTATAAAGGAGTTGGTACCTGAAACAGAGAATAAAAGAATGGCAATAATACCCATTGTCTTCTGGGCATCGTTTCCTCCGTGTCCGAGAGAAAAAATTGCAGACGAAAAGAGTTGCAGAACCTTGAATGTCCCCTCAACCTTAAGTGGGTGTTTTCGTTTGAAAACAAGCATTGTGAGAGACATCATGATAAAACTGAGAATAGCTCCAATAAGCGGTGAAAGAACAATAAACAGTCCAATTTTGTAGATTCCGGTGGCGAACAGTGCGTCGCTTCCGTAAACAAACCAAACCGGTCCGATTAATCCACCAATTAGTGCATGAGAAACGCTTATGGGCAATCCATAGTGTGTACAAACCCATACCCACACAACAGCACCTATAAGAGCAGACAAAATAAGGGTGGGATTAATTACTGTAGGGTCTACAATTCCTTTTCCCATTGTGTTTGCCACATGCACGCCAAATATAAAGAATGCTGCAAAGTTCCAGAATGCTGCCCATAAAACCGCTGCACCGGGGGAGAGTACCTTGGTAGAGACAATGGTCGCAATTGAATTTGCGGCATCATTCATACCATTAAGAAAGTCAAAAAGCAATGCAATAAGTATTGCAACAATTACTACTGTTAACATGGCAGTTGCTTATGCTAGTTTAACTATGATGGAACGTATACTGTCGCTGATGTCTTTTGCACGGTCGGTTGTATCTTCAAGACTTTGAACAATGTTTTTGTTTTTCACAAGCTCAATGGCATCTTTCTCTGTCTGGAAAAGGAATGTGTTGAAGTCTTCATACAGTCCGTCTACCTGATGTTCGATATCTTTAATTTTTCTGCATTTTTTCGTAATTAAATCGCTCTTCTTTGCAATGAATTCCAGGTCTGCAATAATTTCAGCAAGAATCTGAGCGTCTTCAACTATAAAGTCGACAATGGTTATCAGGTCTTTGTGAGTTGTTTTAGGCTGATACATTACAAGTTTTCTGGCAGCATCGTGAATGAAATCGAGGAATGTGTCAATTCTTGAGGCAAGAATGTGAATATCTTCCCTGTCGAAAGGAGTCACAAAGGTTTTGTTTAGTTCCTCATAAATGTTGGCTGTAATCTGATCGCCTTTCATTTCCAGGTTATTGATCTTCTTGTATAACTCTTTCTGTTGCTCAATATTGCTTTCAAGAAAGAGGGACCTAAGGTCTGCAGCTGCTACTTTGATATTTTCCAGCTGGGCAATGTAAAGAGGGTAGAATTTTTTCTCCTTTACCACGAATAGTTGAATAAACCTGTCAATTTTCATAATACAATTATTTGTTGCAAAAATATTTCAGGAAAACGGAAATCAGAACATAAAAGAGCGATATGAAGATAAAATTAACAAAAGCGTAACAATTGACGTTACGCTTTTGCCTGATTTTTTCACATCACTTCTGTGATAAATAATAATAAACTGTATACTAGCTAATTAATGAGAGACTTCTCTTTACGAATTTGTTAAGTTCTTCGCCTTTGAGCATTCCGTTTGAGAGCAGTGCAAGATCGCAAACCTGACGAATAAGCTGGTTCTCTTTTCCAAAGCCGGCCATCAAATCCTTGCGCTCCTGTTTAACTTTTTCAATCTCTCCTTCAAGTCTCTCTCTTTCGTCCCTGTCTGCTTTATCCATATCCTCATCTTTTATACCCTTAATTTTCTCGTTGAATTTCTCAAGAGTCTCTTTTGGAGAGGTGAGTTTTGCATCAATTTCATTAACCCTTGCTGAAAGTTTTTCCTCTTTTTCAGTCAGAATTTTCTTGATTGCAGGGTGGTTAAAATTGACAGTTACTGTATAAGATTCAGGAAGTGACCCGTAAAAATTCATACCTCCGTTGAGTGCAGACATCTCTCTGTAGCGACGCATAAATTCGCTTTGAGTAATGAGTACGGCAGCATCTGTTTCGCCAAGGTTTTCCACTACAACACTGTAATGACTGCCTGAAGGCAAGACTGCTTCAAATGCACTTGCGATATCTTTTTCTTCAGATTCTGAAATAGCAGGTTTCTCTTTCTCCTCTTTCTGAATGAGCTTGTCAACATGATCTGAGTCTACCCTTGCGAAAGAGCTCTCCTTGAATTTTGATTCAAGAAGATTTATGAAGTGGGCATCAAGCTGACTGTCAAATATCAACACATCGTAACCTCTGTTTTTTGCACTTTCGATAAATGAAAACTGCTCGTGAATATCTGTTGCATAGAGGTATATAAGCTTCTTGTGTCTGTCAGTCTGAGAAGGTTCTATTGCCGTTCTGTACTCTTCGTAACTGAAATATTTATTGTCACTGTTTTTTAGCAGTGAAAACTTCTCGGCACGTTCGTAGAACTTCTCATCAGTGAGCATTCCGTATTCAATGAAGAGCTTAAGATTGTCCCATTTATCTTCAAGGGATTTTCTGTCATTTTTGTATATCTCTTCAAGTCTGTCTGCCACCTTCTTTGTAATATGAGATGATATCTTCTTCACATTTGCATCTGACTGAAGATAACTTCTGGAAACATTCAGCGGAATGTCAGGTGAATCTATTACTCCGTGAAGAAGAGTGAGAAAATCGGGAACAATGTTTTCAACTGAATCTGTTACAAATACCTGATTGCAGTAAAGCTGAATCTTGTTTCTCGATAGTTCAATTTTATCCTTGATTTTCGGGAAGTAGAGCACACCTGTGAGGTTAAAAGGATAATCAACATTAAGATGGATGTAGAAGAGAGGATCCTCCTGCATTGGATAGAGCTCCCTGTAGAAGTTCATGTAATCCTCATCCTTGAGCTCGGCAGGTTTTTTTGTCCAGAGAGGGGTTGTGTTGTTAATAATTTTGTCTTTTCCGGTCTCAACGCTCTTGCCATCTTTCCACTCTGTCTCTCTGCCAAATGCAATATCAACTGGTAGAAACTTGCAGTATTTGTTAAGAAGCTGGTTTATTTTTGCCTCAGTTGCATACTCTTTGGATTCATCGTCCAGGTGGAGGATAATATCTGTTCCCCGCTCTTTTCTTTTACCTTTTGTAATCTCATAAGAGGGATCGCCTTCGCAGCTCCATTTTACAGGCTCTGCTCCATCTTTCCATGACAGAGTCTGAATTTCAACCTTTTTTGACACCATAAATGCTGAGTAAAAACCCAGGCCAAAATGTCCAATTATGTTGCTAAGCTGATCTTTGTATTTGTCCAGAAATTCACCGGCGCTTGAAAATGCAATCTGATTGATGTACTTGTTTACCTCCTCTTCTGTCATTCCGATACCGTTATCGCTTACGGTAATAATTCCCTTTTTCTCATCTGCTGTTATCGTTACCCTAAGTTCACCTGTCTCTCCTTTGAATTCACCTGAAGAAGCTACAGCCTTTAGTTTTTGAGTTGCGTCAACTGCATTGGAAACGAGCTCCCTGAGGAATATCTCGTGATCTGAATAGAGGAATTTTTTAATTACAGGGAAAATGTTTTCACTGGTTACGCCTATTGTTCCTTTTTGCATAGTATGTCGGTTTATATTTAACAATTATCTAATTCCGGATAAATCAAAAGGCGTACCATCCGGAGATTGTACGCCTTTCACTGACAAATAGTCACATCTTCTCTACTTGCACACCATAATGTCAAGTATCATGTCATCTGTTATCTTCATTCCAACCGAGCCTATAGAACCAAGATTGCGGATTGTTTTCTCAATATCTTTTTCAATTATGCCGTCATTCTCAGAAATACAGATATTATCAAGGGCAAGAATTGAAGACTGCACGGCAGATGATACGCCGGATGCAACCTTTAGCGCGCATCCAACTTTGGCTCCGTCACAGACCATTCCTGTTATGTTTCCAATCATGTTCTTAATTGCATATGTAACCTGGTCAAAATTTCCCCCGCGCAGGTATACAATTCCGCATGCGGCGCCTGTAGAGGCAATCACACATCCGCACAGAGCAGACAGTTTACCCAGATATCCCTTTATATGTATTGCAATAAGATGGCTGAGGACAAGGGCTCTTGCCAGCTCCTCCTGAGATGAGCCAAGCTTGTCTGCAGCTGCTATCACAGGCATTGTAACGGTAATTCCCTGATTACCGCTTCCTGAGTTGCTCATGGCAGGAAGGGTGCAGCCTGCCATACGAGCGTCAGATGCTGCGGCTGTCACAGCCATGGAGTAGGTGAGGAGCCCGCTTCCGAATATGTTTTTGTGAACATTATCCTGAATTGTCCTGCCTACCTGAAGTCCGTATTTATTTTCGAGACCCTCTTTTGCAAGAGCACGGTTCATAGTGACCGATTCAAGTATGAATTCAATATCTTCAAAAGCTACCTGACCGGCAAATTTCCAGATCTCCTTAACACTAAGTTTAAAATCCAGAGTGTTCTCCATCTGATTGCCATCATTTCCCTCATTGTCGCCTGTGTTGTTCTGAGGTTCAAATATGACTGCACCGTCAAAAGTTACCTTTACAATTGAATCGTGGTTATCTTCAATAATTGCCTCCGCCACATGATCACCGCAAAAACATCTTGCCGCTATATACAGCTTTTTATCGGTGGGAGAGAGCTTGATTTCTACCTGATTATCTGCAAGCATTCTCTTTGCAGCGTCTGTGGAAGTTTCATCAATATCCTTAAGAACTTCAAGCTTATATTTACTTTTTCCGCAGGTAACCCCAAGGGCTGCCGCAATATGAAGGCCCACCATTCCTGTGCCGGGAACTCCCACACCCATCCCGTTTTTAAGGATGTTTGCGCTAACTTCTGCCACAATTCTGTCAGATTTAAACCCGGCATCTGAAAGTGCTTCACTGGCTCTTGCAACAGCAAGAGAGACAGCAATTGGCTCTGTGCATCCCAGTGCAGGTTTTACCTCTCGTTTAATAAGCGTTATAATCTCCGATTCTCTTTTCTTTACCATTTTATTTTTGGGTACCGTTATCTGATTTGCTGAAAAAATCAGCTACCATTTTTATAATTGAATCAATTTCGGACTCATTTCTGAGTGTCTCCAGCGGAAAGCCTAATGAGACAGTCTTGTATGAGCCTTTGTAAGCAACACCTGCTGAAATATTATTGTCTGAATATCTGTAAATTGTCCATGCATTTTCTCCTGCAGGCTCAATACCATCCGGAGACTCTGAGCTGTATGAAATCTCATTTGGCCTGGTGTGAAAAGAGAGCTCACCGCTAAAGTTGTACGGGCTTTGAACCCCTTTTACGAAACCTGTTTTGCTGGCGTGATCTGTTCTCCACTGATATTTAAGAACTCTTTTTACAAAGTTCTGGGTTTCCGGATTGTTTTCAATGCTGTCCCATACATCTGTTGCAATATATGATCCGGAAATCAGAAGATTACCTCCGGCCTGTGTATAAGACTCAATTGCTTTCATTAACTCCTGAGTAAACACATGAAATTTTACAGGCATGACACCTCTGCCTGTCCTGTATTGTTTCTGTTTGCCCATAACAATGTCTACAATCTTGTAACCTCTCATGTCTACAATTCCGCTTTCCACAGCAGCACGGCTGGCAGATACAAAACTATATCCAGCCTTTGCGAATGCTTTTCCGTGAACAGAGGGATAATCAAAGCTGTTGCCTGCAATAACCCTTGTCTCGTAATCTGCATAAGATGCCCCAAATCCGGGAGAGTCATCATCCATCCATGGAACAGACCTTCTGAACTCATACTGGCTTCCAATGTATGAGATATCGTTAATATATGGGACACCATAGTCGTCATAGTCTGCAAATCCGCCCATTGTAGTATCTTTAGTTGCAAAGCTTGCAGCAGCAGATATCCTGTTGAATCCGTTTACGATTAATACTTTTCCCTTCTCTTCGTGTGCTTTGTAAACAGAGAGTATTTCTGATGGGAAGCTTTCTCCTCCTTTGTTTACAGCAGTTACCTTAAACGAATAGATTCGTCCTTTTTCAATGTCTGCGGCAAGGCTGTTGCCCTGAACCAGCCGGCCGTTGTCAAAACCTCCGTCACCGGTTCTTGTGTATACAATATATTTCTCTGGAACAGCTGTTGGCTCAAGTGTATCGGAAACTCCGTTCCATCTTAGCAGAGCCACTCCTTCATGCAGAGTAGCAGAAAATTCATTTACCGGCAGCGGTTGCACAACATAAGGTACACCATCCATGTGTGCGAAATACTTGAGTATTCCTTTGTATATTGCTCTTGAAACGGTGAACCTGAAATCCGGGTCGAGACCATATCTCATATCTGCCAGATTCTGGTGAGAAAGAAGTTCAAGAAGCATAGTGGGAACAACTGGGGTGCGAGACTCTGAGTAAGATCTGTCCCATATGCCTCTTCTTTGCCAGATAGGCTCATATTTTGCTCTTATATCGTCAACAATCTGAGTTTGAATAAGGTCAGTCATAAAACGGCTGTTTATTCTCTCTTCACCATTTGGAAACTTGTCTGAATCGTTTGAAAATCTTGTATAGATACCAAGTGTTCCCACAATTGAGTCGTTAAGGGTTGTGCCGGCATCTGTGTGGAATGCGAATGCCATGTCGAGAGGTATTTTAAGTCCGTTCTCCATTGGATTGCGGCTTGATCCGCCTGACATAACATTTACCCATTTGCCGCGGGACATATAGTCGTCGTTATAATCGTTTGAGTTTTTGTTGGGACTATAAAGAGTATCTGAAAAACCAGCCCACTGAAGCCAGTATCTGGCACCTTCGGTAAATCGCGGATATCCGCTATTAATGGGTTTTACATCAATAGGAATTGTGATTTTCCTGATAGGCTCGGAAGAGGAGCTTGGTCTGTTAAGCTGAGATCCCTCCTCAGCAGGTTTGCGTGCAATATTACCCATTCCGCCTCCAATTTTGACTGCATCGGCAGAAACGATATCTCCGCTGTGACCGGTCATGTTTGTCAGCATAACATAATGATCTGAGTCTTTTCTGAAGGGAAAAGTTCCCAGATAAATCCAGGTCCCTCCGCCCATTCTCTGGTTGACAGAATAATGGGAAGTACCGCCTGCATGTTTAACTGTATACTGAGCATTATCTGTGCTTTTAGAAGAACTTCGGTATGACACATAAACTGCGTAATCTCCGTTTTCCATGAAGGCAGGAGTCCATTTTGCAATACTTTCATCGCCCCTGGAAATACTTTTTACTTCACGGGAAGTTCCCATTCTGAAAGGGTTTTCACCGGTTATGTATATCTCTTTGGGATTTGCAAAGCCAACAGAGTCTGAGGAGTTCCATCTTTTATCCCCGGAAAGTTCACTGTATCCTCCTGAGGCTTTATCATTGTCAATAATATATTCATTCAGCTGAATATCCCTCTCTCTGGGAAGGAGAACATTTGCTCCGGCATTCTCAAGCATTGGTACCAGAAAAGGTAGTACATATGACTGTGTGTACAAATCTTCTACAGTCTGGAATATTCTTGCTCTTTGCCACTCCCATCTGAGCAGTTTCTGTTCATAATAGTAGCCGTGACTCTGCCAAATTGCAAGGTGTTTGTTCTGAAGCCCTGATAAAGGAGTTGAAAGTGAAGATTCTCTTCTTACAAGACTTTTTTCAGGCTTAATATGTTTAGAAGCCTTTATAATCTTTTTTGCCTCCTTGCTCAAAGGTATCACTTCATCTGTTAATGGCGTATCTGACCGTTTGTAAAAAGGAGGGATGAATTCATCAATAAGAGATTTGTTGGAATATATTTTCAGAGCATAATCCCTGAACCTGGCAGGCAGAAGAGCTCTTGCTATTGCATATGCATCTTTTACATTTTGATCCCTGAAAGGGTATTCAGAGAGTGGCGTGGAAAAGTAAAGAGATAGAGTATTACCATTTTTCTCAGCCCTGATGATTCCAATTTTCCCAACTACAAAGGCAGATGGCTTGAAATAATTTTGAAGAGAATCTGCAATTGGAATAAACTGTTCCGTACCAATTTTCTGTGCAGAAAGGTGAACCGGAACTAAAAAGAGAACTGCAAAGAGGGTTAGAAGGAGTCTTTTCATTTTTTTAGTTTTTGGAATCGCAAAAATAGTCATAAAAAGAGTAAATTTGCCCTAATCGAAAATTTAATCTTCAAAACGAAAACATGAAAAGCAAAATTATTTTAATCGCAATGGTGGCTTCAGTTGCCATATCATGCAAAGGCAGGCAGGATAGTGCAAATCAGATGGAAGTAAAAGACTCTCTCTCAACATCGGCAGACTCCGTAATGGCAGACAGCAGAGGTTACATAGTTGCTGTTGGTGATTTGGCTCCTGATTTTGAAATTGAGTATGCAGACGGCAAGAAAGAGATGCTTTCATCACTCCGCGGAAAGGTTGTTATGCTCCAGTTTACAGCCAGCTGGTGTGGTGTATGCCGCAAAGAGATGCCATTTATTGAGAAGGATATCTGGCAGAAACATAAGAATAACAGCTCTTTTGCTCTTATTGGAATAGATTTCAAAGAGACTCCTGAGGTTGCTGCAAAATTTGCTAAAGACATAAAGATAACTTACCCTCTTACTCTTGACATGGATGGTGCCAAATTCAATCTTTTCTGCGGACCCGATGCAGGAGTTACCAGAAATATTATCATAAACAAGGAGGGACGAATAATCATGCTCACCAGATTGTACGAAGAAGAGGAGTTTGCAGAGATGGTTAAGCTTATTGATGCAGAGTTATTAAAGTAAAAAAGTTATGATACAAAAACTTAACCTGGCAAATTTGCCAACAAAAATTGTTAAGGCGGGCAGGCTTTCGAAAGAGTGGGGAGTTAATCTCTACATTAAAAGAGATGATCAGACCGGGAGCGAAATTTCCGGAAACAAAATAAGAAAGCTTGAATATCTACTTAAAGAGGCCGTTGAAAACAATTACGACACAGTCATTACTACAGGAGGTATTCAGTCGAATCACTGCCGTGCAACGGCTGCCGCTGCCACCATGCTGGGAATGAAATCAGAATTACTGCTCAGGATTAGTGAACCTCCCAAAACTGAGGGGAACTTCTTTCTTGACAAACTCTTTGGTTCAAACATCCATTACTGCACTCCGGAGGAGTATAGAAACTCCAGGGATGAGATAATGAAATCAATGGCAGAAAAGATGAATGCACGGGGCAGGAAGTGTTATATTATTCCGGAAGGAGCTTCTAACGCACTTGGAAGTCTCGGGTACTATGCTGCTATGGAGGAGATATCTGCACAGGAGAAAGAGATGGGAGTTCATTTTGACACAATTGTTGTTGCTGTTGGCTCGGGAGGAACATATTCAGGGTTGTGCACTGCAAATAAAGAGCTTGCTCTGGGTAAGAGAATTATTGGCTTCGCTGTATGCGATGATTCTGAATACTTTACAGCCAGAATTGACAAAATCAACAGAGAGGCTGCAGAGATTACAGGTCTAAAATCTGAAATGTCCCCCTCTGATATAGAAATCAACGATAAATATGTTGGAATTGGATATGCTCTAAGCCGCCCCGAGGAGCTTGAGTTTATTGCGGAAGTTGCCTCAAAAGAGGCTCTGGTACTGGATCCTGTTTATACAGGAAAGGCTATGTACGGCTTGTATAATGAAATAAAAGAGGGCAATGTACCGCAGGGGGCCAGTGTCCTCTTTATCCATACCGGCGGCCTGTTTGGACTTTTTCCTAAACAGGAGCAGTTTGTATTCTGATTATTTCATGTAGCCGTATCTGATATCTGTCGGCGGAATGAATGTCTCTTTAACTGTTCTGGGGCTAACCCAGCGGATTAAATTGAATTCTCCGCCGGCTTTGTCATTTGTACCAGAACCCCTTGATCCTCCGAAAGGCTGTTTTCCTACTACGGCACCTGTGGGTTTGTCGTTGATATAGAAATTACCTGCTGCATACTGAAGTCTGCTGCAGACATTCACTACCTCCATTCTGTTCCTACCAAACACTGCGCCTGTAAGCCCATATGGTGAAGTCGTATCACACAGTTCAAGAGTCTTTTCCATGTCGTTATCTTTGTATACGAAGGCAGTAATAACCGGTCCGAAAATCTCCTCCTCCATACTTTTAAAGTGTGGGTTTGAAGTGAGAATCATAGTAGGAGAGATAAAATATCCCGTGCTTTTGTCGTATGTTCCGCCAAAGACAATCTCAGCCTCCTTAGACGATTTTGCATATTCAATATATGAGACAATGTTATCGAAAGAGGCTTCGTCAATAACAGCATTCACAAAATTTGATGAGTCTCTTACATCTCCCATCTTAATACTTTCAGACAGTGCAACCATCTCTTTTTTTACATCACTCCACAGAGATTCGGGTACATACATTCTGGATGCTGCAGAACACTTCTGACCCTGATACTCAAATGCACCGCTGAATGCTCCTACAGCCACCTCTTTCGGGTCTGCAGAAGGGTGTACAAAGATGAAATCCTTTCCGCCTGTTTCACCAACCAAGCGCGGATATGATTTGTATTTTTCAAGATTATTTGCAACACCTTTCCATAGTGAGTTGAACGTATTATTTGAGCCTGTGAAATGAATTCCGGCCATATCTCTTGATTCCATAACTATCTTGCCTATCAGGGCTCCGCTTCCCGGCAGAAAGTTGACAACTCCTGCCGGAACCCCCGCCTCCATGAAGATCTCCATAAGGTAGTAATTAGAAAGAATTGCCGTAGTAGCAGGCTTCCAGATGGTTGTGTTACCCATCATAACAGGTGACATATTAAGATTTGAGGCAATTGAAGTGAAGTTAAACGGGCTTACTGCCAGTACAAAGCCTTCAAGAGCTCTGTATTCCATTCTGTTAAGCTGATTAAACGATGAGAGCGGTTGTGTTTTATAAATCTCTGAAGCGAATGTAACGTTGTATCTCAAAAAGTCTGCAGTTTCACATACAGCATCAATTTCTGACTGATATATGTTTTTGCTTTGACCCAGCATGGTGGCAGCATTGAGCTTAGCCCTGTATTTAACAGTGATGAGTTCTGCTATCTTAAGCATAACAGATGCTCTGGTTGTCCAGTTCTGGGAAGACCAGTCGGCATGAGCTTTACGGGCTTCCTCTATAGCCATTGCAATCTCCTTTTCACCTGCCTTGTGGTATTTTGCCAGAACATGTGAATGATTATGGGGCATTACAACATCTGAAGTGTTGCCTGTGAATATCTTTTTACCACCAATGATAAGAGGAATTTCAATTATTTGATTGCTCTGCCTTTCGAGTTCTGCCTCCAGGGCAATTCTCTCTGGGCTACCTTCAAAATAATTAAGAACAGGTTCATTGTCAGGTGATTTGAAATTATAAATAGAATTATTCATATTTTAAATTTAATTTTATTCGAAATTACAACCATTATTTTATAAAAGATGCAACAATCGAAAATTGATTTCGTTTAAATAGCAGAAAGAAGAGATGATGAATAAGGTATTCAGCAGTTTCAGACGAACTCCCACAAGGGAGGAGAGAACATACGATGAATGTCATAAGAGGCTGTTCTACACAAGTCTGAGGATTCTTAACAATAGTATGGAGGCAGAAGAGGTAATGCACGACACTCTGCTGAAATACTTTGCCCGGGAGGAGTTTGGGACAACCAGAGAGAGGGATTCATGGCTCACAAGGGTTTGCATCAATCTCTCAATTGACAGGTTAAGAAAAAAGAAATCAGATGAAAATCTGCTTCACAGCGAAGAGTTGAAAAACACTCTTACAGAGACCGACAGTTATGAAGAGTACACATTCAGAGGCGTTACCGTAAGTCAGGTAAAAGATGTCATTCAGACGCTGGCAGAGGGATACAGAGTGGTTTTATCACTTGTTCTTTTTGAAGGCTATGACTATGAAGAGGTTGCTCAGATAACAGGTTTAAAGGAGGTTTCGGTAAGGACTCAGTACATACGAGGAAAAGCAAGGATAATCGAGGAGCTCGAAAAGAGGAAAGGTAGAAGTTAAATATTGGAGGAAATGGAAATGGACAATTTAAAGAATTTTATAGAGGAAAACAGAGGCGGGTTTGAAAATGAACAACTGCTATCAGGTCATAAGGAGAGGTTTATGAAGAGACTTTCTGCAACAAAAAGTGACCCTAAAATAGTATTCATGCCTTACTGGGCAAAGCTGGCAATTGCATCTGCAATAGTAATTATGCTTGCAATTCCTGTTTTTGTGAATAACAGAATTACAAAACTCGAATCGGGAGAATATTATGCTCAGATGCTCTCTGAACAGAGCGATCGAATCGAGGAGATGGCCACCGGTCTTGAACCTGGAGAGAAACTCAATGTTGAGTCTACTTTAAGACAACTTGAAGAAGAGATCGTTCCCATTACAGATCAGCTTCCTGAATCAATTAGCAGCAGGGAGCGCAGGGAGATTATTAAAGGTTATTATACAAACAAACTAGAGGGAGCAGACAGACTGGAAAAATATGTCGCATCCCTTATTACAAAATAAAACGAAGATTATGCATAATCTCATATATTTAACTCTTTTACAACAATTTAACTAACAAACATTACAATGAAAAAGCTATTAACTCTCATTATGTTTTTGGCGCTGACGGTATCTCTCTCTGCTCAGGATATAACCAAAAACCATCCGGTTGGAAACTTTACCGGCATTAATGCAGGAGGTGTATTTGAGATTACCCTTTCAAAATCATCTTCAAGCTCTGTCTCAACTACAACCAGCAAAGAGATTAGTCAATATATCGATGTAAAGGTAAAAGACGGAGTTCTGCACCTTGATCTTGATACAGACAGAATGCCCAATTCGCTTAAAAGGAATATGAAATCAGTAAAAGCCACGATTACTGTTTCACAGCTTGAAAAACTATATCTTTCAGGAGCATTAAGCCTTAAATCTTCCGGAATTTTTTCACCTGCAACTTTTAAGGGTGATTTAAGCGGAGCCGTTACGGCAGAAGGACTGATTATAAACGCAGGTACTGCAACTGTAGTAGTAAGCGGCGCTTCAAGGCTCGAGATGAAAGGCAAGTCACAGATTGTCAAATATGATATTTCAGGAGCATCTAATGTTATGATAGATCAGGATGCGTCTGATATTAAACTAGGTGGCAGCGGAGCAGCCAAAATGGATTATTCAGGAAACACTTCACAGATTGAAATTTCAATTTCAGGAGCAACAAAAGTAAAAATGAAAGGCTCTGCAACTAATGCAATATTTGAAGCTTCCGGAGCTTCAAATCTGGATGCCGGGAATTTTATCGTGAAGGATGTTGAAATTGAAGCCAGCGGTGTGAGCAATGTTACAACAAATGTAACCGGCTCCATCTCTGCTGAGATTTCAGGCGGATCTACAGTAAGATACGCAGGAAGTCCGGTGATGAAAAACATTGAAACAAGCTCCGGAGCTTCAATTAAAAGAATAACTTCTTCAAAATAAACTGGCGAAAGATTTATTTCTATCTTTATGGAAATTTTCCAAAAGATAGATATGAAAAGCGAAAAAATACACCAAAGTGCCTTTGTGCTAGATTCCCATTGCGATACTCCAATCAGACTTCTGAATGGGGCATCGCTTTCGGAGAGAGGAGCAGAAGGGCATTTTGATTTTATAAGGATGAAAGAGGGCGGGCTTAATGCTGCCTTTTTTGCAATATACACTCCAAATACACTTGAGCCCGATGCTGCAACAAGGCGTGCAATGCAGATGGTTGCCAGAACCTATGATGCGGTGGAGGCAAACAGCGATAGTGTTGCTGTGGCACTCTCTGCAGATGATGCAAGAGAGAATTTCGAAAATGATAAGGCATCCATTTTTCTTGGAATGGAAAATGGGGATCCTATTCAGAAAGACCTCAGCCTGTTAAGACTCTTCTACGATATGGGTGTACGTTATATGACACTTACTCATGCCAGGAACAATGAGATATGCGACTCATGTGCGCCAAAGGAAAAGCGCTGGAACGGTCTTAGCCCGTTTGGCCTCGAGGTTGTTAAGGAGATGAACCGGCTTGGAATGCTCATCGACGTCTCTCATATTTCTGATGAGGCATTCTGGGATGTTATTAAAAACTCAGATTCTCCTGTTGTTGCAACTCACTCATGTTGCAGGGCAATAGCAAACCATCCGCGTAACCTTACAGACGAAATGATTATTGCAATTGCGAAAACCGGAGGAGTAGTTCAGATTAACTTCTATCCGCCTTTCCTGAATAGTGATTACGCAGAAAAATTCTGGCCTCTTTGCGACAAATTCGAGGAGGTTGAGAAGCTCTGGAAAGAGAGCCCTGAAAAATTCCAAACCCAATATGATGCAGCCAAAGCAGAGATGGAGGCACTGGAAAGGCCTTCATATAAAGAAATTGTAGACCATATAGACCACGTAGTTAAACTTGTTGGTCCTATGCATGCAGGAATTGGCACAGACTTTGACGGAATCGAAGTCACTCCCGCAGGAATGGAAGGTGTTGATAAACTTCCTCTTATTACAGAGGAGCTTATGGTAAGAGGCTACAATGAAGATGATATTAAAATGATTTTGGGAGAAAACTTCCTCAGATTACTGGAATAATAAATACTATATGGGAAAAATAGCGTTGATTACCGGAGCATCATCCGGAATAGGAGAGGCGGTTGCCTGTTCTCTGGCAAATGAGGGTTATAAGCTTATAATTACTGGCCGCAGAGTTTCACAGTTATCAAAATTGGCAAAAAAAATTGAGACCGAATACAAAACAAAGGTACTTACACTTAGTTTTGATGTAAGAGAATTGTCTCAGGTAGAGCATTATATAGGAAATCTTCCTCCTCAGTGGGCAGAAATTGATCTTTTGGTTAACAATGCCGGACTCGCGGTAGGGCTCAATCCTATTCATCAGGGAGTGATTGATGACTGGGAGAGGATGATTGACACCAATGTCAAGGGATTGCTCTATGTTTCCAAAATTGTTGCCAATATCATGATTAAGCGTGGTTCAGGTCATATTATCAATATTGGATCAATTGCAGGAAAAGATGTCTATCCCAACGGAAATGTTTATTGTGCAACCAAGCATGCTGTTGATGCAATTTCAAGGGGAATGATGATGGACCTTCACAAATTCAATATCAGGGTCTCTCAGGTATGTCCGGGAGCTGTTGAGACTGAGTTTTCACTTGTAAGGTTTAAGGGAGATGCATCCAGGGCTTCAGATGTTTACAAGGGATTTCAGCCATTGGTGGCTCAGGATATTGCAAATGTGGTTGTATTTGTAGCATCAGCTCCTCCTCATGTAAATGTGAGTGATGTTGTTGTAATGCCGACTGCTCAGGCCAGCGTATCTATTACAGATAAAAAGCTTTAGCCTTTACTGCTGGAACCAGCCGGCCTCTTTTATAATCTCGTCTGTTTTCTGAGCGTTTTCCTCTCTGTTGCGGTCGTTTCTGTTTGAGAAAATAAGAATAAGGATTTCCTCTTTGGGATATCTGGCCGCATATATCTGGAATCCGCCATTATCACCAGTATGGTATATCTTATCTGGAAATCCGTCTCTTTGTTCAATAAACCATCCGTATCCATAAGAGTGCCCCGGCATATCAGCTATTGCAATTTTTGGAGTCTGGGCAGTTCTGAGAGTCTCTTCTGAGATAAGAATGTTGTTCCTCAGGGCCTGTTCCCACTTAACAAATTCTCTTACAGAGGTGTAGAGACCGCCATCTGCTTTGGTGGCAAAGAAAGACTCCTCTCCATAGTCAAATTGCATAAATCCTGAGCTATCCTTGTTTTCAAGATATCCATGAGCCATTCTGGGTATTTCGCGTCCCTCTTCAAAGTATATTGCCTCTTTCATTCCTGCAGGATCAAAAATCCTTTTGCGCATAAACTCATCAAACTGCATTCCGGATGCCTTTTCAATTATTGTGTACATGAGCTGGAAAGTGGGATTCATGTACTCATATGAAGCTCCTGGTTCGAAATTCAATTCTTCAAGTTTTTCGAGATAACTGTAGGAAAGGGTATCTGTGGCTGTGGTAACAAAAATTCTGTCAGTTCTGTCTCTTGAATCCGGAATGCCGGAGGTGTGGGAGAGGAGATGCCTCAGAGTTATCTTTTCGTAGAAGGGGGCTTTGAAATGCGGAAACCATTTTTTTACATTATCGTCAAGTGAGAGTTTTCCTTCCTGTGCCAGCATCATAAGAGCAACCCCGGAAAACTGTTTTGATACAGATGCTATGTTGTAAAAAGTCTCCCCGCCTGCAGGTTCGTTTGTCTCCATGTCTGCAATACCATATCCCTTTCCAAATATTACTGAGTCACCTCTTAAAATAAGAATAGTTGCGCCCGGCTCATCTGCCGGATACTGAGAACTGAACAGAGAATCCAGTTTCTGAATAGCAACTGAATTTGTGTCCTCCTGTCCGGATTTACATGAAATCATAAGGTTTGATATTAAAATAGCCGATAAAATTAAACGCTTCATATACAGTTTTTAATTAATATAATAACAAATATGTTATAAATATAAACGTATTTGTTATAAAGCATGACTGTGAATTATTTAAATGTATTATAGCGAAGGTTCAAAATTCAGACAAATTCTGAGAAAATTTAGTGCTTCAGATGAAAATCTGTCTATGTTTCTTGCCCTGTCTCCTGAGAGCCGAGCTCTCTTTGTTTTTACAAATCCTGGCCCAGCAACAGCAATACATATAGTTCCGGCAGGTTTTTCTTGACTCCCTCCTCCAGGTCCTGCAATTCCGGATGTAGCAATTGCATAAGTTGTTCCCAGCTTCTTTCTTATTCCTTCTGCCATTGCTGCAGCGCACTCCTCGCTCACGGCTCCGTATCTAATAATAATTTCATCAGGAACATCAAGAATTTCCTGTTTTACGTTATTATCATAGGCAACAATTCCGCCTTTAAAGAGGCGCGATGCTCCTTCGTTAAAAGTAAGCATTGAAGATATTTTTCCTCCAGTACAGGATTCTGCAACAGAAAGAGTCTCTCCTCTGGATATTAAATACTCAGAAATGACCTTTTCAAGAGTGTCAGAATCCTTTCCATATATTGCATTACCCAAAACAGGTTTTAGTTCATTAAAAAGCTCATTAGCCACATTCTCCTTATCGGTAACTGAGCTGTCATACATAGAGAGTCTCAGCTTTACTCCTGTAAGCGGGTTTGGGAGATATGCAAGTTTAACTCCCGCCGGAAGATTATCTTCCCAGTTTTCAATTTGTTTAGCAAGAGTAGACTCTGGAATTCCGAATGTAGCTATTGTTTTATGGTAGATTGTTTCAGGTTTCCTGATTTCAAGTATGTTGCCAATAACTCCATCCATCAGGAACTGCATCTCGTATGGCACTCCGGGAAGAGAGAAGAGAAGTCTCCCTTCAATTTCGAACATCATACCTGGTGCAGTGCCACTTTTATTAACGATAATTGTGGAATTTTCAGGGACAAATGCCTGTTCTTTGTTTAGATCAGAGAGCTCAATTCCACGTTTTCTGCATATCCCTTCAATAACCTCAAGCTGTTTACTGTTGCAAACCAGAGATTTAGTTCCGGCCATCTTCATGATGGCTTTTTTGGTGATGTCATCCTTTGTTGGCCCTAGCCCACCGGTAACAATTACAATATCAGTTTTAGAAAGAGCCAGTTTCAGAGATGAAATTATTTCATCTTCATCATCTGCAATAGATTGCATATGGTTAACTTTCACGCCAATGGCATTAAGTTTACCTGCAATATAGGATGAATTTGTGTCAACTATCTGACCAATGAGAATTTCGTCACCAATAGTACAAACTGAAGCTGTCAGCATAATTTGCTTCTTTTTGACAAATGCCTTATTATTGACCGAACGAATCCCGGGCCATTGTAAATGAAGCCGGTATATATCTGGATTAGACTTGCGCCTGCATCAAGCATCTCCTGAGCCTGAGCGGGAGTCATGATCCCTCCGACGCCAATAATCGGAAGCTGGCCGTTTGTTTTTTTATTGATGTATCTGACCATTTCGAGGCTTTTACTAAACAGCGGAGCTCCGCTCAGTCCTCCCTCGCCAACGAATTCAACCCTCTCCCTGAATGTCTTAAGCCCATCCCTGGTGGTAGTTGTGTTTGTAGCCACAATACCGTCAAGACCTGAAATCAGAATTAACTCAATTATTTCGTCCAGTTGTTCATATGTAAGGTCTGGTGATACTTTAAGAAGTATTGGTCTGTAATCATCGAAATATTTTCTGAGAGTAGTCAGTTTATCAACGATTTCAGATAAAGAAGTTATATCCTGTAATTTAGTTAGCCCTTTAACATTTGGACATGAGACATTTACAACAAAATAATCTACAAAGTCATAAAGCTGAGCAAATGATTTTTCATAATCCAGAGGGGCCTTATCGTTTGAACTTGTGGTGCTCTTAATAATATTTCCACCAATTATAACTCTTGGTTTTTGATCCTTAAGTCTTGATACAGTATATTTTACCCCTTTATTGTTAATGCCCATTCTGTTGATAATGGCATTATCTTCCACAAGTCTGAATATCCTAGGTTTTGGGTTGCCAGGTTGTTCATTGGGTGTTACAGAGCCAATTTCAACGAACCCAAATCCAAAGTCAGAGAGTTCGTTATACATCTCACCATTTTTGTCAAATCCTGCTGCAAAACCAACAGGGTTAGGAAACTTAATTCCCATAACCTCTCTCTCCAGAAGGGGAGATTTTGGTCTGAACATTAATCTTAAAATTTGAGATGAGAATGGTATATATCTTAACAAAATGAGAAGCCTTGCCACAATATTGTGAGCTGTCTCAGGTGAAAAGGAAAAAAGAAGAGGCTTAAGGATTAACCGGAACATTTTTCAGGAATTTGCGGCAAAGATAGAAATTTTAATACCTATAATCCAATTTTAGCGGGGATAATCTCAGTAAAGGTATTGTCAGAGTATATCAGCAATATCTTTCTGAGAGCCCTGTTTTTCTGCCCGTTTCCCTGTAATGCAGATTTTATTGAATTCTCAGAGGGTTCAGAAAAGCCCTCGCTTAGGTTATATTCCTCATAATCAGGCGCTAAAGAAGAGTTGTTGCTCTCTTCATTTTCCTGCTTGTTTTCAAAATCAATTTCAACCGGGGAGATTCTTTGTCTGGAATCACGTTTTGAACTCTCCTCCGGATACTCTTTGTACATTTTTCCCTTTCCGGTGATGAGCCACTCTGCATTAAGGGTGGGGAAGCGTGTAAGGAGTTTCTGAATAAAATCAAATCCTGGTTTGTTTCGGCCGGAGAGGATATGTGATAATCCGGATCTCTGAATGCCAAGCAGGTCTGCCAGTCTTGCCGGAGAGAGCTGCTCAAGCTGCAAAAATTGCTGTAAACGGGTTTTCATATCTGTAAACTTAAGAGTACACAAATGTAATATAATAATTGATTACAAATGTCACATATGCGGAAAATACAAATGTAACCGATTAAGATGCACTCACATCTAAATAATAGATATTCAATATAATCATATATTATTTCAATTACTCTGTTTTATTTTATCTATACATGAGCTGATGCGCTATAATGTATTGGGAAATAGGCATATAAGATTTATAAAATACCTGATAATAGCCTTTTTACCGAATTTTAATGACATTACCTACATTAATGACTTGAAAATAGTTTAACTTAACTTATGTAATAATCTGAAATAAAGGCATATATGAGCGATAAAAACAAGCAATAGACAATATTTATAAGGCAAAATTCACCTATGTAAAAAACTTAATTACGTATACAGTTGTAATTAACATAAGTAAATTTCTTAATTTATTTATGTGAGCCACATTTGTAAACAAAATCTCAAAAAACGATGATTTTTATCTAAAGGTATATTTGTATAGTTTTGCAAAAAATAATCGATTGTGGAGCCTGAAATTAAGATTGAGGATTATACCTATAATTTGCCCGATGAAAAAATTGCCCGTTACCCCCTTGAGTCCAGAGATGACTCCAGGATTCTGATATTTCGGGACAAAAACATATCTGAGTCAAAATTTTCAAATCTCGCCGGGTTAATCCCCGATGATTCAATAATGGTATTTAATAATACCAGGGTTGTTCCGGCCAGACTTTTTTTCAGAAAAGAGAGCGGAGCTCACATAGAGATCTTCTGCCTTGAACCTGTTTTTCCTGTTGAATATGCCCTCTCTTTTGCTTCTCACAACAAATGCAGCTGGAAGTGCGTAATTGGAAACAGTAAAAGGTGGAAAGGTGGTAAATTATTGTATGACTGTGCAGATCATGAAGAATTAAGGGTTTACGAGCTCTCAGCAGAACGGATTTCAGCTGATGGTGATTCTTCTGTTATTGAGTTCACATGGAAGGGAGATGCCTCTTTTTCTCATATTATTGAATTATGCGGAAAAGTTCCCATACCTCCCTATCTTAAAAGAGATACAGAAGAGTCTGATATTGAGAGATACCAGACATTGTATGCAAAGTACCGTGGTTCTGTGGCAGCACCCACGGCGGGACTTCATTTTACTGATAAAGTTCTTGAGGATATTGATAAAAAGGGAGTTACAAGGTGTGAACTTTCTCTTCATGTTGGTGCAGGAACATTTCAGCCAGTAAAGTCAGAATATATTTCGGATCACCAGATGCACTCCGAGCCCTTTTCAGTCCCGGTTGATGTAATTAAAATGCTTGCTTCAAAAAAAACTGGACAAAAGGTAATTGCTGTAGGCACGACCTCTTCACGAACACTTGAAAGCTTGTATTATCTTGGAATTCATTGTTTAAATGGAAATCCGCCGGGCAGTGTTGAGCAGTGGGAACCTTATTCATGTGACTGTAGTATACCTGTAAAAGACTCATTGAATGCTCTTCTCGGATGGATGGAGAGTCACAATATTAAAAATCTCGAAGCCAGGACAAGAATTATCATCGTTCCATCTTATGAGTTTAAAATTGTAGATGTTCTTATTACCAATTTTCATCAGCCCCAAAGTACACTATTACTTCTGATTGGGGCTTTTATAGGTGAGAAATGGAGAGATATTTACAAATATGCGCTGGAAAGCGGTTTTAGATTTCTGAGTTACGGAGACAGCTCAATCCTTTTCAGAGAGAAGAACAAACAATAACAGTTTATGTGCCCAGCTTGAGAGGAGCGGACCAGATTCAGGCAGATTGGGAGCAATGTTTGCAAGTTGCTGACCGGCTAACTCAAGGAGCTGCTTATCTTCAGTTATGCGGTACATTTCAATCAGATTGCCGGCCATTACTGAATTGGCAGAGGGCTTGATAATGTCCATATTAGACTCGCGTTTGAATGGAACAACAGGTACATCGGCTCCCTTTTCTGACTTACTGAACATTCCGTTTTCTGGTTTGTAAAAATTCTCCATTACTACATTAAGATATTTTTGTGCCAGATCTCTGAATTCCCGGCTCCCGGAGGTTTTAAATAACTCAATGGATGAATCAATCAGATATGCGTAATCCGAAAGGAATCCAAACCTGCAACCATTGCTGCAGCATGTATATCTGAGGAGCTTGCCCTTTGCATTTATGTTGTTGTTAATCAGAAAATCAAAAACAGCTGTTGCCTCATCAAGCATAAAGTTATCTTTAAGCATCCTTGAGGCTATGGACAGAGCTTTAGCTAGCTGAGCATTATAAGATGTAATGATTCTTTTGTCTACCAGATATCCCCGATGCTCTTTTCGTCTCTCCTGAAGGGTTTCCAGCTCGTCTCTCCTTATTGAGGAGTAAGTATCAGGATTTCTTACTGGGTTCTGCTTTACTGAAGGGTTCTGACGGGTATCCAGTCCAAGAGCTACTGCAATTTCGGGATATCTGACCGGAAAGAGATGCTCTAATTCGTTGATTGAACAAGAGTAATAGACAGCACTTTCAATATTGTCGGTAAGTGTCGCATTGCTGTAATAGCCGCCGGAAGGGGATGCAAATTGCCTGTTTATAAATGAGTAGATATGGTATACAGTCTCCCTGAAAGACTCTTTGCCAAACAGACTGAATGCAGCTGAATAGAGTATAATATACTGGCTGTTATCTTCCAGATTCTTTTCAAACAGTGGCTGAGCACAGGTATAATCCTTTGCCTGACGGTAAAATCCTCCATCGACGGGATCAAAAAGGGGTGAAAACTGGAGATCTTCAAGAAACGATTCAATTGTTTCACTCATCTCCCTGTCTGGGAAATGCTTGAGATACTCAACCACAGTATAAAGACTGCTCGGGTTTGGAGTATATGGAGATAGATTCTTAAGGAAATCTGAATGAAACATCCGTATGAACCAACTCTTCATGTAGTCGTGCAAAAGGGACTTGTTAGCAGGTAAAGATGGAATCATCCTGGTAATAATACCGGAATTTTTTGTTTGCCTGCTTAGTTCATCTGCAAGTTTATCCAGAAGTTCGCGTTTATTGTTTTTTGCATCAATAATTTTTTCTGCAAGAGATATAAAGTTTTCAGGATTGGTATCGGAAAAACAGACGATGGGTCTTCTGTCGGGCATTATGAATAAATTCATTGGGCCGTATGAGAAATCCTGATTCATAAACAACATATCAAGAGCCACAAGAAAGGATTCGGGATTATCATCCCTGTCCTCTGCTATTGATATAAAATTATCATTAAGAAGCTTTGTAACATCCTTATTTGAAAATAGTTGAGAAGAGCCTTCTCTTACAACTATATTGCTAATGTATCCAATATGGAGAAATATCAGCTTATCCTCCCGCCTGGCCTGATCCAGGAGGTCCGGCGTAAGGGCAAAATTCCAGTTTACATCCTTGCCGGATAACATTTTCAGGTATGGAGAACAAATCTTTGACATTTAAAATTAAATTTGCATATACTAATAAACTAACAAAGCTATGAAAACAGATGGTCGTGTTCCAGCCAAAAGAACTTTGATAGACCTTTTTGAAGAATCAGCAGCCAAATTTGCGCAGAAAACATTCCTTTTGGAGAAAAGTGACGGCGAATTCAAACCAACTACATATTATCAAACGAAGGTGCTTGCAGAACAATTTGGTGCAGGCCTTTGTTCAATTGGCTTTACCAAAAAAAGCAATGCCTCGATTCTTGCTGAGGGCAGAAATTTATGGATTATCGGGGAACTGGGTATTTTTTATGCAGGAGGAGTAAATGTGCCATTATCTGTAAAGCTAGAAGAGAGTTCAGACTTGCTTTTCAGACTTCTCCACGCAGATGTAACACTTTTGATTGTTTCAGATAAGCAGTTACCTAAAGTAAGAGCTATTAAGGAGATGATTCCTCTGGTCAAGACTATTATTGTGATGGACAATGTTGGTGAGCTTCAGGATAGAGAGGTATATGCCGGTGATATTTTTGAGGCCGGAAGAAAGTATCTTGCCGTGCATGGAGAAGAATTTCGTAAACTTGGGCAGGAGCTTCAGAATGACGATATAGCTACTATTACATACACCTCAGGTACTACTGCAGATCCAAAGGGAGTTGTTCTTACACACCGAAATTATACAGCAAATGTTGAACAGGCTCTTACCTGCATGACAATCCCCGAAGGCTATAAAAACTTCATAATTCTTCCGCTAGATCACTGCTTCGCCCATGTTGTCGGATTCTATATAATGATCTCACAGGGAGCTATTGTTGCGACAGTTCAGCAGGGCAGGACAGCAATGGAGACACTTAAAAATATACCTGTCAATATTAAGGAGGTGAAACCTAATCTGATTCTCTCTGTCCCGGCTTTAGCCAAAAGCTTCAGGAAAAACATAGAAAATTCTGTACGCGCCAAGGGCGAAGGGGCCTGGAAATTCTTCAGCTTTGCCATGAATGTAGCCCAGTTATACAACGGAGACGGCTACAACAGAGGAAGAGGCTGGAGAGCGTTGTTATGGCCACTTAAGGCATTTTTTGACAAAATACTTTTTTCAAAAGTAAGGATGGCAATGGGAGGTGAACTTGACTTCTTTGTTGGTGGTGGAGCACTTCTGGATAAAGAGGTTCAAAAATTTTATTACGGACTTGGTATCCCAATGTATCAGGGTTACGGACTCTCTGAAGCGACACCAATTATCTCTGCAAATACACCGCGAAAACATAAGCTAGGCTCATCAGGAGTACTTGTTAAGCCTCTTGATATTAAGATTATGGATACTGAGGGCAGGGAATTGCCGGTGGGAGCTTCTGGAGAGATAGTTGTAAAGGGAGAGAATGTAATGGCCGGATACTGGAAGAATCCTGCCTCTACTGCAGACACTGTTAAAGATGGGTGGCTATATACAGGAGATATGGGTTATATGTCAAAAGATGGCTTCCTTTATGTAAAAGGCCGTTTTAAAAGTCTTTTAATTGGCAGTGACGGAGAAAAATATGCGCCTGAAGAGATCGAAGAGACAATTGTTTCGCAATCAAGTATTATTCAGCAGATTATGCTTCATAACAATCAGTCTCCGTATACCATAGCTGTAATTGTGGCAGACAGAAGCACAGGCCTGTCAGGTGAGACACTTGTTAAGGCTGTCTGGGAAGATCTGGAGCGATACAAAGGCAAGGGTATCTATGCAGGACAGTTCCCTGAAAGATGGTTGCCTGCAACTTTTGTCCTTGCAAAAGAGCCATTTACAGAGCATAACAGGATGATAAATTCAACAATGAAAATGGTCCGCGGCAAAGTTGAAGAGTTTTACAAGGAGCAGATCAATGCGGCATATACACCGGAAGGGAAGAATATTTACAACAAGTATAACGTTTCTTAACGATGAACTTTAAAAGAGTAATTATTGCCCTCTCTGTAACCGGCCTGGCAATAGCCTTCTCTCTTGGCCTCTTAACAAGACCAATTGTTATGGGTACTGATTCTGAAAATTTTTCTGCAGAAAGAGTTGCAAAAGATATTGAAGTGATTAGCAAAGAGCCTCACTCGCTTGAAAATCCTCAGGCTCGGGCAAAAGTGAGGGAATATCTTGCAGAAAGGCTGAGAGATATTGGCTTTTCGGTTGAAATCAGGCAGTATGACTCGGTAAGAATGCGCTCAGGAGAATACACTTCAATTGCAAACATACATGCAATTGCGCTACCATTAAACAGTACATCAGGCTCATTCCTGTTAATGATGGCACATTACGACTCCCGCCATACATACAGGGCAGGAGGGGAGGTTCATAATTCACTTGGCGCTGCAGATGACGGATATGGAGTTGGAGTGATTCTTGAGTCTGCCTCTCTCGCGATGAAATACAGAGATAACTGGCGGCAGGGATTTAAAATAATTTTTACCGATGCAGAGGAGAATAATCTGGATGGAATTAAAAATGCAATTGAGCATGAGCCGTTGTTTTTTAAAAATGCCGGACTGGCAATTAATCTGGAAGCCAGAGGAGTAAAAGGGCCGGCAATCCTTTTCGAAACATCTCCCGGAAATTCTAAACTCAATGAACTCTACCGAAAAGCAGACTACCCATATTCATATTCCTTTACAACAGCAGTATATAAGTCTCTCCCCAATGATACAGATTTTTCCCCTGTCAAGGATATTATTCCGGGCTTCAATTTTTCAGTTATAGACAACCTCGATTTCTACCACACAAATTATGATAATTATTCAAACATCTCTCTCTCTTCTATACAACATTACGGCTCTCAGATTGAACCAATAGTTAAAGAGTATCTGATAGGCGAGAAGTACTCAGATCACTCTCTTCTTAAAGGAGAAGAGGACCTAGTTTATTTTACTGTCCCATTTCTTGGAATCATATCTTTTAACCCCCGGGCTTATTTGTATTTAAACATTTTGATGCTGATTCTCTTTGTTTCTTCCCTGATTTATTCATTCTACACAAAAAAGGTTTCCCTAAAAGGTTATTCAACAGGGTTGCTGCTGGTTATTCTTCTTACTATAACACTGTCTCTGCTTGCCTACGCCGGAACATTGGCTCTTTGTGCACTTAATGGCGCAGATTACAGGATGATATCCCTGGCGCATCTCAGATATGACGAGATTTATAATATTGCTGTAATCTCATTAGTATTCCCTTGTGTGTTTATAACCAGTTACCTACTGATAAGAAAACGAAAGATCAGAAATCTTGAAATTGCTTTTGCCTCCCAAACAATTCTTAGCCTGATTGCTGCCATTTTACTTATTCAGACAGGAGAAAACTTCTTTATCACTATTCCACTAACAATTTCCCTCCTGACTTTTATTGGTGGCGATGAGAAATGTGCACGTCTGGCTTCTCTTCCGGGTATCTTTCTGGTGATGATTTCAGTCACTCCGTTCATCTATTCAATTCATGTTGCACTGGCCTCCGGAGCGTTGTTTATTCCGGTGTTTTACACCGCTTTGCTTGCATTCTCCCTTATGCCGGCTGCTTACACATTTACCAGAAAAATTGCTAAATCGAATTAATATTTAGTAACTTTGTTTAAATAAACGCGAAAAATCAATGACAGACGATAAGTATAAAGAGATACGACCATACAGCGACGAGGAGTCTGTTGCAGCACTTAAGAGAATTGCTGCTCACCCTGTTCTTTCGCAAATAGCTGCATTTCTTTTTCCGGGTCAGGACCCTGTTTTGTTTCGAAGTATGATTGCCAATTTACAGGGAGTTGATGATTTTCAGTCGAATGTTATGGCTGTCGTAATCAACAAAATCCTGAAGGATACTTCCGGAAAACTGACTTTTTCAGGAGTTGAAAAACTTGATAAGGATAGAAAATACCTGTATATATCTAATCATAGAGATATAATGCTTGATTCCGCTATAATGCAGGTAATTCTGTTTGAGGCAGGTCTTGGCACTTCAGAAATGGCAGTGGGGGACAACCTTATTACAGACCCGCTATTGGAGGATATTGCCCGAATTAACAAAATGATAAAGGTAATAAGGAACACAAATTCAAGAGAAATATACAACTCATCAGTTCTGCTCTCTGAGTACATCAGGCACAGACTTGAAGATCAGATAAGTTCTGTCTGGATTGCACAACGTAACGGACGTACAAAAGATGGAATTGATTTCACAGAACAGGGTCTCCTCAAGATGCTTGACATGAGTGGAAAAGGCGATTTTGTAAAAGATTTTAATGAGCTTGCTATTGTCCCTGTTTCAATATCTTATGAATATGAACCTTGTGATATTCTTAAAGCTAAAGAGCTGTATATATCCCGCAGACAAAAATATGTAAAGAGTGAGGGCGAAGATCTTAACAGCGTACTTACAGGTATTATGCAGTATAAAGGCAATATCCATTTTAACTTTTGTGATCCAGTAACAATGGAAGAGCTTCAGAAATGCAGCGAATTCGAAAAGAACGAGAAGTTTAAAGCACTTGGTGAGATAATTGACAAAAGAATCATATCTACCTTCAGACATTGGAATACAAATTATATTGCATACGATATGCTTACCAACGGTGACAAGTTCAAAGACAACTATTCACTTGAAGAATTCAATAAATTCAGGGAGTATGTTGACTTCAAACTATCTGGAACTGAAGATGACAGGGCCGAAACCCGGGAGATATTGCTTGCTATGTATGCAAATCCAATAATTACCCGGGAGAAGTTGGAACTATAAAATCGATAGTAAATAGTAATGAATTGTAATAATGCCTGCACCTTTTTTATAGTTGCAGGCATTTTATTTACCCTTAAGCTATTGTTTTGAGGTAATAAAATTCATAGATTTGCAAAATTGCGAAGGCCTGAATCAATAAGACAAACTACATAGATTTATGGATAAACTTATATCACTGCAGGATGCCGTAAACAAAGTAAAAGACGGTATGACTATTATGGTTGGAGGGTTTCTGACCAACGGAGGACCAAACATCCTAATGGATGCTCTCGCGAAATCCGACGTAAAGGATCTTACTCTAATCTGTAATGATGGTGCATATCCGGACAAAGGTCTCGGTCAACTCATTGCAAACCGTAAGGTTAAAAAGGTGATTACCTCATACATCGGTTCAAATCCGATAGCAATTGACCAGATGAATGCCGGTGAGTTAGTTGTCGAATTTTCACCTCAGGGTACTCTTGCAGAGAGAATAAGAGCTTATGGAGCCGGGCTTGGAGGTGTATTAACTCCAACAGGTCTTGGTACTGTTGTCCAGGAGGGCAAAAGCGTTATTACTTCAAATGGCAAAGATTACATACTGGAAACTCCTCTTAAGGCAGATGTTGCCTTTGTTGGTGCTTCACTTTCAGATAAGGCGGGTAATCTCTACTACAGGGGAACGACAAGAAACTTCAACCCGCTTATGGCAATGTCGGCAGATGTTGTAATTGCCGAAACAGAAGAGGTTGTTGCAGCCGGATCAATTGATCCTGAGAATGTTCATACTCCTGCAATTCTGGTTGACTATATTTTTACAAAATAATAAATCCTGTTATGTCAAAAACTGCATTAATAAGAGTTCGGATGAGCTCTCACGACGCGCACTATGGCGGAAACCTTGTTGACGGAGCAAAGATGCTTCAGCTTTTCGGAGATGTTGCAACTGAACTCCTCATAATAAGAGATGGAGATGAAGGGCTTTTCAAGGCCTACGATAATGTTGAATTTATGGCTCCTGTATATGCAGGCGACTACATTGAGGCCAGTGGCGAAATAGTTTCTGAAGGAAACAGTTCACGCAAAATGGTTTTTGTTGCAAAGAAAGTCATAGTACCTCGTCCGGACATTTCTCCATCTGCAGCAGATATACTTGAAGAGCCGGTTATTGTATGCAGGGCAAGTGGCACATGTGTAACACCCAAAGATTGTCAAAGGAAAAACAAGTAAAAAGCATAGAGATGGAAAAACTTATTATCACAGCAGCAATTTGCGGAGCGGAGGTACTCAAGGAGCACAATCCGGCTGTTCCATATACTGTTGAAGAGTGTGTAAGGGAGGCAAAGAGCGCCTATGACGCAGGTGCCAGTATTATCCACCTTCACGTAAGAACAGATGACGGAACTCCAACTCAGGACAAGCAGAGGTTCAAGGCAGTAATGGATGCGATTTACAAGGTTTGTCCGGATGTAATCATTCAGCCTTCAACCGGAGGAGCTGTGGGCATGACAAACGACGAGAGGCTTCAGCCTACTGAATTACTTCCTGAAATGGCTACTCTTGATTGCGGAACATTGAATTTTGGGGGTGATGATGTATTCATGAATACAGAGACTACAATAAAGTATTTCGGAGATAAGATGATTGAGAGAGGTATTAAGCCTGAACTTGAAGTATTCGACAAGAGTATGATTGATATGGCTTTGAGACTTCACAAAAAGGGACATATTCAGAAGCCGATGCACTTCGATTTCGTTATGGGCGTTAACGGAGGAATAACCGGAGAGCTTCGCGACTTTGTATTTCTTAGAGGATCAATTCCTTCTGATGCAACTTATACAGTAGCAGGTATCGGCAGATTCGAGTTCACACTTGCTGCAGCGGCCATTATCGACGGAGGTCATGTAAGGGTAGGCTTTGAAGATAATGTATTTATCTCAAAGGGAGTTCTGGCAAAATCCAATGGTGAGCTGGTAGCCAAGGTTGTAAGAATGGCCGGCGAACTTGGAAGGGAGATTGCAACACCTGAGGAGGCCCGCAGGATTCTGGGTCTTAAACCAAGAAAATAACGACTTAAACACACAAACTATATGAAAAAGGGTAACAAATACGGAGTACACAGGGTAATCGAACCTAAAGGCGTTCTTCCTCAGCCTGCAAACAAAATTGACAATAACATGGATGAGATTTACGACAATGAAATTCTCATTGACGTTCAAACTCTCAACATCGACTCAGCCAGCTTTACTCAAATTGAGCATCAGGCAAATGGTGACAAGGCAAAAATTGCCGAAATCATGCTGGACATTGTTGCTAAACAGGGCAAGCACCGCAATCCGGTTACAGGATCAGGCGGAATGCTTCTTGGCACTGTCGAGAAGATTGGAGATGCTTTGATAGGAAAAACTGACCTTAAAGTTGGTGACAAGATTGCCACTTTGGTGTCTCTCTCCCTTACACCGCTTAGAATTGATAAAATTAAGGACATTCGCTCCGATATTGACCAGGTGGATATTGATGGCAAGGCAATTCTGTTTGAAAGCGGAATCTATGCCAAAATCCCGGCAGATATGCCTGCAAACCTTGCTCTCTCTGCTCTTGATGTAGCAGGTGCTCCTGCTCAGACAGCAAAACTTGTTAAACCTGGCGATACTGTTCTTATTATTGGAGCAGGCGGAAAATCAGGAATGCTGTGCTGTTATGAAGCAAAGAAAAGGGCAGGAGTTACCGGTAAGGTGATTGGACTGTGTCACAGCGAAAAGAGTACAAAGAGACTTCAGGATCTTGGATTCTGCGACTATGTATTTTCTGCAGATGCAACTCAGCCCGTATCTGTTCTTGAAAAAATTGAGGAGATTACAGGAGGCCAGATGTGTGATGTTACAATCAACAATGTTAACATTACTGATACAGAGATGACCAGTATACTTTGTACAAAAGATACAGGAGTTGTATACTTCTTCTCAATGGCTACAAGCTTTACCAAGGCTGCTCTTGGAGCAGAGGGTGTGGGAAGTGATGTTACAATGATTGTTGGAAACGGATATACAAGAGGACATGCAGAAATTACACTGCAGTTGCTCAGAGAATCTGACAAACTTAGAAAGGTATTTGAAGAACTATACGCATAAGGTTAAATGACAAAAGGTTGCAGATACGGAACGCACAGGGTAATTGAGCCAAAGGGAACACTGCCTCAGCCCGCTCACAGACTTGACAATACAATGTCTGTCTATGATAATGAGGTGCTTATTGAGGTTTCAACTCTCAATATCGATTCGGCCTCATATACCCAGATTAAAAAGGCTTGTGGTAAGGACCCTGAGAAGATGAAGCAGATGATTCTCTCGATTGTAGAAGAGAGAGGAAAGATGCAGAATCCTGTTACGGGTTCGGGAGGAATGCTCATTGGAACAGTTAAAGAGATTGGGCCATTGTTCCCTTCCAACAAGCTTAAGGTTGGTGACAAAATTGCCACATTGGTATCATTGTCGCTCACCCCTCTCAAGATAAAACAAATTAAAAAGCTTACTCCAGATTCTGACCAGGTAGATGTTGAGGCGGAGGCCATTCTCTTTGAGAGCGGCCTCTTTGCCGTTTTACCTGCCGATATTCCTGAAAAGCTTGCTCTTGCTGCACTCGATGTGGCAGGTGCTCCTGCACAGGTGGACAGACTGGTAACAGAGGGTGATATTGTCTGTATTATTGGAGGAGGCGGGAAATCCGGAATTCTATGCTGCTATCAGGCAATGCAAAATACCGGACCTTCCGGAAAGGTGATTGTTGTGGAGTTCTCAAAAGAGAATGCACAAAGAATCATTGATCTGAATCTTGCAACAGATGTAATTGTGGCAGATGCGACAAATGTAATGGATGTATACAACAGAGTTATGGCAGTAACAGGCGGAAGAGGCTGCGATGTAACGGTGAACAATGTAAATGTTCCCTCAACAGAGATGACCTCAATTCTCATTACAAAAGGCCAGGGATGTGTATACTTCTTTTCAATGGCCACCAGCTTCACCAAGGCAGCGCTTGGAGCAGAAGGGGTGGGCAAGGATATCAACCTCATAGTGGGCAACGGATACGCAAAGGGACATGCAGACCTTACCCTTAATATTCTGAGGGAATCAAAACCAGTTAGAGAGTTATTTGAAAAACTATACTTATAGCAAAAGAGATGGCAGACAGCAGAAGAAAAATCCTCTTTCCCGAGGTGCCTGACGAACAGTGGAACGACTGGAAATGGCAATTAAAGAACCGAATAGAGACTCTTGAAGAGCTGAAAAAATATATTCCTCTTACAAGTGAAGAGGAGGAAGGTGTAAGCCGCTCTCTTCAGACATTAAGAATGGCAATTACTCCATACTATCTTACTCTTATTGATCCAAACGACCCAAATGATCCTGTTAGAAAACAGGCCATTCCTACCGGTTCAGAGACTCACATTTCGCCGGCAGATCTTTTGGATCCTCTGCATGAAGATGAGGATTCACCTGTAAAGGGTCTTACCCACAGATATCCGGACAGAGTTCTGCTGCTTATTACAGACATGTGTTCAATGTATTGCCGTCACTGCACCAGACGCAGATTTGCAGGTCAGACAGATGATGAATCGCCTTCAGATAATATCCAGAAGGCTATTGACTATATTGCCGCTACACCTCAGGTAAGAGATGTCCTCCTCTCAGGCGGAGATGCACTTATGGTTTCTGATGCAAAGCTTGAATCAATTATAAAGAGATTAAGGGCAATTCCTCATGTGGAAATAATAAGAATCGGGTCAAGGGTTCCTGTCGTTTGTCCTCAAAGGATTACAGATAAGCTTGTGGAGATGCTTAAACAATATCATCCAATCTGGCTAAATACACATTTTAACCACCCTAATGAGATTACTCCTGAGTCGAAGGCCGCATGTGAAAGGATGGCCAATGCGGGTATTCCTCTGGGTAACCAGTCTGTTTTGCTCAGGGGCGTTAATGACTGTGTTAATGTTATGAAGCGTCTCGTTCACGGACTTGTAAAAATGAGAGTAAGACCTTACTATATTTATCAATGCGACCTTTCTATGGGACTGGAGCACTTTAGAACTCCCGTTTCTAAAGGTATTGAAATTATTGAGGGTCTAAGGGGGCATACTTCTGGCTATGCTGTTCCTACTTTCGTAGTGGATGCTCCGGGAGGCGGAGGTAAAACTCCTGTTATGCCAACATATATTATCTCTCAGTCTCCGGGGAAAATTATCCTCAGAAACTTTGAAGGTGTTATTACAACTTATACAGAACCAACAGATTATAAAAACGAATGCGATTGTGAAGATTGCCGCACAAATGCTCCGGTAGAGGGTGTTGCCTCCCTGTTAAAGGGACAGCGTCTCTCTATTGAACCGGCTCATCTGGGCAGAAAGGAGAGATCGCACAAGCACTAAAAAACAAATGCCGTTCATTCAGGAGATCCTTGGCTGCAAAAGCGTTTCAGTTGTAGGACTCGAGAAGAATACCGGAAAGACCGAATGCCTGAATTATATTCTCAGACGATTACCTTCCAGCGGGCTCACAATAGCGGTCAGCTCAGCCGGAACTGATGGAGAGAGAGTTGATCAGGTAACAGGAACTTCAAAGCCGGAAATATTTCTCAGAGAGGGGATTATATTCTCCACAAGTGAGAAGTATTACAGGGAGAGAAGAGTACTTTCAGAAGTACTGTCGGTATCTCAAAAGGGGACATCAATGGGGCGCATTGTAACTGCAAAGGTTCTCTCAGGGGGCAAAATTCTTCTTTCCGGTCATCCGGCAACAGAAGATTTAAGGCAATGGATCAATGATGTAACAGACAGATACGGAGCCGATATTGCAATAATAGATGGTGCTCTTTCCAGAATGAGCATTGCTTCACCTGCAATAACCGAAGGGATGGTTCTGGCAACAGGAGCAGCACTCTCTGCAAGCATAGAGACATTAGTAAGAAAAACTGCATATGTTGCCTCGCTCATTGCAATTCCGGCCACAGAGATTAATATTGGGATAAGTAAAGAGATGCCTTCCAGGGGAATATGGAGAGTTGAAAAGGATGGATCTGTGAATTCACTCGGTTATGAATCCTCTCTTACAGCCGGTTCAATTTTGCCTGAAGAGGTTAGGGGAGCTGCTGCCGTTTACGCTTCAGGAGCTGTTACAGACAAATTTCTGAATCAGATGCAGACACTTCTGGTTAAAGATGGCATAGAGCTTATAGTCAGAGACTTTACAAGGATATTTGCCACAAGTGGCCATTTTAATGCATATATCCGATCAGGAGGAGCAATTAAAGTACTTAATAAGAGCAGGCTAATAGCTATTTGTGCAAATCCGGTTTCTCCCGAAGGGTTTGTTCTTGATTCGGCTAAATTATGCGGATTGCTTGAAAAAGCATCGGGTTTACCTGTTTATGATATAATGAAAAGCGGATATGAAGCTTAAGACCATACTTGACCAGCCATGCGGAATGCGCTTCATCTTTTCGGAGATGGAGTTTGCATCCTCTTTTTCCGGACAGGTAATGCTTGAAACAACCATGCCTGTAAGCAGGAGTGCGGTTGAGGAGAGCTATACCGGGCTCAGGGAGTTTCTGACGCTGTTTCAGGATGGCAGAAATTCTAACCACTCTTCTTTAATAAGAGGTGCCCTTATGGAATTAAGGGACATCAGAAATACCCTCTCCGCTCTGGAATCCGGCAAATGTCCGGATGATATAGAGTTGTTTGAAATCAA
Organism: Bacteroidetes bacterium HGW-Bacteroidetes-10; assembly: GCA_002842695.1. Classification (GTDB taxonomy): domain Bacteria; phylum Bacteroidota; class Bacteroidia; order Bacteroidales; family UBA932; genus Bact-08. The sequence goes on along the minus strand of PHDT01000001.1, from coordinate 146,489 downwards.
GAATCTGGCAATGATTTCTGAAAAAGTAAGGAAATCTGCTGAGATATTGGATCTTAAGTCTGTAATTCTGCCTCACCTTGCAGGTGTGGTCTCCCTCCTTGATCCTGAGGGGCACAGGATTCCCTCTTTTTACATTTATGAATCATATGATGCTGCCCTTATTCCGCTAAGAAAGAGGTTACTCACAGATGGCGATGATTCAGGGGCTCTTTTTGCTGAATGTGCCCTGGTTGAAGCAAGGGTAAGGGAGAGGCTTGGAAACAGCCTTAAATCGTCCTTAAATGACCTGAGAGAGGCTTTGCTCACACTTGCCGTAGCAGATATTCTTTTTGCAAAGGTAACCCTTATTCAAAAACATCAATTGACTCTGCCTGTTATTTCAAATGGATTAAATCAATACAAATCAATGTTTAATCCCGAAATTTCTGCAATACTCAAAAAGGAGAACAGAGAGTTTCAGCATGTAGATATTGAGTTTGGGTCAAACTCACCGACAATTTTAACTGGCGCAAACATGGGAGGTAAAAGTGTTGTTCTTAAGACACTTGCACTGTCACAGTTTATGTTTCAGTTTGGGCTTGGGGTGCCTGCAAAATTTGCCGAAATTACTCCTGTTGAAGAGATTCATTACTCTCCGGGTGATTTACAGGATATGAACCGCGGCCTCTCATCTTTTGCGGCAGAAATGAAAATGGCAGACAGACTGCTGAAAAATTCTGCTCACGGGCACAGGATACTTGCACTCCTAGATGAGCCGGCACGAACTACAAACCCTCAGGAGGGCACCGCCCTGGTTACTTCTCTGTTGAACATACTCAGAGAAAGGTCTGTATTTCTGATAGTTGCAACACATTATAATGTTACTTCCAGGGGGTGCTCAAGAATCAGAGTCAGGGGACTTGAAGATGGGATAATGAATTATGAACTTATTGAGGCAGATGAATCTGCCCCGCCAAGAGAGGCAATTAACATTGCCCACTCTCTTGGAATAGACAGTGAGTGGCTCGACGAGGCCGTTAAGGTGATGGAAGAGCAGAATAAAGAATAAACAAACATTAGTTTCTAATATGCATAGTAAATTAGGATTAGATTTTAAAAGAGTAGAGCATGCACGCTCGGTTGCAGGAAAAATTGCAGCAGAAGTGCAGAGTTTCGTCGAAGGCTACACAACAGTTGCTGTTGAAAGAACATTGTGTCGTCTGGCTGGAATTGATGGTGTTGATGAAAGTCAGGTTCCTCTTCCCAATATTGTTGTGGATTTCATTAAAGAGAGGGGAGTGCTCAGCCAGGGTGTCCTTTTCTATATTGGAAATGCAATGGTAGCTACATCATTGTCTCCTCAGGAGATTGCAGAAAAAGTATCTCTCGGCGAGCTTGACATAACCAGACTTCCAATTGCCTCAAAGGAGCAGATTGACAAGGCAGTTATGCAAGTTGTCTATGAAAGCATTAAAATTATTTCGGCAAGAAGAGCCAGGAGAGAGGATTATCTCAAAACACTGGGAGAGGGAAAGAAGCCATATCTCTATGTTATTGTTGCAACAGGAAATATTTATGAAGATGTTGTTCAGGCCGAAGCTGCAGCCAGACAGGGGGCAGATATAATTGCAGTTATCAGGACAACCGGACAGTCGCTTCTGGATTATGTACCTTTTGGTGCAACTACTGAGGGATTCGGCGGAACATATGCAACGCAGGAGAATTTCAGAATAATGAGAAGTGCTCTTGATAAAACTGGAGAAGAGCTTGGACGCTATATTCGTCTTTGTAACTACTGTTCCGGACTCTGTATGCCTGAGATTGCTGTAATGGGAGCTCTTGAAGGACTTGATGTTATGCTAAACGATGCTCTGTACGGAATTCTTTTCAGGGATATCAATATGCAGAGAACTCTTATAGATCAGTTTTTCTCAAGGGTTATCAATGGTTTTGCAGGCGTGATTATTAACACAGGCGAAGATAACTATCTCACTACAGCTGATGCATTTGAAGAGGCTCACACTGTGCTGGCGTCTGATCTGATAAATGAACAGCTGGCATTAATGGCAGGACTTCCCCAGCAGCAGATGGGACTGGGACACGCATTTGAAATGGAGCCTGAACTTGAGAACGGTTTTATTTATGAACTGGCGCAGGCTCAGATGACAAGGGAGATATTCCCGGATGCTCCTCTTAAATACATGCCTCCAACAAAGTTTATGACTGGAAATATTTTCAGAGGTCATATCCAGGATGCTCTGTTTAACATGGTGGGTATCTGGACAGGCCAGGGTATTCAGCTTCTGGGAATGCCAACAGAGGCAATTCATACTCCGTTTATGTCAGACAGATACCTTTCAATTGAAAATGCAAAGTACATTTTCAATAACATGAGGAGTATAGGTGATGAGATGGAGTTCAGAGAGGGTGGTATTGCAAGACAAAGGGCAAAGGATGTTCTTGAAAAGTCGATCGATACTCTTGAAAGAATTGAGAAAGAGGGACTATTCTCAGCTCTGGAGAAGGGAATGTTTGGAGATGTAAAGCGTCCGAGAAACGGAGGCAAGGGTCTTGAGGGGGTTGCCGAAAAAGGCAGCAACTATATGAACCCGTTTATTAACTTAATGCTTGGAGGAAAATAGTATGAGCGGCGGATTATATTCAATGCATTCTAAAGATTTTGATAAGACACTTGATCTTACCAGTGTAAGGCCTTATGGCGATACAATGAATGACGGCAAGATACAACTCAGCTTTACCTTGCCTGTACCTGCAGGTGATGAAGCTATAGAGGCTGCAAAACAGCTGATAAAAAAAATGGGACTTGACAATCCACAGGTTGTTTTTTACAAGGAGCTTATGCCCGGTTTTACATTCTTTAACTGCTACGGAAGCTGCACTCACACCGTTGACTACTCGACCATTTATGTGCCCAAGGTTGAATCAGGAGTTATGGATATGCATGAGACAGATACATTTATCAGGGAGCAGGTAGGCCGCAAACTTGTTATTGTTGGTGCCAGTACAGGAACAGATGCCCATACAGTAGGTATTGATGCAATCATGAATATGAAGGGATATGCTGGCCATTACGGGCTTGAACGTTACGAGATGATTGAAGCTTACAATCTTGGCTCTCAGGTTCCGAATGATGAATTCATTGCTAAGGCGATTGAACTAAGGGCAGATGCGCTCCTTGTTTCTCAGACAGTTACTCAGAAAGATGTTCACATTAAAAATCTTGTTGAGCTTGTTGAGCTTCTGGAGGCAGAAGGTCTGAGAGATAAGATGATACTTGTATGCGGTGGTCCCAGACTGTCGCATGAACTTGCAAAAGAACTTGGCTACGATGCCGGTTTTGGAATGAACAGCTTTGCAGATGATGTAGCATCATATATTGCACAGGAGTATGTAAAAAGAGCTTCTATAAAGTAATAATATTCAAAAACATATAATATGGATAAGAATCAGGTAAGAGAGGTAATCGCCAGAAGGGCAGCTCTTGAGCTCAAAGACGGAGATGTTGTTAATCTTGGCATTGGACTGCCTACTTTAATTCCAAATTTCCTACCCGAAGGTATCAAGGTAACTCTGCAGTCAGAAAACGGACTGCTTGGTATGGGACCTGAACCTGCACCGGGATATGAAGACAAGTATTACACCAACGCCGGTGGGGGATTTATCACCTATTTTCCAGGTGCATCATGCTTTGACAGTTCAATGTCATTCTCAATTATCAGAGGAGGCCATGTGGACCTGACTTTCCTTGGAGCCCTTGAAGCAGACGAAAAAGGGAATCTTGCAAACTGGATGATTCCAGGAAAGAAAACTCCCGGAATGGGAGGGGCTATGGACCTGATAGTTGGTGCAAAAAAGGTAATTCTTGCAATGGAGCATACTGCAAAAGGTGCGCACAAGATTCTGAAGCAATGCAACCTGCCTTTGACAGCAGCCGGCCAGGTAAATATGATAATTACAGAAATGGGTGTTATGGATATTACTCCTGAGGGAATTGTTCTTACCGAGATTCATCCGGAATTTACTGTTGAGCAGGTGCAGGAAGCTACAGGAGCACAGCTAATTATTTCAGACAAACTAATCAAAATGAGGTCATAAATATGAAAAAGGTATTTATTGTCGCTGCAAGAAGAACAGCAATAGGCAAATTTATGGGATCTTTATCTCCTTTTACTCCGGGTCAGCTGGGTGCTTTAGTAATAAAGGAAATTATCAGGGACAGCGGAATCAGTCCGGAAAAAGTTGATTCTGTGATTGCAGGTAACATTCTGTCTGCCGGTCAGATGCAGGGAGTAGCAAGACAAGCTTCTGTTTATGGTGGAATTCCTCATGAAGTTCCGGCTTACTCAATTAATATGGTTTGCGGTTCAGGTATGAAAGCAGTTATGAACGCATATGCAGAAATTCTTTCAGGAGCTGCAGATGTAATTATTGCAGGAGGAACAGAATCAATGACAAACTCAGGATTTGTTATGCCGGGTTCCCTCAGAAATGGAAACAAAATGGGTAACATTCAGGCTCTTGATCATATGGTAACTGACGGACTTACTGATGCTTTCAATAAATATCATATGGGTATTACTGCAGAAAACATTGCAGAGAAGTATGCTATTACCAGGGAAGAGCAGGATGCATTCTCTTTTGCATCTCAGCAGAAGGCTATAAAGGCAGTTGATGGTGGAATCTTTGACAAAGAGATTGTTCCTGTAGAAATTGTTACAAAGAAAGAGACAACTGTTTTTGCAAAAGATGAGTATCCAAACAGGGGAACATCTGTGGAAAAACTTGCTCAGCTTAAGCCTGCTTTTAAGAAAGATGGCACTGTAACAGCAGGAAATGCATCAGGTGTTAACGACGGAGCATCATTTGTTATGGTTGTAAGCGAAGATGCAGTTAAACAGTATGGTCTTAAGCCACTGGCAGAGATTGTTGCAGTTGGTCAGGGTGGTGTTGATCCGGCTTATATGGGTATGGGCCCTGTTCCGGCAATCCGCAAAGCTCTTAAAAATGCAGGAATGAAACTTTCTCAGATGCAACTTATTGAGCTTAACGAGGCGTTTGCAGCTCAGTCTCTGGGTGTGATTCATGAACTTATAGAGGAACACGGTGTTACAAGAGAGTGGATAAATGAGGTTACAAACATCAATGGTGGTGCGATTGCCCTTGGACATCCAATTGGTGCTTCCGGAAACAGAATCCTTGTTACTCTTGTACATGCCCTTAAGGCAACAGGCAAGGAGTATGGTCTTGCTTCACTTTGCATCGGGGGCGGCATGGGTACCGCTGTTGTAATTAAGCGCGTCTAATAAATTTAAGATATGAAAAGAATATTTGTATTGTTCCTGCTGACTTTTTTGCTGGCAGGAACATACATTGCTTCCGGAAGCAATGAAACTAAAAGAGAATTCAGAGGAGCATGGTTTCCTACAGTAGTCAATACTACATGGAAAAACATGACAACGGATCAGATTAAGGCAGATATTCTTCATCATCTTGATATCTTTAAAAGTCTTAATATTAATGCGGTAATATTTCAGGTAAGGCCCCAGGCAGATGCTCTGTTTGTCTCGGCACTCGAACCTTGGAGCCGTTTTATTACAGGAACGCAGGGAAAGGCTCCGGAGCCTTTCTTTGATCCTGCTGCATTTGTCATTGATGAATGTCACAAAAGGGGAATGGAATTTCATGCCTGGTTTAATCCATACAGGGTTACATCCGGCAAGGATGAAGTTCTGGACCCAAATCATCTCTTTTTCAAAAAACCGGAAATGTTTCTGCGATATGGTACTCAGATATACTTCGATCCGGGAAGGCCTGAGTCCAGAGAGCATCTTATAGCAGTAATAGGAGATTTCGTTAAAAGATATGACCTCGATGCTGTCCATTTTGACGATTATTTTTATCCGTACAGACTTCCTTATCTGGAATTCCCCGATGAAGAGTCATTTCTTCTTTATCATAAAGCCGACGGCTTTGATCGTTTCGACAAAAACAACTGGAGGAGGAACAATGTTAACCGTCTGGTTAAGGAATTGAATTCGACAGTTAAATCTATAAAACCATGGGTGAAATTTGGAATAAGCCCGTTTGGTGTGTGGCGAAATGACAGTGTTGACCCACTGGGCTCACAATCATCGTCATTACAGACAAACTATGACGATCTCTTTGCAGATATCTTGTTGTGGATGAAAGAGGGCTGGATTGACTACAATGCTCCGCAGCTTTACTGGGAAATTGGACATACCAGGGTTAACTATCTTCCTCTTGTTAAATGGTGGGCAGATAACAGTTACGGAGTTAATCTGTATATAGGGCAAAGTATATGGAATCAGCTTGAGATAAAAAACCGCAACGGAGATCTTGTAAATCAGCTGTTCAGAAAAATGGCACTGGTAAAAGAAAACCAAAAAATTGACGGAAATATATGGTGGTCAGGATTAGGATTCTCCGGGCAGCCAAAGCTAATGGATTCCCTTAGCAGCAACTATCAGAGATACCCTGCTCTCATGCCAAAATATGAGCATATCGATACAATTCCTCCTGCGCAAGTTGGAAATTTAAGATTCAAGAGCGGAACAATAAGCTGGAGTAAGTTAAATACAGCCAATGAAATGGACAGGGCTGTTTTCTGGGTAATTTATAAATTCAGAAAAGAGGAGAGCATTGATATCTCAAATCCGGCAAATATCGCAGATATTGTGAATGTTCCTTTCTACAAAATTGGTAAGGAGAGAGGATTCAAGTATGTTGTAACAGCTCTGGACAGACTTCAGAACGAGAGTAAACCGTCACCGGCTCTCTTCAGATAGTTTTTTCAGATCTTCCCTGGACTTTGAAGTTAATACAAGGTACACTCCAATAAAAATCAAAGCAGCTGAAACGGGCTTGGTCCAGTTTAAAATATCCTGACCTATTGCAATTGCAATGATCGAGGCAAGAACGGGCTGGATGTAGTTAAACATGCTCACTGTTGTTGGTCTGAGCAACTGTAGGGCAAATGCAACAAGGAGGTATGCGGCGAAAGTTCCCATAAGCAGGGCGTATCCAAGCTCAAGCCAGACTGCAGTACCAGCTCCCGGAGCCACTGATACATATTTGTATGTGAATGGCAGTGCAACAACTGCACCATAAAAAAATGTCCACTTCATTACATGAACAGGGGAGTGCTCCATCATCAGGGGCCTGATAATAACCAGATATAGTGCATAAACAAAACAGCTGATAAGTACGGTAAGATTACCTTCCAGTGTACCTGTCTGTTCAAAATGGCCGTATTGTGCAGTATAAAGAATCAAAGCAGCTCCAAGCATTCCAGTAAATACCCCGGCAGCCTTTTTAAATGATATTGGCTCCTTGATAATTAGAGCAGCAAAAATCATTGTGATAATTGGAGTTATTGTTATAATCAGAGATGCGTCAACAGGAGATGTCTTTGCAAGGCCGGCTAGGAATGAGAGCTGATTTGCAGCCGTTCCCATAATCCCGGCAAGGAGAAGGGTAAAATGATCTCTTATTGAAAATGGTTTTCCCTTGTCGCTTACAATAAACGAGAGTATAAAGAATGAGATAAAGGCAAAGGTAATTCTCAGCTGAGAAAGCCCAAAGGGGTCAATCCACAGAGGTGTTATCTCTCTTGAAACGGGCATGTTTACGGCGAACAGTGCATTTGCCAGAAGAATCAGCACTACTCCTCTGCTTTTCGGGGATAACCCGGAAAACCACTTCATCATACCTGGTTCTTCTTAGCGGTCATTTCATTTGATTTTCTTACAATTTCTGAGGCTTTCTCTATAGCAAGCTGAATATGAGGGAAAATGTATTCTCTTCCAATTTCGTCTGCCAACCCAGACTTTGTTAGGGTTGAAAGAACAGATTCATTTACTCCAGAAAGGATCATCTGAACTTTTTCTCTTTTTGACCTTTTCCATAGATTCCTAAGGTTATTCAATCCTGTTGAATCCATAAAAGGCACTTTTCTCATTCGAATAATTCTCACCTTTACTATGTGGTGAGATGCAACGTCAATTTCGTCAAGTTTACTTGCCAGACCAAAAAAGAAGGGTCCGTCAATTTCGTAAACTTCAACACCCTTTGGAATGTCAAGTATCTCTACGTCAGATGAATATTCACCTCTCTCGGTCCCCGGAATAAACGATGTCTCCACCTGGGTAATGCTTGAAGACTCTGAAACTCTCTTTACAAAAAGGATAATAGCCAGTACAACTCCAACCTCAATAGCAACAGTCAGGTCAATAATTACAGTAAGGAAGAAGGTGAGCAGAAGAACTGCAACATCTGCCCTGTGCCCCTTGAGCATACTTTTGAATGTTCTCCATTCACTCATGTTGTATGATACAATTATAAGAATTGCAGCTAGCACGGAGAGCGGAATATATACTGCATAAGGCATCAAAAATAGAAATATCAGTATAAGAACAATCGCATGAATAATGCCAGCAACCGGAGTCTTTCCGCCATTATTAATGTTAGCCATTGTCCTTGCAATCGCACCTGTGGCAGGAATACCTCCAAAGAAAGGTGTTACAATATTTGCAATACCCTGGCCAATAAGCTCTGTATTAGAGTCATGTTTCTTTCCGGTAACGCCATCTGCAACCATTGCCGCAAGTAAAGATTCAATAGCGCAAAGCAGAGCAATTGTAATCGCAGGCTGAAAAAGAAGCTTTATTGCCTCGAAATCAATTTTTGGAGTTTCGGGTCTTGGAAGGGGTATTCCGCCTGCCAGTTCCGGAAACTTACTGCCTATGGTGGCAAACTCCACTCCGGCGAATCTGGTCATTAAAATTGCAATAAATGTTCCGGCAAAAATTGCAATTAAGGAGCCTGGTACTTTAGAGGTAATACGAGGCCAGAATATAATAATCAGCAAACTCAGGATGCCAAGTCCGGCCTCCCAGAAGTTGATAGTTGAAATATTGTTAAAGTATGCAACCCATTTTGGAATAAACTCAGAGGGAACCTCTGCCATCTGCAATCCAAAAAGATCTTTTATCTGAGTGGAGAATATAACAAGAGCAATACCGCTGGTAAAACCAACAACAATAGGATAGGGGATAAACCGGATAATCGATCCGAGTTTAAAAACGCCCATTGCAACAAGCATAACTCCAGCCAGAACTGTTGCTATTATCAGACCGGAAATTCCATATTGGGTAACAATGCCATATACTATTACAATAAATGCCCCTGTAGGACCGCCTATAAGGAAATTGGAACCACCAAAAACAGACATCAGCAAACCGGCAACAATAGCTGTAATGAGCCCCTGCTGTGGTGTTACACCTGATGCAATACCAAAGGCAATTGCAAGGGGAAGTGCTACTATACCAACAATTATACCGGCGATTAGGTCGGAAGTAAATGTTTTTTTAGAATATGCCCCTTTTTTAAAAAGGGAAAAGAATCTCGGCTGAAAAGCCGAAGCAAATTTAAAGTCCATCACTCCTTTTATTGATTGAGGGTGCAAATTTAAAAATTATATCCGAGAGGGCAACTTAAAAAAGAGATTCAGCCTTACTAATTATAAGATTGGCATCGCTCTTGTTGTCAATAATGTAATCAGGCCTTAGATATGTAACTTTATTAGCAGATTTGAATAGTTTTTCTCCACCTCCGGTTATGTTTAACATAAGAATTTTTTCTCTTCCGGCTTTTCCTGAATTAATACTTTTGATCATTCCGGCTAAAGCTATGCCTGCCGCAGGGTGTATGTCAATTCCCTCTGTCTTTTCAAAAAGTTCACAGGCTCTCTCCATTTCACCGTTGTCTGCAATCTCAATATCTCCGCCGCAATCAACCAGTGCATCATACAATCCACCCTTCACCGGATATGGAGGTCTTCTGTTTGACAGAACCTTTGCCGATATCTGCAGTACCAGCTCCCGTGAAGCGTCTTCATCAGTTGGCAGAAGATCCCTGCTTCCGTTTTTCCATGCATCGTACATTGGAGTAAAGGGATAGTTCTGAGATGGTATTAAAACCATTTTGTGATTGCCGTAACGGCCATCTCCAATAAGTCTTAAATTGGCTTCCCACGCAGCTATTGCACCGGTTCCGCTTCCAATTGCCTGAAAGTAAAAGTCAGGTATTCTTCCGATTGTAGTTGCTGCAGACAGAACAGTTGTTCCCATTCCATCTCTACGGGCAATGTTTTTTGCTCCTCCCTCTTCAAAGAACCTTTCCGATTTACAGATTTTTGATGCCAGATCGATTGCGTCATAATAGTCTGTTCCTGCAGGTGTAGATATAAGTTTTACACAATCTCCAACAGGTTCGCTAAGCCAAAGGGCATCTAAGTTATCCTCTGGAACTACAATAAGAAGAGGAATGTGATTCTCTGAGCATACTTTTGCAAAAGCCCGGGCTGTATTTCCGGCAGATGCTACAACCATAACTCCGTTATTCTCCTGGTTAAGTCTGGCGCAAACAGAATAAGCCTCAGTCTCTTTAAAGGAACAGGTGGTCATTTTAGCACCTCTATCCGGCCAGTAGCCATTAAAAGTAATGTATAGATTATCAAGGTGCAGGGCCGCCGCAAGCTTTTCACTTTTGTAAGTAACAGGAGGTGCAGAATTTTTCAGAAACCTTTTTACCGGTAGCCAATCTGCAAATTTGTAGAACCCATTGGAATCATCCAGAAGATCCAGTTTAAGTTTTGAGTATTCTGCCCTGATAAGAGAGGGCTGGCTGGATGAGGGGTCTGAAAGCAGCCAGCCGGTATCTTCGAAAAATGCGCCGGTGGCAATGTTCTTTAATTTATAATCTGTCATAAGGTGCTATGAAGTATGTTTTTTATATGCCCACCAGTACCAGGCTCCAACGAAGATAGCTCCGCCTGCAAGGTTTCCCAGTGTTACGGGAAGCAAATTGGCTCCCAGTGAGGATAAAATATTTAGATTTTCAAGTGATTCGGGAGATACAGCGTATGAGCCTGTCGCAGCTTCAGTGAATCTTGCACTGGACTTGGCAAACAGTCCTGCAGAGAGGTAGTACATATTCGCAACACTGTGTTCGTAACCGGATGCGATAAACAACCAGATAGGGAAGAAAATAACAAGTGATTTACTTGCAAGATCTTTTGCGCCGTAAGACATCCAGACAGCCAGGCAGACAAGCAGATTACAGAGTATTCCGGATGAAAAAGCCTGTAAAAAAGTTAGGTTTGTCTTTATCGAGGCTACTTTTATGGTGTAGGCACCTAAAAATCCTGCCGAATAGTCCAGCTGACCTGAAAGATATATCAGCAGTGCTATAAAAACAGATCCCACAAGGTTTCCGGCCCATACAATTACAAGATTGTATGCATATGTGCTCCATTTAACTCTCCTTGACAGAGCTGCAATTGAAATGAGGTTGTTCCCTGTAAAGAGCTCTGCACCTGCCACAACCACAAGAATGAGACCTGTGGGAAAAATAAGTCCGGCTAGATATTTTGCAACACCTATGTCTGTTATATTATGAGAAATTATATTGCTGCCAACGGATGCAAGAGCAATGAAAACACCTGCTAGGAATGAAAGAAGCATGGTTCTGCCAAAGGGCATACCAGCCTTTTTTACTCCTGTCTCCTCTGCGTATTCAAGTATTTCCTGTGGTGTAAGATAGTTGCTCATAGTTTCTTTTCGAGAGAGTCTATGTTTTCTGCCATTTTGTTAAGAACCTTTACAAAATTCACCAGATCCTCTTTTGGGATATCCTTAATAATTTGGTCAGTGGTATCGATTGCTACCTGCGTAATGGCTTCCTTAATTTCAACAGCTCTTGCTGTAAGATGGATAAGATTTTGCCTTTTGTCTGACTGTCCGGCAACCCTCTCAACAAGACCTTTCTTTTCCAGAGCATCAATGAGCTTGGTTACTGAGTTTTTATCTTTAAGAATTGTATCTGCAATCTGTTGCTGAGACATAACTCCTTCATCCCATAATGTGTCCATAACCAGAAACTGCTCTGCAGTCAGGTTGAAACCATGAGAATTAAAAATCGCGTTCACATATTGCTTGAACTTGCAGTGAACCAGATTAAGAAAAACACCAACCTGTTTATTTATTATCATATAGGATTGTATATGCTCTCACTATTGCAAATATAACCTTTTTTCCATTAATTTGTAGTACTTCAAGCTATTTATCATTATTCCCCAAACACAAGCATGAACATAGTAATTATAGCCGTTGCGGCACTGGTTCTGGCAGTACTTCTGCTAATACTTATATTAATTATAAGGACATCTGCCCTTAATGAAAATATAAAAAGAATTGAGGGAGCATTCAGGGAGGATGTTCGTTTTCTTACATCTGAGATACAGAAAGGAGGAAAAGAGGGGAGGGAAGAACTTTCTGAGGCACTCAGGCAATTTTCGGTTGCAATGTCACAGAATATTAAAACATTTCAGGACTCTTCAGATAAAAGCCTTGGCCTGCTTTCCGAAATGCAAAAAGAGAAACTGGGGCAGATTGAGAACAGACAGTCAGAAATGATTAAAAATACAGAGACCAAGCTTGAGCAGATTCGTGTAACAGTGGAGGAGAAACTTGAAAAGACACTGAGTGAGAGACTGGGCCAAAGTTTTGAAACTGTAGGGAAGCAACTTATAGAGGTTCAGAAGGGACTTGGAGAGATGCAGACACTTGCTCAGGATGTTGGAGGACTTAAGAGAGTCCTCAGCAACGTAAAGATGAGGGGGGGGATAGGAGAGGTTCAGCTATCCATGCTGCTTGAACAGATACTTGCTCCGGAGCAGTATGAGTCAAATGTCAAGACCAAATCATCATCGAGGGATTTTGTAGAGTTTGCAATCAAGCTGCCTGGAAAGGATGAAAATAACAAACATGTCTGGCTACCTGTAGACGCCAAGTTCCCAAAGGATAATTACGAAGCTCTTCAGAATGCCTATGACATTTCGGATATTGCATTAATTGACAAGGAACAAAAAAGTCTCGAGGCTGCAATTAAATCTATGGCAAAGGATATCTCTGAAAAATATATAGACCCGCCTTACACTACCGATTTTGCAATCATGTTTCTCCCTTTTGAGGGTATTTATGCCGAGGTTGTCCGTAAGGCAGCACTTCTGGAAGAGATTCAGCAAAAATACAAAGTACTCATAACCGGCCCTACAACATTTGCTGCAATTCTCAATTCGCTGCAGATGGGATTCCGCACGCTGGCCATTGAGAAGAGAAGCAGTGAAGTATGGAATATTCTGGGTGCCGTTAAACGAGAATTCGATACATTTGGAGGATTACTCCAAAAAGCGCAGAAGAATATTCAGGGAGGTCTGGATGATATCGACAAACTGGTTGGAACCCGCACCAAGGTTATTCAGCGTAAACTCCGCGGAGTCGAAGCCCTTGATGCCGCCACCACCAGACTGCTCCTTGACGGAGACACCAAATCTCCCGATCAGTCTGATGATGATGAGTCATAACCTCCACATTACTATTTCAGTAAAACTTAATTATGGGCAGTGCAAACTGCCCATTTTTTATTTCTAAGAAGTATGATTGTCCAGGCACAGCAAGACAACGCTGTTTTTCTTAACGCTATTTTCTTCGCGTTTTCAGGGGCTTGCGGGACTCCTCCCTCCGGTCGTCAAACAGTCCTCAGCCTTTTTCCTGAAAACGCTTCAGAAAATTAGCTAAAAAACATCGACTTTGTCTTGCTGTATCTGGACATCTCATATCTAACTTTACAAAAAAGGAAAAGGGCAGTATGTACTGCCCTCTCCTAATTTTTTATAAAGCTGATCTGGAGGTTATGACTTATATTCATCCCAGCTCTTAATCTGGATCTGGTCTACCGACATGGTGCAGAATGATCTGATGAAGGCGGTTGCAAGTCTTGCGTTGGTTATGAGCGGGATATTCAGGTCTATGGAGGCCCTGCGGATTTTATAACCATTGTCAAGCTCAGTCTGTGTAAGGTTCTTGGGGATGTTAACCACAAAGTCGACAGTTCTGGAGTGGAGAAGATCCATTGCCTGAGGATGTTTTCCTGTCTCACTTGGCCAGTAAACATGTTCAGAAGGAACTTCATTCTCTTCAAGGAATCTTTGGGTGCCTCCTGTCGCATAGAGTTTATAACCCTTTTCAACCAAAAGCTTGCATGCTCTGAGCAACTCTGTTTTTTGTTTTGCATCACCTGTTGAGAGCAGAATCCCCTTTGCAGGAATTTTATAGCCAACAGAGAGCATAGACTTAAGTATTGCCTCATTTGTATCGTCCCCAATACATCCGACTTCGCCGGTGGAGGCCATGTCCACTCCAAGAACAGGGTCTGCTTTCTGAAGTCTGGAAAAAGAAAACTGTGAGGCTTTAATACCAACATAGTCAAGGTCAAACGCGCTTTTTCTAGGTGGTTCAACCTTTTGACCAATCATAACCTTGGTTGCAAGTTCAATAAAGTTGATCTTAATCACCTTGGAAACAAAAGGGAAGCTCCTCGAGGCCCTGAGGTTACATTCAATAACTTTAATATCATTGTCCTTTGCCAGGAACTGGATGTTGAATGGTCCGGAAATATTCAGCTCCTTGGCTATCTTGCGGGCAATCCTTTTTATTCTTCTGGCTGTTTCAATATATAGTTTCTGAGGAGGAAACTGAATAGTAGCGTCTCCGGAGTGCACACCTGCAAATTCAATGTGTTCAGAAATTGCATATGCGACAATCTCTCCATCCTGAGCAACAGCGTCCAGTTCTATCTCCTTGGCATTCTGGATAAATTCAGAAACTACAACAGGATGTTTTTTTGAAACATCAGTTGCCAGCTTAAGAAACTCTTCCAGCTCAGAATTATTTGAGCAGACATTCATTGCTGCTCCTGATAGAACATAAGATGGACGAACAAGTACCGGGAAACCAACCAGATCTACGAACTCGTAAATGTCAGCTAAAGTGGTGAGTTCCTTCCATCTGGGCTGATCAATATCAAGCCTGTCAAGCATTGACGAGAATTTGTGCCTGTCCTCGGCATTATCTATACTTTGTGCACTTGTTCCCAGGAGGTTTACTCCCGACTTATCAAGTTTAAGAGCAAGGTTATTTGGAATCTGACCACCCACGGACACAATCATTCCGTTAGGATTTTCCAGTTCATAAATATCCATTACCCTCTCATATGTGAGTTCATCAAAATAGAGACGGTCGCACATATCATAATCTGTGGATACTGTCTCAGGGTTGTAATTTATCATTACACCTCTCCAGCCCTCTTTTCTGATTGTATCGAGAGCGTTTACGCTGCACCAGTCAAATTCTACTGAGCTGCCAATTCTGTATGCCCCGGAGCCGAGCACAATAATTGATTTTTTGTCTCCAAGATATTTTACATCGTTGTGAGTGCCATTGTAAGTCAGATACAGGTAGTTTGTCATTGCAGGATACTCGGCAGCAAGGGTGTCAATCTGCTTAACCACAGGTACTATGCCAAGTTGTTTTCTGTGCTTGCGAATGATTGCAGATGCCTCATCAACATCTACCTTCTCCTTAAAAATGAGTCTTCCAATCTGGAAATCTGAAAATCCCTGGCTTTTGGCAATCCTTAAAAGTTGCTCCGGTAAATCGTTATTACTGTCGACACCGGCCAGTTCCAGTGAAGTTAAGTGAATGTTGTAAAGTTTTTCGAGGAACCATCTGTCAATCTTGGTAAGCTCATGAATTTCGTCAACTGTATATCCTTTCTTGAACGCCTTAGATATAACAAAGATACGGTTATCAGTAGGCTCTCTCAAAGATTTGTCGATATCTTCAACAGAGATCTCCCTGTTTGCCACAAACCCGTGTGCACCCTGACCAATCATTCGCAGCCCTTTCTGGATTGCCTCTTCAAAAGTACGACCAATTGCCATAACCTCTCCGACACTCTTCATACTGGAACCAATTTCCCGGGAAACACCCTGGAATTTTGAAAGATCCCAGCGTGGAATTTTGCAGACAATATAGTCAAGTGCTGGTTCGAAGAAAGCAGGGGTAGTTCGGGTAACTGAGTTTTTCAAATCAAATAGACCATAACCAAGTCCAAGCTTTGCAGCAACAAAAGCCAGTGGATAACCTGTTGCTTTTGAGGCAAGAGCAGATGATCTGCTTAAACGCGCGTTAACTTCAATGACTCTGTAGTCTTCTGAATAAGGGTCAAATGCATACTGAACATTACACTCGCCCACAATACCGATATGCCTTACAATCTTGATGGCAAGTTCTCTCAGCAAATGATATTCGCTGTTGGTTAATGTCTGAGAAGGAGCAACCACTATACTCTCTCCGGTGTGAATTCCGAGAGGGTCAAAGTTCTCCATATTGCAGACTGTGATACAGTTGTCAAATTTGTCTCTTACAACCTCGTATTCAATTTCTTTCCATCCCTTAAGAGATTTTTCAACCAATACCTGATGTGAATAGGAGAAAGCCTTTTCTGCCAGTGCATTCAGCTCCTCTTCATTATTGCAGAAACCGCTGCCAAGGCCACCAAGGGCATAAGCAGCACGCAGAATAACAGGATATCCGAGATCTGCCGCTGCAACTCTGGCGTCTTCAAGATTTTCTACAGCATGGCTTTTGATAGTTTTGACATCAATCTGGTCGAGTTTTTTCACAAAAAGCTCCCTGTCTTCGGTGTCTATTATCGACTGAACAGGAGTTCCAAGTACTCTTACATTGTATTTCTCAAATACTCCGCTTCTGAAAAGTTCAACACCGCAATTAAGGGCAGTCTGACCACCAAATGCAAGGAGTACACCCTGAGGTTTCTCTTTTTTAATAACTTCTTCAACAAAATATGGAGTTACAGGAAGAAAATAGATCTTGTCTGCAACACCTTCAGAAGTTTGGACCGTTGCAATATTGGGATTAATGAGTATGGTCTCTATTCCCTCCTCCTTCAATGCTTTGAGAGCCTGAGAGCCTGAATAGTCAAATTCACCTGCCTCTCCAATCTTAAGTGCTCCAGAGCCTAGTATCAGTGCTTTTTTAATTGTTTTATCCATTGTAATCAGAGAAGTTTAATAAAGTCATCAAATAGGAATTCAGTATCAGTTGGGCCGCTTGAGGCCTCGGGGTGAAACTGGCATGAGAAGAATGGTTTGCTTTTATGCCTGATTCCTTCATTTGTTCCATCGTTCATGTTAATGAACAAAGGCTCCCAGTCTGTTCCCAGTGTTTTATCGTCAACAGCATAGCCATGGTTCTGAGAAGTAATAAAGCACCTGTTGGTACCTGCCATTCTTACAGGCTGATTGTGACTTCTGTGTCCGTATTTCATTTTATATGTACTGGCTCCGCCTGCTTTTGAGAGAAGCTGATTACCCATACATATCCCAAAAATTGGTTTATCTCCTTCAATTGCCTTCTTAATATTCTCAACAGCCTCAGAACAAAGGTCCGGATCGCCGGGCCCGTTGGAGATAAAGAGTCCGTCATATTCAAGAGCGGTAAAATCGTAGTTCCAGGGAACCCTTATCACCTCAACATTTCTGTTCACAAAACAACGGATTATGTTGTGCTTTACACCACAATCAAGCAATACAACCCTTTTGTCACCTGATCCGTATTTAAGTATCTCTTTACAACTCACAACATCCACCTGGTTTACCAGATTTGGATCCCTGACTTCATCCAGAGAGCAACCTTCTGGTACAATTTTTCCGAGCATAGAGCCCTTTTCTCTGAGAATCTTGGTTAATTCACGGGTATCAATACCAAATATTCCCGGTACCTTGTTTTCACGAAGCCATTCGTCAAGGCTCTTGGCCGCATTCCAGTGACTGTAAGTGAAAGAGTAGTCGGAAATAATCAATCCACGCACATGAATTTTTTCAGATTCGTAAAAAGATGATAAATGGTTAGTGACTGAATCTTCTGGAACCCCGTAATTTCCGACCAGCGGATAGGTTGCACAGAGAATTTGTCCTGAGTAGGAGGGGTCGGTCAGACTCTCCGGATATCCTACCATAGCGGTAGAAAAAACGACCTCACCATCGATGGCTTGGTCGTATCCAAAAGAGTAACCTTTAAACTCAATTCCATCTTCAAGAACGAGTGTTGCCGGTTTGTATTTCTGCATTTCTTCGAGTATGTTTTACTTTCTAAATAAACTGAGCAAAGTTATGCATTAATATTCAAAAAAAACAGAGGCATGGGGCAATTTGATAACCACATACCTCTGTTAAATTTATAAATCTCAATAAATCTGCTACATGGCGCGGGCAAAAACCGACCATAATTCGGCTTTCATTTCAATCCATTTTTGCATAGTAAGTGCTGCGAAATCGTGAGTTCTTTTAGTAAGAAGCTCTTTTGCCTCCTGAACCTTACCTGCTTTAATCAGCTCTTGTGCCTCATTTTCAATTGCAGGAGCCGACGACATCATTTGAGCTTCAAATTTTGCAATCTGCGGCTCTACAAGTTTTCTTGTTTTATCCCAGTTAATAGTAGCTATGCGGTTTGTCTCCCTGAAGGCCCATATAGCTGCATCATTACGATATCTGCTTTGTCCGCATACTGAAAAACTTTTTGGAAGGGATATAGTTCCCGAGTAGATTGGTATTCTGGGGCTTTGAGCCGGATTATCAAATGAAAAATATGCTACACCGCCCACTTCGTCAGGAAGCCAGTCTCTGAGCTGAATAATATGAGAGTATGAACACTGAATAACTGCGATTCCACGAATTCTCTCTGTTGCCCCCGGTTTTATTGTGTTAAGAAGAGCACGCATCTCGTTGCTCATAAAATTTGAGACAGGCTTAATCTTCTCTTTATATTCAACACCTTTAGAATCTCTTCTGGTAAGTTCTGCTACAAGATTCCTGGTCTGATCCCACTCTGTACCTTCGTATGTCTCTCTGTAAAGAGCCATTACATCCTGAACAGATACTTTTTTATCAGGTTTAACGGAGAATGGAAGCTCTTCTGAGTCAAATTTAAGTCCAAGCGACGGAGCAAGTGTGTTTAATACAAAATACTCTCTGATTGCAAATGGCTTTCCTCCGTTTGTAATTTTCCAGAATTTGAACTCCTCTTTACCATCCCAGAGTCCAAGGGCCTTGCATCTCTCCTTTATATCTGAACTGAACATAAAGTGATCTGAATCCCTGAAGTCTACATTAGAAATTCTTGGAATATTTGCTGAGATTCCTACATGCTCATCCGGAATTCTCTGAGCAACCCATATTGCAGATGGTTTACCTGGCCCTGAACCAAATATCTCCAGCTGCCATACCTCTTTTTTATCTGCAATAGTAATACACTCGCCTGAATCTCCGTATCCGTAAAGTTCTGCCAGCTTGCCAATTAATTTTATGGCATCCCTGGCAGTAGTACATCTTTGAAGGGCAATTCTCTCAAGTTCCTCTATAAGAAAGAGTCCATTTGTGTTTTCAAGCATTTTTCTGCCTGTAATTGTTGTCTCGCCAATTGCAAGTTGCTTTTCATTAAGACAAGGGTAAGCTGTATTCAGGTATGCATAGGTCTCCTCTACTGCAGGAACGCGTCCTTTTTCAGTAACATTTCTCTTGTCCCATGGCTCTTCTGTATGTAATGTCCCCCAGTAAACAGGCTCGGTGTCTCCCGGTTTGAATTTTTTACGGGATGTCATCTCGACCCATGTTCTGTAATTTGAGTCACATGTATGGGCAGTCATAACTGAGCCATCTGTACTGGCCTTCTTGCCAACCATTATGGATGTGCAGCTTTCGGTGAAGTCGGAATCGTCGGGATTAACCGGAAACCAGGCATTTTGCGCCGTTGCTGTTCCCAAAACAAGAAATGTCAGGAAAACAGAGAGAAGTTTCTTCAAGTTCATATTTGTGAAAAGTTAAGTTATAAATAGTAAATACGATGTAAGGCAAAAATACAAAAAAGGAGTTATCTTTACCATATCCAAATCAAATAAGCAATATATTATGTACAGAATAATTCTTACAGTGCTTGCTGCTCTTCTTATGCCAATAATTTCAAGCGGTGAGAGCAACCGTTTCTTCGTTATTCCGGTAAAGGGAGAGATTAATGCTGCCACACAGCGGACACTCAGCAAGGGACTTGAAGAGGCAAAACTGGCCAAGGCAGATTTTGTTATTATTCATATAAATACATACGGCGGAGCAGTTGATGCAGCAGACAGCATGAGAAGTGCTCTGCTTAGATATCAGATTCCTGTCATTGCATTTATTGACAACCAGGCTGTATCAGCAGGAGCACTTATAAGCATAGCATGTGATTCAATATTTATGCGTACAGGAAGCACAATAGGAGCTGCTACTGTAGTAAACCAGAGCGGGGAACCTATGCCGGATAAATATCAGTCATTCATGAGAGCAATGATGCGCTCTACCGCTCAGGCTAACGGAAGGAATCCTCTTATAGCAGAGGCAATGGTTGACCCCACAGTTTCAGTGCCTGGGATTGTGGATAGTACGAAGGTTCTCAGCTTTACTATGGAAGAGGCAATAACAAACGGCTATTGCGAAGGCAGGGCCGAATCTCTTGATGAGGTTGCCATGGCTGTATCACCGGAAGAGGTATATAAACTAGAAAAGCAGAGAGTTACAACTCTTGATAAAATTATCTCTTTCTTTTTAAAGCCATACATTCAGGGGCTGTTACTGATGCTGATAATTGGAGGAATCTACTTCGAGCTTCAGAGTCCCGGGATAGGTTTCCCATCGGCTGCGGCAATTATTGGTGCAGTGTTGTATTTTTCACCTCTATATCTTGAGGGTATGGCAGAAAACTGGGAGCTGATAGTCTTTATCCTGGGGATTCTTCTGATAATGGCAGAGATATTCGTTATTCCTGGGTTTGGTGTTGCCGGAATTTCAGGAATTATACTTACAGTAACCGGACTCTCTTTTGCCATGATTGATAATGATTTATTCTATATGAAGGGAGAGTACAATTTTCTTGTAATAATTAAACCTCTCTCAATTGTACTATTGTCTGGTTTCAGCTCTTTGGTGCTCTCAATCTGGCTGGCCGGGAGGCTTATACCCGGGAGAAGTTTCTCTGGTCTGGCCCTTAATACCAGCCTTTCATCAAGCAAAGGTTACGTAAGTGTTGACGGATCTCTTGACCATCTTGTTGGAAAGATAGCAACTGCAAAAAGTTCGATGAGACCATCAGGAAAAATCGAAATTGAAGGCAAGTGGTACGAAGCCACAATGGAAATTGGAATGGCCGGAACAGGAGATAAGTTAATAGTTATCCGAGCCGGGGGCGGAAGACTTTATTGCGAGCATCTTCCTCAATAAGGGAGAGTAGTTTGTCAATTGCCTCATCCTGCGGAACAGATCTGTATACAGGAGTTTTCCCTCTGTATATACTAACCTTGTTTCTGCCTTCTCCCACATATCCGTAATCTGCATCTGCCATTTCACCGGGGCCGTTTACCACGCACCCCATAACGGCAATATTGTAGCCCTTAAGGTGTGAAGTCCTTTTCTTAACCTCTTCAAATACAGTCTCAAGGTCAAACAGAGTTCTGCCGCAGCCCGGGCAGGCAATATACTCAGGTTTGGTGAACTTTCTTCTTGAAGCCTGCAGAAGCTCATCACGAAAACGGGAGATATCCTCATCTTTTGCTGCAGAACCGCCAATTGTAACTTTCAGAGTTACATCATCGGCAATATTGTCAAGCATTAAAGGCCCCAGGTCACACGCTGCCCTGAGTATAAAACTTTGCCAGTCCGGTTCTGAATATGAAGCCTCAATAACGGCTGGATCTGAGCCTTTTCTGTAGATATTTGGTATTATGAAGTTTCTCTTTCTGTCTGAGAAATAACTTGCAATGTATGAAGCAACAGGTATCTCTTTCTGAGGATCTTCAGTAAGGGAAACACGAATTGTGTCCCCAATTCCGTCAGAGAGTAGCGTTGCAAGCCCTACTGCAGATTTAATCCTGCCTGACTCACCATTTCCAGCCTCTGTAACTCCAAGGTGAAGCGGATACGCAACTCCCATGCTTTCAAACTCTTTATACAGTAACCTGTATGCATCGGTCATCACTCTGGTGTTGCTAGCCTTCAGAGAGACAATTATCTGATCGAAATTAAATTCCTGAGCCATATTTATCCACTCGAGAGCAGATTCTTTCATCCCCAGGGGAGAGTCGCCATACTTATCAATTATCCTCTCACCAAGGGAACCGTGATTGACACCAATTCTTATGGCACAATTCCTTTCCCTGCAGACCTCAGTAAGCCTGCGAAACTGCTCTCTTGCAGTTTCGTGATCTCTTGCAAAGTTTCCCGGGTTTATACGGACCTTATCTGCAACCTCAGCCGCAGCAATAGCCACATCTGAGGTGAAATGAACATCAGCTGAGAGGGGAGTTTCTATTCCTGCATCACGAAGTCTCTCTTTGATTATCTTAAGCGCAGCCACCTCTTTCATTCCCTGAGTTGTCAGTCTGATAAGCTGTGCTCCGGCCTTTGAAAGTCTCATACACTGTTCAAAGGATGCATCAATATCCTGGGTAGGAGTGTTGCACATTGTCTGTACAACTATAGGATTGTCACCTCCGAAGGTGACATTCCCTGCTTTTACTATGATTTTATTCATTTGTCTTTTAAATGGAAATATATTGCCGCACTAAAAACCAGGTTATTAGGATAAGAGTAAACAGGCCTGGTTGCGCCTCCCTTTCTTGGATCGCTCAGGTGCGTCAATGAGTAATTATAGTTGGCCTCAAGGTGAAGCTCAAATGGTCTGAGAACAAAGGCCAGTCCTCCTCCGGCAATGACCCCGAACTCCAGTCTGTAATCTTCTTCGTCAAACTCCATTTTCACCGGGACCGGTTCAGATGAAGAATAGTCTGTTAGCATTAGATTTGTACGGTATCCGCCATACGCCCCAAGATTAATCAGCACTCTCATTTTCCAGAAATTCACGTGAAACTGAGAGACCAGAGGTATGGAGTAGAGATCAGTTGTATATTGTGAATTGGCCATTCTGTATCCTGTTTCATTAAGAGATAACCCGGTCTGGAATCCGAAATAGGGAGACTTTTGCCAGATATCGTGATAATAGGTATAAAGAACTGAGTAGTTTCGGAGAGTTCTTATTCCCTCATGAGCTACTTCAGGAGTAAAGGATACATTGCTAAGATTGTATCCCCATTTAACTCCTGCCATATGTTCTCTGTTCTGTGCATTTAGTTGAATTGCAAAGAATATGATTATCAGAGATATTATATTTTTTTTCATTTGAAAATTTCCTCAAGATTAATATTCTGAGATAGTTCCATTCCCTCTTTAAGCTCGATGACAGATGACCCTGAAGGAAGAAGGTATAGTCGCACCATCTCCGGCTGTCTGCGCTCTTTTAGGTTTCCTGAGTCAAGAATTCCATTGCTGTTTTCGTCCCTGAAAATTCTGATGGAGTATTTTCCCTGTTCAAGATATGGAAATGCGAGTTCAGAATCGTACATTACTTTGTATGATCTGTAAACTCTCTCCCTGCTTTGATTGGTAAGCTCAATAACATATGTAGCCCCTTTTGTGCCCTTGACGGTAACATCAA
This sequence comes from Bacteroidetes bacterium HGW-Bacteroidetes-10, assembly GCA_002842695.1. Lineage (GTDB taxonomy): Bacteria > Bacteroidota > Bacteroidia > Bacteroidales > UBA932 > Bact-08. The sequence goes on along the minus strand of PHDT01000001.1, from coordinate 122,967 downwards.
TTTTTGCAAGCCTTTCGTTTTTTGGCAGCATACTTTTGCTGATGATTGTATCATTAGTATGACCGTAAATATCTTTAAAAGCAGCCTGATTAAGAGTTAATACATAATCGTGACCCGTAAGCAATTTTGACTTTGGCTTAATGTAATACTTTCTAAGTTCGACTGAGTCTCTCTCTAATGAAAACTCTTCAGATGCCTCTACTCCTTTAGGAGTTACAGACTTGAACTTAATCTCCTCAAATTTAATTTCCGACAGGGGAGCAGGGAAATCCAGTACATATCCATCTTTTTCAAGAAGGGCGGGGTTTGCCTCAACTTTCATTTTCATAAGGTCAGCCCTGATATCTGTGTTTCTTGAAGGCTGATTCTCTTCCCTTTTCTTTCTGGGTGCAGTTAGTTTTAATCTCTCCCTGGTTGAAACCAGATTGTCCAGAGAGTCACTCTTCATATATTTAATGTTAAGAAAGAGTGTATCAGGTACCCTTTTTATGCTGTCACCAAGCCATAAAACCAGGCTGTCTCGCTTAATGTTAAATTGTTTTATTACAAAAGATGAGTCAATATTTTCGAACCCAACTGAATCAATCTGAACATAAGGTACGTTGAATTTTATGAATGACATTCGGTCAAGTGGTCTTTCGTAAGTACGGATCATCTGCTTGCCAGCCTCTTCCCTGAAGAGGTATAGCTGTATCTCAGTACTCCTTGCAAGAGAAGCTGTTGTGTCCATAGGATCAACATATTTCAGCTGTTCCATATCTTTTTTCATTACAATACCTGGACGATAGAGAGTATCAAGAAAAGCAAGTTTCTCGTTTTCCGGGTTGTAAATATTGTTGCTGTTTCCATCTACAAAGGCTATAACTCTGTATTCTACAGGTTTTATATTGGTAAGCAGGAAATAGCCCCATTTGTCACTTTTTGCTACAGCAGACGGCAGAAGGCTGTACAAAGCAGAATCGGCATGATTTTCATAAAAAGCAATTGTTGCACCCGGAATGGGCAGCAGTGTTTTAGCATCAACAATGCTCCCTGTTGCAAGCATGGAATCAATTGTTTCTCCGGTTGAGAAAGTATATCTGTACTGAGGAAAAATATTTCCCTCGTTATTATCCACAATGGAATTACCAAAAGATACGGAATAGGTTCTGGCCTCTTCAAGAGTCTCTTTAAACTCTACTATTATGCTCTTACCCCGGACTTTAGTCTCGGCACGTCTTTTTTGAGGAGGAGATACAACTATGTGTTTTTCAGGCTCTTTAAGGACTGTATATTCGTTGAATCTGAGTTCGATTTTCCCTTTTTCTCTTGGGAAATTAACACTGTTTGAATCCGGAGAAACCTTTACAAGTACAGGGGCAAGCGTATCCTTCAGGCCTCCTGACGGAGGCGCAGTTGTGTTTGCACATGACTGACTGACTATAACTGCAGTTAACAGATAAACTAATATGTATGGGAGTCTTGTTTTTTGCATTTCAGGTCTTAATTTTCCTTGATTTCAGATCTCACAACGCTCATAACGCCTTTAACATTAGACATTTGCTTCATGAGTTTTTCAAGGTCTTCTACACTGTGTACATATAAATCAATATAACCCTCGAAAATTCCGTCGTGGGTTTCAATGAAAATCTTGCGAATGTTTACACTCAGAACCAGAGTAATATACTGGGTAAGCTCATTGAGGATTCCGAGTCTGTCAATACCTCTCATGTTAATCCTTGCAAGGAAAGAGAGGACAGTATGTTTGCTCCATTTTGCCTTGACAATTTTCTCTCCGTCTCTGGAAGCCAGCAGAATTGCCTCAGGACAGCTGTTCTTATGCACGATAACTATATCATCCTTGTCAATGAATCCAATTACCTTGTCCCCGGGAATTGGCCGGCAGCAGGTTGCCACCTGATAGGAGAGAGTTTTATCAATTGGATTCTCCTTGAGAAGAAAATCTTTCTTAATATCAATACGGGAATGAGTCTCTTTAGATCCCTCTTCACTTTTGGCTACACTCTCCTCAGGTAAATCCTCCTCACTGTCCCAGTCGTAATTATGATCTGAGTCGCCTCCGGTGATTCTTGAAAACTGAAGATTCCAGTACCTTACAAATTTGCTGGTAGTGTTTTTCTTAAGAACTTTTGAAAGATCTGTGAGGTCAATAAGATCTGCCCCAATTTTGCTAAACAGCTCCTCTCTGTTATTCAGCTTATAACTCTCGGACAACTTCTTGTAAACTCTGGACTGAGGTTTAATCCCCATTCCCTTAAGCTTTTCATCGAGCATCTCCTGTCCCTTTTTCTGAGAATCCTTTATTTCAGATTTAAGAGCGTCAAGAATGAGACTCTTTGCCTTAGGTGTTTTAATAAATTCCAGCCACTCTCTTTGAGGTTTCTGAGATTCAGCAGTTATTATTTCAATCTGGTCTCCGTTCCTTAATTCATAAGTAAGGGGTACCAGTTTGAAGTTTGCCTTGGCTGCAATAGATTTATTGCCAACCTCAGTATGTATAGCGTAAGCAAAGTCAAGTGCTGTAGAACCTTTTGGAAGAGCCTTCGATTCTCCTTTAGGTGTAAAGACATATATCTCTGAAGATAAGAGGCCTGTATGGAATTTGTCAAGAAACTCAAGTGCATTGACATCTGGGTTTTCAAGAACTTCCCTGACCATATTTAGCCATTTATCCATTTCTCCCTCAGATGGTGACTGTCCTTTGTAGCTCCAGTGAGCAGCAACACCTCTCTCTGCCAGTTCATCCATTCTGACAGACCTTATCTGAACCTCAATCCAGTTTCCCTGAGGCCCCATCACTGTACAGTGCAGGGCCTCATACCCGTTAATTTTAGGTGTGCTGACCCAGTCTCTTATCCTGTCAGTTTTTGAAAGATAGAGCTCTGTGATAAGTGAATATATGTGCCAGCACTGAATTCGTTCAGGCTGTTCAGGTTTTGCCTCAAAAACTATTCTAACGGCATGAAGGTCATAAATCTGTTCAAAAGGAATAGATTTGGTGTTCATTTTTCTCCATATGGAGTAGGGGGTCTTAGTCCTCTTTGAGACGGTGAACTTAAATCCAGCCTGATTAAGACTCTCGGAAATAGGCTCCATAAAGACATCCATTGCACACCCTCTCTCGATAACTGTCTGAGATATTTTAGCCTGAATACTCTCATATTCAGAGGGCAAAGTATGCATCAGCCAGATATTTTCAAGCTCTGATTTAATGCTGTAAAGTCCGAGTCTGTGTGCAAGAGGGATAAAAATGTACATGGTTTCGCTGAGAATCTTTGATCTCTTGTGCTCTGGCATGTACTCAATTGTTCTCATATTGTGCAGTCTGTCAGCAAGCTTAATGAGAATCACCCTGACATCGTCATTAAGAGTCAGAAGAATTCTTTTGAAGTTCTCTGCCTGACTGCTGGAGTTGCTGTCAAATGCGCTCTTGATTTTGGTAAGTCCGTCTACAAGAGATGCAATCTTGGCCCCAAAAAGACGCTCAATATCCTCAACATTGTATTCAGTGTCTTCAACTACATCATGAAGCAGGGCAGATACAATTGATTTGTATCCAAGTCCTATCTCCTGAACAACAATTTTTGCTACAGAAATTGGATGAAGTATATATGGTTCACCAGAGCGCCGCCTTACACCATTATGGGCCGCTCTGGCGAAATCGAATGCTTTTAAAACTATCTCATATTCAGACTGATTGGCACATCTTTTAAGACTTGCCAGCCTAAGCTCTTCGAATTCCCTGTCTATAAGTTCATTATCTTTTTCTGTAAACATATGCTTCTTAATATAGCAAATCTCTCTTTCCGTTCCTTATCAGGTCAAGTTTTGCAGAAACATCTTCACGCTTCTTCTCATCCTTGATATAACCAAGTTCACGCTCAATTAGTTCGTAACCGGCCTTCTTTGTTGCCTCAGATGAGTAATCTTCAATATATTCTGCAAGAGTCAGCATTGCATTAGGTGTGCAGAAACGGCCAATAAAGCCCGGAATTGCATACTCCATGAAATGTTCTCCTGTTCTTCCCACCCTGTAACAAGAGGTGCAGAAGCTTGGTATAAATCCTCTTGTAAGCAGCCACTGAATTACTGAATCAAGTTCCCTCTGGTCCCCGACCTTAAACTGTTCACGGTTCAGTTCCTGATTTTTTCCTCTCTCTTCCTGATAACTTCCAATTTCGAGCCTTGTGCCGGCATCAATCTGTGAAACACCAAATTCTATAACAGCATCTCTTACCTCGGCAGTCTCTCTGGCTGTCATAATGAGACCTGTGTATGGTACTGCCATCCTTAAGATAGCAACAAGCTGCTTGAACTGATCATCTGTAACCTGGTAGGGAAGATGAAGATCCAGACCGTAGGCCGGCTGAACTCTTGGGAAACTTATTGTGTGCGGGCCAACGCCATATCTGTCCTGAAGGTGATGGGCATGTTCAACAAGTCCAAGCACTTCAAATCTCCAGTCATACAGACCAAAAAGAGCTCCAATTCCCACATCGTCATGTCCTCCCTCGAATGCTCTGTCCATAGCATTCAGACGCCACATGTAGTTACTTTTAGTTCCGGGGCCGGGATGAAATTTCTTATATGTCTCTTTGTGGTATGTCTCCTGAAAAACCTGGAAAGTACCAATTCCGGCCTCTTTTACAGTCCTGAATCCTTCGATGCTGAGCGGTGCAGCATTAATATTTACTCTTCTTATTTCTCCGTTTCCAACTTTAACATTGTAACATGTCTTTACAGTCTGGGCAATGTATTCAGGAGTATATTTCGGGTGTTCGCCGTAAACAAGAATCAGTCTTTTGTGTCCCTCTTTTTCAAGAGACGCAACCTCTGCAACCAACTCCTGTTCAGAGAGTGTCCTTCTTACTGCAGCAGAAAGAGAGCTCCTGAATCCGCAGTACTGACAATTGTTAATACAATAGTTACCTATGTAAAGCGGAGCAAAGAGAACAATGCGGTTACCATATATTGAACGTTTAAGCTCTCTGGCGGTCTCATACAGCTCTTCCAGTAGTTCTGGTGATTTAATTGCCAGAAGCTGGGCTGTCTCTTCAACTGTAAGAGCCTGTTTTGATTTGCTCTTCTGGAAGATATCCCTTATGCGTGCTTTGTCTTCAACTGTATTGTTAATTAGTGAATGAAGCTTTTCGTCGTCAATAAAATCGACTGCATCTTTGGTAAGTTCGTAATTATTCATTGCTAATATTGTATTTATCTACATTTTGGTATGCGTGGGAGAGTTCTGCTCCAAACAGAATCAATGTCCAGCTAATATTCATCCAGACAAGGAAAAGTGGAATTGCTGCGAATACACCATATACGGCATTCAGCCCGGACACAAGTAATTGTGTCTCAAGATAAAAGAATTGTACCACTACAAATGCAAAGGCTACTACTAGTGCAGAGTTAAATGCCGCCGCCATTTTAACCTTGATGTTTGGAATGAAGTAGTACATTACGGTAAATACTCCCGCCACAATTGCATAAAAAGTGAGCCAGGTAAAAATAGAAGTTAAGGGAATTATACTGTCAATTTGCAAACCAACAGACTTTAATGTATTTGTGTATATCAGGCTGAGTGACATGAAGATCACAACAATAAGTGGTGAGACCAGCAGAAGGAGAGGGTAGTAGAGCGCCCTTTTACCAAAGGAGCGGTATCTCTCTACTTTCCATATGTCATTGAAAGATTTTTCAATGCTTAACATCAGCCAAATTACTGTCCACAAGAGGAAGAGAAAACTAAATATTCCAAATAACCCATTCTCTGCAGATTTGATTACATTATTTGCAAACTGGAGTAAATATTCAATAATATCTTCATTTTCGGCAAAATAAGTTCTTAGAAGTGTCTCAAGTTTTTGTGCTAGTCCAAATCCCTTTGTTATTGCAAACATCAAAGCAACAAATGGCACAAGAGACATGGCAGAGAAAAAACTAAGTGCTACAGACTGAAGCCCAATTTTGTCACTGTTAAATCCCCGCATTGTAATTATCAGCACCTTAAGATAACGAATCATCCGCGCTTTCATAATGCTAAGCTCAGACAAATCGAGGTGCCAGATATCCGTAATTAAAAATTTGAGGACTCTCTGATATGTATGATTTACCTTATTCCTTTTCAAGATATTTTATTAAGAAACTTTGCCGGATTAATTATGTATCTCAAATGAGTACCTGTACCGATTGCTCCTTTTTCGTCGTATGCTGTAACTTTAAATGTCAGGATTTTTCCCTCAACAGATATAAGCTCAGCTTCGGCGTAAACTTTTGCTCCCAGAGGACTTGCCTTCAAGTGTTTAATATTTACCTCAACACCAACGGTGTCCTGATATTCAGGAAGAAATGATTTAGCAAGAAGGTGAGCAGTTTGCTCCATAAGAGCAATCATGCCAGGAGTGGCAAAAACCTCAAGTAAACCTGAACCGTAGTAAGCGGCAGTGTCACTTTTGGTTACAACTTTTTCAATCTTTAGCTTTTTCCCGATTTCCATGATTATAATATGTTTTCTGCAACAGAGCTGAATCCCTCCATCTTCTTCTCATCTGGCGCACCTATGAGTTCAACCGGTTCGGCAATTTTATTCCAGGATACTTTTTCTGAAAATGCAATCAGCGACTTTAGTCCGCCGCCGTTCCAGCTGTATGAACCAAACAATGCATAATTTTTATCTTTTGGTCCTACTACTGAGAGTTCATGACAGAGATGCTCCATCATTGGATGCATTCCTGCGTTGTATGCGCTGGATCCAAGGACAACGCCCCTGTATTTCCAGATTTCACTAATAATGAATGATGCGTGTGTTTTGGATACGTCGTATATTCGGATGTTCTTAATACCCCTCTCAGCAATCAGCCTTGCAAGATAGTCGGCCATCTTTTCAGTATTGCCGTACATTGAAGCATAGGCAATTACAACTCCCTCCTCTGATTCATGCCTGCTCCACTTGTCATACAGTTCTACAGCTTTCGCCGGATTTGTTCTCCATATTGGTCCGTGAGAAGGACATATAACTTTGATATCTACCTCTTTGAGTTTGGCAAATGCTTTTTGAACCATATTGCTGTACTTCCCAACGATGTTTGAGTAATAACGTCTCATTTCATCTTCATAGAAGGCAAAATTAATCTCGTCATCAAATATTCCTCCATCAAGTGTTCCGAAACTTCCAAATGCATCACATGAAAAGAGCACTTTGTCTGTTTTGTCATATGTCATCATTGTTTCCGGCCAGTGAACCCACGGAGTTATGTAAAAAGTAAGTTTATGATATCCCAGATCAAGAACTTCACCCTCCTTAACCTCCAGAAAATTATCCGGAGATATCTTAAAATATGCTTCAAGCATTTTGAATGCCTTGATGTTTGATACCACCTTTACTTCCGGGTAAAACTTAAGTAGTACCCCAATCATACTGGAATGGTCAGGTTCCATGTGGTTTACGATAATATAGTCCAGGGGTTTTCCGCCAAGCTGGCTGGCAATTACGTCCAGATAGTCGTCCTTTGATCCAAATTCCAGAGTATCAACCAGTGCAGTTTTATCGTCGTTTATGAGGTAGGAATTATATGCCACACCGTTAGGCAGTGGCCAGTTGTTTTCGAATAACTCCTTTTTACGGTCGTTTGTTCCCAGATAGTTGATTTTGTTGCTTATAACAATCTGTTTCATAAATGGAATAAATGGTTGGTTAATCCTGTTTTTAAGAGTGTAAAAGTAATCAATTATTTTCAATTAGCCTCATGAATTCCGCTTCATTGATAATCTTAATTCCTAGTGTTTTTGCTTTTTGCAGCTTTGAAGGGCCAGCATCTTCACCGGCCAGCAGCAGGGTTGTTTTAGAACTGACTGAACCTGTATTTTTACCTGAATGCTCTTCGATCATTTTTTTAATATCATCTCTCGATATTGAGAAATTTCCCGAAATAACAATGACTTCATTGATCAGAGATCCAGATTTTATTCTGGCTTGACTTTCAGCCTGAGAAAACTTCATCCCGGTTGCTCTTAATTCTTCGATTAATTTCAAGGCAGATTGATTTGCAAAATAACCCGCTATTGAATCGGCCATAATCTCTCCTACATCGTCAACCTGTGTTAGTTCTTCTTTTGTTGCAGAGATGAGGTTATCTATGTTTTCAAAATGAGAGGCAAGGGTTTTGGCTGTAGTCTCTCCAATATGTCTTATGCCAAGAGCAAAAAGAACCTTATGAAAAGGAGCCTTCAAAGACTCTTCAATGCTTTTAAGAAATCGCTCTGCTGATTTCTCTTTCCAGCCGTCCAGCTGAAGAAGTTCATTTGCAGATAATTTGTAAAAGTCAGAAACGCTTTTCACAAAACCCTTATTATAAAGCTGTTCAATTGTGGCATCTCCAGCAAGAATATTCATGGCTTTTCTCCCGCAAAAGTGGAGTAGTCCGGCCTTTAGTTGTGTGGGACAAGATTTGAAATTGGGACAATAATGCCTGGCTTCACTCTCAACTCTTGTCAGCAGAGTTCCGCAATCCGGGCATTCAGACGGGAAAGAGGGTACAGTTGCATTAATATCTCTGCGGGAAAGCTCAACACCGGTTATTTTTGGAATGATTTCCCCACCCTTTTCCACATATACATAGTCATCAATGTGTATGTCAAGTAACTGTATTTGGTCGAGGTTATGAAGAGACGCTCTTTTAACAATAGTCCCTGATAACAATACCGGTTCAAGATTTGCAACAGGTGTTATGGCTCCTGTTCTGCCAACTTGATAATCAACAGATAGTAATCGGGTTAATGCACGTTCAGCCTTGAACTTGTAAGCTGTTGCCCATCTTGGAGACTTGGCAGTATATCCAAGCCTTGACTGAAGCTGCAGGTTGTTGACTTTAATAACAACTCCGTCCGTTGGATAGGGAAGACTCTTCCGTTCGGAGTCCCAGTAATCGAGAAATTCAAAAACCTCTTCAATTGATTTACAAGTTTTTGAGTAGCCGGATACAGGCAGTCCCCAGGATTTTACAGCTTCAATAGCCTGAGAATGAGTTGTGAAATTATTTGAGTCCGATATATAGTGATATAATATTGCCTTCAGGCCTCTTCCTGCAACTAAACTTGAATCAAGCAGCTTTAGTGAACCGGCAGCTGCATTTCGGGGATTTGCAAAAAGTTGCTCTTCATTATTTTCCCGAATTTTATTCAAATTATCAAAAGCACTCCAGGGCATAAATATTTCGCCACGAATTTCAAATTCTTCCGGGTAACCGCTTCCTTTTAAAAATCTTGGAACTGAATTAGTTTTTAATATGTTTTCAGTAACAATATCGCCCTTTTCACCATCTCCTCTGGTAACTGCGTCCTGAAGCATTCCCTTATGATATGTAAGGGATATGGCAGAACCATCAATTTTAAGTTCGCAAACGTATTCTACATCTATTCCAGCAAGCTTTATAACTCTCTCGTGGAATGTTGATAACTCTCCTTTATCGTAAGTATTACTTAAAGAAAGCATAGGGTATTTGTGAAGCTTCTGAAGAAACTCACTTTGTGTTCCGGACTGACCCAGATCGCTTCCAATCCTTACTGTAGGAGATGAATCTGTTAGAAACTGAGGATATTTTTTCTCAAGGGTTTGTAATTCATTAATGAGCAAATCGTATTCGAAATCAGAAACAACAGGTTGATTATCTACATAATAACGCCTGTTATGCTCTTCCAGTTCATTACGCAGCTGCTCAATCCTTGCGGCGATATTTTCCAGGTTTTTTTTCATAATTTTCTATACAAATTTACATATTTTTTAATTATTGTTAACTTTGCGGGCTCAATAAAGTAACGTGATGAAAAAATCAATTGTAATTTTGACGGGTGGAGGACCCGCACCTGGAATGAATACTGTAGTTGGCAGTATCGCAAAAACCTTCATTTCAAACGGATACCGTGTTTTAGGATTTCATGGAGGGTACAAGGGTATCTTTTCAAAGAACCCGAATTTTACTGAAATCGACTTCTTAATGGCAGATTCCATATTCAACAGAGGAGGATCATACCTTATTATGAGCCGATATAAACCTACTCCGGTTGATTTTGAACAAAACTTTAATCTGGAATTCTTCAAGGAAAACAATATTAAACTATTAGTTACCATTGGAGGAGACGACACTGCATCAACAGCAAACAGAGTAGCAAAGTTCCTGTCAGAACACAACTTCCCGATTTCCAACATCCACGTACCAAAAACTATTGATAATGATCTACCTCTGCCTCTAGCGCGTCCTACTTTCGGATACGAATCGGCAAAATCAGAAGGAGCCAGACTTGCAACAACAGTATATGAAGATGCAAGAACCAGCAATAACTGGTTTGTAGTTTGTGCTATGGGACGTTCTGCCGGCCACCTGGCCTTTGGTATTGGTTCTGCGGCTCACTACCCGATGATTGTTATTCCTGAGATGTTTGACAAAACAACTATTACTATAGATAAGATTGTTAAACTCGCAGTATCTTCAATAGTTAAGAGATTAACATTAGGTATCAATTATGGTGCTGTTATGATCTCTGAGGGTGTGTTCCATGAACTGAATGAAGAAGAGCTGAAAATGTCAGGTGTTACTTTTTCTTATGATGAACATGGTCATCCAGAACTTGGAAAGGTCTCAAAAGCACACATTTTCAATGAGCTGGTTGAGAAGAAAATTAAAGAACTTGGAATTAAGGTTAAATCGAGGCCGGTTGAACTTGGTTATGAGTTAAGGTGTCAGTCACCAAGTGCATATGACCTTGTTTACTGTACAGAGTTGGGAATAGCTGTTCATCAGTTATTTGATGAAGGCAAAACAGGATGTATGGTTTATATCGACAATCTTGGCAAGGTAGAGCCCCTTTACCTTAAAGATATCCAGGATCCTGTAACAGGAAAGATTCCGCCAAGACTTGTAAGCCTTCACTCAGACCGTGTACAGGCTATCATAAACAATATCATGCACTATATAACAAAAGATGATTACGAGGCTGCTAAAGAGTATCTGAAGAATCCTGAAGAGTACGACTTCAGAAAGATACTTAACTGGTAGGCTGTGAATCGCAAGTTTATTATATATCAGGTCTTACCCAGATTGTTTGGGAATACGAACGATGTTTGTATTCCCAATTCTTTTTCTGAGACTAACGGTTGTGGTAAGCTAGCAGATTTTACAAACGATGTTATTCTCTCAATAAAAGATTTGGGTTGTACACATATTTGGTTTACAGGTATATTAGAACATGCTACTCAAACAGATCATTCAAGTATAGGAGCCCCCCCCGATCCTCACTCTGTCGTTAAGGGAAAAGCCGGTTCTCCTTATGCAATTAAGGACTATTATGATATTTCACCCGACCTTGCTCTTGTTCCGGAAAAGAGGTTAGAGGAGTTCAGTGAACTTGCAAACAGGTGTCATAAACTTGGAGTAAAAGTTTTAATAGATTATGTACCTAACCATATTTCAAGGGTTTATGTGTCTGATTCAAATCCCGGTAGAGTAGGAGAGTTTGGAGCAAATGATGATAATTCGGTTGCTTTTCATCCTTCAAATAATTTCTATTACATACCTGGAAAAGATTTTATTCCTCCTGAGCATACTTCGGATACTTATACTGAATATCCTGCAAAAGCAACAGGAAACGACTGCTTTAAAGAGAATCCTTCAAGCAATGACTGGTATGATACCGTAAAACTAAACTATGGTGTTAATTACCAAAATGGGATTAAGTATTTTGACCCAATCCCTGACACATGGGTTAAGATGACAGACATACTTCTCTATTGGTGTGAAAAAGGTGTGGACGGCTTCAGGTGTGATATGGCAGAGATGGTTCCTGTGGAGTTCTGGGGGTATGCAATATCAATAATTAAAAAGAGCTATCCCTTTACTCTTTTTATTGCAGAAATATACAGGCCGGACCTTTACCACGCATACCTTGATGCAGGATTTGATAATCTTTACGATAAAGTTGGGTTATACGATACCCTGAAGAAAATTGTCCGCGGAACACTTCCTGCTTCTGAAATAACTCGATGCTGGCAGTCACTTTCCGGAATTCAGGATAAAATGCTTAATTTTCTGGAAAACCATGATGAACAACGCATTGCATCTCCTTACTTTGCAGGTGACCCATTGAAGGCATTACCTGCATTTGCTGTCTCTCTCCTTTTAAACAGGGCTCCCTTTATGATTTATTCTGGTCAGGAGCTTGGGGAAAAAGGCATGGACAATGAGGGTTACAGCTCTGCAGATGGGAGAACTTCAATTTTTGACTACTGGTCTGTTGAAACTATAAGAAATTGGTTGAATGATAAATACGATTCGCATTTACGAGACAGATACAGGATACTTCTTAATCTTGCTTTAACCGAGAGTGCATTTCATTCAGGAGATTCATTCGATCTTCAATATGCAAACCAGTCAAATTCCTGCTATAATCCTGACATTTTATTCTCTTTTGTAAGGAAACTTGGGCAAGAGCTCATCATTGTGATTGTAAATTTCTCGAAAACAGCTGTTTCTGCTAAGTTAATTCTTCCCGCACATATGTTTGAATTCTTTGGAATTTCAGATGGTATAGAGTTGCCAGCAGTTAATCTTGTGAACGGAAAAGATGAAAGTATTGTACTGGGCAGTTCAGTGCCAATTGATTTAAAAGTGCCGGAATATGGCTGTATTATTCTTAAACTTTTACTTCAATAATATCATCCCATGATGTTGTATATCTTTTAGATAACAAATTCTGATTTGATTGAATTCTCTCAACCCCTGCAGCAGCTGTATATATAGAATGTCTGCCATATCGAGAGTTTATCTCATCCATAACAGACATCACAGAACTCTCTTTTTCTGCTTGTAAGGGATCTTCAAAAAGTGACATTGTCAAATCTGATTTTCTTGAAATATCTGACAATATTACCCCGGCTTTCTTATAACCGTGACCTTGCCTGAAAATATCTCTTAGAGCATTGCATGCTGCTCCGGCAATAGTGAATGTGCTGTCTGAGTGACTGACAAGTGTGACAACTGCACTTTGATAGTGTTGTTTTGCATTATCCTTGAATGGATTGGTAAGAATAAAGACAATTATCTCCTTACACCCTCCTCTCTGCTGCCTGAGCTTTTCTGCAGACGAGGCTGCAAATGTTGCCACTGCTTTGCAAATCTCTTCAAAATCATAAAGATCCCGGGAGAAGCTTCTGCTTGTGCAAATCTGCTTTTTATCCAGTACTCTGTCCTCTAGTCTTATACAAGCTTCACCATTTAGTTCTCTCCAGCTTTTTACTCCCGGCACTCCCATTTTTGATTTAACCCACTCAGGTGATTTCTTTGTGAAATCCATAGCTGTCATTATTCCATAAGACTTAAGCATTTTGGAATAGGCTCTTCCTACGCCCCAGATATCATCCACAGGGAACTTTACAAGTACCCTGGCAATATCTTCCTTCTTTTGCATAAAGCAGAAACCCTTTGTTGCCGGGTACTTTTTACTAAGTCTTGTTGACACCTTTGCAAGTGTCTTGGTATGTGAAACACCAAGACTAACAGGAATTCCAATATCTTTCTTTATTCTTCTTACAATCTCCGGCCCAAGGGATTTGATTTCCTTTTCAGGAACACCAGACAGATCAAGAAATGCCTCATCTATAGAATATATTTCAATACCCGGCGAATATGACCTCAGTTTATCCATTACCCTGGCAGATAAATCTCCATAAAGAGAGAAGTTTGCAGAAAAACAGGCTATTCTTTCTCTGCTGACAATCTCTTTCATTTTAAAAATTGGCTCACCCATTCCAATTCCCAGCGCTTTAGCTTCATTGGAGCGAGAAATTACACACCCGTCATTATTACTTAAAACAACTACAGGTCTGCCTTCAAGTGAGGGATTGAACAATCTCTCGCAGCTTACATAAAAATTATTACAATCTGTCAGGCCAAACATTATCAATTATTTTTCTGAAAAGGAGTGTCAGTAATGTACCGGCAACAATACCGGCAACATTGGCTGCAAGGTCATATATATCTGACTCTCTGGCCGGATTAAATTTTTGAAGAACTTCTGCTGTAAGCGCCAGGGCTGCTCCTGTTAACATAAGCATCAGCACCGGATATTTAGGAAAGCTTTTTCTGAAGTTCTCCTTAAGAGCAAGCCATGCCGAGACAGGATATGGGAAAAACATTATAAAGTGAGCAATACGATCTGCACGGATTCCGAAAATATATTCAGATAGGTTAATCCCCGTATTGCTGAATGTGTATAAGCAGAAAAACAATACAAGTGCAATATAAATTGCAAACAGATAACGGAAGAGTTGTACAAAAGACTTGATCATACTTTTTTTATCAGATATTTTACAATTCCCCAGATGTAAAAGTCGTTTTCTTTTTTGACTCTTATTGGTTTGTATTTTGGGTTTGCAGGCATAAGAAGCAGATCATCTCCATCAAGTTTTACTCTCTTAAGTGTAAATTCTCCCTCCAGAAAGCATACGGCAAGGCAATCTTCATGAGGTTCTGCAGATTTATCGATAACAAGCAGATCTCCCTCCTCAACGCCGTCCTCAATCATGCTCTCTCCTTTGACTCTTGCAAAAAAGGTTGAAGATGGATTTTTTACAAGCGCCTTGTTAAGATCAAGCTTGTTTTCAAGATGATCGTCTGCTGGTGATGGGAAGCCTGCATAAACAGGTGAATCTGTGATTGTTAAATATAGTGGTGTTCCTTCGTCGGGCTTGAATATTTCGAGACTTTTTACTTTCATAGAGAAATTTTGAATAAATTTTGAACTTTCTGCAAATTTAATTTAATAATTCTACAATGCACTTTGATTTTACTCTCTTATGGTTAATAAGTTAAGTTTGAATAAAAAATCATAATAAATTCAAATTAATTTGATTAGGTTAGAAAAATTAGTTACATTCGCAGAGTGAAAAACTTTGTTGCCTAAACTTAATGAAATCAATGCTTTCAAACATAAAACATGCATTTCGCTCCTTAGCTGCTGTTCTCTCTCTCTTGCTTGTTGGCACTGGAATTTTTGCTCAGAGCGCAATTGAAGAGGCATTATTTGCAAATGGATTCGAAAATGTAAGGCATATATCCAAGGCAGGCAAAGAGATTATTTTTATTGAAAGCGAGTCGTTTACTCATGGAGACAGAGTTGTTGAATCTGTTAAAAATGCAGTTGAAACCCTCATTCCAGAGTTTAAATCGAAAAATATAGAAGTTATTCTCATGGAGGAAAGAATACCAAAATTCAGATTGTACTCGACACTTGCAGATGATCCTTCAAGTTCTCGCTGGTATTCGGATTTTAACGTTGAAGAGGGAATTGCTGCACTTAACGATATCGATGGAAAAAAATTTGAAAACTCTTCATTTGGAAAGGTTGATTTGAAGTTTTATCCAATTTTTCGCTTTAAAAATTCGAGGCTTGATGTAATGTATCTTTTACAGCTAAACATTAATCCAACTCTGGAAATTTCATTGTGGAGAGGAGCAACCGCTACAGCACAGGTAATTTTTCCACTGCTAAATGACTATTCAACTGAAGAGGGAAGAATCAGACCCGGCTTTCTCACCCTTTCCCAGCAATTCAGACTTCCGTTCAATATCCATGCAATGGCTACAGTAGGGAATTTTAATATGTTCAGGGCCGGTGCAGATTTAAAATTGTATAAACCGGTTGGTTCAAGAACAGGCGTATATGCTCAGTTAAGTTATACAGCATATTCTGTACCTTTTTTCAACGACTGGTACTATACAAATCCGGATAAATTTACCTGGAAAGTTGGTGCAAACTATATTGTAAAGCCTTGGAATTTAATGTTTAACCTAAACCTGGCAAAATATCTCGGGAACGATTTATCTGTGAGGGGAGAGGTAACCAGATATTTCAGAAACGCAGCAGTTGGATTTTATGTACAGACAATGGATATTCCTGATTTTCCTGTAAACGGAGGGTTTTATTTTGCAATTTCTTTACCACCATATAAACATAAACGAAACAAATTTGTTAGAGTTTCAGCCGGAAACTATTTCCCGCTCGAATATATCGCCAGACCTTATACAGAACATGGCAGATATTTCACGACTTCACCCGACGAGAATTCGTCGTACAACTTTTTTACCAAAATGCGCTTAAATCAAATAATCTTAAATTCAACTAATAATTAACCAAAAATTCTATGAAAGCAAGCAAAATCTTTTCAAGACTTATTGGAGCGGCTTCTGCCACTCTTCTGGTTGCTGCACTCGTAGGTGCAGCCTCATGTACTAAAGTACCTGAGCCAACTCCTACACCGGAGCCTCAGCCAGCTACCTACACAATCAAGGGACAGGTGTTCAACAACACAACCAAGGCATATCTGCCTGGCGTTACCGTTACAATGGGAACCAAAACAGCAACTACTGACAGTTTTGGTAAGTTTGAATTTGCTAATCTGACAACTGCAGGCAAATACAACATTGTTCTTACAAAGGCCGATTTCTTTTCTGCTCAGTACTCACTTGAGTTCCCTACAGCTGGCCTTAACCACAACCTTGTATACAGCATTACAATGACAATGGTTCCTTATGTACCTGGAATCACTCCTCTTGATCCACTTGCAGGTGGAACGATAAATATTGAAGGAGGAGCCAACGATGCAACACTTACCTTCACATCAGGAACAACTGTAAAAGATGCAAACGGTGCAACTGTTTCAGGTCCTATTAACATTACTGCTGTTGAAGTAAACGATATCGTAATTACAGGTTTGGTTAACAATCCTGGAATCATGACACTTCGTTTTGAACCATCTGGACTGGTATTCAGCAAGCCTTTGACAATTACAGTTGACAATCCGCTTACTACATACAAATATTCAGAACTTCAGCTTGAGTATTTCAACAATACTCTTAGCAAATGGGAAGTACAGGCAACTCCTGTAACTTTCAATGCTGCTTCAAATGATTATCTTACTTCAATTACCCACTTCTCACTTTATAAAGTGTCATTTCAGGCACCGGTTGTTGAAGAGGCTTCATCAACTGAAAGTATTAAGGTACTTGACAGTCTCATGATTAACAGAGGTCTTACTCCTTATAATGTAACCGGAATCAGATACATTGAGAAACAAGGCTACAAGTTTGCCGAGCCTTTGGCTACAACTCTAACAAATCTGGGTATAACCGGAGCAGATCAGACAGAACTTATTGCTTCAATCACTGAATTGGTTAGAAATCACTTCAATGGTATTGCGCCACTGGCTGATTTTGGAACAGCAACTTATACAAAAGCTATTGAAAGAACAATTCAGCCGATGTACTATCAGGTAGCTTCTGCAAATCAGACTTTCACAGCTAAGAAATTTTCAATCAAAGTAACCAATACAGCCGGTACAGTTACCAAGACTATTGAAGTCAGAACTATTATGGCCGGACAGGTTGACCTGATGTTTGAAGACCTTATTTATGACGACCACGCTCACGCACACCTTCATGGTCATGACCACGGTCTTGGTGGCGGTGGTACAATCTAATCAATTTCGGAAAAAATAAATTTCTGAATGAGATTTGATGCACTAATTAAAAGGATGTTGGGAGTAGCTTTGCTGCTCCTGACATCTTCTTTTATATATGCCCAGAGTACGCTGGGAGTAACCGGACTTTTGAACAGTCCAAATGCAGAGATGTCCGAGGATAAAACTGTTAAGATTGGGGGTAACTTCCTTCCAAAGCAGTTTACACCGGATACCTGGGATTACCATACTTTCAATTTCTTTGTTAATATTACATTTGTTTCATTTGCAGAGATTGCAATGACAAATACAGCATTCGACTTATGGAATCAGGGTCGTTTCAGCAATGTTGACAGATCAATTTCCCTCAGAATCAGACCAATTAAGGAGGGAAAGTATTGGCCCGCCGTTGTAATTGGATCTAATGATGTTATATCTACTTCATCTTTATTGGGATATGCAGACGGAAATAAATATTTCGGAACGACATATCTTGCACTTACAAAGCATTTCGATCTTGGAGGGAATGAACTTGGAGTACATGCAGCATACAATATTCCCGTTAGCGTGCATGTAAATCAGCAATTTCCTGTTTCCGGCGGAATCAGTTTCTCTCCTAAGTTTTACAAAGAGTTGAATATTATTGCAGAATATGATACCAAGCATTTCAACCTGGGAGCAAATATTATTCTTTTTAAACATCTCTATTTACAGCTGCTTATGAACCAGCTTAAATATCCTGTAATTGGTATACATGCACAGTTTACGATTTAAGTAGCAGAGATTTTTATTAAATTGCGGCTTGTAATCAATTACAAGCTTTTTTTTATTTCTAATATCATATGAAAAAAATTATTCTAGCAATTGCTCTGTTAATTCTTAATTCAGGAGTTAATGCCCAGAACTTCGCAGGAAGCTGGTATGGTAATCTCAACATGCAGTCAATTAACCTTCGTGTTGTATTCAACATCTCACAGACAGACTCTCTGTACACTGCAACTATGGATAGCCCGGATCAGGGGGTTACAGGCATACCAGTTACTTCTGTCAGTTTTAACAATCCTATGGTTAAGATTGTAATTGCAAATGCATCAGTTGAATATACTGGTGTTTTTACCGGAGAATCAATTCTTGGAACATTCAGACAAGGTTCAATGTCATTGCCTATGAATCTTTCAAGAAGGGCCCCGGCAGGGCCAAAAAGACCTCAGGAACCACGGAAACCGTACCCGTATACTACAGAAGATGTTACTTTTCTCAACGCTAAAGATAGCATAGAACTCTCAGGAACCTTGACCATGCCTTCAACCGGCAAGCCATCTGCAGCTGTAATATTGATTTCCGGAAGCGGACCTCAAAACAGAGATGAAGAGATACTTGGACATAAACCCTTTCTTGTAATTTCGGATTATTTGACAAAACGAGGTATTGCTGTCC
This sequence comes from Bacteroidetes bacterium HGW-Bacteroidetes-10, assembly GCA_002842695.1. Taxonomy (GTDB): domain Bacteria; phylum Bacteroidota; class Bacteroidia; order Bacteroidales; family UBA932; genus Bact-08. Next base: position 104,024 of record PHDT01000001.1, on the reverse strand, counting down.
TGAGGTATGATGACAGAGGGGTTGGAAAATCCAAAGGTAACCATGCAACAGCAACAACATTTGACTTTGCTCAGGACACATATTCCGCAGTTCAGTTCCTTAGGAGCAGGGAGGAGTTTAATGATATTAAAATAGGTCTTATAGGGCATAGCGAGGGTGGCATTATTGCTCCTTTAGTTGCTAATATGGACGACAAGCTGGGATTCGTCATTCTTATGGCTGCTCCTGGAGTTACAGGTGCAGAAATCATTTTGTTTCAGCAAAGATTAAGTGGTGAGAGGTCTGGGCTGGATGCTGCTTCTCTGGACGAATTTGAGAAAATTACACGAGAGTTGCATTCAATTATTGCCAGAGAGAAAAATAATCCGGACATGAAAAAGATCTTAATGGATTTCTTTAAGCTGAATGCTCCTGAAGCCACTGAAAAGCAACTTGAAAGTCAGATTTATGCTGTTGCAAATCCCTGGATGGTTACTTTTTTGACATATGATCCATCTGATGCACTCAAGAAACTTACTTTACCTGTGTTGGCAATGAATGGTAGCAATGATATGCAGGTTCCGGCCAAAACGAATCTAAGCGCAATCCGGGAATCCTTGATGAAAGCGCACGGAAATAATTTAGACTCATTTAGCAAAGTTGTTGAAATAGTTGAATTTCCCGGTTTAAATCATCTGTTTCAGCACTCTGAAACAGGGAATACAACAGAATATCAGAAAATAGAAGAGACCATCTCTCCCGAAGTTATGGAAAAGATGGCCTCCTGGATTATTTCAAAAAGTAAATAATTTTCCGCAGGTTCAATATTTACTGGATATAAACAACATTGCTTGCCGGTGAAGGTTTTCTTCCGTTAACAGCTATTACCATATAATTCTTTTGAGCAGAAGCATTGAATGTTGTTTGTGATCCTGTTTGCCTGCCAAGTGCATCCCATGTGCCTGTATTGCCTCTTCTTTTTAATTCGTAGACAGCATAGTGAGTTGCGCTGGTTGATGCGCTCCAGTTTATTGTGTTAGATGAATGTGAGATTACAGGAGTTCCGGGGACTGCATATGTTTTAGATCCTATTTCCGGAACCAGACTCAATGATGGGTAAATTGAAGAGAGAAGATAAGATGAAAAGCTTCCTCCAAGTATATTCTGTGTTCTGTACCAGCATACACCTTTTATATTAGGTAACGATCTGCATAGTTCAACCTGGTTAAGGAATTGAGTCATTGATGCGAATGCAGGATACTGAGAATCAGCAAATTTATAGGCTGCTACTCCTGGGAAAATTGGTTTGGAATATGAATTTGTGTTCCAGTATCTGGCAAGCCTGTCAAAATCTGCAGTTGAGTGTCCAATTTCCCAATAGATTTGGGGTGCCAGATAGTCAACCCAGCCATTCTGAAGCCATGTAAGAGGATTTGCATATAGAGCCAGGGCATTTTCAATTCTGCCGGATGGAGAAATTCCAAATATGAGAGTATCGTTTGAAGCTTTAATGGTTTGTGAGACACCCTTAACAAGCTCATCAATATTGTATTCCCGCCATTTGTCAAGAGTCATTCCTGCATTATATAAATCAAACTGGGCCTTGTCATTGAATTTGTATGGGTCAGTAGTTGATTTTGCTCCGCTCGGATAAAAATAGTCATCAAAATGAATTCCGTCAACATCATAGTTGTCTACAACCTCTTTTACAACACTTTTAATGTGTTCTCTTACCTCAGGCATTCCGGGATTCCAGTAGCGTGAACCATCAAATGTAACGTACCATTCCGGGTGGAGTAGTGCAGGGTGCCCGGGAGCATAATATTGTGCCGTTGTTCCAATTCTGTATGGATTCATCCATGCATGAAGTTCGATACCTCTTTTATGAGCCTCTTCAATTGCTATCTCAAGTGGATCGAATCCTGGATCTATACCCTGAGTACCTGTCAAATATGATGACCAGGGAGAAATAAGCGATTTATAAAAGGCATCAGAAGAGCACCTCACTTGAAAATATATCAAATTAATATTCAGGTTTTTAAGTCTTTCAATCAACGATATTAGGGAGGCTTTTTGGGCAGCTGCTCCCGTAACGCCTGCAGGCCAGTCAAGACCCCATGCTGTGGTCAGCCATGCAGCTCTTATCTCATGGTTTATTACTATGTTGTCAGTTGCAGGATTGAAAATTTTGGATGGATCATTGTTTACTGGTGGATCAGGCTTGGGATCAACAGGCGGAATAATCTCTTTAGTACACGAAGCTACCAGGAATAATAATGCAAACAGCGATGCTTTAATCAGTTTTGTAATTGAAAAGCAGGGTTTCATAATTGTTAAGTCTATTTTACAGTTAAGATTTGATTAGTAAAGGTAAACCAAAATCATTCTGGATAATATAATGGCCTCATTTTTTCTGACAAAATTTCATATGTAGTCTGGATATCAGGAAAATAACTGACATATTGTCTTGAAAATACAGGATAAATAGCTTCGGTATTTTGTTTGATATAAATATGTAAAACACATTATATATAATATTAACTTAAATAAAAAGGAGACAAGACTATGACACTAATCAGAAGAACCGAAAACTACCCTGCATGGTCCAACCTGTTTAACGAATTTTTGAATCACGACTGGATTGACTGGACCCACAGAAACTATTCAGATACAAATACAACAATACCTTCTGTAAATATTCTGGAAAATCAGGATGGATTCAAAATCGAAGTAGCGGCACCCGGACTAAACAAAAATGACTTTAAAATTGAAGTTAACCAGGGAACTCTGAAGATATCTTCAGAAAAACAAGAAGAGAGAGAATCAGAAGAAGAGGGAAAATACAGCAGAAAAGAATTTAGCTACCAGTCATTCAGCCGCTCATTCAATCTTCCGGTAACAGTCGAGAGCGACAAAATTGAGGCTAAGTATGAAAATGGAATCCTCACTGTTTCAATACCTAAAAGAGATGAGGCAAAACCAAAGCCTGTAAGAATGATTGAGATACAATAATTGTATAAGTTATTATGTTAAAAGAGGAGGCTTGAAGGGTCTCCTCTTTTTTCATTAGACTCAGGGGAATAAAAAGCACTCAGTTCAATACTGTAAGGATAAGCAAAGTTGTTAACAGGAAATCCTTCAAGCCATGAATTTTCGTCTTCCTTCTTCAGAATTACAGGCATTCTCTTTTTGGTATTGTGGATATTGCTCATTAAGTCACTGGCAGTTGTTGTCAGGATTGTAAATGTACCTTTTAAAATATTTGTAGCCGGATCTCTCCAGTGTGAGTAGAGTCCTGCAAAAGCGAAAAGGTCATTATCAGGAAGCGTTATCAGGTATCTATCCTTAAAGGTTCTGCCGGCTCTCCTTTCATGTCTCCATTCATAAAAACCGTCAGCAACAACCAGGCATCTGTTATTAACATAGTCCCTGAAAGAGTTAACCTGATTTAGCGTTTCAATTCTCGCATTTAAAGTATAATTAGAAACAGAGTCTTTATCTGACCATTGAGGAATTAGTCCCCAGGTGAAGTTTGAAATCAGTCCGGGATTATCAGATGTTATGACAGGGCAGGAGGGATGTGAGAATCCGTTAATAAAATCACTGGTCAGGAACTGTTCCGGATCCCTTACCTCTGCTTTGAAACGTTTTGCTGCGAGCAGAGCCTCCTTTGACTGACGAGAATAAAAACACATTATTCCATAATTAGGAGTACTTTTCTATCATACTAAACAATTCAGCCTTCCTGATTGGTTTAGAAATATAATTATCACAACCGGCTTCGAGTGTTTTCTCCTTGTCACCTGATATTGAATAAGCAGTCTGAGCAATTATTGGAAGATGGGGCTTTTTCTCCTTTATTAATCTGGTTGCGTCAAGACCATTCATCTCCGGCATATTAATATCCATCAGAATCATGTTAATATCTTCTCTTTCAAGAGCAAATTTAACAGCTTCTACACCATTTTTCGCCCTGATTATTTCAATTCCAGTCTTTTTCAGAATGGCTTTTAAAAGCAAATAACTTGGATCATCATCTTCTGCCAGAAGAAGAATTTTGCCACTGAAGTCAATAATTGGTTCGTCCATAATTATTATTCCTGTTTTAGCTTTTTGTTGAAGTTCAATTCCAACGGGTAGATTGAAATAAAAAATGCTTCCTTTATCCTGTTCGGATTCAACCCATATTTCACCTCCCATCTTTTGTAGCAACTTCCTGCAAATTGATAATCCAAGCCCTGTGCCCCCATATGTGCGTGTTAGAGAATCATCAACTTGTCTGAACTGATCAAAAATAATCTCTTGTTTATCTTTTGCAATTCCAATTCCAGTATCAGAAACGAAGAATTTTAAATTTTCCTGCCCATTTATAATTACAATGGTATACCCATATTCAATAGTTCCGTGATCTGTAAACTTAAGTGCATTCTTGAGCAAGTTAACAAGAATCTGTTTTAGTCTCTTAATATCCGTAGATATTTTTATATGCTGAGGAGATTGATTATCGGGATGCTTAACTATGAGCCTTATGTGTTGTTTATTCATCATTGCCTGCTCCCTTGAGATAACGGCAAAAACATCGTTGAGAATATCTGTTGCATCATAAACTTCGTTGTGAAGTTTTATCTGTCCTGTTTCAATAAGGCTTATGTCAAAAATCTCCTCTATCAGTCCAAGCAGGTGTTTGCCACTTTTGTTAATTGTAGAGGCAAATGAGTCAATATCTTCTTTAGGAATATCATCCATGAGTAAATCGGAAAAGCCAATTATTGCGTTAAGAGGAGTTCGTAGTTCGTGAGACATTGTAGCCAGAAAAGTAGATTTAAGTCTGTCGCTCTCTTCTGCGGTCTCTTTTGCATTAATCAGATCCTGAATTAATTGCTTCTCTTTTGTAATATCATCTTTTATGGCTACAAAATTTGTGATCTCTCCGGATGCATTTTCGATAGGTGAAATTGTCTCCCTCTCCCAAAAAATCTCATTGTTTTTCTTTTTGTTTGCAATCTCTCCATGCCAGGTTTGTCCACTGCTGATAGTTTTCCACAACTGATTATAAAAATCATCATTCTGTACTCCCGAATTAATGAAAGAAGGAGTTTTACCCCTGATTTCTTCAAAGGAATATCCTGTTATAGCAGTAAAAGCAGGATTAACATATTCAACCAGACCATTACTGTCTGTAATAAGCACACTTGCTGAACTTTGGCTGACTGCAGATGATAGCTTTGAGAGGAGGTCTTCGTTCTTTTTGTACTCTGTAACATCATGAACAATAGAATATAGAATTGTTCTTCCATCCTGAAGAAATCCTCCGGAATAAACCTCAACATCGCGGATTTCTCCACTTTTAAGCCGATGCTTAAACTGGAAGCGCCTTTTTTCGTTGGATGCAGCTTTATACATTTCATTTTTAAGCGATTCCAATGGCAGCATGTTAATCACATTAATATTCAGCTTAATAATTTCCTCATGGGAATAGCCATAAAAAAGTGTTGCTGCAATATTTGCATCAATAATGTTACCACTTTCAGAATCAACCAGAAGAATTACTGTGTGGTTATTTTCAAAAAGAAGTCTGAACCTCTCTTCGCTCTCCCGTAATGCCTCTTCTGACTGTTTATTAATTGTAACATCCCTCTGAATCCCGAAGTTCCCGGTAATTCTTCCGGTTGAATCGTAAAGGCAAATATAATCTCCTTCTATATGAATTAAGGTACCATCCTTTCGAACTTCTGTTGTTTCTGTATGTAGCCTGCCTTTGTCGAAAAAATCCCGCCAGACTTTTTTACCATGTTCCAGATCATGTGAAAAAAAATCAGAGGGTGTCATTCCCAGTACCTCCTCTCTTTTCATCCCGTACTGATTAAGGAAGGCATCATTTGCATCGACAATTTTAGCTTTGGAGAAGACAAGATCAATAAGCTTATCTTTATTCGAAAATTCATTCCAGACAACAGGTTCCTCAATCTCAAAAAAGAATATTCCTTCCAGAGCCTGTTCAAAAAACATTTTGACATACTGAAACGTCTCCTCGTGTTCCTCCTTTACTTTCCTGATTTCAGTGATATCATCGGCGAATGTTATGAGACATTTTTCATTTTCAATCTGAATTATATGGCTTGTAACAATTACTGCCCGCTTGCCGGTTCCGGGAAGTTCAATTTCAGTCTCTTTGTGGACTATACGACCAAATGCCATAGCCTCTTCGAGAATTTTGTCTACCCATTCAGAGGAGAACTTGATATTCAGCTCTGTAAGCTTTTTATTTATGATTTGATCTCTTCCTAAACCGATAAATTTTTCAAAATTAGAGTTAACCTCGACAAAGCGAATATCGCTCATCGTGGTAATGCAAATAGCCTGAGGACTTAAATTTATGAATTCAGACAACAATACTCCTGAAGGATGTTCTCCAATCATAATTGAAATTGAATAATATCTTCAAATTTATGCATTTATTCAATTCAACACCTATTTCAGAAAAAAATCTCAGATTTTATTTATCTCTTTTTGGAGTGAATGAAAAGCGTTTGAAATTAAAAACTCTGCTTCATCTACAGAAAAATTATAACCCTCTTTATGCAGAGAGGTTACAAACTCGTCATGAGACCTTCCGTTTCTGTAATCGGGCTCTTTACCCGGATGCTTCAGATATTTTGAAATTAAAGAGATATCTTCACCTACATTAAGTACGGCGTGATAAAATAAGATATTGTTTTTCAAATACATGGAAGATCCCATTATCTTAAGGTTTCCAATAGAAATATCAGATATTCCTTTAGTATTAAGATTCTTTATACCAGCATTTTCGAAAGAGGTAATAAGATGGGAATTGATCATGTTAAAAACAGATCTTGGACGCTCCCGGGATATTTGTGAAAACTTAATGGAGAAGACAGACATAGATGGCGATAATATTACTGTTTCGCCTCCTGAGGGTCTTTTAAGAACCCTGATTCTGTCTCTCTCAACCAAATCTGTATGAAGTGCAGAATCTGCATTGTTCGCTCTTCCCAGTACAATATATATGTCGTCCGGCCTCCAGATACAAAAATCCAGCGGGGCAGGGGAGTTTATTATTTCTGAGTCGGGCAGATTATATGCCTCAACATTTATGGTATTTTCCATTTAAAGATTTTGGGTAATTAAAAAGGGGTACATCAAATTAATGTACCCCCTGAATTGCTCTATTTGTGTATTGCCTGATCAACAGCTTCAAATCCAGCTTCCATAAAAACTTCTGAAACAGTTGGGTGGGTGTGAACAGTGTGTGCAATATCGTAAACTGTAGATTCCAGCTGAATATATGCAGCAGCTTCGTTAATCATATCTGTAGCATTCTGGGATACAATCTGAACTCCAAGTACCTCTCCGATTTTATTATCTGAAAGAATTCTGACAAATCCCTCTGCAGCTCCTTCTGTCTGTGCTTTTCCGTTGGCAGAGAGCGGGAATTCACTTACCTTATAATCGTAGTTTCCCTCTTTTAACTCGTCCTCTGTTAATCCAATCTGAGCGGCTTCAGGAACTGTATACATGTTCATTGGAAGCTTGCTTATATCAAGCTTTGCTTCAATACCCTTAAGCTTGTTAATCACATGAAGTCCCTGGGCAGATCCAATATGGGCAAACATTGAGACGCCATTTACATCTCCAACTGCAAAAATTCCTTTAACAGATGTTTCGCAGTCATCATCAACCTTGATATACCCATTTTCAACTTCTATGTCAATATCAGATTTGATAAGATTACCTTTTCTGTCTCCTGCATTGATGATAATATCACATGGCACCTCTTTTCCGGAAAGATTAAGGATGCCTTCATTCCAGATATTTTCAGTAGAAGTAATTGAAACATTGTAAATTATATCAATCTTCTCTTTTTTAAGTCTTGCGGCCATGTAGTTACGGACATAAGAATCGGCCTTGGGCATAATTAGTGAACTATCTGAGACAATTGTAACATTTCTGTCCATCATGCTGAACAGTTGTCCAAGTTCTATTGCAACTGGAGTCTTACCTAAAACAACAATGTTCTGGGGAACTTCTCTTTCAGTAAATAATTTTTTTGGTTCGACAACCAGTCCCTCAATCTGATTTTGAATTTTTTGAGATGACGAGCCGGTAGCAATTATTATGTTTCTTGTCTCAAGCAGACGGTTATCTGCCAGTACACTGTTTGCGCTTACAATCTTTGCCTCACCAATAATGATGTCAACTCCGTTTTTCTTAAGAAGAAATTCCACGCCCCCTGTGAGTCGTTTCACTATTGTATCGGCACGTTTAACAGCCTTACTCCAGTTAAAAGAGACAGCTTTGCGGTCAATGCCTTCAATTCCAAACCGTGCTGAATCTTTTACAATTCTCTGGTAGAGTTTTACGCTCTCCATCATGGATTTAGAAGGAATGCATCCCCAGTTAAGGCACATTCCGCCAATTACATTTTTCTCAATAATTGCGGTTTTAAGGCCAACTTGTCCAGCCCTTATTGCTGCCACATAACCGGCAGGTCCCGAGCCTATTATTATTAAATCATACATTTTTTATTCCTCCTTGATTAATCCATAATTATACTAACAGGATCTGCCAGATACTCCATTACAGAGTTAACAAACCGGGCCGTTTCACCGCCGTCGGCTATTCTGTGGTCTACACTCAGAGAGAGAGGAAGTATTAGTCCCGGAACCACCTGATCATTTAGCACAACAGGCTTTTTATTAATTCTGCCCACACCAAGAATTGCTGCCTGAGGATAGTTGATTACCGGCACAGCAAACAAACCGCCTATGCTTCCATAACTGGTAATTGTAAATGTCCCGTCCTTCATTTCGTCAAGAGTAAGTTTTCCATCCCTTGCCTTGTCAGAAATAATCTGAATCTGAGAAGCAATCTCCTTAACAGATATCTTATCGGCATTACGGATAACAGGAACAACCAGACCTTTTGGAGTGTCAATAGCTATTCCAATATTGTAGTACTTTTTATAGATCATGTTACCTCTCTCCATGTCAATCTCTGCATTCAGGGCCCTGAATTTTTTCAGAGACAATGCCACAGCCTTAACAATGAATGCCAGATATGTAAATTTGATACCGTCTTGTGAAAGAATCTCCTTGTATTTCTTTCTGATTCTGTCCAGTTCTGAAATTTCAACCTCTTCGAAAACAGTCATGTGAGCAGCATTATGCTTGCTTTGAATCATGTTTCTGGCAATAGTTTTACGCATCTGAGAAAGTGGCTCTATCTCTGTCAGATTTTCTCCTGTCTGAGACGGGGCAACATAAGAAGCAGATTTTTGAGATGTTCTGGCTGAATCAGAAGTAAACCTGATAATATCATCTTTGGTAACACGACCTGCCGGACCTGTACCTTTCACATTGTTTATATCAATACCACTCTCTTTGGCTAAAGAACGGGCAACAGGAGTAGCCAGCACTCTGGCACTCTTCTCACCCTGTGCAGACGACTGGCTCACGCCCTCCTTACTTGCAGAGAGTACAGCATTGTTACCTGCAACTTCAAGAGTTCCCACAACACCTGCTCCCTCTTCTTCAACTGGTTCAGGTTTATTAACCTCAGCAACAGCTGCTTCTCCTTCAACTCCCTCCATGTCAATTTCAACAAGCGCAGAACCAACATGTATAGTCTCTCCAACCTTGCCAAACTTTGCAGCAATCACACCATCTCTGGGCGAAGGGATTGCTGTTACAACTTTATCTGTCTCCATGGTAACCAGAGAGTCTCCCATTTTAACTGACTGACCTTTTTCAACGTGCCATTCAACGATTGTTCCCTCTTCGAGACCCTCGCCAATGTCCGGAAATTTGAATATATATCTCATGCTTTTAATATTTTACTATTTTTTCAATTTCGTAGAAAATTTTGTAAGGATCTTGCATATAGTGATGCTCTCCTTTAGGAAGAGGAACTATAACATCGAATCCGGATACTCTTGCAGGTGGAGCTTCAAGGTGCAGAAAAGCCTCTTCAATTGCAATCTGACTTATCTCGGCTCCAAGTCCGAATGATTTAGGTCCTTCAGTAACGGTAATGATCCTTCCTGTTTTCTTCACAGATTTTGCTATGGTTTCCCTGTCGATAGGGTAGATGGAGCGAAGGTCTATCAGCTCTACGCTGATTCCTGCCTCCTTTGCCATCACCATTGCTTTCTGGACCTCCCGTATCATAGCTCCAAACGAGACTATGGTAACATCCTTACCCTGAGAGATTACATTTGCTTTTCCAAGTGGAATTGTAAACTTCCCGTCAGCTACCTCTTGCTTTATGGCCCTGTAGATTCTTTTCGGTTCCATAAACAGTATTGTATCATTGCTCTCAATGGCCGAAATAAGCATTCCCTTGGCATCATGAGGTGTCGATGGTGCAACTACCTTCAGTCCCGGTATGTGGCCGAAAATTGCCTCCATACTCTCACTGTGGTGCTCAAGGGCATTTATACCTCCTCCATATGGCATTCTTATAACAATAGGAGTTTCAAATTGTCCGCGAGAGCGGTTTCTCATTCGGGATGCATGGCTGATAATTTGATTAAATGCCGGATATACAAATCCGCAAAACTGCATTTCAACAACCGGACGCATTCCTGCAACAGCCATTCCAATTGCTGTTCCAACTATTCCTGACTCTGCCAAAGGAGAGTCAAAAACTCTCTCGGCTCCATATTTTTGCTGCAGACCTTCAGTCACCCTAAACACTCCGCCTTCAACACCCACATCCTCTCCGTAAACTATGACGTTCTTATCCTCAGCCAGTTTAATATCCAATGCATCATTGATTGCATTGACCATATTCATTATTTTCATTCCTGTAAATTTCTTTAGTTTGTAAAATTATTTAACCTTCGAGGCTTTCCACTGAAGGAATCTTTCATACTCCTTCTCCTGTTCCTTAAGATCATCAGGCATCTCTGCGTAGAGGTACTTAAATACATCTTCCTTTGGATATGGTCCGTAATTTTCTGCTTCAATAAACTGACGGTCTACCTCCTCCTTATACTGCGGAAGAATCTTCTCCTCCTCCTTGTCGCTCCATAACTTCTTTGATTCCAGATAGAGCTTTAGCCTTTTAAGAGGGTCCTTTAATTCCCACTGCTGCTCTTCCTCCTTAGTCCTGTATTTTGTAGGGTCGTCTGAGGTTGTGTGAGCCCCCTTTCTGTAGGTTACAGCCTCTATAAGGACCGGCCCTTCGCCATTCTGACATGCTTTAATTGATTCTTCAACAGCTTTATACATTGCGAAATAGTCATTGCCGTCTACTTTTATCCCCTTTACACCATATGCAACAGCCTTAATTGCAAGAGATTCGGATGCCGTTTGCATACGGGTAGGAGTGGAGATACCATATTGGTTATTCTGGATGATAAACACAACAGGTACTTTCCAGACTCCGGCAAAGTTAACCGCTTCGTGAAAGTCTCCCTCAGAAGTTCCGCCGTCACCAACGAAAGCAAATACAACTTCACTTTTTTTGTTGTATTTGATTTCATATCCTATTCCTGCTGCATGAAGCAACTGAGAAGCAATTGGAACACTTATAGGAAGTGTCTTCTTTGCTTTTTGGAATTTCGACCCATCCTCATATCCCATAAAATAGAGGAATAGCTCCTTAAGAGTAACTCCTTTGGCCAGCATTGCACCCATCTCCCTGAAAGCAGGGACAAGCCAGTCATTTTCACCTATAAGAGCTCCAACAGCTCCGGAAATTGCCTCCTGACCATAGTTTGGAGGATAGGTATAGATTCTGCCCTGGCGCTGATATGAGACAATCTGTAAGTCTGCTGTTCTTGCAAAAAGCATATCCTTGTATGCCTTAATCAGTTTTTCATCTGAAATTGAAGGCATCATTGCTTTATTAACGACCTTTCCTTTGTCGTCAATAACCTGAAACACCTTCTTATCTATTGGATTATATTCGTTGAACATCTTGATTGTTTTGTTGATTTATTACTTAAAACAAACAATATGTCATTTTGTTGAGCAGCAGAATTTCAGAATTGGGTTATTCAAATTTCTGAACAAAAAAAAGAGTTCCCTTTGAAAGAGAACTCTTTAAATTAATAAAATCTAAGAACAGAATACTAGATATCGTATCTTACAAATAACTCTATTGCCTGATACTCTGCCATTCCAAGCTTGTCAAAAAGAACAGCTGTATTGTGATTTCTCTCCTCTGCACGCTGCCAGAATTCCCGTTTGTCAGAACCAGGGAAGAGCGGTCTGTCTTTCTGAGACTGGTGTTTGAAGATAGCTTCACGTTTAATGATAACCTCTTCCGGACTCAACGGAACTGCCATGTTTGAATCGGCAACATCCCACTCTTGCCACGCACCTCTGTACAGCCAGACTCTGCAGTCCTTAATCCATTTTTCCTCCTTAAGCTCCTCAAGAGCAGCAAATATTGCCTGAAGGCAAACTCTATGTGTGCCATGAGGGTCGCTCAGGTCACCTGCGGCGTAAACCTGATGAGGTTTAACTTTCTGAAGAAGTTCTTTAACAATCTCAATATCTGCTTTGCTGATTGGTTTTTTCTTTACTCCGCCTGTCTCGTAGAAAGGCAAATCAAGGAAGTGTACCCTGTTTTCAGGAATCTTCAGATAACGGCAGGCAGCTTTTGCCTCTCCGCGTCTGATTGCAGCCTTGACAGCCCTGATGCTTTGAGTGTCCGGCTCTCCCGGATGCTTTGTGCTGAGCTCCTTTTGTGCAGTAGCATAAATATTTTCGCTTTTTGACATATCAAGTTCAAAGATTTTTGAACTATCTCTCAAAAAGTCAAGGAACCTGATTGCATCATGATCAAATACTGCAATATTGCCAGATACCTGATATGCAATGTGAACTTCGTGGCCGTGCTCAGAAAGCCTTGCCATTGTTCCGCCCATAGAGATAACATCATCATCCGGGTGAGGACTGAATATGATAACTTTTTTAGGGAAAGGCTTTGCTCTTTCAGGACGGGTAGAGTCATCAGAATTCGGTTTTCCGCCCGGCCATCCGGAGATTGTATGTTGCAGGTCATTGAAAACTTTAATGTTGATTTTGCTCGCCGGTCCTTTTTCAGTAACCAGGTCACTCATACCATTATCATTATAGTCTCTGTCTGTAAGCTTCAGTATGGGTTTGTCCAGTTTTTTGCAAAGCCAGAAAACAGACTTGCGAATCATGAAATCATTCCATTCAACAGTGCCGGTTAACCATGGGGTTTTTACTCTTGTAAGCTCAGCTGCTGCAGCATAATCAATAATTACTTCCAGGTTGTCATGTTGCTGGAGATAGGAGATAGGGGTCTGCTCGTTAACATGGCCCTCTACCATCTTGGCAATTGAAGATGCCTTTCCTTCTCCCCAGGCAAGGAAGAATATCTTCTTTGCCGAGAGGATTGTCTCAATACCCATTGTCAGAGCGTGGAAAGGAACATATTCAACACCAAAAAATTCAGATGCTGAAGATACTCGTGAAGAGTAGTTGAGGGTAATGAGCCTTGTGCGTGAGTTGTAGGCAGATCCTGGCTCGTTGAAGCCCATTCCTCCAATAATAAGTGCGTCAATTCCGCCAAGCTTCACGATTTTGTTTTCGTATTCAACGCAATAGTCGTGAATTTTCTCTTTAGCAACCTCACCATCAAGAAAATGGATGTTTTCTGCAGGGATGTCTATAAAATCTATAAGATACTCCTTCAGGAACCGGTAATGGCTCTGAAGTTCATTCTTGTTCAGTGGCCAGTATTCGTCTACAGAGAAGAGATGAACATTTTTGAATGACAATTCTTTCCTCTGATGAATTGCAACAAGTTCTTCGTAAACCTGTATCGCAGAAGATGAGGCACTTACACCAATAATACAATTTTGTCCTTTGCGGGATTTTGCTCTGATTAACTCCGAAATGCTTTCCGCAACAATCGCAGAGGCCGCAGATGAGTCCTCGTATATGTCTACCGGGATCTTCTCGTAACGTTTTGTGAAATCACTGTGAACTATCATAATATTACAATTTATAATTATTGATTACCATTGACAGGTAACAATCGAGCTGCAAAAATAGTTAAAAAAACTATTTAATAATTGTACTTTTTCCATAGTTTGGCGATGTAGCGCCTTATCTCGCTCTCTTTTGCATTGTTACCGGGGTTATAAAATTTTGTCCCCGATAACTTGTCCGGCAAAAATTCGAGATCCGTGAAATTCCCTTCAAAGGAGTGGGCATATTTGTACTCCTTTCCGTAGCCCAGGCTTTTCATGAGTTTTGTTGGAGCATTTCTCAGATGAAGCGGAACAGGGAGGTTGCCGCTTTTTTCAACCTCTGCAATCGCGTCATCAATTGCCATGTATGATGCGTTGCTTTTAGGTGATGTTGCAAGGTAAACAGCAACCTGAGACAATATTATTCTGGATTCAGGATTGCCAATTTTGTGAACGGAATCAAAACAAGAGTTTGCAAGCAAAAGAGCATTGGGATTTGCCAGACCGATATCCTCAGATGCAAGAATGACCATTCGCCTGGCTATAAAGAGAGGATCCTCACCACCAGCAATCAATCTGGCAAGCCAGTAAACTGCTCCGTTGGGGTCTGATCCTCTTATGCTTTTAATAAATGCCGATATAATATCATAGTGCTGTTCGCCATTCTTGTCGTAGATTGCAATATTCTCCTGAAGCTTTTCAGTAACAGTTTTATTGTCAATTACGATTTTCTCACCAGGAAGATGAGAAGATACAATTAACTCAATAATATTCAGTAATTTTCTTGCATCTCCGCCGGAAAATCTGAATAATGCTTCATTTTCTGAAATTTCAATATCTCTTTTGCTGAGTACAGAATCCTCTTTTACAGCTCTTTGAGTTAGCTTGTCAAGATCCTCAATATCAAGTGATTTAAGGATATAAACCTGACAGCGGGAGAGGAGTGGAGTGATAACTTCAAAGGAGGGATTTTCTGTTGTTGCACCTATCAGAACAATAGTACCATCCTCCACGGCTCCCAGCAGGGCATCTTGCTGAGATTTGCTAAAGCGGTGAATTTCATCAATAAAAAGAATTGGTCTTCCTTTGGAAAAAATTGACCTTGATCTTGATTTTTCAATAACCTCACGTACATCTTTAACACCGGAACTAACAGCAGACAATATATAAAACGGCCTGTCAAGCTGATTTGAAATAATTTTTGCAAGCGTTGTTTTGCCGACACCGGGAGGGCCCCAGAGAATAAATGATGAGATGTTGCCACTCTCAATCATTTTTCTCAGGACTGAATCTTTTCCAACAAGGTGCTCTTGTCCGACATATTCATCAAGTGTACGGGGTCTGAGCCTTTCCGGAAGCGGTGGAACGGGGGTGCCTCTTTCTTGCTCTTCTGTGCTATTTAACATAATATAAATTGTCTTGTTATAATGTCTACTCCTTGTCTATTGTAATTACTCCTGGCTTCTTTTCTTTAACTGCTTGACTATACGTGAAATAACGTTCTCTATAGACTCGTCAGGTTCGATTATATTGTACCCTCCCCAAAAATTATCATCTGTAAAATCTTTAACCTTGTTTGATATAATATCCTTAGGGCGGATTCTGTTTTCTGTTTCAATTTTCCTTTGTCTGTCAGAAATGTCGGTTGTAGCAAGTTCTGAATAGACTGTATAATTATTTTTAAACCATTTTTTATCCCATTTAGCCTGAAATTTCACTTCTGTCCGGGAATAATCAAAATACCAGATACCTTTTAGCTCCTTATAATTTACCAGATATGAGGCAGAAATCACGTCCATTTTGAGATTGGCCGGTTTTTTCTTGACAAAATAGCTGTTTGCATTCTCCCTGCCCTCTACATTCATGTTAAATTCAATTCTGGCAATTGCCATAGATTCAGACTCAATATATACTCTGCCACGGAAATAAATCTCTTCAAGTCCCTCTTTTTCATTGAATTCAATCACATAAAAGAACTTGTCTCCAATAGTCACCGGAGGACCGAATGAGAACCTGTAAATCTGATCCATTGTAAACGGATCAACACCAAGGAACGGATCCTTTGCAACATCAATTTCAATTGCGGAGTTTGGTCCGCCCTGAAACTTAACCATAAGTGTGTCAACACGATTTTCGTCATAGTTTCCTCTGGCTTTGTAGATCCCAAGCTGATCTGCCCTGTAACCAGTATAAGGAGCTTTATTAATATCTAAAACGGCCTCGTTTATAGAAACATAACTACTGCCCTTCTTGATCATTTCTCTGTAAAAGGCTGTCATTTGTTTTGGGTCAACAGGATAATTGTTGTCAATTCTGCTTATTGCAAGTTTTATAAGCAGATCTGCATCCTGTGGCCTAATGGTTATTGGTTTAAGGTTAATTTCTGACGGAGAGAGTTTAACAGAGATCTCCTGATTTAATTTAGGAGTTATTGCAATTTTCTGGGTTCTGTATCCCAGGTAAGAGACTAAAATTGTATCTGCTGTTATATGTTTTGGAACCTTAAGGACAAAATAACCGTCGGAGTTTGAAACATTGCTTATGCTGGTAGATAATAACTGGATGCTTGCGTAGCTTAAATTCTTTCTGTTTGAGGCATCCTGTACCCTGCCCGAAACGGAGTAGAACTCCTGAGCTACTAGAGTGTTGATGCTTAGCATCAAAACTAAAACTAGAAGTCTGGATAGTGTTTTCATAACCAAAAAATTTATTGGTGATACCAGTGCGAATTTAAGAAAAAAGGGAGACAGAATCATTCATTAGGAGGAAAAAAGCTAATTTCGCAGCTGAATTATGAAACAAATGAGAAGAAAAGAGAGAGAAATTCTGCATGACGTTGTTATTGAGTCTATTGCAGCTGAAGGTAAAGCAATTGCAAAAATTAACGGCAAAGTTTTGTTCGTTCCCTTTGCAATTCCCGGTGATATCGTGGATGTAGAGGTTCACAGAAAGAAGAGTGGGTGGATGGAAGGTGTTGTAAAACAGATTACAACCCCCTCCCCTGACCGAATTGAGCCATTTTGCTCATATTATGGTACCTGCGGAGGATGCAAATGGCAGCCTCTTCCCTACTCTATGCAGCTTAAGTTCAAGCAGCAGCAGGTAGAAGATCAGCTCAGCAGGATTGGTTCCCTGGATTTGCCGGAAATTTCTCCAATTTTGGGTTCAGAAAGAACAACATATTACCGGAACAAACTAGAATTCACATTTTCCAATAAAAGATGGATAGAGTCACTTTCCGAAGCCGGTGATATACCCGCTGAAGAAAGACAGGGTCTGGGATTTCATATTTCGGGAATGTTTGACAAGGTTCTGGATATTCATAAGTGCTACCTTCAGGATGATCCCTCAAATGAAATAAGGAATTTTATCAGGAAGTTTGCCCTCGAACACAAATATGATTTCTTTGACCTGCGAGAGCAAAGCGGCTTCCTCAGAACACTTATTATAAGAACCACTTCAACTGCCGAGACCATGGTTATTGTGGTCTTTGCATATAATGATAAAGAAAAGATTGACAAATTAATGTCATCTCTTACCGAAACATTTCCTGTAATTAAATCACTTAATTATGTAATCAACGGAAAGCGAAATGATACAATCTCTGACTTGCCTGTTCTTAACTGCTACGGAGCTGATGCCATATACGAAAAGATGGAGGAGTTAAGTTTCAGAATAGGTCCGAAATCTTTTTATCAGACCAATTCTCACCAGGCATACAAACTCTACTCAATTGTAAGAGATTATGCTTCACTTACAGGTGAAGAGATCGTTTATGATCTTTATACAGGTACAGGTACTATTGCACTTTTTCTTGCAGGAAATGCCAAAAAAGTAATTGGAGTTGAGTATGTTCCGGAAGCTATTGAGGATGCGTTTTCAAATGCAGAGATGAACAAGATTGAGAACTGTTCGTTTTATGCCGGAGACATGAAAGATGTACTCTCCTCTGATTTTATCGCAGAAAACGGCAAACCTGATGTTATAATACTCGATCCTCCAAGAGCCGGAATTCATCCTGATGTTGCTAAAGTAATTATTGAGGCAAGGCCATCTAAAATAGTGTATGTGAGTTGTAATCCGGCTACTCAGGCAAGAGACATTTCCCTTATGAAAGAGTTCTATAAGGTAGTTGCAATTCAGCCGGTTGATATGTTCCCGCATACACATCATCTGGAGAATGTTGCTCTTCTTGAGTTGATAAAATAATAAATTTACTTTGTTAAAAAACTGAAATATGGACATCTTTGCTCTGTTTCATGAAAATGCAGACCTTCAGAGAGGCAGAGAGATGTCTGCCTATATGAGAAATCAGTTTTCTTACCTGGGTATTGGTTCTGTAAGAAGAAGGGAACTATCCGGACCTTTCTTCAGAAGTCTGGATAAAACCGCTCCGGTAGACTGGCGTTTTGTGCTGGACTGCTTTCAGAAAGATGAACGTGAATTTGCTTACCTTGCCTGCGAATACTTATTCAGGCGAAGAAATGATATACTTGAAAAAGATTTTGGATGGTTTGAGAAAATTGCACTTGTGAAACCATGGTGGGACAGCATTGATTCAATTGCACCTGTTGTAGGCTTTGTATGCAAAAAATACCCCGGTCTTATTGAAAGATACATTGTTCCATGGATGACATCTGACGAAAAGTGGCTTGTGAGAATTTCAATTATATTTCAGCTTAAATATAAGAAAGATACTAATTTGGAGGTTTTAACCAAAGCAATACTTCAGAACAGTAAGACAAAAGAATTCTTTATTAATAAAGCTATAGGATGGGCTTTAAGAGAGTATTCGAAAACAGATGCCGGATGGGTTGAAGATTTTGTAAGCAAAAATGAAATGAGTAATTTGAGCAAAAGAGAGGCATTGAAAGTAATTAACAGAAAAGAGAGAGATTATGAGACATATGGACGATAAAAATGATACTGTTTGCGCACTTGCAACACCGGGTATTTCATCTGCTATCTCTGTAATAAGAGTTAGTGGGTCAAAAGCTATTTCCATTGTTGACAGCATATTCACACCTCTGAGCGGTCCCTCTCTGATGGCCGGGAAAAGCCGTACCATGCGCTTAGGTACAATTAAAAAAGGTGATTCCGTAATTGACGAAGTACTGGTTGCACTGTTTAATTCACCGGCTTCTTATACCGGTGAAGATTCAGCTGAAATTTTTTGTCACGGATCTACATACATTCAGAAAGAGATTCTTATGCTGTTGTTTGCTTCAGGAGCAAGGCAGGCTGCCCCAGGTGAATTTTCAATGAGGGCATTTCTCAATGGAAAGATGGACCTTGCACAGGCAGAGGCGGTTGCAGATCTCATCTCATCTGAAACTTCAGCTGCTCACAGAATTGCAATGCAACAGATGAAGGGTGGATTTTCCAGGAAACTTTCCGAAATGAGGAGCGAATTGCTTAATCTGGTATCCCTGATGGAACTGGAACTCGATTTCAGTGAAGAAGATGTTGAGTTTGCAGACAGGACAAGGCTTAGAATCATGCTTGACGGAGTCAGAACACATATTGAAACTCTTATCGACTCTTTTAAATTAGGTAATGTAATTAAAAATGGTGTACCTGTGGCTATTGTAGGTGCAACAAATACCGGAAAAAGTACTCTTTTGAACTCAATTTTAGGCGAAGAGAGGGCAATTGTTTCAGATATTCACGGTACTACCAGGGACTTTATTGAAGATGTTGTGAATATTGACGGGACTGCATTCAGGTTTATTGACACTGCCGGCATAAGAAAGACCGAAGAGTCCATAGAGCTAATTGGTATTGAGAGAACATATGAAAAGATTAGAAAAGCATCTGTGGTAATGTTGATGCTTGACTCTGAAAAGGAGGACTCATTTAGGGAGAGCATTATGAAGATTGCAGATAGTCCGGCTTTTTCTGACCAGATTCTCTTCATTCTTGTCAATAAAACCGATTCAATTGAAGGAGGTAAAGCAGAGATGGACCGTTTATGTTCAGTTGCTCGCAGCTTATCCCTTGAATCCGGCCTTAACCCATACGTAGTAATGGGAATATCTGCAAAATCTGACAAAGGTCTTAAAGAGCTTAAAAAAGCACTTGTTTCTGGTCAGAATCTCACTTTTTCCGGTTCCGATGACCTTCTTGTGTCAAATGTAAGACACCATCAGGCTCTTTTGCTTGCATTAGAAGCACTTAATCGTGTTGAAGATGGAATGGATAATTCAATTCCAACTGATCTTCTGACTCAGGATATCAGGGATGCTTTGTTTCACCTTGGTGAAATTGTGGGAGAAATCAATACGGAGGAGATACTTGGAAATATCTTCAGTAAATTCTGTATTGGAAAGTAATTTATCAGAAAGGATATCCGACACCAAACTGCAGGCTGTAAGTATTCTTCTGAAACCAGTTAAATGGTTTTATCCATGCTTTCTGAACCGGATCATAGGCAACCATTCCAAGATCAAGTCTGAGTATAACAAAATCAAGGTTTAGCCTGGCTCCAAAGCCCCAGTTAAAAGCAATACTCTTGTAAAAATTCCTGATGTCAAACCTCCCCTCTTCTCTTCCCGTTTCTGCTTTAAGAGTCCAGATGTTGCCAGCATCTGCAAAGAGCGCACCCTCAACCTTCCAGAACATAAGAAAGCGGTATTCGGCATTGATTTCCAGTTTAATATCACCTGTCTGATTAGGTATCGAGAAAGTTGTGTCCATTGGAGCTGAGCCAGGACCAACAGATCTGGCCTGCCAGCCCCTTAAGCTGTTTGCACCTCCTGCATAAAAGAGTTTTTCAAATGGAAGTGATTTGGAGTTACCGTAAGAGAGTCCGATTCCACCATTAAATCTGGCAGCAAATGAGTTGTTCTGATCAATTCTCCAGGTTTTTGATACAGTTAAATCAGATCTGAAATACTGTGAATATGGTGTATTCCATACCATTCTGGCTCCGGTAGTATCTGTTGGAAGTCCGGAATTGAACAAACTCAGAAGATTTCCGGAAAGATCGTTTGTCCATCTTACATAAAAGAAAGAGTTCTTTGGGTATGGAGAGGGGTCTGTAGTATAGTATATTGTAGCACCGGCACCCATGTCAAAGTGGTTTTTGTATGAGTTTTTAAGGAATGGGTCGGTAAGGTTCTCAAAAAAATCAGGAGATATATTATTGAGTTTAACAATGTTAAGCTGCATTGGGTTGACTCTGTAGAAAAACTTTCCGCTGCTCCAGTTATAACCATAGTTAAGTGATATAAGATTTCTTGTGAATTCAGGCCTGTTCTGATAGTTGTAGCTCAGATTTATATCTGTTCTGGGAACTGAATATTTGAATATTCTGTCGGGAAGAAGCAGAAAATTTGGAGTTGAGATTCCTGCAGAGACTCCAAGCTCTGTAGATTTCACCGGATCATTGAATTTAAACTGAAAATTTCCCATAAATCCAAGATTGAGCCACTCTCCTCCCCTGAAGATGTTTTTATGATAATAGGAAACCGCAGGGGATACACCCAGCAGACCGTTAGAATTGCTTGAAGCCTCAATATTGATTTTATATCCCTGTGTCTTGGATGGAGTTAGTCTTACAGTTAGATCAACCTCTCTAAGCGATGAAGTGTCTCCAGGTTCCTGTTCAATTTCGTCAAACTGGAGGTTTACACCAGAGAATAACCTTAACGAAACAAGTCTGTCGTATGTACTTGTTACCTTGCTCTCACTGTAAATGTCTCCGGGAATAATCCTGTTCATTGATGCAAGAACGGAAGGTTTAACAATAGGTCTGAGCGGTGAAATTATGTCAATGCCCCTGAAGCTGACTGTGTCATTTCCTTTTATCTGTTCCTGAGTCCCGGTAGGGTCGTATGATGGATAGATACTCACATTTCTGATTTTGTACCTTGAATGCACTCTTGAGTCCTCCGGTTTCTCATTTCTGGTATAATTTTCAACCTTGACAATCAGGCTGGCCCTTGAAGGATACTTAAGAGTGTCTGCCTCAAAGAAAAAGTAGTTCTTGGAGAAATTGTAAAAGCCCTTGTCTCTTAAAAGTGCTGTAACCCGGACGCTCTCCTCCTCAAGCAATTTCTCAGAAAGATACTTTCCGGTTCTTATGAGGGAAGCTGAAGTGTCTTTAAGAATATTGTCTCTGATTGCATTATCGTTGACCGAGTATGAAATGTCAGAAATAATATATCTTTTTCCGGGTGTCACAGTATATTTAACATATGCAAGCTTGCCCTTTGTAGTAATGCTGTCATCAACGATTGTTCCGTAGTAACCCAGAGACTGAAGATGATTTGCAATGTTTTCATTGCTTTTCTTAACGAGGGAACTGTCAAAAATTACAGGTGCCTGCCCGAGTTTAGTCACAAACCTGTCCCAACCGTTTCCTGTTCCGTTGCTCCAGTTATAAATACTCAGAAATGGGTTCCACCCAAGCAGAAATTCGCTGTTGGGCTTTTGTCTTACATATGAAAGAAGGTCGGCCTCCTTAATTCTTCCGGTGTTGAGAACCTCAATGCTGTTTTTCTTGAGGCGGTACTCACCTTCAGGCACGACTTTTACCGTACTGCAAGAGGATACAAGCAATGCGAAAACCGCTACTTTGATAAATTGTACGGGACCTTGTTTCATTGAGTGTTTCAATTTTTTACAAAAATAACTTAAATTCTATTTTTTTTGGAATATAAAGTAAAAAATGAAATATATTTGCAACCCCAATGTAATCCGGGTGACTTACATTGGAATTATTTTTAAAATCTAACTGAGTTACATTTGAACAATGAAGAATAAATACATTGACTTAATAGAGCAATCATTCGAATTTCCACAGGATGAATTTCGTGTAGAAGATGGTGAACTGTACTTTCACAATATTCCGGTAATGGATCTGATTGAGCAGTACGGAACTCCTCTTAAAATAACCTATCTGCCAAAGATATCTTCTCAGATACAGCGAGCCAAACGCATGTTCAATGTAGCAATGGCCAAAGTAGATTATAACGGAGATTACAACTACTGTTACTGCACTAAAAGTTCTCATTTTTCGTTTGTTATGGAGGAGGCTCTTAAAAATGACATTCACATTGAGACCTCTTCTGCATTTGACCTGAATCTTATTGAATCTCTCAGCGAGCAAAATATAATTAATAAGGAGCATTATATCATCTGCAACGGATACAAGAAGGATATTTACATTGAAAATATTTCAAATTTCATTAACAATGGGTGGAAAAACACCATTCCTGTTCTTGACAATATGAATGAGTTCGATCAGCTGGATGCAGTTATAACCGAACCAACCAAAATAGGAATCAGGATTGCCGCAGAGGAGGAGCCAAAATTCGAATTCTATACTTCAAGACTTGGTATCAGATACAGCGATATTCTTCCTTTTTATGAAAGCAAAATAAAGGGAAACAAAAAGTTTTCACTTAAGATGCTCCACTTCTTTATTAACACCGGTATGAGAGACAATGCATATTACTGGAATGAACTCAGCAAGTGTGTCTCTGTATATTGTGACCTTAAGGCGCTCTGCCCTGAACTTGATTCACTGAATATTGGCGGTGGATTTCCTATCAAGAATTCCCTGATGCATGATTATGATTATGAATACATGGCAGAAGAGATTATTGCCCAGATAAAGAGTATCTGTCAGCAGAGAAATACTCCAGAACCTCATATATTTACTGAATTTGGAAGCTTTACAGTCGGAGAGAGCGGCGCTACCATTTATCAGGTTATGGGTCAGAAACAGCAGAATGACAGGGAGAGATGGTATATGGTTGACAGCTCTTTTATGACAACATTGCCTGACACATGGGGTATTAAGCAGAGATTTATCCTTCTTCCAATTAATAAATGGAACGATGAATACCAGAGAGTTTTCCTGGGCGGGCTAACATGTGACAGTCAGGATTATTATAATGCAGAGGCTCACGCTAATGCGATTTTCCTTCCAACAATAAACGGCAGTGAAGAGCCTCTGTATATTGGTTTCTTCCATACAGGAGCATATCAGGAGTCTATTGCTGGTTTTGGAGGAATTCAGCATTGCCTTCAGCCTGCACCAAAGCACATTATTATTGATCTTGACGAAAACGGAGAGTATTATACTAAACTTTTCAGTAAGGAGCAGACATATAAATCAATGCTTAAAATTCTGGGATACTGATGCTTTCAAAGCAGGAGATAAAATTTATCAGATCGCTGTCTCAGAAAAAGTACAGGGAGGAAAACTCCATGTTTATTGCAGAGGGAGAGAAACTCGTTTCCGAGCTTCTCTCTTCTGATTTTGAGTTAGTATGCAAATACACAAAGGATCAGATTGGAGAAGATGCCATGTCAAGAATATCTCTTCTCTCCTCTCCTTCGCCGGTACTTGCTGTTGGGAAAATACCCATCTCAGGGGAGATGACAGCACCTGATAGGTCAAAACTGACTCTTGCTCTTGATTCTGTAAGGGATCCCGGTAACCTGGGAACAATAATCAGGATTGCGGACTGGTTTGGTATTGATACAATCTATGCATCAGAAGATAGTGTTGAACTCTATAATCCAAAGTGTGTCCAGGCTACTATGGGGGCATTGTTCAGAGTTAAGGTTTTCTATACTGATCTTGCAAAACTCTTAAATAAGAACCGGGAAATTGTAAATATATACGGAACATTTCTTGGAGCCCCATCCATATATGAAACATCTCTTGACAAAGGTGGAATTATTGTTATGGGAAATGAATCTGAAGGGATATCGCCTGAAATTGAAAAGCTGGTCACCCGTAAAATAATGATTCCCCCGTATCCTGCAGAATCTGCAAGGGGAGAATCATTAAATGTCGCTATTGCAACTGCTGTTGTTTGTTCTGAATTCAGACGCTCTTCTGGCGGACAGCTTCAAAAATAATTACCGAGGCGGCTACCGACACATTTAGAGAGCCAATCTTTCCGCCAAGCGGAATTCTTGCCTGCTCTGTTGAGAGAGCAAGCAGAGAATCTGAAATTCCCTTCTCTTCTGAACCCATTATTATTGCTGTTGGCTGTTTGAAGTCTAACTCATAAATGGTTTTTTCTGCCTTCTCTGTGGCTGCAATAATCTGAAAACCACTCTCTAAAAGATAGTAAAGAGCCGTTTTAAGGTTTGGAACCTTAGCTGTTGGAACTCTAAGCAATGCGCCTGCAGATGCTTTAATTGCGTCGGCATTTACGGCAGCACCTCCCTTTGCAGGAAGAATAATCCCGCTAACACCTCCACACTCGGCAGTTCTTGCTGTAGCACCAAAGTTTCTTACATCACTCACTCCGTCAAGAAGAAGGATTACTGGTGCAGGCCCGGATGCAAGTGCGGCCTCTGTTATTGACTCAACTGAAACATATTCAACAGGTGATATTTGTGCAATAACACCCTGGTGTCTTCCTCTTGTTACTCTGTTAAGTCTCTCTTCAGGAACAAATTGTACAGGGATATCTTTATCCTGCAGCAGCTTAAGCAGTTTGTGAAACTGAAGGCCGTCCAGTCCTTGTCTGAAAAGTACCTTTTCAATTTTCTTATTTGATTCTACAGCCTCGGTAACCGGGTGCATACCAAACAAGTACTCATTTTTATTTTCCATTTTGTATTGTATTTTCATTTAGTGAAGGCGCTCCCACTCCTCCATCCTGGAAGAGAGTTCAGCCTTTAAAACATCGTATTCTTTTATAAGTTCATCAAGCTCATTCCCTGAGGGCGACTGAGAGAGTCTCTTTTCAGTTGCCTCAATCTTCTCTTCAAGCAATTCAATAGTGCGTTCACATTTTTCAATTGCCTGTCTCTTCCTCTTTATTTCCCTCTCCTCCTCTTTTTGCTGCCTGTAATCAGCAGGTTGTGCCGATTCTCTTTGCTGCTCCGCATGAGAAGCCAATTGTTCCTTTGGAGTTTCAGGTTTCCTCTCAATATCGCTGAAACTTTCCGCTTTACGCCGTTCGAGAAACTCGGATATTCCACCAATATGTTCTATCACCCTGCCATCTCTGAATTCGAAAACTTTGTTTACCAGCCCTTCAAGAAAATCTCTGTCATGGGAAACGACAACAAGTGTGCCATCGTATTTGGTTAAGGATTGCTTCAATATCTCCTTTGAACGAATATCCATGTGGTTAGTTGGCTCATCAAGAGCAAGAAGATTATGTGGCTTAAGAATCAGCTTGGCCATAGCAAGCCTGGACCTCTCCCCTCCGCTAAGTACCGCAACTTTCTTTTCCACATCATCCCCCCTGAATAGAAAGGCACCAAGAATATCACGGAGTTTTGTCCTTATATCGCCCACAGCAACCTTATCAAGAGTGTCAAATACGGTATCGTTTTTCTCCATGAGCTCTTCCTGATTCTGGGCATAGTATCCGAGTGAGACATTATGTCCGAGTGTAATTGAACCTTCTGTTGGTTCAAGTTCCCCGCACATCATACGCATGAATGTAGTCTTACCCTCTCCGTTACGCCCCACAAGTGCAATTTTTTCGCCCCGTTCTATAACAATATCAGCTCCCCGGAATACCAGTTTTGGGCCGAAGCTTTTTGCCAGGTTTTTTGTCTTAACTGCAACCTGGCCTGAACGAGGTGCCGGTGGAAACTTTACTGACAGAGAAGAGTGATCCTCCTCTTCTACTTCAATTCTGTCAATTTTTTCCAGTTGTTTGATTCTGGACTGAACCTGATTTGATTTTGTGGCCTTATACCGGAAGCGTTCAATAAACTCTTCGCTCTTTTCTATGAGCCTCTGCTGATTGTCAAATGCAGCCTTCTGCTGATCCATTCTCTCTTTCCTCAGACCCAGATACTTGGTATAGGGAACCTTATAGTCATGAATTTTTCCCAGCATTATCTCGACAGTACGGTTGGTAACCCTGTCCAGAAATCTTTTATCGTGAGAAACCAGGATAAGTGCTCCTCCAAAAGCTGCCAGATAATCTTCCAGCCACTGAATGGATTCGATATCCAGGTGATTTGTAGGCTCGTCAAGCAGTAAAACAGAGGGTTTTGAGAGAAGTATCTTTGCAAGTTCAATCCTCATGTTCCAGCCCTGGCTAAAAGTAGAAGTCGCTCTATCCAGTTCGCTGCTCTTAAAACCAAGCCCAAGAAGAGTTTTCTCTGCTTCACCCAGCGGATTTCCAGTTTCATGCATGTGGAGCTGATCACTCAGATCATTCAGCTTCACGATCAGATTATGGTACTCCCTGCTTTCATAATCTTCCCTGCTTGCAAGCTGACCGGTTACCCTTTCCATCTCGTTTCTCATTTCAAACAGATGTGAAAAGGCTAGCATTGCTTCATCAATCACAGACTTGTCTCTGTTATGCTCCATCTGCTGAGGCAGATAGCCAATTGTTTCTGATGAGGGCACCATAACGGTTCCCTGAGTAGGCACATTAAGCCCGGCAATTATCTTTAGAATTGTAGACTTTCCGGATCCATTTTTTCCAACAAGCCCGATTCTGTCTTTGTCGCCAATATGAAAATTGACATCGTTGAAGAGCGCATAACCTCCAAACGACACTGTAAGGTTATTTATCGATATCACGGCAGATAAGAATACTAAATTCGTATAACATGTAAAGTGGAGTTCCAACAATAAAGAGTGTGAAGGCATCTCCGCTTGGGGTAATAATAGCTGCAATTATCAGAAGAACAGTAAAAGCATGTTTTCTGTATTTCTTTAAAAGCGATTTGCTGATAATTCCCATTTTTGAGAGAATCAGCGCAAGCGCCGGCATCTCGAAGACAACACCCATAATCAGTATGAGTCTTGTAAACATTGAAATATATGACTGAAGTGAAATCTGGTTAGGAACATTTGAACTAACCTGATATGTGCCAAGGAACCTGACAGTCAGAGGAAAAACAAAGAAATATCCAACCAGTACACCTATGAAAAACAGTACAGAACCAAAGTAGAATGCTCTCCTTACAGAGTTCTGCTCCTTCTCATACAGTCCGGGCTTTATGAATTGCCAAATCTGATAAAGAATGTAAGGAACGGAAAGAATAAAAGCCAGAGTAAGAGAAACAGAGATATGTATAAAAAATTGTGCAGACAGCTCAATGTTAATTAGCTGAAGGCTAAAATCCGACATCCCGGTGGGCGGTAAATTCACCAGAGCAGCAAGAGCATCGAACCATTTGTAAATAATGAATCCGGGTTCAACAGGTGCAAAGATTATCTCTCCAAACAAAAGTTCCTTGGAGAGAAATATGGGAACAACCAGCACCGCAACTGCAATTGCAGAGCGGAACAGTACCCTGCGAAGTTCGTCAAGGTGTTCCCAGAAAGTCATTTCACCACTCACTATTTCTTTTCCTCTTTACCTTCGCTATTATCCTTTATATCCTCTTCAATTCCTTTTACTCCATCCTTGAAGCTCTTAACCCCTTTACCAATTCCCTTCATCAGTTCAGGAATCTTTTTACCTCCGAATAAAAGAAGTACAATTAGCGCAATAATGATAATTTCAGTTGCACCTAGAGTTCCGAATAATAATAAATGATTCATTATAAATTATTTAAATAATTAATTAGCAAAAAATGGTTCAAAAACCTCCACTACAAACCCGGGAGCTCTGGTAGCTTTTCTTGTGTCTGAGTGAATAAAGCCCAAAGTTACACTTCCTGACGCAACTTTTTCTCCTGTTGGTGCGAATATTTCTGTATCGATGACTATTTTTACCCTGGGAGCCTCCTTTATTGAGCTAATAACCTTTAATACCTGACCTACCCTGGCAGGAGTTCTGTAATCACATTCTACATGAATTACAGGCATCATTATTCCCATCTCTTCAATTTTTTCAATCGGAAGATTCAGATCTTTAAGAGCTTTACTTCTTGCTACCTCAAAGTATCGTATGTAATTTGAATGGTGGACAATTCCCATAAGGTCTGTCTCGTAATACCTGACTTCAATTTCTGTTTCGGAAATATACATATTCACTTATTTTATAATTATTGCTCCTGCAGACGGATTAAAGTAATTCAACCTGAAATTATCCACAGTAAAGGTACTCCCTGCAGCTCCTGTAAAGAGTAATCCATCCCTGCTGGATGTAAAAGAGACTGCAATGTGAGTAGGGACAAGATTTTCTCTCCCCTGAATATAATTTATCGCTGAGAAACCTTTTGACCACATATTGCTGCCTGCACTTACAACAAACTCACCGGTTGCAATTCTGTTTGTTTCAGGAGCTTTATTTATATCAAACTCTCCGCTGGAATCATGGTACCACAACTCTACTCTGGCTACAGCCATATCATTGCCTGAAACATAAACTGCAGTTTCAAATGCCGGAATATTAACCGATGATAGTTTAGGGGCTGTTCTTACAAGTTGCGAGCCCGGGTTATATTTATACATAAAACTGAATGAGAGTGGTCTTCTGCTTCCGTCAAACGGAATACCCATCAGTGCCATCCTGAAAGGATTGTAAACATCCCTGGTTAGAATGCTGTATCGGAATTTTCCAAGATAGAGACTGCCAGCAGTAAGAGAGGTAACAGACACAATACTGCCAAAGCTGACAGTAGTAAGAGCAGTTGAAATTTGTGCAGCATAATCTGATTCAAATCCGGCAGTTCTTGTAACACCTTGAACTGAAGGATTATTTGATGAATTCCATCCGGACCCGTCACTTGGTGCAATTGTTAAGGGAATTGTGCTGAACTGAGGATGTATCCCCCACTCTTCGAAATCACTTCCTGGAATCTGAGGAGCCTTAATCATTTTAATAAGCCACTCTTTAATATCTCCATTTTCTGCTTCTATGCTGAATCTCTTCTCCTCTCCCTCTGTCAGCCCAAGCACACCTCCTGAAACAATACCACGGAGTGAAGCCCCATCTGAGATATTAAACAGAGGAGTTATCCACAATTTCCCATCTGAAGGAAACGACTTTGATACAACGATAATCTTTCCGCCTGAATTCTCAATGTAACATTCTGATAATTCGTATCCAAATGAAACATTTCCGGTTGAAAAACCTGTGACATCTGCCTTGTTACTCTTTATACTGAAGTTGTCCTGCAGCAAAACCTGCCATATTTCCGATGAACCATCTCTCTCAATTCTGAATTCATTAATTGTGTTCATTGAATCAAATACCATGGTGCTTCCGGAAAAAGAAGCAGTGCCATTTGTAACAGAAACTGAAATCTCCTGAAGTTCCATTGGAAAAGTTCCTGCTTTTATAACAGGGATAAAGATTTTCCTGTCATTATCTTTGATTGAGACATTTCCTGTAACAATCGAGTTTCCGACACTAACAATTTTGTTCCATGAAAAACTACTGATTCTTGTAAGTGTTGTACTGTTTTTCAAAAGGATCTTCCATCTGTTTGTATATCCGGTTATTAGATCTGTAACATAAAACTCCTTTAGCTCTCCCCAGTTTGAGAAATTAAGCAATGAAGTATTTCCGGGCCAGATTGTTGTAATATATTCACCTGTTTTAACTGATACCTCAATATGGGAAGCAGCTGTGGAAGAACCATAAATTTCTATCTCTCTGCGCAAAGAGGAAACCATAATAGTATCAATGATTATGCTGCCGGACTTAACTGCAGGGAGAGCACTTTTGACTGCCATATTAAGCCTCTCCGCAACATCTGCAGGAATAGTTCCTGAGTTGCTGCTATTAATAATCACTGCATTTTTTAAAAAGAGTTTCCAGTTTTGAGAACGACCACTTTCACTGGTAAGCAGAATTTCTTTGAAAGAGTTTTCAGATAAAAAGGAAATTGGATCTCCTGGTTTATACCCCGAGAAAGAGGCCCCGGGAGAAAGTTTAATTAACGGTGTAATTGAAACAGGAAAAACGGAACCCGGAGTATAGAGTGTTACTTCAGATTTTGTTGCATCAGTATATGATTCAAGCGATACTGGAGTATTGGCCGAGTTGCCTTGCAGAAGAAACTCCTCAATTTCTGCCAGATCTCTGGACGGAAGAACCTCAATGCAGATTTCGTATCTTTTAGTAAGACCGCTCTCTGCAACTACATTTACATACTTGAGATTGTCTGTGCCCTCAAAAGTAAGGAAGCCATCCTCTTCACGACCAAGTATTCCAGAGACCTTCTCCTCTGTAGTAAAGTCCAGCGAAATCCTTGCAGGGAAAAGATATTTTCCAAATCTCAGAGGAAGAGTGATTCTCTCCCCTTCTACTTCAGGAGTATCGAATATTATACCGGTAGGTTCTGTCACTTTAACTGTTGCTGCTACAATCTCATTGCTGTCGCTAAGGGTGTTTACCTTGTCACAGGATACAAACACCCCGGAAGCCGCATAAAACAGTGTGCTAACAATAAACTTACCAATCCGGCATTGCATATTTATCCCTTAAGCAACTCTAAACGGGCTGCTGTCAGTTTATCAATTTTTGTCTCAGCGTCACTCTTTTTCTTAAACTCCATCTCAACAACATTTTTTGGAGCACTGCTTACAAATTTTTCGTTTGAAAGCTTTTTGTTTACGGATGAGAGAAATCCTGTAAGGTGAGCAATATCGGCATCAATTTTTGCTATCTCCTCATCCTTATTGATAAACGAAGCTATTGGAAGAAAGAGTTCAATTGTATCAACCATAAAGGATGAGCCATTAAGATCTGATTCCCTGGCAGATAACGGGAAAATATCAGAAATGTTGGCCATCTTGAGAATAAAAGTATGAAGATCCTCAGGGAGTGCATTATCAGTCATGAATAATGTCAGAGGTTCTTTAGGCGAGATGTTCTTTGCCTGTCTGAGACTGCGTATACCAGCAATTACCTCTTTTGCTTGCTCTGCCTTCGCTAGGAATTCTGCAGAATACTCTTTAGAAGCAGGCATATTGCTTATCATTACACTCTCTCTTTCCTTTCTGTCTGAAATATTCTGCCATAATTCCTCTGTAATAAATGGCATAAATGGATGAAGCATTCTGAGCAGCTTGTCAAAGAATTCAATAGTTGCCTCATGAGTTGCTTTGTCTATTGACTCTCCCATTCCTGGCTTTACAATTTCCAGATACCATGCGCAATAGTCATCCCAGAAAAGTTTATATAAATGCATAAGTGCATCTGAAATTCTAAACTTTTCGAAGTGATCGTTAATTATTTCTATTGACTGAGAAAGTAAAGCGTCAAACCATTTTACTGCAGTCTTTGAACGAAGAGGTGTTACTGCATTTTCATCAGCAGTCCAGCCCTTTACCAGCCTGTATGAGTTCCATATTTTATTGGAGAAGTTTCTTCCCTGTTCAACCTGACTTTCATCAAAGAGAACATCTGTACCGGCACTGCTGCAGAGAAGCATTCCTACCCTTACTCCGTCTGCACCATACAGCTTCATCAGCTCAATTGGATCAGGTGAGTTTCCGAGCGATTTTGACATTTTTCTTCCCTGTTTGTCTCTTACGGTTCCTGTCAGGTATACATTTCTGAATGGAAGATCTCCGCAGAATTCATGTCCGGCCATTACCATTCTTGCAACCCAGAAAAAGAGAATTTCTGGAGCGGTTACAAGATCATTTGTAGGGTAGTAATATGCAAGATCTCTGTTTGGCTCCTTTGCAGGAAAACCCGGTTTAGTCGGGTCAAACACAGATATTGGCCATAACCATGATGAGAACCATGTATCAAGCACGTCAGGATCCTGGTTCAGGTCTGAAAGGGTGAGCTCAGGGTTAACTTTTTTGGCCAGAGACAAGGCCTCTGCTTCATCTGCAGCAACAACAAAAGTGCCATCAGGTAAATACCAGGCCGGAATACGCTGCCCCCACCATAATTGTCTTGAAATACACCAGTCTTTTACGTTTTCCATCCAGTGTCTGTATGTATTTTTGTATTTGTCGGGAATAAGTTTGATTTTCTCCTCCTCTACATATCTTAGTGCATCAACTGATGCATCTACCATTTTCATAAACCACTGAAGCGACAATCTAGGTTCAATAACTGCATTTGTGCGTTCAGAATAACCTACCTGAGAAGTGTAGGACTCCTCTTTTTCAAGGAGACCCTCTGCTGACAGCATTTTTACAATCTTTTTTCTTGCAGCGAAACGATCTTCACCTACAAGAATGCCCGCTTTCTCATTGAGTTTGCCCCATTTGTCCAGAATGTCATTAACAGGAAGCTTATGACGAATTCCAATTTCATAGTCATTAATGTCATGAGCTGGTGTAATTTTCAGACAACCGGTTCCAAAATCCATAGACACATAAGTATCTTCGATAATTGGTATCTCTTTGTTAATTAAAGGAATAAAAACTTTTTTACCTTTAATTCCGGCAAATCTTTCATCGTCAGGGTGAATACATACGGCAGCATCTGCCATAATGGTTTCAGGACGAGTTGTTGCTACAACAATATAATCTTTGCCAGGGCTACCATTATCAGATATCTGATACTTTATGTAATAGAGTTTGGATGGGGTCTCTTTGTGGATTACCTCTTCGTCACTCACAGCTGTCTGGCCTTCCGGATCCCAGTTTACCATTCTCACCCCGCGGTAAATAAGACCTTTGTTGTAATAGTGTACAAAAGTGTTTATAACCCCCTCGCTCAGATCCGGATCCATGGTAAACTTAGTTCTGTCCCAGTCGCATGAGGCGCCAAGTTTCTTAAGCTGTTCCAGTATAATTCCTCCGTGTTTCTCTTTCCACTCCCATGCATGAGCGAGAAACTCTTCTCTTGAAATATCACTCTTCTCAACTCCTTCGGCCCGTAGCTTAGCAACTACCTTTGCTTCTGTTGCAATAGATGCATGGTCAGTTCCAGGAACCCAGCAGGCATTTTTGCCAGTCATTCTGGCGCGTCTTACAAGAACATCCTGTAAAGTATTATTCAGCATATGTCCCATATGAAGGACTCCGGTCACATTGGGAGGAGGAATGACGATGGTATAGGGCTCCCTTTCGTCTGGTTCAGAATGAAAGTATTTGTTTTTCAGCCAATATGAGTACCATTTGTCCTCTGTGAGTGCCGGATCGTATTTTGCAGGAATCTCCATAAAGTGTTTTTGACTATTTAATCTAAACGGCAAAGTTAAATATTTTTGTGAAGAGCGCATCAATTCGCTTATCAGAAAAAATCTTATATTTGCGTACCAATTAAATAAGCTAAAAACTATGAGCGCTGATAATGAGCTAAATATAGAGCTCAACAACGAAATTGCACAGGGATCCTACTCCAACCTTGCAATAATTACACATTCCAGCAGTGAATTTATAATTGATTTTATAAGAATGATGCCCGGGGTGCCTAAACCACAGGTAAACAACAGGATAGTAATGACTGCCGAGAATGCAAAAAGACTTCTTCTTGCACTTCAGGATAATATTGCGAAGTTTGAATCGCAATTTGGAGATATTGAAGTTCACAATGACCCTAAAGGTGTTATCCCAATGGGCTTCGGAAACAATTCAGCCGAGGCTTAAACCACTATAAATAAACAGTATGACTAAAGCATTTAAAATTGTTGTTCTGGCAAAACAAGTGCCGGATACCAGAAATGTTGGCAAAAATGCAATGAAGGAAGACGGGACGGTTAACAGGGCCGCACTTCCTGCTATTTTCAATCCCGAAGATATGAATGCACTCGAACAGGCTCTTAGAATTAAAGATAAGTTCCCTGGCACCGAGGTTCTTCTTCTTACAATGGGTCCCGGAAGAGCAGCGGATATTATCCGGGAAGGCTTCTTCAGGGGTGCAGACGGAGGAGTTCTTCTGACTGACAGAAAATTTGCAGGAGCAGATACACTCGCCACCTCCTATGCCCTTTCAATGGCAATCAGAAAGATTCAGCCCGATATAATTATTGCAGGCAGACAGGCAATTGACGGAGATACAGCTCAGGTTGGTCCTCAGGTTGCCGAAAAACTTGAATATCCGCAGATTACCTATGCAGAAGATATCATGGATATTAAAGGCGGGAAAATTACAGTGAAGAGAAGACTGGAGAGAGGTATAGAAATTGTTAAATCAACAATGCCTGTTGTGATAACTGTTCATGCAACAGCCCCAGACTGCAGACCAAGAAATGCGAAGCAGCTGATGAAGTTTAAACATGCAAGAACTCTTACAGAAGAACAGGATAATGAACATAATTCATACCTGCCTTTGTATACAATGGATTATCTTAAAATTCCTGAATGGGGAGTTAATGATATTGGAGGTGATGAGAAGAATTACGG
Organism: Bacteroidetes bacterium HGW-Bacteroidetes-10; assembly: GCA_002842695.1. GTDB lineage: Bacteria > Bacteroidota > Bacteroidia > Bacteroidales > UBA932 > Bact-08. The sequence goes on along the minus strand of PHDT01000001.1, from coordinate 68,910 downwards.
CCTTTCAGGATCTCCTACCAAGGTGAAAAAGATTGAGAATATCGTTTTCCAGGCGAAGGAATCTAAAAAACTAACCTCTTCTGCCGAAGATATCGAATTGCTCATGCAAGAATTAATTTCATCTCACACAATCGGCTAATTTTAATCCACTGAGTACAATGAACAATATTATAGTATTTATAGAGACCGAAAACGGTAAAATATGTGATGTGAGTCTTGAGCTGCTTACGAAGGCAAGAGGCCTTTCATCTCAGCTGGGATGCAGCCTTGAGGCTTTGCTTATAGGTAATGAGGTTAATAACCTCGTTCAGGAACTTGCCTCTTATGGTGCTACAAGAATTCACCTGGCACAGGATAAAAGACTTTCTAACTATCTGACTCTTCCCTTTTCGTCAATAGCAATTTCACTCTTCCGCAAAGAACAGCCTCAGATTGCTCTCTTTGGGGCAACGAGTGTGGGAAGAGATCTGGCACCAAGAGTATCAAGTGCACTTGGCAGCGGATTAACGGCTGACTGTACATCTCTTGAGATTGGATCTCATACAGATGCAAAGGCGGGTAAAACCTATGAAAATTTGCTATATCAGATAAGACCGGCATTTGGAGGAAATATTATTGCAACAATTATCAATCCAGATTGCAGGCCTCAGATGGCTACTGTAAGGGAGGGTGTTATGAAACGCGAACCTCTTTCAAAACCTGTTGAGTATACTGTAAACAATATTGATCTTTCTGATGTAATAAGCAATGTCGATTTTGTTGTTGAAATTATTGAAAGACAAATTGAAGAGAGAAAAATTGACATAAAGGGATCACCGGTTATTATTGCCGGGGGGTTTGGCGTAGGCTCAAAGGAGAATTTCAAACTTCTGTTTGAACTTGCTCATGTTCTTGGCGGCGAAGTAGGTGCTTCAAGAGCAGCAGTAGATGCCGGATTTGCCGACCATGCAAGACAGATTGGACAAACAGGTGTCACTGTAAGACCTAAATTATACATTGCGGTTGGTATCTCAGGTCAGATTCAGCACACAGCCGGAATGGACCAGTCGGCGATGGTAATTTCAATCAACAACGACCCGTCCGCTCCTATCAACCAGCTTGCAGACTATGCAATTGTTGGTGACCTGAATGAAGTTATTCCAAGAATGATTAAATCGTACAAAAAAAACAGTAAGTAGACATGGCAAACTTTTATAAAGATAATAAAGACCTGAAGTTCCAGTTCTCACACCCCCTGATGAATAAAATCGTAGCTCTCAAGGAGCAGGATTTTAAAGATTCAGGCAACTTTGACTATGCTCCCTGCACTGCAGAAGATGCCATCGATTCATACCAGAAGGTTATGGAGATAATGGGTGAAATATGCGGAGATGTTATTGCAGTAAATGCAGAAGAGGTAGACCATTCAGGACCGCGTCATGAAAACGGACGAGTTTTCTATGCCAGCGGAACTCAGCAGAACCAGGATGTATTAACTCAGGCCGGGCTTTATGGCATGTCCCTTCCAAGAGAGTTTGGCGGGCTGAATTTCTCAATGGTTCCATATGTTATGGCCGCAGAACTGGTTGCAAGGGCAGATGCCGGTTTTGCAAATATCTGGGGTCTTCAGGACTGCGCAGAGACAATTCATGAATATGCTTCTGAAGAGATTAAAAACGAATTTCTGCCAAGAATTCAATGCGGAAGCACTTGTTCTATGGATCTTACAGAGCCGGATGCGGGTTCTGATCTTCAGGCTGTTATGCTTAAAGCGTCATATAGTGAAAAGGACGGCAAGTGGTACCTTAACGGTGTTAAGAGATTTATTACCAATGGTGATGCAGAAATTAAGCTCGTTCTGGCAAGGTCAGAAGAGGGAACAACTGATGGTCGCGGACTCTCCTATTTTGTTTACGATAAAAGCTGGGGCGGAGTTACAGTAAGAAGAATTGAGAATAAGCTTGGAATAAAGGGCTCTCCTACCTGCGAACTTGTATTCAGTAATGCTCCTGCAAAACTTGTAGGAGACAGAAAATTGGGTCTTATCAAATATGTGATGTCTCTGATGAATGGCGCCCGCCTTGGTGTAGGTGCCCAGTCAGTTGGTATTTCTGAAGCAGCATACAGGGAGGCGCTAAAATATGCGCACGAAAGAGCTCAGTTTGGAAAGCCGATTATTCAGTTCCCTGCAGTATATGAAATGCTTGCAGTAATAAAGGCGAAGCTTCAGGCTTCCAGAACCCTCTTATACGAAACTACACGATTTGTTGATGTATACAAGGCATATGGTTTTATTGCAGAAGATAGAAAGCTCTCTCCGGAAGAGAGAACAGAATCAAAGCAGTACCAGAAACTGGCAGACATGTTTACGCCATTGCTTAAACTTATGTCTTCTGAATATTCAAATCAGAATGCCTACGATTCACTTCAGATTCATGGCGGATCTGGCTTTATGAAAGATTATCCTATCGAGCGTATCTTCAGGGATGCAAGGATTACAACAATTTACGAAGGAACATCACAGCTTCAGGTTGTTGCTGCTCAGCGTTATGTCACAAACGGATCTTATCTCGCTCAGATGAGAGAGTATGAGAAAGTTGCTGTAAAACCAGAATACGAACTTCTCAAAAAGGAGATTGCAGAAATGACAGACCAATTTGCAAAAGCAATGGAGCTGATTGCAGGAAAGGACAATGAATATATTGATTTCCACGCCAGAAGACTTGTTGAGATGGCCGGCCATATAATTATGTCTTATCTGCTCCTTATTGACTGTCAGAGCGATGAAAGTTATGCAGCTTCTGCCGAGATCTTTATTGGTAAATCTAAAGCCTGGAACGATGAGAGATTCTCATACATTAATAATTTCTCTGAATGCAGAATGAACTCCTTTCTTGCAGTAAAGGGAGAAACAGTAACTGAAGCATAAACTGATTAAATAATCACATTTCTTAAAAAAGGGCTCACTTAAGGAGCCCTTTTTTTTTGTTAGTTTCTGCAGGTTAAGTCTCCCCTGCACAATCTCTTTTCTGCTTCACTCTCCGTTTCTATTGTCACATGCCCAATTCCCTCTTTTTGTAACATATTCCGAACCCTTTCCTTTATACTGCAGATGCTCTCCATACCAGCTGACCCTGCTGTCACAAGATGAAAGGTAAGAATGTGATTTTCACCATCCAGAGTCCATATATGGAGATCGTGAACTGAATCCACTCCCTCTATACTCTTTATTTTTTTCTCAATTAATTCAATGTCTACCTGTCGTGGTACCTCCTGAAGCATTATCCGCATTGTGTCTCTTAGGTTGCGGTAAACATTGGTCAGCACCCATATTGTAATTAATATTGACATTAAAGGGTCAATAAAGGGAACATCTGCAAACATCATTATTATGCTTCCTGTCAAAACAGCACCCCAGCCAAGCAGGTCCTCCATCATGTGAAGAGTAACGGCCCTTTCGTTATGGCTCGTTCCTTTCTTTAATTTAAGGACAGCTGCTCCGTTTACGATAATTCCAAGAATGGAGAGAATCAGCATTCCTGTTGCATTTGCTTCCTGAGGCGAAATAAGCCTCTCAATACTCTCCTTTACAATAAATACCGAGCTTACGACCAGAACAACTGATATAAACAGTGATCCAAGAAGTGAAAATCGTTTGTAACCGTAAGTATATTTGTTATCACCTCTCTTTTCTGACTTTTTTTGAAGATAATAAGCCACGCCAAGAGAGAGGGAATCCCCAAAATCATGAATTGCATCAGAAAGGATTGCAACAGAGTTTGTGTAAAGTCCCCCGGCAAGTTCAATGAGGGCAAAAACAAGATTGAGTAAAAATGCAGTGATTATATTACCCGATGATTTATTTTGATTTTTATCTGTATTGTTTTCCATATTTATTGCCATTTATATTTTTTAATAAGCCGCAAATTAAAATTTCTATATTTGCAAAATTAAACTTATTCTATGGAACTAAATCTCACTCTTGTCGTTTTTGCATCCAATCTACACGATGGTAACTCTGTATCTGGTTCAAGAGAAACTCTATATTCAGATTTCAAGTCGCGTTACTCGCTCAAAGTTGTAAGTGCTCAGGAATATGAGCCAATAAAAGGTCAGGAGGAATTTGCCATTGCATTTATTGCAACTGGGGGAACTGAACAGCTTTTCCTTAATAACTGGCAAAAGATTTCGAAACCACTTGTAATTCTAAGTGACTCATTTCATAACTCTCTTGCAGCAACGCTGGAGATTTCAAGCTGGCTCAGCAATTCAGGGATTAAGCACAAACATCTTAACTTTCCGATTGACCCATCAAAGAGATATATGGAGCAGCTTCATGAAGATATTTCAATGCTCTGTAATATTCAGAAGGCTTTCAAAGAGATTACAAATACTAAAATCGGTCTTATTGGAGATGCGTCTCCATGGCTCATCTCATCTGACGTAGACAAATATTCTCTTACTTCAAGATTTGGAGCAAAATTCGTGGACATACCCGTATCCTCTCTGGAAGAAAAATATAAGGATATTGACAACTACAAGGGTAAATATTCCCTTAACAGCGATGATTCTGCTAAGCTTATTGATGGCTTTACCAGATTAACCGTGGGAGATCGTTCATCTAAAGATGTTGTTGATGCAGTCAAAATGTATATTGCAATTAAACAAATTGTTCAGGAGAATGAGCTTAATGCAATATCTGTCAAATGTTTTGATCTTATATCAACTTGTAATACTACAGCTTGCCTTGCTCTCTCTGTTTTGAACGACAAGGGACTTGTATCTGGTTGTGAAGGTGACATACCTACTCTTTGGTCAATGATTATTGCAAGGTCATTACTGAACAAGGCAGTCTTTATGGCTAACCCTTCATCTATTGACAGAGGTGACAACACAGTAGATTTTGCACATTGCACTACTCCAGTTTCTTTTTCTGAGTCATTTAATTTGCCTTCCCATTATGAGTCTAAATCGGGAATTGGTGTTTCTGCAAAACTTATTCTTGGCAAATATACGATCTTTAAATGCGGAGGAGAGAAGCTGGATAAATTCTTTGTTGCTCATGGTGAAATTATTGAAAACACCAATGTTACAGAAAGATGCAGAACTCAGGTGAAGTTTCGCTTTAAGTCAACTGAGGATTTGGACAACTTCCTTAACTCTCATCTTGGAAACCATATAATCCTAATTCCGGGTAAGCACAAAAAAGAGATTACTTCGTTCTTTGAACTTTATTAACCTCATTTAACCAAAGAAACTCATGACAGCTTTTAGATTAAGAATATTTGCCTGTACACTGCTTCTTGCTGCAGGAGTATCAAGCTCTGCTTTATCACAGCAGATTATCAGAAAGGATATTAAGATTTCTCAGGCTGCCTCTTCAATTTCAGTTCAAAACATTTCAGCAACAATAGATACTCTTGTATCATTTACAACAAGACACAATTTAAGTACCAGAAATGGAAAAGACTTCGGAATTGGTTCCGCTGCATCGTTTTTGTTTAATTCTCTGGAAAGATATTCTAAATCTTCTGTTTCAAGGTGTTATGCCGAAAGAGTAAAATTTCTGGCCGGAGGAAAAGGGACACGTCTGGGCAGGGAGATATCTCTGGAGAATATTGTTTTTACAATTGAAGGAACTAATAAAAGTGATGACAGGGTGATTGCCCTTTTGGCTCACTATGACAGCAGATCCTTTGACAATAATGACTCACTCATTTTTGCCCCTGGTGCAAATGATAATGGAAGCGGAGTTTCTGCTCTGATGGAGATTGCAAGAATTCTTGCGAAAACCCCACTTCCGGTTACCGTAAAACTGATGTTTCTTTCAGGTGAAGAGCATGGTTTACTTGGAGCTGCCCATATGGCTGCAGTTGCCAGGAAAGATAACTGGAATTTAACTGCTGTAATGAACAACGACATGATTGGAAATTCCAGATCAAGTGCAACCGAAATTTCCAATAATACAAAACTCAGAGTATTTTCAGAAAATATTCCTGTATTTGAAACCGATCAGATGAAAAAGGAGCGAATCTTCAACTCTGCGGAAAACGACAGTAAATCACGTCAACTGGCCAGATACATTAAGGAGATTGGTGAGAGATATGTAGACAATCTTGAGGTTAAGCTGATTTACAGAAATGACAGATTTGGCAGGGGCGGAGACCACACTCCTTTTACAAAAGAGGGATTTACTGCCGTAAGGTTATGCGAATATCATGAAAATTATGACAGGACACATCAGGTTGTAGAGGTTGTTGACGGGCTGGAGATGGGTGATGTTAAAAAGGGCGTAGACCTTGAATATGTAAGGAAAAATGCTGCAGTCAATCTTACCTCTGTAATGAACCTTGCAATGGCTCCGGATATGCCTGAAAATGTAAAAATTGATATAGCGGGACTCTCAAGCAGTACAAAAATAAGCTGGAAGGCGCCTGAAAAGGGAGCTAAACCAGCCGGATACTATGTTCTTATCAGAGAAACCGATAAATCTAACTGGGAAAGAAAAATATTTGTAACGTCAACTACTTTCGATATTGATATAAGTAAGGATAATTATCTGTTTGCTGTTCAAAGTGTTGATTCTGATGGTCACGAAAGTCTGGCTGTATATGCAACAGGAGGTGCGCAGCGATGAGTTCTACTCTCAGAATTTCATTTGCAGGTGCCGGTAATGCTGCTTTCAGATTATCTCTTGCGCTCAAATCTGCCGGTTTTGAAATTCCCTTTATCTGGAACAGAAGCCGGCAAAGTGCTTCTCAGCTTGTTTCAATACTAAACAAGCATGAATACAATCCTCACTTACTTCCTGATACTATGTATGCTGAGGATATTGTGTCGCTTGATGGAAGTGATGTAATTATTTTGGCCCTTTCAGATGATGCAATAGCAGAGATCTTTACAATAGTTGCCAGAATCCCCTCTGTTGTATCAGGCAGGACTATTGTCTGTCATACCAGTGGAGCAACATCTGTTGACATTATCTCTTCTGTCCCCTCTCACGGGGTCTTTTACCCTCTAATGACGCTCAGCAAGGCTAAACCTGTTGATATGAATATTGTCCCTTTTCTCCTTGAGGCATCAGACGACAAAACTAAACAAACACTCACAGAGATGGCCACCAGACTTGGAGCAGAGTATATGGTCTGTGATACTGACGAAAGGATGAGAATGCATGTTGCAGCAGTGTTTGTAAGCAATTTTGTAAATTATATGATTGCTCTGGCCTACGATATTTCTGCACCAAATCATGTCTTTCTTCTCCCTCTTGCCATAGAAACAGTAAGAAAGGCATTTCTTTACGGTCATCCCTCACTTGTACAGACTGGTCCTGCTGTAAGAGGAGATGTATCAACTATCAAAAAACATCTTGAGATTCTTAAAGATGTACCGGAACATCATGCAGTATATGAAATGTTAACAAAACTAATTGCCTCTGAGGCAAAAAAGCAAAGATAACTCATGTCCAATTTTAAAACTAAGTTACATACTATTAAGGCTTTTGCCTTTGATGTTGATGGTGTATTTACAGATGGTCTTGTAATTGCGACCGAAACTGGAGATTTATTAAGATCTCACAATGCAAAGGATGGTTTTGCTGTCAGAATCGCTGTTCTAAAAAACTATCCGGTTGCAATTATTACCGGTGGTTCATCTGAATCCATCAGAAAGCGATTCCTTCAGGTTGGAGTGCAAAATGAGGACATCTATCTTCGCTCTCTGAATAAAATGCCCGATTTTGATGATTTCTGCTCCAGAAACGGACTCAAACACGAAGAGGTGCTTTATATGGGAGATGACATACCGGATATTGAGGTACTTAAATCATGCGGAATAGCAACCTGCCCATCTGATGCAGTTACTGAGGTAAAGGAGGTTTGTGAATACATCTCTCTCTATCCGGGCGGAAGGGGAAGTGTAAGAGATGTTATAGAGCAAACGCTTAAGGTACAGGATAACTGGTCATTTGATCAGGAAATTTATTCAGGTCTGTGATGTTAAAAGAGTTATTACAAAACAAAAAAGTAATTCTAGCATCGGCTTCACCAAGAAGAGAACAGCTTATCAGTGGCCTTGACATTGATTTTGTTGTGGAACTTAACGGTGATGTAGACGAGATATGGGATCAAAGCATTGACCCTGTCAAAGTACCTGAATATCTTTCACTTCTTAAGTCAAAAGGATTTGGCAGAGAACTCAGGAGTGATGAAATACTAATCACGGCAGATACAATGGTTCTGTGTAACGGAGAGATACTTGGCAAGCCGGCAGACAGAGATGATGCAGTTAAGATTCTTATGAAATTATCGGGTAATAAACATACTGTAATTACCGGAGTTACTCTCAGAAGTAATGAAAAAGTTAAGAATTTCTCCGCTACAACTCAAGTCTGGTTCAGAGATTTGAATATTCAGGAAATTGAATATTATATTGACAATTACAAACCATATGACAAAGCAGGTGCATATGGAGCTCAGGACTGGATAGGTTTTGTCGCTATTGAAAAGATTGAGGGATCCTACTTCAATGTAATGGGGCTGCCGGTTCAGAAATTATACACTGAGTTAAGCAGATTTATTGAAGAGAATTTGTAATCAATCCGGGATCAGATAGTAAAGTTCATCTTTAATCTCGACCCCTCCCCTGTCTGTCAGATCTCTGAGAATCTGAACATATGTTCTTGATTCGTCATCAATTTCCAGAGAAATTTCAGCAATATTTTTCGGCCCGTCCAGAAGAAGTTCAATTAGCCTTTTTTCAATTTCTCCGTAATAGTCATTACTCTCTTTACGGCTTTTTCTTGAAAGACAAATATCACAACTTCCGCAATCGGGAGTTCCAAACTCTCCGAAATATTCCAGCAGCACAGACTGGCGGCATTTGTCTCTGCCTGAAAAATACTCAATCACACCCTCAATCTTCTCCTCCATGCTTCCCCTTAGCTGATCATACATACTTTGTGTAATCCTGAAGTTCTTTTCGTCAAGCCTCTCGATTTTTAAAATAAGCAAGGGTGACCTTACTGATGGTACATAAGAAATTACTCCCATTCTTGAGAGGGTCACAAGACTTGATGTAATGGCCGCTTTGCTGTTTCGTGTTATTTTGGCTACATACTCTTCATCTATGGGAGTAAGTGCCGAAAACAGCCCTGAATAGAGCCTGAGGAGGGTTTTAATGAATGCGTCAAGAGAGTTGTTTTTGAGCTGAATATTATATAGCTCATCACGGTTAATAAGAAATTTAATTCTTGAAGGATTGTCAATCTCTTCTGTAACATCCAGATATCCCTCTTTTGAAATATATTTTAGTGCATGATATGCCGGAACAGGGTGCAATTTGGTATTGGCAGCAAAGTCTGCAAGGCTGAATTTTAAAACTCGCTCTTTCCCTGCTCCAAAAGCAATTCCATAGTAAATAAAAATCTTCTGATAAACTGAGGCGATATATTCTACAGGAGGGAATGTAGAGGCAAGTATCTTTCTTAACCTGCCTGAATCTGACCGGCTCCATAAAAGAACAGCATATGACCTCTTTCCGTCCCTTCCGGCTCTTCCGGCCTCCTGGTAGTAAGCTTCAAGAGATTCAGGCGGATCCAGATGACAGACAAACCTTACATCAGCCTTGTCAATTCCCATCCCAAAAGCATTGGTGGCGACAATTATCCTTATTGCTCCGCTTTTCCAGTCATCCTGTCTTGAAGATCGCAGTGCAGAACCAATTCCGGCATGATAAGGTTCAGCAAGAATACCCTGAGACTGCAAAAAATGAGCTATTTCTTCTGCCTTTTTCCGCTCCCGTACATATACTATACCGGATCCGTTTACAGATTTTGCAATTCTTAAAAGCTGACCATTCTTGTCTTCGTCCTCCCTGCAGACATAAGAGAGGTTATCTCTGCCAAAACTTGATTTAACGATATTAACATTTTTCAGATCAAGCTGATGTACAATTTCGTGAACTACCTTTTCAGTTGCTGTTGCAGTTAAAGCTATTGTTGCGAGAGGAGATACTATCTCTTTAATTTCCTTTATTTTAAGATAGTCAGGTCTAAAGTCGTGACCCCACTGGGAAATACAATGAGCTTCATCAATTACAAGATAGCTTACATTCATTTTTGGTGCCCTCGCCCTGAAAATTTCACTTCCCAGCCTTTCAGGTGAGAGATATAGAAACTTATAATCACCATTAATTGCATTGTCTATGGCAGCGTCAATTTCGTCCTTTCCCATACCGGAATATATTGCAATTACAGGGATTCCCTTATCCCTCAGAGATTCCGCCTGATCCTTAATTAAGGCAATTAATGGTGTTACAACAATGGTAATTCCCTCTGTCATAAGAGCAGGAATCTGGAATGTCAGCGACTTACCCCCTCCGGTTGGCATAAGGGCCAGTGTCTCCCTGCCGGCAAGCACAGAATTGATAATCTCTTCCTGGTTAAGGCGGAAACTATCATATCCCCAGTACTGTTTTAATATCTCAAGAGGTGTCGTCATTGTTGAAAAAACTTTGAAAGTGTTGAAAAACTAATAAATTTTGTTAGAGATAATTATCTAAATTTGTTTCAATATACAAAATCCTAACAAAATAATATCAAAAAGATATGGTAGCCTTAGATCTCTCAAAGTATGGCATTGCAAATGTCGGCAAAGTATTGCATAATCCATCGTACGAAGTAATGTTTCAGGCCGAAATTTCAGAAAAGAACGAAGGGTTCGAAAAAGGAGTGATAACTAATACTGGAGCCGTTTCAGTTATGACAGGAATTTTTACCGGAAGATCGCCAAAAGACAAATACATTGTCAAAGATTCTGTTACTGAAAGTACAATATGGTGGGATGGCAATATAAACAAGCCTATTGACAATAAAGTCTGGGATGATTGCAAGAAAATTGCTCAGGACCAGCTTTCAGGCAAGGATCTTCTTTATGTTGTCGATGCATATTGCGGTACAAATGAAGATACTAGAATGAAAGTTCGCTTTATAATGGAGGTGGCATGGCAGGCACATTTCGTGACGAATATGTTTATACGCCCATCTAAATATGAACTGGAAAACTACGGGGAACCAGATTTTGTGTTCATAAATGCTTCAAAAGCAACTAATCCAAAATGGAAAGAACATAACCTTCACTCAGATGTTTTTGTTCTTTTCAATTTAACTGAGAAAATGTCGGTTTGCGGCGGAACCTGGTATGGCGGTGAGATGAAAAAAGGTATTTTTTCAATGATGAACTATTATCTGCCGTTAAAAGGAATAGCAGCTATGCACTGTTCGGCAAATGTCGGTAAAGATGGCGATGTGGCTGTATTCTTTGGCCTTTCCGGAACCGGAAAAACTACTCTTTCGGCAGACCCAAAACGTTATCTTATCGGTGATGACGAACATGGATGGGATAATCAGGGAGTTTTCAACTTTGAAGGGGGATGTTATGCAAAAACTATCAATCTCAGTGAGGAAAATGAGCCTGATATCTGGAGAGCAATAAAAAGAGATGCGCTCCTTGAAAATGTCACTGTTAACAAAGATGGCAGCATTGACTTTTCAGATGCTTCAGTAACAGAAAATACTCGTGTCTCCTATCCTATTTATCACATAAACAAAATTGTGCTCCCTTCAAAAGCAGGTCATGCGAAAAAGATTATTTACCTATCTGCTGATGCTTTTGGCGTATTGCCTCCTGTTTCCATTCTTGACAGAAACCAGGCGCAATATCACTTCCTCTGCGGATACACTTCTAAGCTGGCCGGAACAGAGCGGGGAATTACAGAACCGGTTCCATCATTCTCCCCTGCATTTGGTGAGGCTTTTCTGACTCTTCATCCAACAATCTATGCACAAACTCTGGCAAAGAAAATGGATGAGCACGGAGCAAAGGCCTATCTGGTTAACACAGGCTGGAACGGAACTGGAAAACGCATTTCTATAAAAGATACAAGAGCGATTATTGATGCAATAATTGACGGCTCAATTGAAACTGCTCAGAGAAAACACATTCCGGTTCTTAATCTTAATGTACCGGTTTCACTTAATAATGTATCTGAAGGAATTCTTGACCCGAGGGATACCTATAAAAACTCAGAGGAGTGGAATGAAAAGGCAAAGTCCCTTGCTGCAAAATACATTAAGAACTTTGAGCAATATTGCGACAACGATGCTGCAAGAGCACTGGTTGCTTCAGGTCCGCAAATTTAAGCTGTTATGATCAGATCTTTTTTAAAGTCTTTACTGGCTCTCTCCGTTCTCACTTTTGTGATTTCGGTTAGCGCTTTCTCTGCAGGCAGGGGAAGAAGCTGGAATGTCAGGATTGTTACAACTAAAGGAGAAATTGTTGTAAAACTCTATGATGAGACCCCAATTCACAGGGATAACTTTGTGAAACTTGTTAAAAGTGGCTATTACGAAGGTATTTTGTTTCACAGGGTAATAAACAATTTTATGATTCAGTCAGGAGACCCTGATTCAAAACAGAGAGAACCCGGCAAACTTTACGGAGACGGAGGCCCTTCACAAAACTTACCTGCAGAGATCAAACCGCATATTTTTCACAAAAGAGGTGTACTGGCTTCTGCAAGAGAGGGAGACGATATTAACCCAAACAGGGAATCATCTGCTTCTCAGTTTTATATAGTTGAAGGGAAGATTCTTGACGATGAAGCCCTGGATGCTGTTGAAAAAAGAGTTGACAAGCGCAACAGCGATAATAATATCAACATCCCCTATAAAATATCACCTGAGAGAAGAGCTGTTTATAAAAGTATTGGCGGAACACCGCACCTTGATACTCAATATACAGTTTATGGTGAGGTTGTAAGCGGAATGGAGGTCGTTGAGGCCATCTCAGATGTTAAAACCGACTCTAATGACCGGCCGGTTGAGGATATATGGATTATTTCAGCAAAAGCTTTCAAAAAAAGAAACTAAATAAACTTAATATGAAAAAACTTCTTTTAATAACAGCAGCTGTAGCAATGCTGGCAAGCTGCGGAAACAAAGATGAAATGAAACTTCAGGAGATAATAACTCAAACAGAAAATCAGGTAAGGCCACTTAATAAGGAGGCTGCACTTGCATACTGGAACGGAACTATCACCGGCGATGCAGCAGAATTCGAAAAGTATTCTCAGGCAAATATTGCGATCACAAAAATTTATTCTGATTCTGTGACTTTTGCCTCGCTAAAGGAGATTAAAGAGAACGGAAATATTAAAGACCCTGCACTGGCAAGACAACTGGATATTTTATATAATGCATTCCTGTCAAATCAGGTTGATACAGCATTGCTGAACAGCATTATTATGAAATCCACTGCTCTTGAGCAGAAATATGCAGAATTTCGTGCAAATTACAGAGGAAAAACAATATCAGACAATGAGGTAGAGAAAATTCTGCAAAGTTCCAGAGACAATAAGGAGCTCGAGGATGTTTGGAAAGCACATAAGGAGATTGGACCATTTGTGGCGGCAGATGTTATTGAAATAATTAAACTTAGAAACCAGGTTGCATCATCTCTTGGTTATGATAATTTTCATACAATGTCTCTTGAGCTGTCCGGTCAGAATCCAGAAGAGATTTCAGCTCTGTTTGATGAACTGGACTCTCTTACAAGGGGGGAATTCTCATCTCTTAAAGCAGATATGGACTCTTCATTTTCGATAAGGTACAACATTCCTGAAGAAAAATTAATGCCCTGGCATTATCAGGGCCGTTATTTTCAGGAGTCTCCTCAGCTCTACCCTGTAGACCTTGACAAGTATTACAAAGGTAAGAATCTGGAGCAGCTTACAACTGATTTCTATATGGGAATTGGACTTGATGTAAGCAAGATAATGGCAAACAGCGACCTGTATGAAAAAGAGAAGAAGAATCAGCATGCATATTGCATAGATATTGATGGCGACGGAGATGTAAGAGTTCTTTGCAATATTAGTGATAATGAATCCTGGATGGGAACTATGCTTCATGAGTTTGGTCATGCTGTCTACTCACAGGGACACGACATTCCTGAAAATCCGTATTTTCTGAGGAATGCTGCACACACTTTTACAACAGAAGCTGTAGCAATGATTTTCGGACGCCTCTCCCGTAACCCTCAGTGGATGATGCAAAATCTTGGGATCACCGAAGAGGAGAAAAACCTTATTGCTGAAGATTGTTTTAAATCACTGAAATTACAGCAGCTTGTGTTTAGCAGATGGGTGCAGGTTGTTTACAGATTCGAGAAATCTATGTATGCAAACCCAGATCAGGACCTGAATAAACTTTGGTGGGATATGGTCGAGCAATACCAGATGCTTAAAAGACCGGAAGGCAGAAATTCTCCGGACTGGGCAACAAAAATACATATTGCATTGTACCCCTGCTATTATCATAACTATCAGCTTGGTGAATTGTTTGCATCTCAAATGCACTATTACATAGTTGAGAACATAACCAAGTCCGGAGATTTTCGTAATGAGTCTTATGTTGGTAATAAAGAGGTAGGTACATGGATGACAAAAAATGTATTTAATCCTGGCATGAGATATGAGTGGAATGAGATGATAGAAAAGGCGACTGGTGAAAAGCTAACGGCAAGATACTTTGCAAGGCAGTTTGTTGATTAAGCAGCAGATATTTAATAAAAAATGTGCCGGTAAAAAACTACCGGCACATTTTTTTTGATACAAAAAAGTAAAAAATCAGTCAAGGATATACATTTTTGAAGAGGCACCTCTTGGAAGGCACTCCAGCAGAATATTTTCACCCGGTGTTGCACCGGCAGATACAAGAGATTGCGAAGCTGTCTTGTATGCAAGTTCAGGATTGTTGTTGTTTGCGCTAAGATGGCAAAGAAGCAGTGACTTCATGCCCTTGTGGTAAATTTTGCCTATCGCCTCTGCACTCTGTTTGTTGCTAAGGTGACCTTTACCATTACTGATGCGTTCAATCAGCATTTTTGGATATGATCCTCCCTGTAACATTTCGCAATCATAATTAGATTCAAAAACAAGGTGATTTGCCATTGAAGCATACTTTAGAACTGTCTCTGTAACAGCCCCAACATCTGTTGCAAGGGTAACCCTAATTCCAGATATTTCTATGTGGTAGCCATAATTGTCTGTACCGTCATGGGGAACTGGAAAAGGTGTGATTTTTACACCCTTATATTCACTAGGTGTTTCAGCCTCAATTATTTTTTTGAATGCACCAATCTTGCCTCTTGTTACAAAATGATCAGACAATGCTTTGTGCAGTGATTCCGTTGCATAAACGGGTTTCATATATCTCTCTGCGAATGAGCCTAAATGCTTGATATGGTCAATGTGGTCATGGGTTACCAGAACAAGATCTATCTCATTAATATCAATTCCGTGTTCAGTAAGTCTTTTCTTTGCAGTTCTGACTCCAATTCCAAAGTCGATTATCAAAGATACAATTCCATTACTCAGGTAATAGCAATTACCATTACTGCCACTTGACAGAGACAAGAATCTGACTTTCTCCTCCTCTTTATCAAATATTAACATAAAAAAGGTTCAAGGTCCCTTGCCAGGTCATTTTCCTGCAGTATAAGTGCTGTCTTAATGCCAAGAGTCTGCGCAGCTTCAAGATTAACCGGAGAATCGTCTACAAAAAGAGTCTCCTCAGGAATCAGCACCGAATCTTCGAGCACTTTTTCAAAAATACGGATATCAGGTTTTGCAAGCTTCATTTCATACGAGAGATACATTTTTTCAAAATACTCCTCCATTTTGAATCCCCCCTTTTCAAACATTGGCTTAACAGTATCAATTGCAACTGGATTTGTATTACTAAGTAAAAAAACTCTGTAAGACTTTTTATAATCGAGTAATGCATTTAGTTTTTCAATCGGAATTTCGGGAAGAAAAGCAGCCATGGCTTCGTCAATCTGAGCATCAGTCGCAATGCCGACAATTCCCTTTCTGACATATGCCCTGAACTCATCTGTGTTTATTGTTCCTTTTTCATAATCCATGAAAAAACCTTCCTGAAAATATTCATTTATTATTCGCCCGAAGTCTTCATGCCCAATTTGTGTAAAAGCGGCAATACATCTCTGTTTGTCGAGTCTTACAAGCACTCCGCCAAGGTCAAAAATTATATTCTTAATCATATTCAAATTTTGTACAAATATCGTTCAATTAACTCGGAAAGGAAAATGGAAAGGATATCTGAATATTCCCTTGTCTGTTATTATTGCCGTAATTAGTTCAGCTGGAGTTATATCGAATGCAGGATTATATGTCTTAACTTCAGCAGGAGCAATTTTTATCCCCGGAAAAGGTTCGGTTATTTCTTTTCCGTTTCTCTCCTCAATTACAATATGTGATCCGTCTTCTGCTGAAGGATCAATTGTAGACACCGGACCAAGAATATAAAATGGAACTGAGTGATATTTGGCGAGAATCGCAAGAGATAATGTCCCAATTTTATTAGCTGTATCACCATTGGCAGCTACTCTGTCACATCCGGCAAAAACGGCGTCAATCATTCCCTGCTGCATAAGTGTTGCAGCCATGTTGTCACATATAAGGGTTACATCTGCGCCACCCTTTTGTAACTCATAGGTTGTAAGCCGGGCTCCCTGTAACAAAGGCCTTGTTTCGCAGGAATAGATTTTCAGATTCAGACCTTTTTCAATTCCCAGATATATTGGCGCAAGTGCTGTTCCGTATCTTCCGGTTGCAAGGTGTCCTGCATTACAGTATGTGAGAATTTTTGCACCTTCCTTAATTAAAGTAAGCCCGTTTTCTGCAATGGAGAGCGACATTGAAATATCTTCAGATTTAATTCTGGTTGCCTCTTCTGTCATCAGTTTATGCAGCTTCTCAATATTATTTGCATATTCTCCCTTTAAGGAATTGAATTTATTTCTCATCCTTTGAAGTGCCCATCTGAGATTGACCGCAGTAGGCCTTGTGAATTCAAGTTTTTCGCAGGCTCTTTCAAGCACCCTTGTACTCTCTTCTATTGTCTCAGATCCGGAACAGTTTAACACAACAGCCAGTCCGGCTGCAGCAGCAATACCAATTGCCGGAGCACCTCTTACTCTTAGTGAAGAAATTGCTTCGGCAATTTCATTTTCCTCTGAGAGAAACAGAAAGACCTCTTTCTGCGGGAGTTGTGTCTGATCAATAATCTTAATGAATTTACCATCAGGATCAATTTCGACAGAATCAAAATCAATAGGTCTTCTAGTCATTTTTAAGAAATCTTGAGCGGAGATCGTTCAGTTGTGTCATCTGCTTGTAAGTGAAATGCCTTGGCTTTGCTCCCCGCGATTCCATCATGTGATATATTTTGCAGTGTGCTTCTACTACCTCTGTACGCCAGTATGCCTCTTCAAGGGTTTTGCCCCAGGTCATCAATCCGTGGTTTTGTAATACCAAAACATTTCTTCCCCGGGACATTGAAGCAATCTGCTCGCTAATCTCAGTTGAACCTGGTGTGTTATAAGGGGCAAGTACAAGTTCGCCCATCCAGATAGCCGATTCTGCACTTAGCGGAACAGTTGGGACAGAATCAGTAAAAGCATAAGAGCAGGTATAAGGAGGATGCGAATGCACAACCCCGCCAATTTCCGGACGTTGTTTATAAATGGCAAGGTGGGCATGCAGCTCAGAAGAGGCCCGTTTTGAGCCGTATATCTGATTGCCGCTACCATCTATTACAACCAGATCTGCTTCATTCAGACCACTTTTAGAATGAAGTGTAGGAGTAATCATGAAGAGATCCTCATCCAGTCTCATTGACAGATTGCCACCATTCCCATCAACAAAAGATTTCTGCCAAAGAACTTCAGAATAGTATGTCAGCGCAAAAGCCTGATCAAAATATTGCTTTGGTATTGGTCTGAACTCATTCATATTTTTTAGATTTCCAGTGATTTGATAATTGCGGTAAACAGTTTTGTCATCCTGTCGGCAGCCTTGTTTGCAGCAATAACTACATCGTCACCGTCGTTTACATAATCCTCTGTAAAGCTGAATGCCTCATTTGTAATTACAGACATCCCAAATACAGGGATTGAAGAGTGACGGGCCACAATTACCTCAGGAACTGTTGACATTCCAACTGCATCTGCTCCAATTTTTCCAAAATATCCATATTCTGCAGGAGTTTCGTAAGTGGGACCAGTGCCCGCAAGATAAACTCCCTTTTGAAGCTTAATCTCCATTGAGAGAGCAATATCTTCGGCCATTTTTATAATCTTCAGATCGTATGGTCTGGTCATATCAGGGAATCTGGGGCCAAATTCATCGAGGTTTTTGCCAATCAAAGGGTTAGGCATTAAATTGATATGGTCTTTAATTATCATAAGGTCTCCTACTCTGAAAGAAGGATTAACTCCTCCTGCAGCATTTGAAACAAAGAGACAAGATATGCCAAGTACCTTCATAACTCTTATAGGCAAAGTAACCTGATCCATGCCGTATCCCTCATAATAGTGGAATCTTCCCTGCATTGCGACAACTTTCTTTCCTCCCAGCTCGCCAAAAATCAGATTTCCTTTATGTCCCATAGCTGTTGACTGAGGGAAATGAGGGATTTCTCCATAAGGTATTACTGTTCTGTTTTGAATCTTTTCGCCAAGTTCACCCAGACCGCTTCCCAGTACAATACCTGCAAAAGGTTTTACATTGCCCGTTTTGTCAGAAATATAAGCTGCGGCTTCATTTATTCTCTTCAATATATCCATGATTATTTATAATAATTTTTTGTACAATCTGTTAACATTATCGATAATCTCTCTTTCACCTTTAACTACTCTGTTTTCCATTACAATCTTACCATTGCAAATAACAGTATCAACACATGAACTGTTAGCAGAATAGATAAGGTTTGCCAGAAAATTTATATTGGGAGTAAATTCAAAAATATCGGTATTAATAAGAGAGAGGTCTGCAAGTAAGCCCTCCCTTATTTCGCCTGCCTCAATACCAAGCGCCCTGGCTCCGTTAAGAGTTGCCAGCTTCATTAATTCATCAAGTGGCATTGATGTGGGATCGTCTCTCCATGCTTTCTGGACAAGAGCAGAAATCTTCATAGTCTCAATCATATCAAGATTATTTGAAGAAGCACAGCCATCAGTTCCAAGTGTAACTGTCAATCCTGCATCCCTGAATTCATTGTATCTGAATTTGTAACCAGAAGCAATTTTAAGATTTGAATTTATGTTATGCACAATTTTTACATCATATTTTGAAAGTATCTCAATATCACTGTCACTCATCCAGAGACAATGTGCAGCAATTACTTCAGGCCCAAGAACTCCCAGTTTCTCAAGATATTCAGTAGGAGTAAGTCCATGTTTCTTGATTGAGCGAATATTTTCACCCTCAGTTTCAGACAAATGCAGGTGAACAAGAAGACCTCTCTCTCGCGCAAAACGGGAAGCCCACACAATCATCTCCTCAGAAACACTGTAAGGAGAGTGAATTCCAACAGCAAACCTGTTAACATCTCCCCACTCTTTAGACTGTTCGTACATCTCTGCACACTCTCGTTTAATCTCTTCAGACCTTGATTTGTCCATCAGATCGAGAATTACATATGGCTGAACTGAACGTAAACCGGCCTCTTTTACCGCCTTCACTGCTACAGGAACTCTCCAGTACTGATCATTAAATGTGGTAGTTCCGGACTTAATCATTTCCAGGCAAGCAAGCCTGGTTCCCCAATAAATCATCTCATCGTCAAGTCTTTTCTCCACTGGCCAGATTTTTTCTTCCAGCCACTCCATAAGGTGCATATCCTCCCCTATTCCCCGCATTAGTGTCATCGCAGAATGTGTATGCATATTTATAAATCCAGGAATAATGCTTTTCCCTTTGCCATCAATTACTCTGTCTGCCTGAAATTCAATGTTATGACCAATTTTTGCAATTCGATCTCCTTTAATGAGCAGATCAATCTCTCTCCCTTCCAGCTGTGTGTTTTTTATAAGTATGGAATACATATTATAGTTGCTTCATTTATTCTTACAATTATACGACAAATTCAATTTTAATTGAAAAAAATATGCTAATATTGTGATAATAAAAATCCTAATCTAAATCAGGTGAGTTATGAAAAAATATGTTTGCATCGTTTGTGATTATGTTTATGATCCTGTACAGGGAGATCCTGACGGAGGAATCGCTCCCGGAACATCTTTCGAAGATATACCTGAAGACTGGCTTTGCCCTGTTTGCGGAGTAGGAAAAGAAGATTTTGAGCCTATCGACTGATAATTGACTATTTTTGTCGCAAAAATGCGATTTCTCTGGCTCGACATAAATTCCTCCTATTCTCACTCATCTCTTGCATTCCCTGCACTGGAAGCGCAGTTGTCAGATAATCAGAGAGAACGCTCTTGCTGGAATATAATCTCAGCTACCCTCAAAAGTGACAAAAATGTTATTACCTCAGAGGCTGCATCACTTAAACCAGATTTCATTTTTTCAACTCTATGGCTCTTTAATTCAGATTATTCATTATCTGTTCTAAAGAGGATTAAATCTTTATTGCCCCATGTTTCAATAATACTCGGAGGTCCTGAATTTCTTGGAGAAAACAGAAGGTTTCTTGAAACCAACACTGAAGTATCTGCGGTTTTCAGAGGTGAAGCCGAAGAGATGTTTCCACATTTTATCCAATCAATACTTGATAACAATCCTGACTTCTCTATTCCCGGATTTTGTTATCTGAACAATAAAAGTGAGTACAAAGACAACGGACACTCTTCTGTTGGCGATTTTCTCTCCCTCGTGCCTGCAGAATATTCGGTTTTTTTTCGTTTTGACAAACCATTCATTCAGTTTGAGACCTCCAGGGGCTGCTTTAATACATGCGCTTTCTGCGTAAGTGGAAGTAATTGCTCCAGAGTTCAGTTCCTGCCTCCGGAAATAATCCGTCAAAGGCTTATTTTTCTAAAGTCTAAAGGAGTGAAAGATGTAAGGATCCTTGACAGAACATTCAATGGAAATGAAAAGCATGCCAAAGCTTTGCTGAAAATATTTTCTGATTTTTCCGCAGGCATGAAATTCCACCTCGAGATCCATCCTGCTATTATAAAGGAGGAGTTAAGAGAGATATTAAAAAGTATGCCTGCAGATTTGCTTCATGTTGAAGCAGGTATTCAGTCACTTGATGACACCGTCCTGATTAAATCTGGACGTGCAGGTAACTCTTATAATTCTATGGAAGGGCTTAAGTTTCTTCTTTCTCTTAAACTATTTGAAGTCCATGCAGATCTCATTGCAGGATTACCCGGCTATTCCTTCAACAGATTACTGGAAGACTATATAAATCTGGCCGGAACTGCTCCTGATGAAATTCAGACAGAATTACTTAAGGTTCTTCCCGGCACAGAATTCAGACGCAATGCATCTGAATTGGGGCTGAAGTACTCCCCTGTTCCACCTTATGAAGTTCTTCAAACTGATTGTATGACTCCACAGGAGATGATAATGGCAATTCGATTATCAAGAATCTCTGATATCTGGTATAACGACAAAAGATGGCAGGGTGCTTTCAGAATATTAATCGCTAAATATGAAAATTTTCTGTCACGGTTTATTGATTATTTATCTGATGTGTCTCTGTCTTTAATAAAACCAGAAAGAGCCGGATCGATTCTTTTTGACTTTTGCTCCTGTTTCTTTCCTGACGGAAAAGAAATTGTAAGCCATGCGTGGATAGTCAGCGGCTTGGCACTTAATAAAAAGCCTGCAGGGAATATTCGAAAATGGGAAATAGGATTCAGCGGTCTTATAAATCCATTCGATAATATAACTGATGAGTATTCATACTATTATCTTGAGGTAAGCTCTGGGATTATTTGGTACTCTTTCAGAAAAGGATTAAAAAATTTACCTCCCGAAAATACAATAATTAAATAACCTCATGATAAGTTACAATAAATAAGTATTTTCATTAATTTTATTGACTTTTATTATATTTGCGCTCAAATTGATTAAAATATGATAACAAAAGAGCTATTATCTCCAAAGAGTATAGTTATAGTCGGAGGGTCTGACGACACCCGCAAAACAGGCGGAAGTGCCTTAAAGAACCTTATTGACACTGGTTTCAGAGGCAAACTTATGGTCGTAAATCCAAAAGCTGAGAATGTTCAGGGAATTAAAAGTTACCCTTCAGTGGAAGAGCTGCCTCAGGTTGATCTTGCAATTCTGGCTATCCCTGCTAACTCTTGTCCCGATGCTGTAGATATCCTGTGTTCCAAAAAAGGGTGTAAAGCTGTAATAATATTCTCTGCCGGTTTTCATGAAGATAGTGAAGCTGGTGCTCAGCTTGAGGAGAAAATTGTGAAAATCGTTAACAAAGCAGGCGCTTCCCTGATAGGACCAAATTGCATTGGCGTTCTTACACCTGAATACTCTGGGCTCTTTACGAAGCCAATCCCAAAACTAAGCAGAGATGGAGTTGATATTATTTCTGGCTCAGGTGCAACCGTAGTTTTTATAATGGAAGCTGCAATGCAGCTGGGGCTGAAGTTTTCATCTGTATATTCTGTAGGAAACAGTGCTCAGCTGGGTGTTGAGGAGATTTTAAAGCACATGGATGAGACATATGAACATGGAGTAAGTTCACCTGTAAAGTTACTATATATTGAAAATATCGGCAAGCCTGAAATGCTTCTGAAACACGCCTCTTCTCTTATTAAAAAGGGAGCTAAAATTGCGGCAATAAAATCAGGTTACAGCGAAGCAGGAAGCAGAGCCGCTTCTTCACACACCGGAGCACTTGCAAGCCCTGACAAGGCTGTTTCTGCACTCTTCAAAAAAGCCGGAATTATCAGATGTTTCAGCCGAAATGAACTTGTTACCGTAGCATCTGTGCTAATGTATCCTAAACCTAAAGGAGATAAAGTAGCAATCATTACACATGCCGGTGGTCCTGCGGTTATGCTCACCGATGTCCTTTCAGTAAATGGAATAAAAATACCTCATTTCAAGGGTGCTCAGGCAGACAAATTGCTGGCAAAGCTCTATCCGGGTTCTTCAGTTGCCAATCCTGTTGATTTTCTTGCAACCGGTACAGCGGCTCAGTTGTCTGATATCATTGATGCCTGCGAAAAAGATTTTGATGTAGACTCAATGGCTGTAATTTTTGGTTCTCCGGGTTTGACCACCGTATATGATGTGTATGATGTTCTGCTGGAAAAAATTGCAAAATGCAGTAAACCAGTCTATCCTGTTTTGCCTTCAGTAGTTAATGTAAAGGATGAGATAGAAGTTTTTCAATCCAGGGGAGGAATTAGCTTCCCGGATGAAGTCACTTTTGGTCAGGCCCTATCCAGGGTAATAAGCACAAAAGAGCCTGAATTGGATTTTCAGCTTCCGCCGGTTGATAAAAAGATGATTAGAAAGGTGATTGATGAGTCAGCCAACGGATATCTATCTCCTGAAAAAGTTCAAAAGTTGCTCGATGCTGCGGGAATCAGCAGAGCAAAAGAGGCAGTTGCTGCAGATGAAATTTCTCTTCGCAGAGCTGCAAAGGATCTTGGTTACCCTTTGGTAATGAAGGTAATTGGACCAGTTCACAAATCTGATGTTGGCGGAGTAGTTCTGAATGTGACTGATGATGAGACTCTTTTGACTGAGTTTAACAGAATGATGAAGATAAAAGATACAACCTCAATTCTTCTTCAGCCTATGCTTTCAGGTACACAGCTTTTTGCCGGTGCAAAAAGAGAGGGAGGCTTTGGTCATCTTATAATGTGTGGTTTAGGAGGAATTTTTGTTGAGGCACTGGGAGATATAAGCACGGCTCTTGCTCCTGTTTCAAAACATGAGGCTTCAGATATGATTACTTCACTTCGCGGATATAAAATCATCCAGGGTACCAGAGGACAGGAAGGAGTAAATGAAGTTCTTTATAACGAAACATTAAGAAGACTATCTGCGCTTTGCAAAGTCGCTCCTGAAATTTTTGAAATGGATATCAATCCTTTATTGGGAAATTCAAGGCAGGTTATTGCTGTTGATGCCAGAATCAGGATAGAGAAGGAGTAATGAAAAGGATCTTAAGAAAACTTAAAGAGTGGTTTGTGAATTTACCTGAAACGCAGAAGGGATATGTGCTTTTAATCCTTCTTCTGATTTTGGGTATTATTTTAAGGTGGAATTACATTATTGATAACATTATAAAAGGATTTAGCTACTTTTCTAAATAATTATATAATATTTATAAGTTTTTTCTTTCACTTTTCAATTATTTCTTATAAATTTGTACAAATTCTAAAAACTTAAAACAGATAAATATGGCATTAAGAGGAGCTATCGTGGTGGACACAGAGAAATGCAAAGGCTGCAGCGTTTGTGTTGTCAACTGTCCCACTCAGACCATTGCGCTGGCCAGAGAGGTTAACAGCAAGGGCTACAACTACGCCTATATGGCATCACCTGAAAGTTGCACAGGTTGCACAAACTGCGCGACAGTATGTCCGGATACCTGCATCACTGTATACAGGATCAAAGTCTGATTGTAAAATAATAAGAGAATCAATATGGCAGAGAAAATTTTAATGAAAGGTAACGAAGCCATTGCCCATGCTGCAATCAGATGCGGATGTGACGGCTACTTCGGATACCCAATTACTCCACAATCTGAGGTCATGGAGACCCTTATGGAGGAGCAGCCATGGGAGACTACCGGCATGGTGGTTCTTCAGGCAGAGAGCGAGACATCGTCAATTAATATGCTGTATGGCGGAGCTTCATGCGGTAAAAAAGTAATGACATCTTCGAGCAGTCCGGGACTCAGTCTTATGTGTGAGGGTTTGAGCTACCTGGCAGGTGCTGAGCTTCCTTGTCTTGTCGTAAACGTTGTTCGCGGTGGTCCGGGTCTGGGTACAATTCAGCCGGGTCAGGGAGACTATTTCCAGGCTTGCAAGGGTGGCGGACATGGTGACTACAGGATGATTGTGCTTGCTCCGGCTTCGGCTCAGGAGATGTACGACTTCGTTGATCTCTCCTTTGAACTTGCATTCAAATACCGCAATCCGGCCATGATTCTTTCGGATGGTGTAATTGGCCAGATGATGGAAAAAGTTGAGCTTCGCCCAATGAAACCAAGGTGGACAAATGAGGAGATTATCAAAAATATGCCTTGGGCAACAACTGGGAAAACTCCTGACAGGAAGCAGAATGTTATTACATCTCTGGCTCTTGATGCTGCTGTTCACGAAAGACTTAACCATACTCTTATAGCTAAATACAAGCAAATGGAAGATGAGGATGTCAGATTCGAGAACGTTCAGTGTGAAGATGCAGAGCATGTTATTGTTGCATACGGATGTATGGCACGTATATGCGAAAGCACAATTGAAATGGCACGAAAAGAGGGCATTAAGTTAGGCCTTCTCCGTCCTATTACACTCTTCCCATTCCCTAAAAAAGAGATTAACAGGCTTGTCCCTCACCTCAAATCTATGATGTCTGTAGAGCTTAGCACAGGACAAATGCTTGAGGATGTTCAGCTTGCTGTAAATGGTCGCATTCCTGTGAATTTCTTTGGAAGACTTGGAGGAATTGTTCCATCTCCTGAAGAGGTTCTTGAAGCGTTTAAAAACTCTATCAATAAATAAACAAGGCATATCATGGATGTTAAAGATATAATTAAACCCGAGAACATGGTCTATTCAAAGACACCTGTTCTCACCAGTACAACAATGCACTACTGCCCGGGCTGTTCGCATGGTACAGTTCATAAGCTAATAGCTGAAGTTATTGAAGAGATGGGAATTCAGGAGAAAACTATTGGTGTTTCTCCGGTAGGTTGCGCTGTGTTTGCATACAACTATATTGACATTGACTGGCAGCAGGCAGCTCACGGACGCGCTCCGGCTCTTGCAACTGCTACCAAGAGACTTCACCCTGAAAAATATGTATTTACATATCAGGGAGACGGTGACCTCGCGTCAATTGGTACTGCTGAAATTATGCATGCCTGCAACAGAGGAGAAAATATTGTTGTCATATTTATCAACAACGGTATATATGGTATGACAGGTGGTCAGATGGCACCTACAACCTTAATAGGTATGAAAACTGCAACAAGCCCTTACGGAAGAGATGCAAAGCTTCATGGAATGCCTCTTAAGATTACAAATCTTATAGCTCAGCTTGAAGGAACATGCTATGTTACAAGACAGGCTGTTCACAATGCAGCAGCAGCCAGAAAAACCAAGAGAGCTATCCGCAAGGCATTTGAAAATTCAGCGCTGGGTAAGGGTACATCATTTGTTGAGGTAGTAAGTACCTGCAACTCCGGATGGAAACTCTCACCTGTAGCTGCAAACGAATGGATGGTAGAAAATATGTTCCCTGAATATCCTATGGGAGATCTTAAAGACAGGTAAAAAAGCATTAAATTATGAAAGAAGAGATAATTATAGCAGGTTTTGGAGGTCAGGGAGTACTCTCCATGGGAAAAATTCTCGCATATTCAGGAATCATGCAGGATCAGGAGGTTACCTGGATGCCTTCATACGGACCGGAAATGAGAGGTGGAACAGCAAATGTTACTGTAATTCTTAGTGACAAGAAAATCAGCTCTCCAATTCTGAGTAAATGTGATGTGGCAATAATTCTCAACCAGCAATCGCTGGATAAATTTGAGGAGAGTGTTAAACCTGGAGGAGTTCTCATATACGACCCAAATGGAATTACACGCATCCCATCCAGAAAAGACATTACCGTATGCTCTATTGCTGCAGTTGATATTGCGGCTGAAATAGGCAATTCAAAAGGTTATAACATGGTAGTTCTGGGTGCATACCTGAAAATGAGACCGGTTGTTACTCTGGAGAATGTAATCAAAGGTCTTAAGAAATCAATTCCTGAAAGGCACCACTCTCTCATTCCAATGAATGAAAAGGCAATTGCAGCAGGAATGGAGAAGATAGAGATAAAAAACAGCCTCTAACCAAGCTGAATAATAGATTTAAGGAGTCAAAAGTAATTTTGGCTCCTTTTTTTATTTTCCATTATTTTAGGAAAATAATTATCTTTGCAATAGAGCATTTAAAAATGAGTAAAGACTATCAATCAGTAATTAACAGCCTAAAGAGCAAAATAGAGCTCATCATATCTAAATATGAGCAGGTTGCATCAGAGAACAAGAAACTTTCTGAAGAGTTTGACTCATGTAAAAATGCCCTTGAAATTAGTAATAACCGAGTAAAAGAACTAGAACTTAAAATAAGCAACTTACAACTTGCTGAGGCTTTCAAGACATCTTCAACAGATGTTAAAGAGGCAAAACAGAAGATTGGTAAAATCGTGAAGGAGATAGATAAGTGCATAGCTTTGCTAAATGATTAGTGCAACTGATAATGAGTGAATTTCAATCCATACAGATAAGCATTGCGGACAGATACTATCCGTTGAAAATTGCTGTTCAGGACGAAGAGAAAATTCGTGCTGCAGTTAAGATTATCAATGAAAAGGTAGATCTTTACCGCAAAAGGTATGCAAACAGAGACATACAGGATGCCCTCTCTATGGCATTACTCCAGTTTGTTATACGCCTTATTGAGGCTGAACAGCGTGAAGAGAGCACTCATATAGTTGACGAATTGCAGAATCTTAACACACTTCTTGACGAGTATATCAATGTAAATCTTGCCTGATCTCAGCAGATTTAGCATAGCCGTTGGTTTAGCTCTTTGCCAAAATCAACATTAAAACAATACCGAGCCTACTCGGCAGTCAAAAACAGGCCTATTTACCCTTCGGGGGATTCTGCATGCAGGACGTTGGACGTTTGCGACAAAGTGCCGGAGCTCAAATCTTAATTTATTAAGGTTTTGACTAAACAGCAACCAGCGGCTTTTTTTGACACACAACTATATATACATACACGCACATGGAGATCATTTTATCTATCATTTTGCCCGCGATAGCTGCCTTTGGATTAGCTTATTATGTGGGAAACAATATCGTCCTAAAGAAAAAACGAGAAGAAATTCTGAAATGCGCCGAACAGGACGGCGAAAACATCAAGAAAGAGAAAATATTTCAGGCTAAAGAGAAGTTTTTACAACTAAAAACAGACCACGAACAGCAAATTCTTGAAAAGAGTAACGTAATAATTCAGCAGGAAAACAGAATCAAACAAAAGGAACTCACTCTTAATCAGCAATTGCAGGAACTTCAGAGAAAACAAAAAGAGGCTGAACAAATAAAGGAGAATGCCAGACTTCAGCAGGAGATGATTGAAAAAAAGGCAGAGGAGTACGACAAGTTGAGGCAGGAGGCAATACAGAAGATTGAAAATATTGCTGGCATGTCTGCTGTTGACGCCAGAAACCAGTTGATTGAGACTATGAAGAATGAGGCTAAATCTCAGGCTATGTCTTATATCAGTGAAGTGATGGACGAAGCAAGGCTTACCGCAAGTAAAGAGGCAAAACGAATTGTAATTAACACTATTCAGCGTATAGCACCCGAAACTGCAATTGAAAATGCGGTAACGGTATTCAATATCGAAAGCGACGAAATTAAAGGCCGTATCATTGGCCGCGAAGGAAGAAATATCAGGGCACTTGAAGCAGCCACAGGAGTTGAAATTGTTGTGGACGACACTCCGGAGGCAATTCTTCTCTCTGCATTCGATCCTGTCAGAAGAGAGGTTGCCAGGCTTGCACTTCACCAATTGGTTACAGATGGTCGTATTCACCCGGCCAGAATTGAAGAGGTTGTTGCAAAGGTTCAGAAACAACTGGACGACGAGATAATGGAGACAGGTAAAAGAACCTGTATTGACCTTGGAGTTCACGGCCTTCATCCG
The DNA here is from genome assembly GCA_002842695.1 of Bacteroidetes bacterium HGW-Bacteroidetes-10. Classification (GTDB taxonomy): domain Bacteria; phylum Bacteroidota; class Bacteroidia; order Bacteroidales; family UBA932; genus Bact-08. The sequence goes on along the minus strand of PHDT01000001.1, from coordinate 40,124 downwards.
GAACTGATCAGACTAATCGGCAGAATGAAGTATCGTTCTTCTTATGGACAAAATCTTCTTCAACACTCCAGAGAGGTTGCAAATATTTGTGCTACAATGGCTTCAGAACTTGGCCTCAATCCGAAAGTTGCCAAAAGAGCTGGTTTGCTTCACGATATAGGAAAAGTATCTGACGAAGATCCTGAGCTTCCGCACGCTGTTCTGGGTATGAAGCTGGCAGAGAAGTACAAGGAAAAACCGGAAATTTGCAATGCAATTGGTTCACACCACGAAGAGGTTGAAATGACTTCACTCATTGCACCTCTTGTTCTTGTCAGCGACGCCATTTCAGGAGCAAGACCAGGAGCAAGAAGGGAGGTTATCGAGTCATATATCAAGAGACTTAAGGAGATGGAAGATTTGGCGCTCTCCTACCCCGGTGTTACCAAAACTTACGCAATACAGGCTGGTCGTGAACTAAGAGTTATTGTCGGAAGTGAGCAGGTTACAGATCAGGACTCTGAGAAACTATCTCTTGAGATAGCTAAAAAGATTCAGGATGAACTCGTTTATCCAGGACAGGTTAAGATTACCGTTATCAGGGAGACCAGATCTGTTAGTTTCGCAAAATAGAAACTGTTATTCTTTATAAAAAAAGAGCTGTCTGAAAAGGCAGCTCTTTTTTATGCATGTAAACTCTTTAATAATTATTTGTCTCTAAAAGAGCTCTTTTTTGTCTCTTTCAATTGCACCGGAAATCATTTCCGAAGGGATAAATTTCCAGTGATTTAACACAATGGCATTAATTGAGCCATCGGCTTTTATCTGATTGTACAAAATTTCTCTGATATCAGAAAAACGATTCAGTACACGTTTGTCCAAATCGGCCTTTTCAATTCCGCAGCCAATTTCAAGGTGATCTCCTCCCCCGTTTGCTCTGTATGATGAAAGAGCTACTGAATAATTATGCTCTTTATCAAATTTGCTTCCGTCTGCCATTGAAATAATATTTACTTTGGACCCTTCAGGCTTTCTTACATCGACTTCATAAAGAATGCCTGCAGCTGAATCAAAGTTAAAAAAATGATTTTTGAATTTTCCTCTTTCGCCCTTACCACCATGGTTAAGCATAAGAAAATCATCTGACTTGGAGTTCATCGTGTTTATCCATCTGCCATATGAAAATTCAAGGTATTTCTGAATTTCTTTACCAGATAATTCAATTACAAAAAGTTGGTTTTCAAACGGATAAAGATTCAGCAAATCTTGGTAATTAAGATCCTTTGGTTCAATTGTAACATCAAAAGAGAGTGGAGCGGCAAAAGAAATTTGTGCTCCTGATGCTTTTAGCTGAAGTGAATGAATCATGTCAATATAAGCAGATGGTCCAAAAAAAGCATCTCTGGTCGATAACGAATTATTGAGTCTGCCAACTTTCTGAACAGTAAAATCTCTGACAGCTTTAAAATAAGGCGCGAAATAAGCCACATAACCTGAATCCGGAGTTACTCCTTCAATTGGAATTGTTTGGCCTTTAAATTGACTGGAAACAACCTTCCCATCCTGAATTGTAATACTCGCTGTTACTTTTGACAGTGACGATACTCTTCCGCCTCCCTCTATCAGCAAAACGGAATCTTTTCCATTATAAATGTACTCAGATGTTGTTTTATGATCATGTGCAGCAAAAACTACATCAATGCCAGGAACATTTGCTGCCACATATCTGGCAGGATTTTCCATTTCATATTTGTCCGTTTCACCAAGTCCAACATGGAGTGCAGCAATAACTAGATGAGGGTTTTCAATTTCCCTTACCCTCTTAACCCATGTTTCAAGTGAAGGTACAATTTCTTCAAAATCCATTCCGAGCCATAAATCTTGTGACAGCCATTTTTTAATATTGGGATTAGTCATACCAATAATCGCAATTTTCACTCCATCGCGCTCAATTATTTTGTAAGGTTCAAAGTAGGGTCTGCCCTTTTTGAGATTTATTGCATTAGCTGCCAGGTAAGGAACTGATTCCTTCCTGAAAAGCCTATCGTAAACATCATGACCCGCCTCAATGTCGTGGTTTCCGACAGTAACAGCATCATATTTCATGTATTTAACAATTTCACTGAATATGTGTTTTGATGAGGTATCGATATAGTTATAGTAAAATACTGAGTTATCACCCTGAAGATGATCTCCGTTATCAATAAGTATAATTCGCTCCTCTCCGGCTCTCTCTCTTGCTTCTGTGAGGATTGTGGCAGCTGATGCCAGGGAGTATCTAAGCGGAGCCGAATCTGTGTAACTAATGTCAAAGACTTTACCATGTACATCATTGGTAGAGTAGATTTCAAAAACATAATCCCCATTGGCGGCTTTGGGAGAGCCGCATGATGACAGGGCGGCTATAAGAGGTAGAATCAGCAGTAATTTTAAACGCATATAATATCTGTAATTTATGATTAATCAATTGTAAAGGAGTCTGCATCTTTCCATGCGCAGAATTTTTCTCTGTAATCTGCAAGACTCTCTTTGTGAAGTGTAAATATTGTGAACATATCATCCGGATCATTTAAGAACGGTAACAAGAGGTTTCCCCGGAAGTCAGAAATATATCTCTCTCCCATATAATCAGATTCAGGATCAGATCCTGCCCGGTTAAGAAAAGCATAATAAGAGAGATTTTCTATTGCTCTTGAACGGACCATTGGTTCAACAACTCCAGCCCTTGAAGTGGGCCAGCTTGCTATATTAATTACAAGGTCGTATTCGAGATTTACATTTCTGCTCCAAACCGGAAAACGAAGATCGTAACAAATCTGCAGGAGAATATTCCAGCCTTTGAATTCGACTATAACTCGTTCATTTCCCGGAGAGAATACTTTATCCTCTTTTCCATAACTGAACAGATGTCTCTTGTCGTAATAATGAAGATTTCCGTCAGGTAAAGCAAACACTGCCCTGTTAAAAAGTTTTCCACCTGATATAACTGGCACGCCTCCCAGAATAGCAATATTCAACTTCGAAGAGGTCTCCTTTAACCATGTTATGGTTTTGCCTTCTTCAGACTCTGCATTTGAGTCATTCATAGAGAATCCGTAAGTAAAGAATTCCGGAAAGACAATCAAGTCTGTTCCGGAATCTTCATTAATTATTCTGTTACACAACCTTGAGCAGTTTTTTAGATTTAACTCCGGAGACTCCCATTCAACAGGTATGTGGCAAAGTGCTATTTTCATATTATGCTCCACTGGAAAAAAGTGGTCACAATATACAAATATTCTGATTAAAAACTTACAATGTATGCCGACTGCGGCATAACATTAAACAATGCTCCGGTTATAATCTCTTTGCCGGAAAATAAATCTGTTCCCCGTTCTGAACCATTAACTGCTTCCTTGTACAGATCCCAGTTAAGCTCAAGTGGTTTTGTATTATTGTTTATAATTACCATAACCTTCTCATCGGCATATTCCCTGAAGTATACATATAAATTATTATTTGGCCAGAAATGTTTCATATTGCCATAATGAATTGCTTTTGAGCTTTTTCTCCATTGAAATAACTTAGATGTAAAGTCTGCCATCTCTTTTTGCTCTGAATTAAATTCACCTTCTGAAGGCATATTAAGCCTCTCTTCTCCATGACCCAGTTTTCCGTCTTTGGTTTTCAGCATTATTTCTGTTCCGTAATATAGCTGAGGAGTCCCCCGCATTGTTGCAAGAATTGCCAGCATCATCTTCATTTTGGAAACGTCACCTTTAAGTGTTTCTGAAATTCTGTTTGTATCATGGTTGTCTGCAAATATTAGCAGAGAGTATGGATTTGTGTATACAAAATCCAGGGAGAGGGAGCGGTAGATTCTGAACATTCCTTCACCCCAGCCCGGATGTCCCTCTTGCATTAAGGCACCTCCCATCGCCTCCTGAAGCGGGAAATCCATTACTGATGGCAATTTGCTGCTGTATCCATCTTTGTTAATTGCAGATCCTTCCCAGTAAGCAACCTCTGCCGGTGTGGAAAACCAGCATTCTCCAACAATATTCATGAAAGGGTATTCACTCAGAATCCCCGAAATCCATTCTGCTACAGCATATTTGTCTGAATATGGATATGTGTCAACTCTTATTCCTGAAAGTCCGGCCCATTCAGTCCACCAAACTGCATTTTGAATAAAATATTTCAGTAACAGCGGATTCCCAAGATTCATATCTGGCATTGAAGTGTCAAACCATCCGGTTATGCATCTTAAATTATCAGCTGCAGATGCATGAATATCTGCATGAGATGACATCGCAAAATTTGACTGTGTATATTTTGGAAATTTGTGTATCCAGTCATTGAAAGGTAGATCGTTGTACCACCAGTGGGCTGTTCCTGAATGGTTAGGAACCATATCCATTATTATACCAATATCTCTCCTGGCCGCTTCGTTAACATATTCCTTAAAAAGCTCATTGCTCCCGAAACGGGGATCAATTCTGTAATAATCTGCGCATGCATAGCCATGATAAGAAGCCGAGGATTCGTTATCAAATAGAAGCGGGGTCGACCAGATTGCAGTAACTCCCAGATTCTTCAGGTAATCAAGAGAATTTATTATGCCCTTAATATCACCTCCGTGTCTTCCGTAAGGTTTATCGTATGCAGCTCTTTCAATTGCATCCGGATGTGAATCGTTTGACAAATCTCCATTTGAAAAGCGATCGGGCATTAGAAGGTATACCATGTCCTGAGGTCCGAAACCTTTTCCTGTTAACTTACCTCCATTCCCTTTCTTCTCAAATATATATTTGAATTCAGTCGATGCATTCTCTTTAGTAACTGTAAAAGAATACTCACCTGGTTTTAGCCGGGGGAGTATTTCAGCCTCTACAAATATATAATTATCACTATCTCCGTAAGTTACAGAAATAATCCTGATCCCTTTTTCTTTAGTTGTTACTCTTCCTCCTTTAAGCTCTTTGCCATATAGCATAATCTGCAGAGATGTATTCTTCATGCCAACCCACCATGAAGGCGGCTCAATCCTGGATATTTCTATTGCTGATATTGAAGAGGTAAGTAACAGCAAAAGGAGTAAAAGTGAAATGTTTTTTCTCATTTAGCTCTGTTTATTTATAGAATATTTTGAATCCGAATGGTTCAATTTCAAAAATCGCTTGAGTTTTCAGATCTATTGTCTCTGATTGGTTAAACTGTTTATATGTACCTTCATCAAATCCATCATTAACAGAGAAAGAGACACTTTCGGAAGAGAAGTTAAACATTGCAATTACTATGTTTTCTTCTTTAACTCTTTTAATGACTAATATTGATTCTCCCTTATCTGTTAATAGTTCCTGGGGTTTAAATTCATATGGAGCATCAAGAGCAATATTGCTTTTTTTCAATGAAATGAGTCCTTTGTATAATTCAGTAAAGCTTTTGTCTCCCTGCCATGAGATTGAATCCTTTTCAAAAAACTGAAGTCTTCTGTTGAAGCCGGCCTCCTGACCATTATAAATGAGAGGCATACCAGGCATAATAAAAGTAAGGGCTGCCATTTGAGAAACTTGTGACCCTAGTCTCTCAAACTCTGTTCCGTTCCAGGAATTCTCGTCATGATTTGATGTAAAGTTCATTGATATGGTATTCATCGGAAAACGGGACATTCCCTTGTTAATATAGCTTCTAAGAGAATCCAGATTTGACTTGCCTTGTGCCATATTATTCATGATGTGATGAAATGTCCATGAGTAATACATATTGAATGCCTTCATCTGCAGTTCAGGTGATTCTCCTTCGGCGAGCATGAATAACTCCGGCTGAATCTCTCTGAGTTTATTAACTGCATTTTCCCAGAAATCAACCGGTACTTCTGCGGCTACATCACATCTGAAACCATCTATACCAGTCTCTTTTACCCAATATATCATTGCATCCAGCATAGCCTCCCTCATTTCAGGTTTGCTGTAATCAAGCTTTGCGACATCTGACCAGTCGAAGGGAGCAACTGGTTTATTTGTCAGCGTGTCAATAATATACCAATCCGGATGTTCAGTAAGCCAAACAGCATCTCTTGAAGTATGATTTGCAACCCAGTCAATTATTACCTTCATTCCAAGAATATGAGCGACATTAACAACTGCCCTGAAACTTTCAATGTCTCCGAATTCCGGATTTACTGCTTTATAATCTTTGATTGAGTAATAACTGCCAAGAGTACCCTTTCTGTCAATCTCTCCAATTGGATGAACGGGCATAAACCATAGAATATCAACGCCCAATTCTTTTAATCTTGGAAGGTGACCCATAAATGATTCAAATGTACCTTCTTTAGTAAACTGTCTGACGTTAACTTCATAAATTACAGCATTTTTGCTCCATTCAGGGTGTATGGCCTCTGATATTGCCACATTATTAATGTCTGCTTTGCATCCGAACATCAGACCTGTAGCAAACAATAATGATAAAAGGGTTGATTTTTTCATATTCAGTGTATTTAGTTTATCTGTTATTGATTATTGTAAAGGACTCAGCCTCTACTTCAAGAACTAATTTATTGTTTAGAGCAGAAATCAATCTGCCAAATGGAACCTCCGGGTTTTCAAAAACTGTTTTCAAAGGTAAATCTAATTCAAAAATTTGTTTGCTATCTGATTTATTCAAGGCAACAATAACACTTTTACCCATGTATATTCTCATATATACAAATACATCCTTCTGAACCAACAATGGTATAAAGTCTCCGTATATAAGCTGAATATGCGTTTTTCGCAACGATGTCAGCTTCCTGAATGTATTGTAAATAATTTGTTCATTTTTACTATAACCATCAAAGCGCATCCATCTTCTGTTATCTGGATCATTTGCGCCCGGGTCCCCGTATTCATCTCCATAATAAACAGTAGGGATTCCAGGAATTGTAAATAAAAAGGCATGCAGTAATGACAACTTCCGGTAGGCCGTTGTATCCCCTACCCCAATTTCTCTTTTCCATCCTGCCCGTTTCCAGTCTTCATTCGGGCTTAAAGCACCTCCTGCAAGTGAAATAAATCTTGGCCTGTCATGATTCCCCGTTATATATCCCATTAAATTATGATAGCCATAGGTTCTCAGACTGGTGAGCAAAACCTTCGCAACATCTTCATATGAACCATCATTATTGATCAGACTCCATATTGCTGCGTCATATACATTGAAATCGAACTGTCCGTCCAGCATTCCATTCCGGACATATGAACTTATCAGCTCAGGAGAGCCATATGTTTCTCCAATCTGAAACAGGGATTTTCCTGGTAAAGATTGCTTAATTTTTCTTGTAAGAGTTCTCCAGTAAACTTCAGGAATGTGTTTTGTAGCATCATGTCTGAAACCATCAATATCGAAATTTTCTGCCCAGAATAATGCTGAATCTGTAAGTGCTTTATATACCGGCTCCTTTTCAAGATCAAGAGAGGGTATATGCTTGTCAAACCATGTTGTAAGCCTGAATTCATCCCAAAGTTCAAAATTGGGTCTGCCATCTGGAGTAAATTGCGGAGTCGTCCAGTCCGGATGAGCCCGAAGAGTTGGACTGTTTATGTGCATATGATTGGCAACATAATCAAGTATAACATTTAGACCTCTTTTATGAGCTTCATCTAAAAGTTCTTTTAATACTTTTTCTGAACCAAATCTCTTATCCACCCGGGTAATGTATATTGGCCAGTATCCATGATATCCGCTAAATTTTGTTGAAGGATCTGTGTACTGTCCCCATGCATCGTATGGATTTTGAGTGACCGGTGAAAGCCATATTGTTGATATCCCCAGGTTGTTAAAGAATCCGCTTTTTATTTTTTCCAGTACTCCTTCCAGATCTCCCCCGTAATAGTCAACCTTTGGAAGAACATCCGGACTGTTCAGCTTCTGTGTATTAGCCGGGTTTCCGTCAGCAAACCTGTCAATTAATAGAGAATATAGTATCTGGGCATGCTTATCTCCGCGTACTAGAGCTGCAGTACTGATCACTGGATTGCCATTTGCTAGGGGAATCAGAAGATCGTTTGAAAGAGATTGTTTATTTGCAGAAAATAACCTGATATAGGATCTGTCAATTTTTGCTGCAATAGATGGAATTTCAATTGTAATGATTTTTCGTCCATTTGGATGAGATTTATCGTTAACCTCTTCAATGTAGAATGGATCGATTATAGTGTTTTGCCATAATACTATATAATCTGCATCTCTTCCGTATATATCCGCACTGATTTTATTTTGTCTTGCACCAGTTGAGACTGTTATTACCGGGTTGAGCTCAGGCATCCCTGAATTTCTGGTAATATCAAGAACTATCAGCGAAGCTATTTCGCCCTCAGATTTTACAGTCAAAACATTAAGAAGTTTTGACGATGAATTTCTGATTACTTTAATTGTGTCAAAGCTGGATACTTTCTGGATTTTCAATGTTTGAGAAAAAACTGTATCAATTACTCCGCATAGAGTGAAGTGGTCCTTAATTACTACAAATGTAGTATCGCCTGTAATTCTTACCGGTTCTGCAGGATCATATGTATCAAATATTGTTGATATGTCTCTTTTAATACAAGATGACAGTGTTATCATTAAAAGCAACAAAAACAATCCAAAATTTCTCATAATTCAAATATTATTGTTGAATATGGAGGCATTGTTACTGATATACTGGTTGCATTAATCTTTGTGTAAGTAACATTACCCATGTCTGCGATTGCATTCCGGACTGAATGCTCAAATGCATATGTGGATGTAGTTGAGGAAACGTTATGTATTATCATTAACCTCTCTCCTGGAACTTCCCGGTAAAATACCATGAAGTTTTTTGAATAAGTTTCAAGGTTTGATGGATATGTAAGTGTTCCTGAGGCAAGCGAGGGATATGTATTTCTCAGTTTAATAAACTTTTCGTAAACTCTGTAAATGGAGGTCAGATCCTTTTTCTGAACAGATAAAGGAGGTACTGAAGCGTCTGTTGAATATTGAGGTGTTCTCCATTTTGTTCTGTAAGTGTCAGATGCAGATGAATCCCAGAGAAATGGCTCTCTGACATTCTCATCACCAGTTGACTTCATACCCATCATTCCAATTTCTTCTCCGTAATACAAATATGGAGAACCTGACATTGTAAGTAATATTGAAGCTGCCATTTTTGCCAAATCCCTGTTATTTCCAAGTCTTGATAGTGTTCTGTCTTCGTCGTGATTGGAAAGTTTGGTGGCGTTTATGGCACCTGTCCTGTATGATTCAAACTTTGCAGACATGTCTGATATGTCTTTTGGGTACCACTTGGCATGAGAATTTTCAAGGACATATATGAGTTTGTACCAGGCATCAAAGTTGAATAAGGCAGGTAAACCCCTGTAATAAGGCGCCACTTTATTGTAATCACCGGTCAGATTTTCTCCAACCATATAAATGTCTGGTTTAATTTTTTTTAATTCATTGAAATATTTCTCCAGAAAACGAGGATTCTCGTCTGAATCTTCGCTCTGGTATATATGTTTTACTGCATCCAGTCTAAATCCGTCTACTCCTTTACCAATCCAGAAAGTTGCAATTTCTGTCATTTCTCTAAATGGTTCAGAATTTTGACAAGTATCTATTGTCCCGTAATTTAAATCAGGCATCCAGTCAGAAAACATGCCCATATATTTATATGAAGTTGTACCTGAAGGTACATTATGCCATTGACCTGAATAGTAACTGTTTGTCATTGGTACTTTGCCGGAAGATATCCAGCCCGGCACATCAGTTGAGGGAGCAAACAAAAAGTAGTTCCGGTACTGATTGTCTGTGCTGCTTATTGATGTTGTAAACCATGGGTGAAACTTGGATGTGTGATTCATTACCAGATCTAGAATTACTTTTATTCCAAGTGAACGGGCCTTAGTAACCATAGCTTCAAAGTCTGCCATAGTACCATATTCGCTTTTAATTGCTTTGTAATTGTCTACATCATAACCATGATATGATGGAGATGGATGAACTGGTGTTAACCAGATACCAGAAATCCCCAGTTCACTAAGATAATCCAGTTTGTCTGTTATACCCTTTATATCGCCAATGCCGTCATTGTTAGAATCTGCAAAGGATCTCACAAAAATCTCATAATAGACTCCTCCCCTTTTAACTCCGTCCCATGCGCGGGCATCGTATCTTGATATATCATCCCTGGGTACAACAGGAGGATCCGGATCAGGATCAGGTATGGGGTTTTTCTCGCAGCCTGTAAAGCCAATGAGTAAAATTATTATATAAAGGAATCTTTTCATCTTAAAAATATAAAAGAGGGAGTTATCCTGTAAAAGGTAACTCCCTCTAAAGTAAATATTAATTATCCAGAAGAATCAGTTCGTATGTAGGATCAACCTTGTTTAGGGTGAATGTAATCTTATACGTGCCCGCTGTAACTGCAATATTGCCGCCACCAGGATTAAGCTGGTCTGGATTTTTGCCTGCACTGGCATCAAATTTTCCCCAGTTCAGTCCCCAGTCATTGTCTGCACGGAACTTAATTTCGCCATCTTTAAGTGTAACAGTTGCTTCAAACTTATTGGTATTTTCGTTGAAGACAAGCTCTGTGTCCGGAGAGTTCCATTCATTTGGTGTTGCACTTCCAATAAGGCCAATTCTTGAAATTGTTTTCACTCTTTCAAGAGTTCTGTTGTTTGGATCTCTGTTGTCAAGCTTCAGATACATAATTGATCCGTCAAAAAGAGATATGTTACCACCTGGTTCAACCTTAATTTTGTTATTAACAACAGCTGCGTCGTTTGTTCCAATATCGTCGCCGTTCCAACCCCCTGTATAGGTGATCTTGAATCCATTCTGTGCTTTTCCGTTGAAGGCTACCCAACCTTCAAAATATTCACCCTCACCTGCTGCATCATAGAGGAATTGTGATCTTGAATGGTTCCATCCGCAATAATCACCAACAATCCAAACTTTGGCATATTGCTTCTCTGCAGGTTTGAAAGTTGTTACGTTGAACTTAACCACATTTGAAATAATGGGATCAATCTGATCTACCATCTGGGACTTAACTCTCATTTCAACTTTGTAGGTGTTTCCAAGCACTACTTTGAGTTTTTCAAGTGCCGACTGTAAATCAATTTGCTTAATTACAAGCTGGTTTGCAGAAACAGAACCAATAACTCTCATTGGAGAAAAATCACTGTTTTCCAGGGCAAGTTCAACAGTATATGTAACTGCGGCATCAAAGCCGAAACTGCTTTTTGTCCAGGTAAAAGCAGGAAGGTCGTTTCCTTTTGTTTCATCGGTCAGCACTACAGCTGCCGGAGTGGCCAAAGTTCCGGAAGCAGCATCTGCAGGGTCATAGACCACATTTGAACTGCTATCCTTGGTACATGCTGCAAAAGCAATAACCATGGCCAGAATTGATAATGTATACTTTACAATTTTCATATTCTTAAATATTAATATCCGGAGTTTTGAACTAGATTAGGATTTGACATCAGGTCAGCTACCGGAATAGGAAATACATTGTATTTTGCATCGATTGCCACGCCTGATGGCTGACCACCTTTCATTGGCCACAGGTAAGAAGATCCGGTATATTGACCAAACCTTATAAGGTCTGTTCTGCGTGTTCCTTCCCAGTACAGCTCTCTTGCACGCTCATCTATAATCGTTGGAAGCGTTAGCGTTGCAATATTTCCTGATTCGTTTCCATATGCTCTTACTCTAAGCTGATTAAAATAGCCAATTGCTTCTGAAGTTGTTGCCCCAGTTCCTCCTCTTACAACCGCTTCAGCAAACATAAGATAAACATCTGCCAGTCTGAAATATGGAAAATCAGTATCAGGAAAGTCATTATGTGCACCTTTGCCACCAGTTGATGTTTTATTTGTGAACTTAAATACAGACCATCCCTGAGTTGTGAAAGTGTTAAGCGGATTTGTAATCTCCTTGCTTCTTCCTTTCTTAAAGAAAATTGCACGTTTATCTGAGCTGATAGGATAATCACCCGAAAGATCTGAGTATGTAAACTTGTCAACCAGCTTTTCAGTAGCTCTGTTTCCGTCCCATGCCTGCTGTGTGCCATTGTCTACGATATCTTTCTCACTGCCAGATCTCGATGAAGCAATAAGATATGTCATGCCTCCCCAGGTTTGAATTTTGTTTCCGTCAAATGCTATCGGGAAAATAATTTCATTTTTGGCAGCCGAAGTGTTATTGTCTGCCATAAACAGGTGAGAATATGCTGGAGAGAGAACATAACCTCCGCCGATAACCTTTTTAGCATAGGTTATTACATCAGTGTATCTTGCTGTTCCAGTATATACTTCTGCATTCAGGTACAATCTTGCAAGCAAAGTCCATGCTGCACCCTGATCTGCCCTGGCATATTCATTTGTTCTTGGAGCTGCCATCTGAGGTTCAATTGCTTTTAGTTCAGATTCTATGTATTCAAACATTGCTTTTCTTCCAATCTGAGAAGGCATATAACCCCCTATTGGGTGTTCCTCTGTAATGAATGGCGGATTGCCGTATACATCAAGAAGAATACTATAAGCAAGAGCTCTCATAAATCGAGCCTCTAATCTGAATTTGGCAACCTCTGCCTTAATAGCAGTATGGCCTCTTTCGTCGAGTTTTTCGTCTGTTGTTTGTTTAAGATATTCATTTGCTAGAGCAACTATAAACATTGATCTGTAATATACTCCGTCAATTGACTCATTTTTAATATTGCTCCAGGTGTTGTTATTGAGTTCAGGAACCCAGGAGTCATTTCCCCAGCCATTCTTGCACTCATCTGTTGTAACAACTTGAACATTCCACAGACTTCTCAGAAACTGAGAGTTGCCCGGATCCAGGCCGGTGATATCTGTACTACCTGCACCATCCTGGCCCGAAACAGCCATAACAGAGTAGATTTTTGCAAGACCCTGCTTATATGCTGCCTGGTCTGCATAAGCTTTGTCAACTGTAAAAGTTTTCTCATCAAGCGGTCTTGTGTCTAGATCTTTCAAACACGAGGTCGCCAGAATAGAAAGGGACAAAACTGATAATATAATTGTAATTTTTTTCATCTTAAATCGTGTTTTAGAAAGTTAAGTTTAAACCTAATGTATAAACCCGCGGTCTAGGCCAGATATTATTATCTATACCCCATCCTTCAGGATCAAGACCTGAATATTTGGTTATTACGAACACGTTTTGTACCGAGAAGGCTAATCTTCCCTTTATGCTGCTCTTGAAAAGCTTGCTAAAGTTATAGCCTAGTGTAATGTTATCCATTCTCAGGAAAGAGGCATTTTCAATGAAGTAATCTGACTTGATTTGTTGAGGTGAATTTCCTCTTGTAAATCCAGTTCTGTTTACAACATCAACCATGTTTGTAAGGAATCCCTGATTTGAGAAATTGTAAGAGGTTGAGTTACCCGCCGCAAAGTCATTAAACATATAGTTTCCAAGATTCGCTCTTATATTGAAACCAAGGTCAATTTTTTTGTAAGTAAACATATTACTGAAACCAAAATAGTATTTTGGAGCAGGACTGTATTCTGTAAGATAACGGTCTGCTTCAGTAATTTGACCATCTTTGTTTAGATCTGCCACCAAATTCTGAATTGGCTTTCCATCCAGGTCATAAACCTGTTTGTATGCATAGAAGGTATTAGGTGCATGACCCACACTGTGCATCTGTATTGTTCCGCCTGTTCCCGAAGAAACACCTCCAGTTGGAATACCCACATAAGATGGATTATTGTTAGCAGTAAGCTTAGTAATTATAGTTTCATTCCATGTTCCGTTAAGACCAATTTCCCATACAAAGTCGCCATTGTCTACAGGAACAGCATTAATATTAACCTCAATACCTTTGTTCTCGAGATTACCTACGTTAGTTACAATTCTGTTCGCAAAGTTAGTACCTGCTGCAACATCAATTTCATTAAGGAGGTCGCTCGTTTTCTTAAAATATCCATCAACCGATGCTGTTATTCTGTTTTTAAGGAATCCGAAATCCATACCTACGTTATATGAGGCTGTCTCTTCCCACTTAATATTTTCATCATAACCAGTTGGTTTAAGCAGAGGATAAAATGTTGATCCGAACAGATAGTTAGAATAAATAGTTGACTGATTGTACAGAGCAATATAAGGATAATCATTAAGACCAAGGTCCTGCTGACCAGTTACTCCGTAGCTCAGGCGAAGTTTCATATCACTTATTACTTTGGAATCGCTCAGGAATGATTCCTTGTTTATCTGCCATGCAAATGCGGCTGATGGGAACAAACCCCATCTTGTTTCAGGAGAGAATCTTGAAGAAGCATCATCTCTGAGAGTCAGTGTAAGGATATATCTATTAAGAAGTGTGTAGTTCAAACGACCATAGAAGGAAATCAGGTAGTTCTCAGTAGGGAATGTTGTCTCCTTTTTAATAACCGGATTTGTTGCATGGTTAGAAAGTTCCTTGCTGTAATCTTCTGAGTAGAAATGCTGCCATGAGTATCCGCCCATAACATCAATCTTGCTGCTTAAAGAAGGTAATTCCTTAGTATAGTTCAGATAGAAATCGAGAACTGTATTTTGTCTTTTGTTATTCCACTCTGTTTTTCTGCCTATGCCTTTAAAGTCAGCGTCTTTCCAGGCCTGGAATGAATTCTGATATACACCATTTGTTCCTTTGCCCTGAGCAATATCAAAGCCAAGGTTCAGGTGTGCCTTTAGTTCAGGAAGAAAATGCATTTTATAATCAAGCTCAATGTTACCAAGTGCTCTGTCTGACCTGGAATTGTCATACTTGTCATAAAGCAAAGACAAAGGATTAGTTCCGCTCAGGGTATTAGGAAGTGTAGTTGTGCCCCAGTTTCTGAAGCCGTTGAACATATTGTAGTTAATTGAGCCATCGCTCTTAAAATTATATACAGGCTGAGTTGGGTCATAAAATGCAGCAGCACCTACAGCACCGCCATCTGCATAGTCATTGTTGTTTATTACTGCCTTTACATTTGCAACTACTTTTAAGTGATTATCAAAAAAACTTGGAGTAAGGTTAAGTCCAGCAGTAACCCTTTCATATCCTGAAGTTTTAAGTGTACCTCTCTGACTGTTATAACCTACTGAAACTCTGTAAGGGACATTAGCAAGAGTACCTGAAACTGACAGATTCTGGTCTGTTGTAAGTCCAAGCTGATAAATTTCTTTCTGCCAGTCTGTCTCATAACCTCCTATCAGATAGTGAGCTGCAAGACCTGTTGAAGTAGAAAGCGGATAAGCTTCTGTCAGCTTTGTTATGTACTCATCTGCTGTAAGGGAGTTAATTGTTTTTGTGTTTTGATTTACAGAATAAGTTGAATTATAATCTACTGCAAATTTCTTTGTACCTTTCTTTGTGGTAATTATGATAACACCATTAGATGCCCTCGCACCATAAATCGCAGTTGCAGAAGCATCTTTGAGAACAGTAAAGGTTTCGATATCTGCAGGGTTAATTGATGCCAGTCCGTTTCTCATACCAGGAGCAGCATCATTTGATGTAGGAACACCATCAATTACAATTAGAGGATCGTTGCTTGCCCTGAGAGAAGCACCTCCACGGATTCTGATCTGTGATCCTGAACCCGGGCTACCATCACCAGGTGTAATTTGTACTCCGGCAACCTTTCCAACCAGGAGTTCTTGTGGTGAAGTTACCGCACCTCTGTTGAGAACTTCAGGTTTGATTGCAACAATCGATCCTGTTGCGTCCTCTTTTCTCACCTGACCGTATCCTATAACCACAATCTCAGAGAGGAACTGAGTATCCTCAGAGAGAACAACGTTATTCGCCTGAGAAGCAGGAACCTCTCTGGTTATAAATCCCATATATGAGATCAACAGTACGGAATTCTGAGAAGCTACATTAAGGGTGAACTTACCGTCCATATTTGTTTCGGTTCCGTTTGAGGTCCCTTTTTCTATGACGGCAACACCAATTAATGGAGCGTTTTTGGCATCAACAACAGTTCCCGAAACAGGAAACTTCTGTTGAGCATAAATATCCATGCCTGTTGCAATGAACAGAATGGATATCAGCAAAAATAATCGCTTCATAAATTTTAGTTTAAGTAATTAATAATTGGTTTATTCTCTGTTAAATATTTTAAGTTGGATAATGTCATCCTTGTCATCAACAAATACAACTGATACAGCTGCAATCAACAAGCATATCCCGGCGAAGATGATGGCATATATTGCCTGCGATTCGTAAAATCGTTTAACAATTGGCCCGCCTACAATTCCGTTAAGTATTTGAGGTATTGTTATAAAAAAGTTGAATATTCCCATATATATACCCATTTTCTTCGCAGGAAGTGATCCTGCCAGAATTGCATACGGCATAGCCAGTATACTACCCCATGCTATACCAATCCCAATCATTGGGACAAGTAGCATTTTTGGATCTTGAATCAGGTAAATTGACATAAGGCTTATTCCGCCAAGAAGAAGAGAGACCGAGTGAGTTAACTTTCTTCCAATCTTTTTTGCTATTGCTGGTAGAAGCAGGGCATATACAGCTGCAACGAGATTGTATACTCCAAATATAATCCCCACCCAGTTACCTGCATCCTGATAGAGTTCAGAAGAAGTATCGTTTATATCTGTACCATAAATATGTACAGCAACTGCCGGAGTTGTAAAAACCCACATGGAAAAGAGAGCAAACCAGGAAAAGAACTGAACAATTCCAAGCTGCTTCATTGTCTTGGGCATTGCTGCAAAATCATGGAATATCTCAATTAACCCGTTTGTTTTCTTCTTATTCTCTTCATTTATAGAATTTTCCGGTGGATATTCTTTTGTTTTTGTAATAGTCCATATAATCGAAGAGATCAGTACAGCCGCCCCAACATAAAATGAGATAATTACATTATCCGGCACATTTCCCTCTGCAGATATTTTTTCGACACCCATCCATTCTGCAAGTATATATGGTAACCAGGATCCAATTACAGCACCGGTACCAATTAAAAATGTCTGAATTGAAAATCCAAGAGTTCGCTGGTCTGAAGGCAGTAAATCTGCAACTAAAGCACGAAATGGCTCCATTGCAATATTAAATGAAGCATCCATAATCATAAGCATTCCTGCTCCAACCATCATTGCAGGCATAAGATGAGCAAGCATGGCAGAATTGGGCATAAAAATCAAAGCAATGGAAGCTAATATTGCACCAACAAGAAAATATGGCTTTCTTCTGCCTAGTTTTGTCCAGGTTTTATCACTGAAATGGCCTACAAGTGGTTGAACAATCATACCCGTAAGCGGCGCAGCTATCCAGAACCAAGACAAATGCTCAACATCTGCTCCAAAGGTTTGAAGAATCCTGCTGGCATTTGCATTCTGTAATGCAAAACCAAACTGAATACCTAAAAACCCGAAGGTCATATTCCAGATATCCCAGAAAGACATCTTTTGTTGTTTCATTTCGATACAATTTTGACTAAAAGTACGATTATCTGAAACACAATATTATTAAGAACTGACGAATTGCAGAATTTTCAGGATGAATTGCATAAATATGCAAATTAAATGAATTTAGGTTGATGTATTTCCTTCAAGCCACTCCATAAAATCGGGAACCCTGGCTCTGCTCACAAATATTTCTTCCTTAAAAGATGGATTAAGCTGGACTTTAAGTCTTGAGTTGAAATGTTTGGTAATATGATCAATAGATGAGATACTAGCTATACAAGACCTGGAAAGCTTGAAAAATATTTCCGGATTAAGTTGCCCTTCAATTCCCTCCAGAGTAAGGTCAGTTAGCAGCGTTTTTTTGTCTTTGGTTACAATGTACGTCGATTTGTTCTCTGCATAAAAGTAAGCTACATCTGTGATGTTAATAACAAAAATTTGTGTTCCCAGGCGAACAGTGAATCTTTGTTTGTAAACTTTAGAAGATGTGATAATTTTAGTTACAATATCCTGAGAATAGATATAATTCTCTTTCATTTTAACACATCGGTCAACAGCCTTGACAAAAGCCTTCTCTTCAAGTGGTTTTAGTAAATAGTCAATACTGTTAACCTTAAATGCTTCTAGTGCATAGCTCTCATAAGCGGTTGTAATAATTACGCTAGAAGTTATGTTAACCATATTAAATAGCTCAAAACAAATTCCGTCAGCCAACTCTACATCCATGAAAATAATATCAACTTCATGTTCTTTAAGCCAGGCAGCAGCATTAACAACAGAGCCAAGTGTCGCAAGCACTTCATATTCCGGATACCGCTTGGCCAACAGACGTTTTATCTGCATCTGAGCTGGAATTTCATCTTCGAGTATCAAAATTTTCATGACTTGTCTATTAACGGCAATTGTACTTCAAAATAATTTTCGGAAGAAATAATTTTAATATTTTTTCTGAAAAGAAACATATATTGCCCTTTGATATTACTAAGACCCACACCACTGGAATCAATTGTAGTAAACCTTAGCTGAAGGTTATTTCTTACAGCAATCATGTTATTTTCAATATATACCTCAATTTTGAGTGGAGTTTCGACTGAAATAATATTATGTTTTATTGCGTTTTCTACGAGCATCTGTAATCCTCCCGGTACGATACAGTAATCTTCAAATTCTTTATCAATTCTAATCTCTATTGACAACCCGTCACTGAATCTTTCCCTCAGAAGATCAACATATAAATTCACAAAATCTACCTCCTCCCTGATAGTAACTACCGGCAAATCTTCTTTTCTGAGCAGATATCTGTAAACAGATGATAGTTTTCTGACAAAATCGCTGGCCCTTTGCTGATCTGTATAGATAAGATAATCGAGTACGTTTAGGCTGTTAAAGAGAAAATGAGGATTTAGCTGATTTTTAAGCTGCTGATACTGATATCTCGCTCTGTTTTTTTTACCAATTTCAAGATTAAGTGCCTTCTCCTGCTTTCTGGAATAATATGAGTAAACGTGTAAAAGAGATATTACTATCAAATTGAAAACGAAACTTGAAAAGAGAGTCAGATTAAAAAAAATGTCTTTAAAAAATGTAGCTCCATAAACATCATTCCATATTGGGACTCTAATCCATAATGCCGATAAGAATGCAATAACAACTGAGGAAACTACTATCAGAAAAATTTTTAAAAAAGTCCAGTCATCTTTAACATATCTGTTAAGTACTACTACCATTGAAATATCAATGAATAGCATAACGAGAGTCAGAGGATAATTTGAAAGCAGCTTAATTAGAAATCTGCCAAAAGTCAGATTTAGGTTTTCCTCAAAAAGAGGCATGAACTCCTGTATAAGGACACGGAATCCAAAAACAAGCAATGCAAGAAGTGTAAACTCAACAATTCTTTTTATGCTTAATTGTTTCATCGCTTTTTAAGGCCTTTTCTTAAAATAAAATATACCATCCAACCAAGAAACTCTGTAACAATAATTGTTGCAAATACATGAGTTAAAATTGGAAAGTCAGGAATAACAAGAGAAATGAGGTCTGCCCCTTTTGTACCTAAATAAAACCCTGCAAGAATTGAAAGTAAAGAGAGTGACAAAAAAACATCCGTTGTACCATAAAAGAAGTTGATAAGCAGGATTATCATGGCTAGAGTGAGAATTGTCAGGAAAAGTCCGTCGTCAAGATTATAATATCTCAGTAAGAAACATACTGTGGCATGAATAAAAGCGAACAGATGAACGGTGAAATTTACAAACTGCAAATCTCTTCCTTTTTCACCATTGGTTTTGAAGACTGAAGTTTTCATAAAATAGTTAACTATCTGTAAATTTATAAAATATAATCGTCTTAATGAAAATTAAAAAAAATAAATTAGGTTTGTCATACTATTTGATTTTAAAATTCAGCATCTTATGAAGATAAAATTTTTCCTGCCATACAACACTCAACCCGGTCAAAACATATATGTATCAGGGTCATTAGTTGAGTTGGGTAATTTTGAGACAGGTAAGGCAATTCCCATGCATTTTTCAAACGGGGTCTGGATTTGTGAAGTGTTATTTGATAATACAACCTCATTTAATTACTCATATTTTTTAAAGGATGATTATTCCGGATTATTAAGTGAAGCAGGTCCTGCAAGAACATTTTTACCGGGTAAATTTTTAAATTATTATATCCACGACCAGTGGAGACCGTTCAGCGACGAATCTCCCTTTCTGTCAAATGCATTTAGGAATGTTTTTTATAAATCTGCTATTGAGAAAATTTTTGAGCCTGAAGAATTGATAATTTCATGCTCTGCGAACAATATTTCTGAAGACGAATCAATAATTATCTCAGGAAACGCTGCAATATTAGGAAAATGGGATGAAAATAATGCTTTTGAAATGTCCAGGGGAGATAAAGGAATCTGGTACGCATCATTTCATAAAAGAGATTTTTATGGCGATATTGAATATAAATTTATTGTTAAATCCAAAAAAGGCAATACTTTTAATTACAAGTGGGAAGAAGGTTTAAATCGTCAAATCTCTGAAGTTGTTCATAAATCGCCGGCAAACACCTCTGTCATTATAAACAATTTCTCTCTAAACCTCTCTGCCGGTAAACCTAAGTTTTCCGGAACAGCAATTCCTGTATTTTCAATTCGTACCAATGATGGATGTGGTATTGGTGAGTTTTCTTCTTTAAAAAAACTTGCTGACTTATTATTTGTAACCAGGCAAAGAGTTCTTCAGATTTTACCTGTTAATGACACAACAATGAGTCATACATGGACAGATTCATATCCCTATGGCGCCATTTCCATTTTTGCACTTCATCCACTCTATGTTAATCTTAAAGAGATAGGGCTAGTTGAAGATAAGACTTTTATGAAATACTTCAAAGAGGAGTCTGCAAGATTAGAAGCGCTTGAAGAGATTGACTATGATTCAGTTGACAAACTTAAGTGGGATTACATAAAACGGATATTTCTTCAGGCAGGCGATACAACAATGGATAGTATTGGTTTCAAAAACTACTTTGAAGCTAATAAATCATGGCTGATTCCCTATGCAGCTTTCTGTTACCTTAGGGATAAGTATAATACGCCTAAATTTGATGAATGGCCAGAATATTCCAGATTTGACCCAACAGAGATAGGCCGCCTTACATCTCCTGACAATTCATTATTCAGAGAAATTTCGATTCATTATTTCTTGCAGTATCATCTTCATCTGCAGCTTGAAGATGCTCATAAGTATGCAAATTCCAGAGGAATCATTCTTAAGGGAGATATTCCTATTGGGATAAACAGAAATTCAGTTGAAGCCTGGAGTGAGCCTCACTATTTCAATTTCTCTGGACAAGCCGGCGCTCCACCTGATGATTTTTCCGTTAAGGGACAAAACTGGGGATTTCCAACTTATAACTGGGATATTATGGAAAAGGACGGATACTCATGGTGGAAAAAAAGGTTCCGTAAAATGGAAGAATACTTTGATGCATACCGGATAGATCACATACTGGGTTTTTTTAGAATCTGGGAAATCCCATCTAATGCTGTTGAAGGATTGCCAGGCTGTTTCAACCCATCGTTACCATTCACGGCAGATGAAATCAGGGCAATGGGATATAGTTTTAATTATGAAAGAGATTGCACACCATATATCAGGGAGTGGGTGCTGGATGAATTATTCGGTCAAAGTAAAAAAGATATTAAAGATCAGTTTCTTGATAGTATTGGCTGGGATAGTTACAGATTAAAATCAAATTTTGGGACCCAAATCAGTATCGAAAATTATTTCAATGAGAACCCCTCACATCATTTGATTAATTTTAAGGAATCTTTGTTTGCTCTGGTAACAGAAATACTATTTATTCAAGATCCTTCAGATAATTTTAAATACCATCCAAGAATATCTGCTCAATTTACTAAATCCTATCAAGCACTTGATAGCAGCCAAAAGGATAGCTTCAATAAAATATACAATAATTTCTTTTATCATAGAAATGACGGATACTGGTACAATAATGCCATGAAGAAACTGCCTTCTCTCATCTCTTCAACAGGTATGCTTGTTTGCGGAGAGGATCTGGGCATGATTCCGTCATGTGTCCCATCTGCAATGAGTTCACTAAGTATCTTATCTCTTGAAATTCAAAGGATGCCAAAAGACCCTAAAGTAAAATTCGGGGACACTGAAAAATACCCATATTTATCTGTTTGTACTACCGGCACTCATGATACCAGCACATTAAGAGGTTGGTGGGAAGA
Source organism: Bacteroidetes bacterium HGW-Bacteroidetes-10 (assembly GCA_002842695.1). Lineage (GTDB taxonomy): Bacteria > Bacteroidota > Bacteroidia > Bacteroidales > UBA932 > Bact-08. The sequence goes on along the minus strand of PHDT01000001.1, from coordinate 17,959 downwards.
GAACAAGGATGTAACAAGTTCTTTCTATAAAGAGGTTATTAATGGATCAGGAAATGCACCGCACTTTTGCGAACCGTGGATTTGCAGGAAAATTATGCTAAACCACCTTAATTCAATGTCGATGCTAGCTATATTCCCTCTGCAGGACTGGCTGTCAATCTTTCCGGCTCTGAGAAGAGAGGACCCTTCCCGTGAGAGAATCAACATTCCTTCTAACCCAAAACATTACTGGAGATACAGAATGCACATTAAGACCGAAGATTTGATTTCAGACAATGAATTTGTTACGGAGGTTAAGAAGATGATAGTGGAGAGTTCAAGAGGCTGAACTATTCTAACTTTCTTTATTTTTCTTGCCTTTTGAGTGTATCTTATTAACTATAAGAGCAATCGCCCCGTCGCCTGTCACATTTGCAGCGGTGCCAAAACTATCCATTGCTATATACAAGGCAATCATAAGTCCTATTGCATATTGATCAAATCCGAGCATTGACTGTAAAACTCCTACTGCTGCCATAATTGCGCCTCCCGGTACTCCCGGAGCTGCCACCATTGTGATACCAAGCATAAATATAAACCCTGTGAATAAATCAAGCCCCGCAGGCATATCAAGCATCCACATAATTGCAAATGCACATGCAACAATCTTGAGCATACTTCCTGCAAGGTGAATTGTTGCGCAAAGAGGAATCACAAAATCTGCCAGCTCTTCGTCAACTCCGTTTTTCTTTGCCTGAGCGAGCGTTACAGGAATTGTGGCTGCAGATGACTGTGTTCCCAGGGCGGTCATATATGCGGGAAGCATTGTAATTAACGCCTTTACAGGATTCCTTTTTGTAATCATTCCTGCTAAACTGTACTGGAATAAGAGCAATAGAATGTGCATGGCAAAAATTACGATTATAACCTTAAAAAACAGGTTCATAATCATCACCGCCTGACCCTCTTCTGCAATTTTTAGAAAAATGCCAAAAATGTAAAGTGGAAGGAATGGAATAATTACTTTAACTATAACAACAGTCACGAGATCCCTGAATTCAGATAGTGAGCTCTTTAAGGCAGAGCCACTTATACTGGCAATTCCAAGTCCCAGTACAAAAGCAAAAATCAAAGCTGTAGTTACCGTCATTAAAGGAGGCATATCAACAGAAAAAAATGGACTTATTTCTGTTCCTGTCAAAGTTTCAAGTGAGGTAAAACTGCTATTTTTATCAATAATTAAAGGCATTGACCATCTGGTAGTAAAGTACGAAAAGAATCCGGCAAGAAGAGTCGATCCATATGCTAATGCAGTAGTTATTCCTAACAACCGTCCGGCTCCTTTACCCAGGTCTGCGATACCTGGAGCTACAAGACCAAGGATTATCAGAGGTATTATAAAACCCAGAAAATTGCTGAATATTGAATTAAAAGTTACGAAAACTCGGACAACAGGAATTGGAAGTATAAACGAAGAAAGAATTCCAAGCAGTATGGCTATAACTATCTTTAAAAGAAGTCCCGGTTTGTGTTTCATTTTATTTTTCATTGTTTGATCTGAATACTTTCTCCTCGCCTTTGAGTACACCTACACCATACTCTCCGGTTGACTTCGCCCATGCTCTGTGCATTAAACCGGTATTAAATGCCATTGTAATATTACCATCATGGTCAACGGCAATAATACCGCCTCCTGATCCTCCCATAGGATCAATTTTGTCGAATAAAACAGAATTGGTTGCCTTTTCAAGAGAATAACCCCTGTATTCCATCAATGCCGAAATATCAAACGCAACTACCCTTCTTATCCAGTATTCTCCATGGCCTGTACATGAAATTGCAGCTGTTGCATTGTTTGCATAAGTACCTGCACCAATTACAGGGACATCTCCTACTCTTCCCCATTTTTTTCCTGACATTCCACCCGTTGATGTAGCAGCAGAAAGGTTCCCGTTTATATCGAGAGCAACACAACCAACAGTACCACGGGGGTCTTTTGTCTCTTCTCCCTTTTTAATACTGTTGAGCTGATTAGTTCTGGCCTGTGTTGAAAAATATGAATTATCTACAATTTCCAGCTTCATCTCTTTTGCAAAGGCTGATGCGCCCTCTCCAATTAACAGAACATGAGCAGTGCTGTCCATGACCAGTCGGGCTGCGTTAACCGGATTCCTTACATCTCTTACTCCTGCTATAGCGCCGGCTTTGAGATTTGAACCGTCCATTATTGCAGCATCGAGTTCATGAATTCCATCAATATTCATTACTGCACCTTTTCCTGCGTTAAACAGAGGGCAGTCCTCCATGTAGTTAACAACCTTTTGGACAACGTCAAGACTACTTTTTCCTTCACTCAGCATTTTTCTGCCAATTTCCAGAGCTTCCAGCAAATGTTTCTCATACAATGCTTTCCTCTCAGGAGTCATTGACTTTGGAGCTCCTCCTGCCCCACCGTGGATAACTATTGACCATTTACGAGGCTGAAAACTACTCTGAGAATAAATAAGCTGACCGCAGGCAAGTGTTAGAATCAGCGTTGCAAATAATCTGAATTTCATTTTTTGAAATGTATTAATTATAAATTCTCCTGACAATTATACAAAAATAGCATTGTATTCCGTAAATTTGTCAATAATCTACAGTAAATATCCAACAGGAATGCTTACCAAGATTAATGATTATGAGGAAACCCCAGTCTATTTCATTTGAATATGCTCTTAAACAGTCCGGACCTGTTGCCTTTTCAACGATGGTTAAACCTGCTGGATCAATGTGCAATCTGGATTGCAACTATTGCTACTATCTTGATAAATCTGAACAGTATGCCCATAATCAGCCTGTAATGTCTGAATCTTTGCTTGAAGAGTATATAAAGCAATATATTACGGCAAATGATGTACCTGAGGTATCATTTCTCTGGCATGGCGGAGAGCCCCTTCTTCTTGGAATTGATTTTTATAAAAAGGCTCTGGCACTTCAGAATAAATATGCACTGGGCAAAGAGATTAATAATTCATTACAAACTAATGGTATTTTATTGACAGATGAGTGGGCAGATTTCTTCTCTGAAAATAATTTTCTTATTGGCATTTCTGTTGACGGGCCTGAAGATATTCACAACTCATCCAGAGTGAACAAAGCCGGGAAACCAACGTTTAAAAATGTAATGAATGGCCTCAATATTCTAAAGAAACACAATACTCAATTTAATACTTTAAGTGTTGTAAATAAGGTATCTGAAGGCAGAGGTCTTGAAGTTTATCAGTTCTTGAAAAGTACAGGCAGCCACTATATGCAGTTTCTGCCTGCTTCAGAGCATATCATTGAAAGAGATGGCAAGAGGCCACTTATAGTTAATCCCGGAACTGCAGGAGCAGTTTATGCACCATGGAGCGTATCTTCACTTGCTTACGGAGAGTTCATGTTTGACATTTTCAAATATTGGGTTAAAAATGATATCGGTGACTACTTTGTTCAGCTGTTTGACTCGACACTGGCACAGCATAGCAATGTTGCTCCCGGTTTATGCTCAATGAACGATACATGCGGAGAAGCATTAGTTGTTGAACATAATGGTGATGTATACCCCTGCGATCATTTTGTATATCCTGATTTCAAACTTGGTAACATACTGGAATCTTCTCTTTTGGATATTTACAGATCTCAGAAAAGATTTGATTTTGGACTTAATAAGAAAAACTCTTTGCCTTCAGAATGCAAATCGTGTAAATATCTGTCTGTTTGCAGGGGAGAATGCCCGAAACACAGATTTGAAACGTCGAAATTAAATGATGGTAATCGAAACTCTCTCTGCGAAGGTTTCAAGTTCTTTTTTAATAATTCATGGCCATATATGGAGTATATGAGAGACCTTCTGATTGCAGGAAAATCTCCACAGCTTGTCAAGTACTTTACCCCAAAACAATAACCAAAATTAATTTTTTAACATTAAAAAAGGAGCTGCCATAATAATTATGACAACTCCTTTATATATAACATATTAATGTTTTAATTCGGAATTAAAACTTTAATATCATCAAGGAAGATTCTGTTCTTGCCGGCTCCAATACCAGTAAGGTTTAACGCTCCACCCAGAAATACTATCTGAGTTTCAGAAGTTGCTCCGGTAATTGTAAAGTTGCGTTCTGTTCCCTGTGCTTCCCAGATTGCTGTACAAGTTGGATCTTCTGTATAATTAGGCCAGTTAGTAATATTAAATTGTGCAGTACTTAATGTTCCTGGACCTTTAAGACTAATCTTCAAGTCAGTATCATCTTTTGTTCCGGCTGCTGTCATATAAGGAACAGCTTTAAACTTAACGAGAACATTTTTTGTGCCAACTATTCCGGTAAGCTTAGGAGTTATAATATCTCCGCCAAATCCTGTTTTGCCTAGTTTTATAAATCCTTTTCGTGCATATACCAGTGGTTGCATTGAAGAACCAGGATTTGGCGTACTTGTCCATCCCTTACCTTTTTCAACTTCTGTCCAGAGGTCCATCCTTGTTTCACCTGTTGTTGTATAGAAGATCGGACTTCCGTATTCTAACCAGCTGAAATCTTCAAAGAATACAATTGTTCCTTCGCTCTTACCCTCTTGCTTAACAGTAAGAGTTACATTTAAAGCAGGAAACTGTGCACAGGTAAATGAAATTGTACCTGTTCTAGAAGCAGATGCAGTATTTTCGGAAACGGTGAAATTGAGATCTGTTCCAAGTGATCCAACAACAGCATTGCTAAACTGCATCCATGATGCATTTGACGTATAGGTGTACTGAACATTTGCCTGAACAGGCACTGTAAGTATCTGCTCAATCTGATTGAGATTCCTTACCTTCTCCACATCTTTTATTGTGAGATATGGGGTAGCCTTTGCCTGTGTAACTGTGAACATAACAGGCTGCTCCTGACCTGCAACCATAAATTTGAACTGTGTTGTACGGTCTTCGAAAGTTTTGTTTTCAGAAACGATTACATTTACGATTCCATCATCATCCCCTTCGTTTGGGAAAAATCTAACCCAGTCACTGGTTCCATTCTCGACAATTGTCCAGTTTCTGTTTGATCTGATAATATATTTTTCTCCGGCAGTATTGCCTTTGTAATCTACATTATAGCCGGTAGGGCTAGTTTGCTCTGTAGCATCATTAAAGTTGAAATACGGATCGCCTGTATCAACCGGTTCCTTTTTGCATGAGGTAAACACGGCAAATACCAGGAGAATCAGTACAAAAATTTTGTTCGTTTTCATATGATATCAGTTTATTATTTTGCTATTAAATATCTTTGTCAAGTTTGATTATTTTACTGTATTGTCTGCCAAATCTGTCAGTTGCTACAATTCGTATCCGTTTTGCAGAAGGTGATGGGACAGCTGAAAAATAGAAGAATGACTCCCGGGGTTTTAAAAAATTACCTCTTTCGTATTCGGCCCTCTTAATTTTTCCTTTACTCATAAGTTGTTCCATGTCATTCTCATAAGCCGGATCAGTTGAGCTGAATTGTTTCATCTCACCCATATACTTATCATCAGAAAACCACTCTACCTTCCATTTATTATCCCAGTTCCAAATTTTTGCAACAAGTGCATCAGGGCATGATTTAAATGAACCTTTAGAGTAGATATCCATTTGATAATCCCGGTCTTTACCAAACGACCAGTAGTACCACTCATTCCCTTTATCTTTCAGTTCAAAAACCTGAAAGCCGGAAGGAGTTCCATCTGGTGCCAAAGTTGAGTTCCACCATGCACCACATGAGGAGGCAACATTGTGCTCCATAACTGCAGGCAGAAATTCAATATTGGTATTAATATGAGTGTGTCCGGTAAGAAAACTGAGTTTAAATCCGGAAAGTATATCCAGCAGCTGGCTGTGACCTTTTGTGAATTTATAATCCTTAATCCAGAATCTGTTAATTGGTGCGTGCATTGCAACATATACTCTTGATCCTGCAGGTATTAACTCAGCATATTTTCTTAACCAGTTTAGCTGCTTTTCATCAACATCTTCTGTATACTTTTTATTTGTATCATAGATGATATTGTCCAGAACAATAAAGTAATTGTTACCCAGATTAAATCCGTAATAAGAAGGACCAAAACTATCTTCGTATGCAGCGGCAGCTTCACTGTCTCCCGCCAGTTCTTTCTGATAGTCATGATTTCCTATGGTAGTATATACGGGAATCTCCAGGCTTTTCATACCTTTTTTATGGCTTTCGAAAAGACTCATTGTATCCCATGTAATATCTCCAAGATAAATTGAAATCGCAGAAATATTTATGGATTTATAAAAATCTGCACATTTCTTTATTTCAGGAAGCGCAACATTTTGGAATATTGAATAGTGAGCATCATTTTTAGTCTGTGGATCACCAACAGCAATTACTGCATATCCGTTCTTGCCGGTAAGTGTGTTAAGTGAAAAATGATAATTATCCGAAGTATCTGAAATTCTTCTGAAGAACTGAGAGACTCCATCAGCACGGGTAGCCGTAAAGCCGGATGGTGTGATAATGAATACAAACTTTGCTTTTTGTGAGATATCAAGAGTGAAGTCTCCTGAATTATCTGTCAATGCAAAGTTAAACCCATCGGATACAACTATCCCTGCAATTCCTTTTTCACCGGAACATACACTTCCTTTTATCTCTCTGCCGAAGGCGGCAGAGGATAACAGGATAAACAGAAATATTATTATTGATCTTTTCTTTACCATAGTTAAGGTTCTGATTTAAATCAGTTTCCTTGTATTGCTTGTTTGCTCCACCACACAGGTGTCTTCATGTTATTTTCCCCGCCCATTTGCTGGAGAGCTGCATTTGCATTCTCCATATTGGTAGAGATTGTCGTATTAGGATAACCCATTCTGGTCGGAAGGATCTGGTCATTGTAAATAGTACCCTCTCCTATTGTAAGAACCGGATATCCTGTCCTTCTGTACTCATGATATGCTTCCATACCTACCCAGAAGAGAGCAAGAAATTTTTGGTTCCCCAGAAACTCCTCTTTATTTACTGCAAGGTCCCACGACCCCAGCGGTGATGCAAGATAAGTGTTAACATCAGTGTTTGAAATTGTAACTTTTGGCTCTGAGTACTGGCCCTGCTCAGACCATTTTTCCATTGACGCTCTAACACCGGCTTCATAATAAGTTTTGGCAGCTGTTGCACCTCCGGCGATCCAGCCCTTAAGAGCCGCTTCGGCAAAAATAAAGTTAACTTCTGCATAGTCCATATATGTAGCGGGAGCATCCTTTCTGCAGAAAACCTTATAGTTAAGCCATGAAGTTCCTCTGTCTACAGTTGCTCTCTCCTGATCTGTACAGCCTGATTTTGTGCCAATCCAGATGTTTTGAGGATTTACAGCAGCCACGTTGTTTTTCTTGCCAATAACATTGAGTCTTGGATCAACATATACCTGAATTCCATTTAAATCTGTCTGAACAGTCATTTTGATTAGCTGTTGAGTGAGTTTACGCCCACTTGCACTAAATTCACCCTCTGTCATTACTCCAAATTCGCTAAGATATGGGTCAACACCAGAGAACTTAACGGTAGCATTATCCTGATTTGATGTGAAAATCGGATATTTTGAAGTGTTATTAAGAATCTCGGTCATCTTTGCTCCTACATTCATTTCAGTTCTTCCGCTTACTCTGCAAAGGAGTCTTAGATAAAGAGAGTTGTTGAATTTTCTCCACGAAGCCATATTCCCAGCATACATTCCATCCATTTTTGGATTTAGGAAAACAGGATTGGTTGCGTAGATATCATTTGCCTCTTCCAGAACCTGAAATAAAAATTGATAGACCTCCTTTTGAGAATTGAAACGTGGAGTTAAAGTCCCTCCAACTTTTCTTCCTGAGAAGGCATCCTCATAAGGAACACTTCCAAACATGTCAGTCATGTTTGAGAAGAACAGAGCCTTAAATGTAAGAGCAATTGCCTCGAGGGATTTATCGCCTTTTTCAATCGAAAGCTCATGCATATGATCAATGTTCTTGCCATAATTTGCATAATGGTTCCAGAATCCGGCCCAGTCTCTTGACTCTTCCAGGAAATAAAGATGCTCTCTTCTGGTAACACCACCTGTGTGAGCTGTAAACTGAATAAGCTCATTATTATAGTACCATGTACGATAGAGCCATTGATTAGCAGAATTGTACAGTATAGGTTCAAACATACCCGAAGGCTGTATCATTCCAACAACCGTTCTGTTGGGATTTGTGTTAATCTCCTGGAAATCCTTTGTGCATGAATTAAGGAGACCAAGAACAAACACACTTATTATGATTAATTTCAATTTTTTCATCTCTTGTAAGTGTTTTATTAGAATGATAATTTCAAGTTAAACCCAAATGAGCGGGTCATTGGGAATGCTCCAACTTCAATACCATTGAAGACATTGGATCCCTGAAGCATACCACCTTCCGGATCAAACTGTGGCCAGTTATCAAGTGAGAAGATATTGGTAGCGAAAATCGCAATATTAGCTCCCTGTATAAAGCCTATTTTGCTGCAAATGCTTTCAGGCAGGTTGTATTCTAGTCTCGCCTCTTTGAATTTTAGGAATGATGTGTCAAAAGTATGTGCCTCACCATTGTAACGATCAAGGGCTATTGACTGATAGTAATTGTAAATACTTGATGTAATAGTATTATTCTTGCCATATACCGGTGAACCATCTTCATTATATGAAACAATGTTAACACCTTCTGCAACCATTCCATCATAACGACCTGGTAATGAATTTTTGAGTTTACCCTGATATGACAGAATACCATTTGTCACTGAAAATCGCTTTCCTCCAAGCTGATATGAGAAAGCCATATTAAGAGTAAAGTTCTTGTACTTCAAAGATGTATTAAAACCTCCCCTCCAGTCTGGATTCACTTTACCCAAATAGTTATCTGCCGTTTTAATCAGCTCTGGAAGTCCGGTATTCTTATCAAGAATCATCTGGCCAGAAACATCTATTTTCTTTCCACTTTCATCTGTATAGAACGAACCTTCAGGCGCTCTCTTAAGTGCAAATCCGTAGATTTGATGCATCTCCTGACCAACATATGAATAGACATGGTATCTTCCGCCAATAGTGGTACCCATGTCAGTTTCAATTGGGCTTGCAGGATCCCATCCATCCCTGTAACTAACGAGGGTACTTATATTCCTAGAAATATTAAAGTTCAGATCCCATTTAAAATTTTTAGTAATAACAGGAGTAGAGTTCAAAGAAATCTCAATACCCTTATTAGCAATTTCACCTGCATTAATCCTCATTGCAGAAGCACCTACAATTGGGTCAATTGCTGCAGGGATAATCTGATTTGTAGTCGATGATCTATAAACAGCAAGGTCAATACCAAGTCGGTTCATAAAAAATTTGGTGTCCAGACCCAGTTCCCAGCTTTCAACGTTTTCAGGTTTAATCATTGGATCAGGAATAGTTCCTGGGAGTGTGTAACCTCCATTGATTGCCGATGCAGAATAGTATTGGTCAAGGAAATATGGGTCTGTATCATTACCTACATTTGCCCAGGATAATCTTACTTTGGCAAATGAAATTGCAGGAGCATTAGTTTTAAAATCAAGAAGTTCATCTAAAAGGACACTTCCAGCGACTGACGGATAAAAATATGACCAGTTGCCTGGAGCAAGAGTACTCGACCAGTCATTTCTGCCTGTAATATCCAAAAAGAAAGTATCATCCAAGTCTAGTGAAACCAGACCGTAAAGACTGTTGATTGATTTTTTGCTTCTGTAATTATTAGGTGTGGGAAATATTCCTGAAGGAACATTAGATATATGATATACTCCATCAATATCAAGTTCATTTAACTGAACCGTATTTCTGAAGTACTCTCTCACCATATTATTGCCACCAAATGCAGCCATTAATCCAAGTCTGTCTTTAAGAAAATCTTTCTGATACTTGATCATGAAGTCTGTGTTGAACTCATAGTTGGTTACAGATTCCTCTCTGTAAAAACCATTTTCCCAGCCTCTTGTGAGTTTAGGTTTACGCTGAGTACGAAACTCCATACCCATATCCATACCTGACTTTAAATCAAGTGTAAGCCCCTTTGCAAGGTTAATGGTGAAACCAGCTGAACCAAATACTCTGTCTTTATTAATTGAGTTCAATTCTTCATAAAGAATTCTGTATGGGTTGTAAGAGCTTTGACCAGCAACAACCAGGCTGTTTCCATTTTCTGATGTTAACGAGTTTCTGTTGATAGCATTGAATCTGCCTTCAAAATACTCATCTCTCCAGTTACTCATTGAATTTGAGTTATATCCCCACATAAGGTCATACATTACAGTTGTCTCGTGATAACCTGCCATTGGCATATTGTCGCTGTCTGTACGGTAATAGTTTACTTTGGCGTTGAATTTAATCCACTTATTCAGAGGGGATTCAAATGAGAAAGAGTATGATTGTTTTCCAAAACCGGTATTGGGAAGAATCCATTTATTTCTGGTGTCTGTCATTGAAAAGCGGACGTTTGTTCCCTCGCCATTGCTGCCACTTACTGAAAGTGAATTATTATAAGTTACTCCAGATTGGAAAATACCAGTAAACCAATCGTCCTGATATACAAAAGGAGTCTTAATAATCTCGCCAGTTTCCCAATTTTTACCTTCATACTGGTAACGAAGATTATTTGCATTGAATTTCTCACCCCATGCATATCTTGACAGGTTTCTTTTTGGAAAATCATTTGATCCAACTATGTCTGAATTAAGTGTCCAAAAATTATATTCATCTTTCCCCATATCCGAACCAGAGCCGTATTCAGTTTGAAAATCAGGCCAGTAACTTGCTCTTTCAACTGTAACAGATGAATTAAAAGTAACACCAATACCTTTATTTTTACGACCAGATTTAGTTGTTATAACAATTGCACCATTTGCAGCTCTGGAACCATAAAGTGCAGTTGCTGCCGGTCCCTTCAGTACTGAAACTGAAGCTATATCATCAGGGTTAATATCACTTGCTCCATTCCCGAAATCCACAGGAAAATCTGCACCTGAGTTTGTATAACTACTGCTTGAGGTTGTTGCTGTAGCACCTGATCTGATAGGGACACCATCTACAATAAACAAAGCCTCATTTGCACCATAGTTCAAAGACTGATCACCACGAAGTGTAACCCTCATCGAACCAATAGGTCCTGAACTCGCACCATTAAAGGTAAGACCGGCAACTTTTCCGGACATTCCGTTAAGCCAGTTGCTCGAGGTAACCTGTGTCAGCTTTTCACTCTCAACCTTAGTAACCGAGTATCCAAGAGATTTTTCCTGACGAGTAATACCAAGAGCAGTTACAACAAGACCTTCTAGCTCTCTTGCAGAAAATTCAAGTGTAACATCCAGAACAGACTGTTTTCCAACAGTTATGCTTTTTGTTACATATCCCATGCTGATGAACTCGAGCACCTGTCCTTCCGAAGCAAGTATTGAGTATGCTCCGTTAAGATCTGTAGTCGTTCCTCTTGCAGTACCTTTAGCCATGACTGCGCACCCTATGACAGGTGTCTTGCCGTCTGACTCATAAACGGTTCCTTTGATTGTGGTCTGAGCCCATGTTTGCGTTGCAAACAAGAGCACTGTTACCATAACCAAGAACTTTTTAAAGTAATTTTTAAGATTCATAGATTAAATATTTAGTTAAGTTTATATATAGTATAGCAGTTATTCCATTGATGTTGAAAATGTTTTAGGTCTGGTCATGGTTTCAGTATATACATTACCATACCGGTCTGTTAACTTAATCTCCAGAGTAGAGTTCGCAGAAGAAGCTGTTACTTCAAAAATATGAGTAGAATTACTTGTATTAAATGATGAAGTAGGTTCAGCATTAACATTAAGTCTCTGCATCTCGTATGAGATGATATGCAGCGGGTCTTTCTTTGGTTTACGGGTTACAGGAAGAACAACACCATTTTCCTTTACTTCAAGAGAGCAGAAACTGTCATAATTAAAAACATTGATTAGTACTGTATTATCTGTTCCCGGGAATGCATATTCACCGGCATATGTCTGTACTTTAGCCTGATATGTTGAATTCGCAGAAGGTGTATATTTAGCAGCTGTTATTTCAATTGTATTTCTGTCATAAGTCCGGAATTGCTTATTCTTATTATACCCGATTCCTTTATATCTGTATTTTATATCTTTTCCTGTAATTTCAAAAATTCCGTAACCTCCGGGTGAACCATCTTTGCAAATATGATTTCCGGCGTAGCCTGTTTTTCCGGTCCACCACCATGTTGCACTTATGGCTGCGATATTGTGTTCGTAAAGCTTATCCGATATCTCTACATTGTAGTTAATGTGAGTGTGTCCGGAGATAAATTTAACATTTGAGAATGCATTTAAAGCAGCTTGTACCTGTGCAGTGTTAGTAAGGTTGGCAGCATTCACCTGCTGACCGGAAGAGTTAACTGATGCAGAATAAAGCGGAATATGAAGTGCTACAACAACAGGTGTTGACTTGTCTGAGATAAGAGCCAGATCTTTCTGCAACCAGGCTAATTGCTCAGATGTTACAGCGTCGTTGTAGTTTCTGGCTCCGATAACACCTGGTGCTCCTCCTGTATTAATATACTCTGTATCATCTAGTACAACATAATGTACCTTTCCTAGATTAAATGAATAATAAGAAGGCCCAATCAGGGACTTATAAGTAGACTCTGCCTGGAAGTCCATAACTTTGTAGGGATCATTGTCATGGTTACCCATAATATTAAAGATCTGGAAGCCGATTCCGTCGATTTCATTTACATAGTTATTCAGAAAATAAGAATTTTCATACCAGTAAACGTCCCATGTCATATCTCCCAGAGCAATTCCATAAAATTTTGTGCCGGCAGATTTAAGCTGATTGCTGTATGCCTTGGCTTCTGCGTAAAATCCAGCTCTGAACTGGCTGATATCGTTATTTCTGTTTGAAAGGTGCATATCAGGCATGGCAATCAGAACATGATTTTCATTGTTTGCTTCAATAAGTTCAAAATTTCGCTGATCTACAACGGCAGTACTTGAGGTTACATAGTCAAAGAAGAAAGGAAGTTTATTTTTCTGAGGAACTTCATAATTTGCAGGAATTGAGATAAAAACATATCCATGTCTCTTGTCAGATTGCAGATAGTATACACCATCGGCATTAGTAGTTGTCACTTCGACACCATCCGAAACTGCAACTCCGGCTACTCCCCTGCCATTACAATAGACAACACCCTTAATATTCTTTCCGGAAATATCAGGAATTGTAGTATTTGCAGTAATTCTCAGTATAGCAGATCCAAGAGATATTGATTTGGCGCCTCTTACTGCAGAAATGTTGTATGTTCCGGATGTTATTAGAGAACCAATATTTATTGAAACCGAATTTGCCGTCACACTGGCAACATTAAACTCAAATTTTTGAGCTGTATTTCCGGATAATGTAAACACAATTTTATCTCCGGCAGCAAACCCTTTACCTGTAATCTCCACATTGGAATTAGGGGTAACAGAGATTGTTCCGGGAATAGATACTCCTGTCAAAACAAAAGTATCGACAGGAGGCTTGGGTGTATCAGGCTTTTCACAGCTCACAGAAGCTAATGCACCAAATACTATCAGACAGGACAGGCAGACAAATTTATATATTTTATTCATTTCCATCAACTTAAGTTAATTATCAGCCTTGCACTATGCAGGCCTCTTTCTCTCTCTTCCATGTAGCTGCAGAAAATACAGCCGCAATAATACTTGCTGCAATCATCAGCCAGAATGTAGCGTTCCATCCCAGAGATTCGTTGCTTGCCACAGCACCTACAACAATCTTCGAAAGTAAGGCATCACCAATCAGATAACCAAACAGGCCAACAAATCCGGCAGCTGTTCCTGCAGCATTTTTTGGAACGAGATTTACTGCCTGAACTCCAATAAGAGCTACAGGGCCATAAATAAAGAACCCGACAGCAATAAGGGAAGAATAAACCACAGCTACCCTTGTGGCAACAAAATCAAAACTGAATGATTGTGAAATAAACTCAGCAACAGGTGTAGCCTGCCAGTAAAATAGTATTGATACCAGTACGAGTATCATATATATTACATTTGCAGGAGCACATCTACCTTTAAAGAACTTCGCAGAGATTATTCCCCCAAGAATGGTTCCCGGAACACCGGCATAATTGTGGAGAGCAAATGCCATCTTGCTTTGTTCACTGTTTAGGATACCTGTCTCCTGCAGATAAGTGGCAGACCAGTCACCAATCCCATATCTGACGAGGTATACAAATGCATTGGCAATAGCAATAATCCATAAAACCCTGTTCTTGAATATATAGTCAACGAATAATTTTGAAAAAGGGATTTTCTCTCCTCCGTTTGCGTCAACTTTTGCTGTAAGATCATTTCTGTATTTATCAATTGGTGGCAATCCGCAGGAAAGCGGAGTATCTCTTAAAGCCCACCAGCAAAATACGGCAATAGCTAATGCTACAATTGCCGGAAAAACGAAAACGGAACGCCAGGTTTGTTCAACCATTATTCCGCCTCCTATATCGACAATAAATAAACCTCCAAGAAGCATTGTTCCAACAGCTGCCAGATTTCCTAACATTCCGCTTCCAACTGTATGAGATGTATTCCAGATTGACATTTTCATACTTCGTTCATTCTGAGAAAACCAGTGCACCATGATACGTCCGCACGGAGGCCATCCCATTCCAGAAAGCCAGCCAATCAGGAACATAAACATGAAAATCACAGGAATTGAACTTGTGGCAAACGGAAATATCCCAACTGACATCATTATTATCGATGAAAGTATCAGCCCGACAACCAGAAATTTACGAGCATCTGACCTGTCAGAAATACTTCCCATTATAAACTTACTGAAAGCATAGGCTATCGATAGAGCAGACATCGCTATACCCAACTCAGCCTTTGTGTACCCGAGTCCCCCGTTTTCTATAGATTGGATCATTCCGGGAGAAGCCAGTGCAAGATTTTTCCTTACCAAATAATAGCCTGCATAACCAAGAAATGCTCCGATAAATACTTTGAGTCTCATTTTCTTGTATTCAGAATCAATCCTTTCCGCAGGAATAAGAGGTTTAGGTGTAGGTGGATCAAAAAAGTTAAACATAATTTAAGTTTTATTACAAAACAAAAGTACTATTGTAATGTTAAGCAAGTGTTAAAAAAAACGACTAATTAGTTAATAATATACTGATCCGATAATGTCTCGAAAGTTTTTATCTGATTATCAATCCAATTATTATCATAACCCAGTTCCTGTGCAATTGTTTTTGCAACAACAGGTGCTGCTGCTTTAGAGGCTTTCGCATCTATAAACAGAAGTCTTACTCTTCTTGCAAGCACATCCTCTACGTTTCTTGCCATTTCATTCCTTACTGCAAGAACAACCTCTGCCAGTGTATAATTGTATGAAGGATGAATTTTGCCTCCCATCTCTGGACTATTTTTGATAATATCTTCGATAAGTTTCATATCAGAACCATAAACATATAAATGATTATTCAGATCTGGATTCGGTTTATATCCGTGTATGCGGAAATTTTTTGAAACACATTTTCTTGGCTCTATAAGATTGAGATTGATAGCCTTATCTACAGTATCTTCTGCCATTCGGCGATAAGTGGTCCACTTACCACCTGTAATGGTTATCAGATTATTATCCGATACAAAAATCTTATGGCTTCTTGAAATCTCTTTTGTGCTTTTGCCCTCTTTCTTTGGTGCTGCTAGTGGTCTTTGACCTGCGAATACAGAAAGGATATCTTTTCTCTCAGGTTTTCTTACCATATATAAACCGGCAGTCTGGAGAATAAATTCGATCTCTTCTTCCAGGGCAACAGGTTCGAGCTCAGGCTCATCTCTGACAATATCAGTGGTACCTACAACAATTTTATTATGCCACGGAACAGCAAACAGAACGCGGCGCATAATCACTGTTTAAAAAAGACTTGTCAAATACAAGATGAACTCCCTGACTTGGCTTAACCATTCTTGTTGATGATGGTACATCCATTTTGATAATATCGTCAACAAAACATCCTGTAGCGTTTATTGTACTTTTTGACCTTACGGAATATTCTTTTCCGGTTTCGTTATCAATTACTTTAACACCTGCAACTCTTCCCTTTTCATCGTGAAGTATACCGGAAACCTTCATGTGGTTAATTGGACATCCCCCGTTTTCTGCACATGACTGTGCTATATTAATTGCAAGACGCGAATCATCAAACTGTCCGTCATGGTAAATTACTCCACCTTTTAAACCTTTTTTTGTAATGGTTGGAAGACATCTTGATGTCTTCCTTTTAGGAATAAACAGTGATCTTCCCAGACTAAGCCCGCCCCATGAGAGAATATCGTACAATGTAAGACCGCATGTATAAATAAAATTGTCAAGATGTGTGTAATTAGGAATAACGAATGACTGATCCTTAACCAGATGTGGCGCATTATTTCTTAAGCGGCCTCTTTCTGTGAGTGCTTCACGAACCAACGCAACATCACCCTTCTGAAGATATCTTACTCCTCCGTGAACCAGCTTGGTACTCCTGCTGGATGTTGATTTTGCAAAATCATCCAATTCAAACAATGCAACACTATATCCTCTCAATGCAGCATCAAGAGCTATTCCAAGTCCTGTGGCCCCGCCACCAATCACAACCATATCCCAAATCTTGGATTTGTCAGATATTTTCTCAATTAATTCTTCGCGTTTCATTTATATAGGTATATGAACTTAATAATTTCTTTTCGTAAGTTGTCAATGATATTATCGAAACAAATTTAATAAGTTATTTTTATAAACAAATAATTATTTGCATTTTTAGCTTTCGTTTTAACAATTGTAATGGATTAATTTCAATTTTTATTTCATTACAAAAGATCATTTGCTTTACATATCCATTTTAAAGCAAATTCTGATTTCATATTAAAACTTTTTATTACCTTAGTATAAAATAAATGTTTAACATATATGGCACGTACAACACAAATTGCGAATTCACCCGTACTAAATGAAAGACATGAATTCATTCTGGAAATTCTTAGAAAACAGAGTTCTGTATCTGTAACGTCTCTTGCCAGTCAGTTAAATGTATCTGAAGTAACGATAAGAAAAGATCTCAGCTATCTTGAATCCCTTGATTTATTATACAGGGCGCATGGATATGCCATTCTCATAAACCCATATATTAATGACAGGCATATTAATGAAAAGGAAAAAATCAACACTGAGAAGAAGAGAGCAATTGGTATTAAAGCTGCAGAACTTATTACTGATAACGACTCAATAATTATTGCATCGGGAACAACTGTTTTATCTTTAGCCAAAGAAATAAAGACATCAACACACCTCACAGTTGTTACAGCATCTGTAAGTGTATCATCTGTACTTTCCCGAGACAAGAATATCGATGTAATTCAGCTGGGTGGTATCCTTAGAAACAGTTCCGTCTCTGTTGTAGGGCCATATGCCGAAAAGATGATAGAAGAGGTATCCTGCAGCAAACTTTTCATTGGTGTAGATGGTTTTGATACAAACTTTGGCCTATCCACAACAAATCTGATGGAAGCAAACCTCAATAAAATGATGATGAAAGCTGCCCAAAAGGTAATTGTTCTTGCCGATTCATCCAAGTTTGGCTTACGCGGATTCAGTAAAATTTGTGAAATATCAGAAGTAGACCAGGTAATAACTGACAGTCAGGCACCAAAACAAATCATCGAGAAACTCAATGACATTGGTATCGAAGTAACCATCGTTCAGGAATAATAATCTTATAACAAAGCCCGTACGGCTGTAACCGAGAGCCCGTACGAATGCAACCTAGAGCCCGCACGGCTGTAACTGACACACTATCAACGAACAGGAACTTAATCCCGCGGATCATCCGCGGGGACAAAGTGGCTCTCGTTGATTCACAGTCAATTGCAGCCGTGCG
>PHDT01000011.1 GCA_002842695.1 Bacteroidetes bacterium HGW-Bacteroidetes-10 | reverse complement strand
TGTGATTCGGTTGGGATTCGAACCCAAGACCCACAGCTTAGAAGGCTGTTGCTCTATCCAACTGAGCTACCGAACCCCTTATGTTAAGGTTTCCCGGTTGAGGAGTGTTATTCCTGTTTGGGGAGGGCAAAGATATAACAATTTTTTATTTCTTCATAGCTTTGGCGATAAATTCTATGCCAAAGACAATGGAAATGCCAATCAGGACAAATATTACTGAGAGAAAAAGCTGCGAGGGCTGGCCGGTGAGGGTCTCAAACTGGCCGGGAAGGATTGGGCGGTCTATGTGTGAGGCTTCATCAAGGACCTTTTTCCATGGCCACACTTTTACAAGGGAGCCAATCATAAAGCCGGCTAAAACGCAGATTGTGGGTTTGTAATATTTTTTGAGTAACCAGGTGAGGAAGTGTGAGAAGGTAATGATTCCAAGGATTGCTCCAACGGCAAATGTTGCAAGAACGGGAATGTTGAAATCGGTTACGGCTTTCATAATAAAGGCATATTTTCCCAAAAGGAGGAGAATGAAGCTGCCTGAAATTCCGGGCAAAATCATGGCGCAGATTGCGATTGCTCCGGAAATAAAGATAAACCAGTACTCCTCTGTGGTCTGACTGGGTGAGACAAGACAAATGTAGGCGGCAACAGCTATGCCTGCAAGTAGTGAAACAATGTGTATCAGCTTCCACTTCCCTATCTCTCTCAGGACATAAATTGCAGATGCGGCAATAAGGCCCATAAAGAATGACCAGAGTGGAATCGGGTGGTGTACAAGCAAATACTGCATTAGCCGGGCAAGTGAAAAGATGCTCAGCAAAATTCCGCTTGCTACTGCAAGCAGAAACTTAAAATTCACTGCCTGCGAAAATTCAGCAAAACGGCCGGTAAAGAGCAATTTAACCGCTTTAAAATTGATTGATTTAATAGAACTGAGCAACTCTGTATAAATTCCGGTAAGGAAGGCAATTGTACCTCCGGATACCCCCGGTATTACATCAGCTGCCCCCATGGCTACTCCTTTGAAGAAGGTTAGGATGTATTTTCTCATTAATAGTTAGGTTATTTAATCTGGTATTTCCTCATGAGTGAGGTGTAGAGTGTATCGCTTTTAAGGTTTGGGATGAGGTCATAAATCTTTCTCACCCACAGGTTATCAATAGCAGCAAGCAACTCCATGTTTTTAAGGAACTGCTCCCTGTTGTGCAGATAGTACTGCGCAATTGTGTGATAAAGAAGAAATTCAGGCAAGTTTGTACGTTTAAATGTCAGCCGAAGCTGATGCGCTATTACACTGAACTCAATGCCTTCGTTCCCGACAATTCTCCTGAGATAGACAAGAGATCCAAAATGGTCAAGCTGCAACATAAGAATGTAAGCCATTCCGAGGTTTGCCTCATTGCAGTATTTGTCCAGCGCAAGTGCATCATTGTAGTATCGCTGAGCCTCCTTGAAATTGTCCATAGCAAGGAAAGCATCTGCAATTCCCAGAATCGCAAAAAGGTTGCCCGGCTCGTGTTTCAGAAACTCTTCAAAGGTCTCAATTCCCCTTTTGTAATTCTCTGTGTTTACATAGACAATCGCTTTGTTGTAGAGTACAGAGGAGTTGGCCGGGTTAAGAGCAATTGCATAGTCAAACGCCTCAATTGACTTGTCAAAGCGCAGCTCTCTTGCATGAATTGTTCCTACATTGAACCACACATTGTCGTTAAACGGATCCTCATCAAGGAATTGTTCGTAATAGTCAAGACTCTCGGCAAACTTTCCGTTTCTTTCGTAACAAAAAGCTATGTCGTTGAGAAGCTCCGGGTCTTCATCGCTGTATCGTCTGGCTTCAAACAAATATTCAAGTGCTATTTCATATTCAGCAGAATCGATATAATCCTGAGCAGCTGTATGGTACATATCAGATGCATCTTCAGGTGATAGAGAGGCGGCCTTTTGGATGGCCTCTCTAGCAGCTTCATGACCCTCACTTTTAATGAAGGTGCGTGCAATCAGAAAAAAAATATCTCCATTTCTGGGAACTCTCTCAACAAGGCTTGCAAGAATCTCTTTTGCCCTGTCAATCTCACGGTTAACAATGAGAACATCTGCATATTTGGTTCCAAGATCCACAGAATACGGGTGCTGTTCATAGCCCATTCTGGCAACCTCAGAGACCATCCAGTCGTCCCCTTCGTTGAGATAATGGTTAATAAGAAAGTCAAATTCCTCTTCAGTAAACCTGAGAGTATCCATCTCCCCTTTTGCCATTGCCTCCTCACACTTCGGAATCAGATGAGAAAGATCTTCGAAATCCTCCTCATTGTCTGAATTGAAAAAATCATCAATCATCAGTTGGCTGGTTTAATGGAATTTAAGAAAAATATCGTCTGGCGTAAAAAACTTATTGCAGAGGTGTCTGCCGGTGGAGTAATAAAATCGTATGCCGATTCGTCCCCGGTCGAATACCGCCCCGCCTTCAGGCGCGCATTAACCTGCCTTGCAATATATTCTGAAGTAAAGCTGTATTCTCTTGAGAAATCAAGCAGCAGATCACACTCCTTTTCAGTATACCAGGAGTTGAGCGGAAACTTAGGCAATCCGTAAAAATTAAAGTCACACTTACGAACAATATCAAAGTTCTCCCTTTCGGAAAAGTCGGCCGTATTCTTCTTATCAAAGTCAATCACAATAGCTCTCCAGTCGGCTTTATTCTCCTTTAAAACTGAAATCAGAGAGTCTGCAGCTTCGGAAATACCTGCCTCATCTGCTTCAAGAATAAAGGCTACCCTCCTTGCCGCGTTAAACGGAACAAACTCAGGAACCCTTGTCTTCTTAAGCTTTTCAATCGCCCTTCTCTGCTGTCTTTTTTTAAAGAACATCTCTTTTCAATTTATACTCGTGACAAATTTAACAAAAATCGTTCCATCGCCAATCAAATAAGTTTTATAGTTTTTTTATCTTTGTGGTAAGCTTAAAGAAATTGTTATGATTAGTGAGGTTTTGGGACTTAGCTTGGCTGACATTTACTCGAGAAGTCTGGTAGACTTTTCTGAGCAGACAGCCTTCTCTTTAATAAATAAAGAAAAGCTGACATACAGGGAGTTTGGCGACTCAGTCGAACATCTTACAGAAATACTTAATAAACATGGTGTAAAAAAGGGAGAGAAAGTTGCCATTCTTGGGAACAATATGCCTAACTGGGCTGTCTCCTACTTTGCCATTACAACCTCTTCACGGGTAGTTGTACCTATACTTCCCGATTTTACTGCATTTGAAATTGTAAATGTAATTGAGCACTCAGAGTCTTCAGTAGTTATAGTATCAGAGAAACTACACTACAAGCTCTCCGCCTCACTGCTTGACTCACTCAAACTCGTTATCTCCATGGATACCCTGGAGGTTATCAAGTCTGCAGGAGAACAGGACTACACATTAAACGAACTTCCCAGACCAGAAGACCTGGCATCAATCATCTATACATCAGGAACCTCAGGGGCATCCAAGGGAGTTATGCTTACCCACAGAAATCTGGTAACCCAGAACTATATGGCAAACAAACTGCTGCCAATTTTCAGGGAGGATGTGTTCCTTTCAATTCTGCCTCTCTCTCATGCCTATGAGTGCAGCCTGGGGCTGATTCTTCCCCTCAGCAGGGGTGCACAGGTAGTCTACCTTCACGGAGCCCCCACTCCATCTCTTCTGCTTCCTGCATTAACACAGGTCAGACCAACAATAATGCTCAGCGTTCCGCTGATTGTGGAAAAAATATACAAGAACAAGATCCGTCCAATGTTTACAAAAACATGGATAACACAATTCCTCTACTCAATCTCATTTATCCGCAGAGCACTGCATAAAGTGGCCGGCAAAAAATTGTGTCAGACATTTGGAGGCAATCTGAGATTCTTTGGTATAGGAGGCTCCAAATTAGACGGAGTTGTGGAGAAATTTCTTGCAGATGCAGGATTTCCATACGGAATCGGTTATGGACTTACAGAAACTTCGCCTCTGCTTGCAGGAGCAATCCCTGGCAAGGTTAAATGGCAATCCACCGGTCCTAAACTTCCGGATATTGAAATGAAGATTCTTAATCCAAATCACAAGAAAATTGGAGAGATTGTAGTCAAGGGGCCCAATGTAATGTCCGGGTACTACAAAGATCCGGTAACAACAGCCAGCTGCTTCACAGAGGATGGCTGGTTCCGCACAAAAGACCTTGGGTACATTGACAAGAATGGTAACCTCTATATTAAGGGCCGCAAGGACAACATGATGGTTGGCGCAAACGGAGAGAACATCTACCCGGAAGAGATAGAAGCAACCATTAATGAACACGACATGGTTCTTGAGTCACTTGTTGTTAACACCAAAGGAAAACTTGTTGCAATGGTGCACTTCAATTACGAACAAATCGAGAAACTTCACACCTTTAACGAAGAGGCAGAGGTTAATATGACTCAAAGGGTGGAAGAGGTAAAGAAAGAGCTTATGGAATATGTTAACTCAAGGGTAAACAAATCTTCCAAAATTCTTGAAATTCTTGAGCAGTCGTCTCCTTTTGAGAAAACGGCTACTCAAAAAATCAAGAGATATCTTTACAATTAATTTCTGAACACCAGACCCTCTTCAAAGTAATCAACAATTACCGGACGCTCTTTATTGAGTTCACCGCCAAGCATTGCTTTGGCAAGCTCATTTACAAGCTCCCTCTGAAGAAGCCGTTTAACAGGTCGCGCACCATACGAAGGATCATAGCCTTTATTGCTAAGGTAATCCAGTGCATACTGAGTAAATTCAAGCCTTAACCCTTTCTCTTCAAGCATTGCCTTTATGCCGTCAATCTGGAGTTTAAGGATATCTTTCACATTATCCATGGTAAGAGGATGGAACATTATGATTTCATCAATCCGGTTCAAAAATTCAGGTCTGATGCTGTTTCTGAGCAGTTCAGCAACCTCAGTCCTGGTCTTCTCCAGAAGCTCTTCCCTGTTTTTGTCATTAAGTCTTGACAGGTTATCCTGAATAATTGAAGAACCTGCATTTGATGTCATTATCAAAATTGTATTTCTGAAATCTGCCGTACGCCCCTTGTTATCTGTGAGCCTTCCGTCATCCAGAACCTGCAGCAGAATATTGAACACATCCGGGTGAGCTTTTTCAATCTCATCCAGAAGAACAACAGAGTATGGCTTTCTCCTTACAGCCTCAGTAAGCTGACCACCCTCCTCGTATCCCACATATCCCGGAGGCGCACCAACCAGTCGTGAAACAGAGTGCCTCTCCTGGTATTCGCTCATATCTATTCTTGTTATCAGATTCTCATCATTAAACAAAAACTCAGCAAGTGCCTTCGCCAGCTCAGTCTTTCCCACTCCTGTGGTTCCCAGAAAGAGAAAAGAGCCTACAGGTCTCTTCATATCCTGAAGACCGGCCCTGCTCCTCCTAATTGCATCTGACACAGCCTCAATTGCCTCATCCTGACCTATAACCCTCCTGTGAAGAGCACTCTCCATCCTGAGCAGTTTCTCCTTTTCACTTTCAAGCATTCTTCTGACCGGAATACCGGTCCATCTGGCAACAACCTCAGCGATATCTTCGCTTTCGACATATTCATTTATCAGGCTGAAATCCGATGCTCCCTTTTGCCTGTTAAGCTCCTCTATCTCCTTTTCTGCCGCAACAACCTTTCCGTATCTGATCTCGGCCACCTTCCCGTAATCACCAGACCTCTCGGCCTCCTGCGCCTGAAACTTTAGCTTCTCAATCTCAATTTTCTTTTTCTGAATATTGTCAATTATTGAGCGCTCCTTCTCCCATACCAGATTCTTCTCGTCCCTCTCCTTAATAAGAGTATCAAGCTGAGAAGTGAGATCTGCCTGCTTCACCTTATCTCCCTCTCTTTTAATTGCCTCCCTCTCAATCTCCAGCTGCCTGATTTTTCTGTTAAGCTCATCAATCTCCTCCGGGACAGAGTTCATTGCCATCCTTAGTTTTGAGGCTGCCTCATCAATGAGGTCAATGGCTTTATCAGGCAGGAAACGGTTTGTAATATACCTGTGAGAAAGGTCAACAGCAGCAATAAGGGCGTCATCCTTAATCTGAACCTTATGATGATTCTCATAACGCTCCTTGAGGCCCCTTAAAATTGACACAGCTTCTGCAGTTGACGGCTCATCCACCATCACCATCTGAAAACGCCTTTCAAGAGCCTTGTCCTGCTCAAAATATTTTTGATACTCACTCAGAGTTGTTGATCCAACAGCTCTTAACTCACCCCTTGCAAGTGCAGGCTTAAGTATGTTTGCGGCATCCATTGCTCCGTCGCTTCTTCCCGCCCCAATAAGCGTGTGTATCTCGTCAATAAAGAGAATAATCTCTCCGTCACTCTCTGTTACCTCTTTTAAAACAGCCTTAAGCCTCTCCTCAAATTCACCCTTGTATTTTGCACCGGCAATAAGAGCGCCCATATCAAGAGAAAAAATCATCCTGGATTTAAGGTTTTCAGGCACGTCTCCCCTCACGATTCGCTGTGCGATTCCCTCTGCTATTGCTGTTTTTCCCACACCGGGCTCACCCACAAGTATTGGATTGTTCTTGGTTCTTCTGCTTAAAATCTGAAGAACTCGTCTTATTTCATCGTCTCTCCCTATTACAGGGTCAAGCTTCCCGGCAGCCGCCTGCTTATTGAGGTTAACGGCATATGTGCCAAGAGCTTCATAATTTTGTTTATTCATTATTACTTCTCCTCCTGATTATCTTTTTACCCCTTATCATACAACAAATCTGCCACCTCATTGTTCCTGACAAAACGGCATAATCAATTTGAATTGCTAACTTTGCAAAAATTTTTGAAATGAATTTTCCAATACTTGAAGGAGGAGCATTGCTGCCTCTTGTTGAAAGTTTCTATACTATACAGGGAGAAGGATACAACACAGGAAAGGCAGCCTTTTTCATAAGGCTTGGCGGATGCGATGTGGGTTGCAGCTGGTGCGACGCAAAAGAGACCTGGAATCCAAAGCTCTACCCTCCCACTCCAATCGAAGAGATAGTCGCCGAAGCTCTGAGATACTCTGCACGTTCAATCGTAATAACAGGCGGAGAGCCGCTTAATTATCCGCTTGACAAGCTTTGCAATCTTCTTAAAAAAGAGGGAATGGAAATTTTTCTGGAGACATCCGGCTCCTCTCCCTTAAGCGGAACTTTCGACTGGATATGCCTCTCCCCTAAAAAGAAAAAGCCGCCGGTTGGAGATATTCAGAAACTTGCTTCTGAAATTAAGGTTATCATTGAGACCGGAGAGGATTTTCTCTGGGCGGAACAGAACAGACATAAGGCCGGGGAGAATACAAAACTCTATCTTCAGCCCGAATGGAGCCGGAGCAAAGTGATGCTCCCGGCCATTATTGAGTATGTCAAATCCAACCCTGTCTGGAACATCTCACTTCAGACACATAAATATATGAATATCCCATAGAGCATTTGATTTTTTTAATAACTTTGAAAGCTAAACTAAAAACTTTCAAACTGTGATGAAAAAAGCAATCTCTTTTGTTGCTCTTCTTTTCCTGCTGACAGCCACACTCCCCGCCGCGGGGCAGAATCAGCCTAAAAGCGGATATACATTTACCGTATTAAAGGAACTTCCCGTAACAAGTGTAAAAAATCAAAACAGAACCAGTACATGCTGGAGCTTCTCCACCCTGTCGTTTCTGGAATCTGAGATTATCCGCAAGGGAAAGGGAGAACACGACCTCTCGGAAATGTATGTTGTTTCAAACTCCTATTACGACAAAACCGATAAATATATCCGCACAGGAGGAAAAATAAACATGGCTCCCGGCAGCTCTTTCGGAGATGCATTGTATGTATGGACCAATTACGGAGCTGTTCCTGAGGAGGCAATGAAGGGACTAAGCTATGGTGAAGAGATGCATGTTCACAACGAACTCGACGCTGTTCTCGCAGGCTATGTTAAGGCTCTTGAGCGAAATCCCAACGGGAAATTGTCAACTGCATGGAAAAACGGCGTAAAAGGGATTCTTGATGCATATCTTGGTCCCAAACCCGATAAATTCACATACATGGGCCGTGAATTCACTCCAAAGAGTTTCGCAGAGTATCTGGATATCAAATCAGAAGACTACATATCAATTACATCATACAATCACCACCCCTTTTATTCAAGTTTCGCCCTTGAAATTCCGGATAACTGGAGATGGGATGCTTCGTGGAATGTTCCGGTGGAAGAGCTTATTCAGGTTATTGACCACTCTCTTGAAAAGGGCTACACTGTCCTTTGGGCATCGGATGTAAGTGAAAAGGGATTTACCCGCAGAGGTGTTGCATTTGTTCCGGAAACAGAGGCGAAGAATATGTCTGGTTCAGATCAGGCAAAATGGCTTGGTGTACCAAAAAATGAAATTGACAGTAAGATTTACTCTCTTGAGGAGATTGTTCCGGAAAAGAGCATAACTCAGGAGATGAGGCAAATCTCATACGATAACGGACAAACTACAGACGACCATGGAATGCACATTTTTGGAATCGCGAAAGACCAGGCAGGCAATAAGTACTACATGGTAAAAAACAGCTGGGGTCTGAGCGGAGATTACAAGGGCATCTGGTATGTATCTGAGAACTTTGTGAAGTACAAGACTATGAATATTGTAGTAAACAAGGAATCTGCACCCAAGGAAATTTTAAAAAAACTTAACCTGAAATAGATATGAAAAAAACTTTATTTGCTTTACTTGCTCTGGCAATCTTTGCTGCACCGGTTGTAAATGCCTCTGCACAGGGCTATGTTTTCACAGATATTAAGAAAATTTCCGTTACTCCTGTTAAAAACCAGGCTTCAAGCGGAACTTGCTGGTCATATGCAACTGCGGCCTTTATTGAGGCAGAGCTGCTACGTACAGGCAAGGGAGAGCATGACATCTCAGAAATGTATGCCGTAAGAATTAATTATATGAACAAAATGAACGACAACTACCTTAGAAGAGGAAACGGAAACCTTGGTCAGGGAAGTCTTGCTCATATGTTTACCAATATAGTCAAAGAGAACGGTATGGTTCCCCAGGAGGCATACAACGGAATAAATTATAATTCTGAGACTAATAACCATAAAGAACTTAATAAATACATCACATCATTTTCTGCCGCTTCAGTTGAACTGAAACAGCGAAGTCCCGAATATTACAAACTTGCCAACGGAATTCTTGACATATACCTGGGCAAACTTCCTGAAAATTTTACCTACAGGGGCAAGGAGTACACTCCTGTAAGCTTTGCCAGGGCAATGGAACTCAATATGGATGATTATGTTGAGATTACAAGCCTAAGCCACATTCCTTTCTACAAGCAATCAGTTATTGAGGTGCCGGACAACTGGGACTTCGGAAGATTTTACAATGTTCCGCTTGACGAGTTCATGAAAATAATTGACAACGCAATCCAAAATGGTTACACAGTTTGCTGGGATGGCGATGTAAGCGAAAAGGGATTCTCTCACTCAAACGGAGTTGCAATCAACCCGGAAGTTGAAAATCTTGCCGGATACGAAGAGAGTGACAGAGCCAAATTCGAAAAACTAAGCACAGAAGAGAAACTAAAGGAGATTTATAAATTTGACAAGCTCTACCCTGAAGTTAAAGTTACTCAGGAGATACGTCAGAGGGGTTACGAGACATTTACCACAACAGACGACCACCTTATGCTTCTTACCGGAATTGTTAAAGATCAGGCCGGCAATAAATACTATGTGACTAAAAATTCATGGGGAACTGAAAGAAACAAATTTGGGGGTTATCTGAATATGTCTGAAAGTTTTGTAAGGGCAAAAAGCATCTCTGTAATGGTGCACAAGAATTCAATACCAAAAGAGATCAGAGCCAAACTTGGCATCTAGTCCAAAACAAGTAATAATGAGCATAAGAAAATCCATTCCCAACAGCATAACTTCCCTGAACCTTGTATGCGGCACCGTTGCCGTAATAATGGCCTTCAGGGGTTATGAACTGTGGGCAATATACTTAATACTTGCTGCAGCAGTTTTTGATTTTTTTGACGGTTTTGCGGCCCGTCTTCTCAAGGCATATTCTCCAATGGGAAAAGAGCTCGATTCACTGGCAGACCTGGTAAGTTTCGGGCTGGCTCCTGCTGCTCTAATTTACATGAGGTACAGCGAACTGGTATCAAGCACTCTCTCGGGAAAAATTCCTGTTCTGCTAATTGAGGCAGTTTCACTTATTCCCATTGTATTAGCCGTAGGTTCTGCTTTAAGACTTGCAAAATTCAATGTAGACACGAGACAGAGTGAAAGCTTCATTGGAGTTCCCACACCGGCGAATGCTATACTGATTATAAGCTTTTTGCACTACACAGTATTCAACCCACATTTTTTTCCACTTGAATATACTCTCTGGTTCTGGCCGGCAATTTCAATATTCCTCTCATACTTACTCGTAAGCAATATTCCTATGTTCTCCCTCAAAATGAAGAGTTTAGCATGGAAAGAAAACAAAACGAGATTTATTTTTGCCGCAGGTGCAATAGTTGCAGCTGCTGCTGTCGCAGTAACAGGTGAAAAATGGTCACTCTGGCTTATATTGCTTATTCTCACATACATTCTATATAACAGCTCCGTTTATATTGCCGGAAGGCATGAATAACAGGCAATGGACAATGAACCAAACTTAGTACCAGATGAGATTTCGCTCAGGAAAGAGGTTGAGAGGATAAAGGCAGAAAAGAGTGAGAAGAGGCTCAGACTAATACTTGATAACAGTTTCAATATGATAGCCCTGTGCGATCTGGGCGGTAATATCATATATTGCAACGATTCATACCGTGAGGTACTTGGATTTTCCCCCGAAACACTTATCAAATCAAATATTTTCACCTTGTTTCATCCCGACGAGAGGGAGAAGGCAAAGGAGGAGATTTTCATTCAGCTGCTCAATGAAGGAAAGGGGCAAATGGAATCCCGCTTCATTACAAAGGAGGGATACTACAAATTTCTTGACCACCGCTTCAGACTTGTTGACGAACAAAATTCCGGAAGGGACACTATAATAATCAGCTCTCAGGACATTTCGGAAAAGAAGAGAAGTGAGATGATCCTTACGGTTCAAAGAAATCTTGCCTACTCAGTAATTACATCAAGATCCTTTCTGGAATTCTATAAGACTATTATCCGTGAACTCAACAGCATTATGGAGGTTAACAACATTTACGTTGCCTTTTATAATGAAAAAAGGGGTGTATTCCGCCTTGCAGGCATAAGCGACGAGAGGGACGAAATTGATGAGTGGCCGGCAGATGGCTCTCTTACAGGTCTTGTAATGGAATATGGCAAACCGGTTATATTTTACAAGGATGACATCCTCAGGATGCATGATGAAGGAAAAGTAGAACTGATTGGGACAACCGCAGAGGTATGGCTTGGCGCTCCGGTTAAAAATGGCGACAAGACAATTGGAGCAATAGTTATTCAGAACTATGACTCTCCCGAAGCATTTACCAAATCTGACCTTGAGATTATCGAAATCATTGCAAATGAGATAACAATCTTCCTGGAAATGAAATCCGCCGAGGAGGCCTCACAAAAACTCAACATTGCGGTAATTCAGTCACCGGCGTCTGTTCTTATTACTGATGCAGACGGAAATATAGAATTTGTCAATCCAAAATTTTCCAGAGTTACCGGATATGAAATTGGCGAGATTCTGGGCAAAAACCCAAGAATTCTAAATTCAGGAATGCAGTCCAAAGAGCTTTACCGGGAGATGTGGGATACAATCTCGTCGGGCATAGAGTGGCGGGGAGAGTTGCAGAACAAAAAAAAGAACGGAGAGTATTACTGGGAGGATATCTCAATATCTCCAATTTTCAATGAAAGCGGAGTAATTGTAAACTATGTTGGTGTTAAAGAGGACATCACAGATAGAAAAAAACTCATCAATGATCTTATAATGGCTAGAGACAAGGCCGAAGAGAGCGACAGACTCAAAACTGCCTTTCTTCAAAACATTAGCCACGAGATCAGGACCCCTATGAACAGCATACTTGGGTTTATTGAGATGCTTCAGGAGCCGGAAACGTCCGGTGAGGAGAGGCAGGAATACATAGAGATAATTGAAAAGAGCGGCAACAGAATGCTGGGAACAATCAATGATATAATAAATATTTCAAAAATTGAAGCAGGAATTATGTCTGTTCAGATTTCAAAATTTGACCTTTCATCTGTGGTTATTGAAATTACCAATATATTTAGGCCTGAAGCAGAAAAAAAGGGAATGAGAGTAGTTTCCGAACTTCCTGAATACGACGAAAAAACATTTATTGAAAGTGACTACGAAAA
Source organism: Bacteroidetes bacterium HGW-Bacteroidetes-10 (assembly GCA_002842695.1). GTDB lineage: Bacteria > Bacteroidota > Bacteroidia > Bacteroidales > UBA932 > Bact-08. The sequence goes on along the minus strand of PHDT01000011.1, from coordinate 159,501 downwards.
AGTATTTGCAATCTTTACAAACCTTGTAAAAAATGCAATTAAATATTCTAATCATGGAACAATTACTGTAGGTTATATCTGTAATTCAGACAGCGTCGAATGTTTTGTTAAAGATACAGGAATTGGCATCTCCAAAGAGATCCAGTCTGCAATATTCGAGCGGTTTACTCAGGCAGAGATTCACTCTAAACGATCGGTTGAGGGTGCCGGGCTGGGACTCTCGATTGTTAAAGCATATCTCCATTTACTGGGAGGTACAATATCTCTTCACTCAGAGCCGGGTATGGGCTCCATGTTTTCTTTTGAATTACCGCTGAAATTAAAGTGATGCCAGCTGCTCAGAGAGGGCCGACAACCTCTGATCAAGTTCATCGTTCAACTTATCAAAATCATCTGCTGAGTTGAGAGTATCCTTTACCCCAAAGTAATATTTTATTTTTGGCTCAGTACCCGATGGTCTTACTGAAACAATTGAATTATCTGAACTTACAAACTGAAGCACATCAGATTTCGGGAAATTCAGCTTGAATCGCAAATCACTTATCATATCTACACTTTCAGATGAATTGTAGTCATGAATAAGAACTACTTCAGAACCGGCAAGGTTCTGAAGTGGTCTCTCCCTCAAACCCTTCATGATATTTTTGATCTGTTCAAGTCCATCTATCCCCTTTTTGGTTACCGAAAGAAGTTTCTCTTTGTAAAACCCGAATCTTACATATATCTCAATAAGCAGTTCATAGAGGCTTTGCCCCCTCTCTTCTGCCCAGGCTGCTGCCTCGGCCACAAGGGCGCAAGCAAGAACTGCATCTTTATCTCTTACAAATTCTCCGGCATTAAAGCCGTAGCTCTCCTCTCCTCCTCCGATAAATGTACGCTTGCCTTCATTCCGGTGAACCACCTCGGCAATATATTTAAAGCCTGTAAGAACCTCAATCATTTCAACGCCGTAAATCTCTGCCATGCTCTTCAGAAGATCCGTTGTTACAATGGTCTTAACCATGTAAAAGGATGGATTGGGGCCTTCAGAGAGTTTACCAAGCTCTCTCCATCTCTCAAGAAGATAAAAAGATAGTATAGCTGCTGTCTGGTTACCGTTAAGCAATACCAGCCTGCCTTTCAAATCCCTTACAGCGATTCCGAGCCTGTCTGCGTCCGGGTCAGTAGCCATCACAAGGTCTGCCGATGTCTCTTCTGCCTTTTTTAAAGCCATTTCCAGAGTAGCAGACTCTTCCGGATTGGGTGATTTAACTGTTGGAAAATTTCCGTCACTTACATCCTGTTCCGGTACATTGATAATATTGCTGAATCCCAGCTCCCTGAGAGCACGGGGGATAATTTTAACGCCTGTACCGTGCAGTGGTGTATATACAATTTTAAAATGGTTGTGTTTTTTCACAATTTCAGGAGAGAGGGTAAGTGACATGACAGCCTTGAGATATGCATCATCAATCTCTTGTCCTTTCAGATGAATATCAAGATTCTCTCCCTTGAACCTTACCATTGAGATATCAGTAATTTTCTCAACCTCAGCAATGATATTGGCGTCATGCGGAGCAGTAATCTGAGCCCCGTCTTCCCAGTAGGCTTTATATCCGTTATACTCTTTTGGATTATGAGATGCTGTTATCATTACACCAGCCACACATTTATAGTATCTGATGGCAAAACTAAGCACCGGTGTTGGTCTGAGTTCGTCAAAAAGGTATACTCTGAATCCATTGGAGGCGAAGACAGATGCTGTTATTCCGGCAAACTCCCGGCTGTTGTTTCTGCTGTCGTAAGCCACTGCAACGGCCAGCCCTGCTCTTCCCCTGAAACAGTTTTTAATATAGTTGGATAATCCCTGTGTGGCCATACCCACAGTGTAGCGGTTAATCCGGTTTGTTCCGGCACCCATGATACCTCTGAGACCACCTGTCCCAAACTCCAGATTCTTATAGAAGGAGTCCTCCAGTTCGGCCGGATTTTCATCCATCATTCTTTTTACCTCTTTTCGTGTCTCCTCGTCGTAACTCTCATCAAGCCACAATTGAGCTCTTTGAGTATAATTCTTTTCCATGGCGCTAAGTTTTGTTAAAACAAATTTAATGAATCCCCGGCAATATTAAAATATTAAAACAAAGAAGAGTATCTTTGCCGCATGTTTTTGAGAGAGTACTTCCCTTATTACAAACGAAACCTGAGGGTGGCAATTCCTGTCATGCTCACACAGGCCGGTCAGATTACAGTTAATCTGGCAGATAACATTATGGTAGGTCATCTCGGTACCGCAGAGCTGGCCGGCGTATCATTTGCCAACTCAATATTCATTCTGGGAATGGTTTTTGGGATCGGCTTCACACAGGGGCTGACTCCTCATGTAGGCCAGTCATTTGGAAAAGGGGATCAGGCCAAAGTTGGCCGTCTGCTTGAAAATTCACTCTCTTTAAATACTATAGCATCTGTTATTCTGGCATTACTGATGTTTGCAATGAGCTTCTTTATGGATAGTATGGGGCAGACGCCGGAGGTGGTTCATCAGGCAAAATTGTACTACAATACAATGCTCTTTTCTCTCTTTCCATTTCTGATGTTTTTTGGATTAAGACAGTTTTCTGAGGGAATCGGCATAACAAAATATGCAATGTACATTACCCTAATTGCCAATGCTCTTAATATATTCCTTAACTGGATTCTGATATACGGCCATCTGGGATTTGAGGCTATGGGCGTGCAGGGAGCAGCCCTGGCAACACTTATCAGCCGGATTCTTATGTTTCTCTCATTTCTCTACCTTATATTCAGACATAGTGCATATAACAAATACCTGGTATATTTTTCAAAGAAATTCTTTGACCCTAAGATTGTAAGAGAGGTTCTCAAAACATCAATCCCACTCTCCTTCCAGAACCTTGTAGAGATTACAGCATTCAGTCTTAGTGCAATTATGGTTGGATGGAGCGGAAAGGTTGCCCTTGCGTCACATCAGGTCGCTATGAGTATGAGCAGCTTCTCATTTATGCTTGCGCTTGGAGTCGGAGCTGCGTCAACAATAAGAGTATCCCATCAGTATGGTTTTGGTGATTATAAGGCTATGCGAACTGCAGGTTTTGCTGCGATTCATCTTAGTGTTGCCCTTATGTCAGTAAGCGGCCTGGCCTATATATTGTTCAGAAATTATATTCCCATGATATACACAGAAGATGTGCTTGTAAGGGAGCTGGCAGCGAAACTGCTTGTAATTGCTGCATTATTTCAGATCTTTGATGCAATACAGTTATCCGGACTTGCAGCCCTTCGCGCACTGGCAGATGTTAAGATCCCCCTGATACTTTCAATAATTTCATACTATCTTGTATGCCTTCCGCTGGGATATTTCTGCGGAGTATACCTGGAGATGGGAGCTGTGGGAGTTTGGATTGGCCTGCTGCTGGGACTTGTATTTGCAGCTCTTCTGTTTTTATGGAGATTCGACAAGATTAGCAACCAGATAATTAATTCGAACAGGTTATGAAACTGAGTTTGAAAATTGATTCAACATTCAAGAAGTACCTTTTTGCACTTATGGCAGTCTCGGCTCTCATAAGAGCGGCACTCGCGTGGTCACTGGACCTGGGCGCAAATGAGGCATATTACTGGACTTACGGAGCAAATCCGGATATCAGTCATATTGACCACCCTCCAATGATAGGATGGTTTATTCAGCTTTTTACTGTTAATCTATCATTCGGGGGAGAACTCTTTCTGAGGCTTGCTTCGATCGTTACAGGCACAGTTAACACCTGGATAATTTTCGTTCTGGGAAGAAGAATCAAAAATGATCTTACCGGTATTTATGCTGCTTTGCTTTATACTGCGTCTGCATATGCTTCAATCTTCATTGGAACATTTATTAATCCTGACACTCCTCAAAGTCTCTTTTACCTGCTCTCTCTTTACTTTCTTCATGAGGGGCTGATAACCAAATATGAAACCTGTGAAGAGACAAGAACGCTTTGCCGGTTAGCACTTGTAATTGCCGGAATTTTCATTGGTCTAGCAATGCTGTCAAAATACTCTTCAGTTTTCCTGTGGTTTGGAGTAGCTGTTTACGCACTCTCCTATGACAGAAGCCTGCTTAAGAAACCGTTTATATACATTTCTGTTATAATTAGCGGTCTCTTTATGATTCCTGTATTAATGTGGAATCTGGAAAACAATTTTATCAGCTTTGCATTTCAGGGCTCAAGACTTCTCTCCTTTGAAAACGGACTTGATATTGAATTGTTTATAAGGGCAATTGCAGGAACTCTCATATTCAATAATCCTGTAACTATTATACTGATAATTGCTTCCGTAATCGCATTCAGAAAGAGAAAATACATATCTGTACCTCAATACAGACTTATGATTTCTCTGTCATTACCTATGATAATTTTCTTCCTTATGGTATCTCTCTTCACTGAGGCTAGACCTCACTGGACTGCACCCGGATTCTTTCCGCTGATACTGGTTGCTGCTGCATATCTGGCCTCAAAATATGAACAGCGTAACATCAGGAAGATGATTATGCCAGCTCCTGTGGTAAATGCCTTTTCATTTCTCTTTTTGCTTACGGCTCTTGGAATAATGCATTATTATACCGGTTTCTTAAATCTTGAAACAAAAAGGGACCCCTCTGAGAAAATTGGAAGAAACGACTTCACTCTTGACTACTTTGGATGGAGGACACTTGCCCGCGAATTTGGAGACTTAAGACAAAATGACCTGGAAAACGGTCTGATGTCAGAAAAGACTTTTATCCTCTCCACCAACTGGGAAGACGCTTCTCACAAGGACTTCTATATTGCATCTCCGGCAGGAACAGTTGTAAAGACAATCGGTCCGCTCTCCGATACAAGAAAATATGCATGGATTACAGGAGAGCTGGGAACATTCAAAATTGGAGAAAGCGCATACTATATACTCTCGTCGAGAGACAGCACAGATGTTGTTTCACTTGGCAGAAAATACTTCAGAAGCGTTGAGAAGGCAAACAGTATCTACATAAAAAAACTTGGAAAACCTGTCCTTAGGTTTGAAGTATACAGAATGAAGGAGATGATCAGAATTCCGGAAAGAGAGCTCTGTTCTTTCACTAAATACTGATATGAAAGAGAGCGGCAATACTTTTTTTGATTTTATAAGAGATCATTCTGAGGAGAATACCTCTACCCTGCTTCTTTCGGCAGCTAAATATCCCGGAATTGATGTCAGGCTTGCTGCTGCAACAATAGAGGGACGCAGAAAAATGGCTCTTAAAGTTCCTGAATGGGGCGAAAGATTCGATCTTATTTATCCCGCTTCTGTTAATGTGGAGCAATGCAGTTCCTCTTATACTGCTGAACTCAAGCAGAGGTTTTTCAAAAACAGAGATGTATTTGATCTCACAGGCGGACTCGGAGTTGACAGCTATTACATTTCAAAAGTGGCCAGAAGCGTAACAATGTTCGAACAGAACGAATTGCTGTGCGATGCTGTTCAAAGTAACTTCAGACAGCTTGGAACAGAGAATATATCAGTTGTAAATAAACGAATAGATGGGATATGTGACATAACCGGATTCTCTTCCGGGAGAGATAACACAGTCTATATTGACCCGTCAAGGCGGGCAGGATCTGGCAGCAGAATTTTTGCAATCAGAGAGTACGACCCGGATATTGTTTCTCTGAAGGGAGAACTCTTTCTGCACGCTTCAAGAATAGTTATAAAGGTCTCTCCTATGGCAGATGTTACCTCACTTGCAAGAATGCTTCCCGAATGTTCAGAAATTGCCATTATTTCGGTTTTTAACGAATGCAAGGAGCTTTTGCTGATACTTGACAGGGAAAGGGTGGAAAACCCTCTTAAAACTGAAGAAATCCCCATTACAGCATGGAATTTTGTCCGGTCGCTCAAACAGTGGGACACTTTTAGCTGGACAATAAAGGAAGAGTCTGAATGCACTCCGTTTTTTGCTGAACCCGAAACAGGAATGTACCTGTACGAACCAAATGCCTCGATTCTAAAGGGAGGAGCATATAAAACAACGGCAGAACGATTTGGCCTGGGAAAGGCAAATACAAGTTCTCACCTCTACTTCGGAAAAGACAAAAAAGAGGCATTTCCCGGCAGAAGATTCATAATAACAGATATCTGTGAATTCGGAAAGGCTGGAATTAAACATATAGCCTCTTCTTATCCAAAGGCAAATGTATCTGTAAGGAATTTCCCCCTTTCATCAAGAGAGCTTCTGGTAAAGCTGAAAATTGAAGAGGGAGGAGATACCTATATTTTTGGTACTCTCCTCCCCCGTAATTTGCGCAAACTGATTGTCTGCAAAAAAGATTAATTTACTCGGCCAGTTTCTCTCCCTTTGAGTCATACCATATTACCTGAAGAATATGGTTCTCTGTTGACTCCTTAACCTTGAGAGTGCACTTGAATTTCATCGCCATCTTCATTCTGATGCTGACGATTCCTTTTGTGAGATAAGCTGCCAGTATAGGATTTACCCTAATGGTAAGGCTCTTGTGACCCTTCTCTTTTACATAATATGCAAGCTGGCGCTCAATTGTTTCATCAATAAGAATTGATGAAGAAATTTTGCCTGTACCGTTACATGCAGTGCATGCTTCAGTTGTAATGATTTCGGTTGCAGGTCTTACTCTCTGTCTTGTTATCTGCATCAGCCCGAAACGGGTAAGAGGCAGAATATTGTGTTTAGCTCTGTCATTTTGCATCAGAGCCTGCATGTGCTTGAAAAGTCTTACCTTGTTTTCGTTATTATCTAAATCGATAAAGTCAACAATGATAATTCCTCCCATATCCCTGAGGCGTAGCTGTCTTGCTATCTCCTCTGCTGCATTCATATTTACCTCGAATGCGTTTTGTTCCTGGTCTGCTCCGGATTTAGCCCTGATTCCGCTGTTAACATCTATAACATGGAGGGCTTCTGTATGTTCGATGATGAGGTAGGCACCACCTTTGATTGTAATGACTTTGCCAAACGATCCGCGAATCTGCTTGGTTACATCAAAATGGTCGAAAATTGGAACTCCTCCTTTGTAGAGTTTAACAATTTTCTCGTGTTCCGGTGCAATGAGTGAAATGTAATCTTTTACTTCATTACATATAGCTTCGTCGTTTACATAAATATTCGTGAACGAATCGTTGAGAAGGTCTCTCAGAATTGTAGTCGTTCTGCTGTTTTCAGTAAACAAAAGCTGGGGAGCGGTTCCTTTGGCCATCTTCGCCCAGGAGTCCTCCCACTTTTTGATAAGTGATTTTAATTCCCCATCAAGTACGGCTGCTCGTTTTCCCTCTGCAGCTGTACGGATAATCACGCCATAGTTTGGCGGCAAAATACTATAGACCAAACGCTCCAGTCTCTTTTTCTCCTCCTTGGAGGTGATTTTCTGCGAAATGTTTACCTTGTCGGAAAACGGTATAAGAACCATGTTCCTCCCGGCAATGGATATTTCGGCAGTGAGACGGGACCCTTTAGTAGAAATAGGCTCCTTAACAATTTGGGCAACAATAAGCTGCCCGGGTTTGAGAACATCTGCAATCTTTCCCTCTTTTTCAAGGATATCGTTCAGTTTAACTCCCGAAAAGAGAGCACTGTGCGACAATTTGCTTTGACCAATATGTCTGGTAAAATAATCCAGACCTCTGAAGGCCAACCCAAGATCGAGGTAATGAATGAACGCGTCTTTACTGTCTCCAATATCAACAAATGCCGCGTTCAACGCAGGCATTATTCTCTTAACCCTTCCCAGATAAACATCGCCCACCGAGTAGCGACCATTGTTTTGCTCCTTGTTCAGCTCAATGAGCCTGTGATTTTCAAGAAGCGCTATAGAAACTTCGGTGGTGTTTACATCGATAATAAGATCTTTCTCCATCGACCATTTTTAAATGAATAAATCTAAAGCAAATCATGCGATTTGCTTTAGATTATCACACACTCAAGACTCAAAAAAGCAACTCTATTTTTTCTTTTTGTGTCTGTTTTTACGCAGACGCTTTTTGCGCTTATGAGTAGCCATTTTGTGTCTTTTCCTTTTCTTTCCGCTTGGCATAATAAATTTTATTTTTTCTTACTTAAAGTAAAATTACTTTACATTGTTTTTAACCTTAGTCATAAACACCTTAGCAGGCTTGAACGAAGGGATGAAGTGCTCAGGAATAACCAAAGTAGTGTTCTTTGAAATGTTTCTGGCAGTCTTTTTAGCACGTTTTTTAACGATAAAGCTACCAAAACCACGAAGATAAACGTTCTTATCTTTCGCAAGTGAATCCTTTACGCTATCCATGAAGCTTTCAACAACATTTTGTACAGCGATTTTTTCCATTCCGGTTGCTTTTGCAACCTCGTTTACGATATCCGCTTTTGTCATAACAATTAAAATAATTAAAGGGTTAGTCTATTTTTTTGACGAACAAAATTACTATTATTTTATTGATTTATGCAAACTTTGCATAATTATTTTTCCAAAATCCGCCAAAAATTGCAGCCGTTACCGATTTTTTGTTATATTATCAGGTAACATCCTCACTCATTAGGCAAAAATGATACCAAAACCCTCTTTTTGGCACAGAGATTGACAATTTCAATATGAGGTCAGAAACTTTTCTGTTTGCAAAAAAGTAATGACAATTTGACATAAAGTAACTATCACGAAAATATATGAAATTAAACGACCTGATATTTCAGCAATCTGTTGCAGACGACGTAAACATCATTCCAATGATGAGTATGGAGGGAAACCAGGATACGAGAGACCTTCTCCTGCCTGACACACTTCCTGTCATCGCTCTGAGAAATGCCGTACTGTTTCCGGATACCATTATACCTATAACCGTAGGAAGAGAGAAATCTGTTAAACTTGTGAGGGAGGTATATGCAAGAGACAGAATTCTGGGTGCAGTTGCACAGAAAGATGCAAGGATGGAAAATCCGGGGAGTGATGATCTGTTTGAGACAGGTACACTGGCCAGAATAATAAAGATAATTGAAATGCCCGATGGTGGCACTACTATTATTCTTCAGGGTATAAAGCGTTTTAAAATTCTGGAAGTAATTTCCAGTGAACCATATTTTACAGCATCTGTCAGGTATCTTGAAGAGGAGGCCGGAAAGAGAAATACCAAGGAGCTCGAGGCAATAGCAGGATCTATCAAGGACTCGGCTCTTATGATTATTAAGCTCTCTCCTCACCTTCCGCAGGAGGCTGCATTTGCAATTAAAAATATCGAGGGACACAACTTCCTTATCAACTTCATTGCGTCAAGTATGGAGCTTGAGAATCCTCTTGATAAAATGGTCCTGCTGAGAGAGAACAAACTAAAGCAGAGAGCGCTCAAATTACTTGAAATGCTTAACAAGCATATCGATCTGCTCAAGATAAAGGATGACATACAGCAAAAGGTTCGCACAGAGATTGATCAGCAGCAGAGAGAGTACTACCTTAACAATCAGCTTAAGACCATTCAGGAGGAGCTGGGAATAAACAACAGCGTTCAGGAGTTTAATGATCTCAGAATCCTGGGCAAGAAGAAACAGTGGCCGCTTAGTGTTGCAGAGACCTTTGAAAAGGAGCTGCAAAAGCTTGAAAGAACAAATCCAAACTCACCCGATTTCAATATCCAGTTATCATATGTTAAGTTTCTGGTAGAGCTCCCGTGGGAAGAAACAAGTCAGGACAATCTGGATCTTAAACATGCCAGAAAGACACTGGATAACGACCACTTTGGTCTGGAGACTGTTAAGGAGAGAATTATTGAACACCTTGCCGTTCTTAAACTGAAAGGTGACATGAAATCCCCTATCCTTTGCCTTTATGGCCCTCCGGGAGTAGGAAAGACATCTCTCGGCAAATCTATTGCAAAGGCACTGGACAGAAAATATGGCAGAATCTCGCTTGGAGGGCTTCACGACGAATCAGAAATCCGCGGTCACAGGCGTACATACATTGGCGCAATGCCCGGAAGGATTATAAGTGCAATCAAGAAGGCAGGTACTGCAAATCCGCTTGTTGTTCTGGATGAAATTGACAAAGTGAGCAGCGATTTCAGAGGCGATCCCGCTTCTGCTCTTCTTGAGGTGCTCGATCCGGAACAAAACACAGCTTTCCACGATAACTACCTTGATATTGACTACGACCTCTCAAAGGTTCTCTTCATAACAACTGCAAATAATATTTCAACTATACATCCTGCTCTGAGGGACAGGATGGAGATGATAAATGTAAGCGGATACCTTGCTGAAGAGAAGAGGTATATTGCCAAAGACCACCTTCTGCCAAAGCAGAGAGAGGCCCACGGACTGGAGAGGGAGCAGCTGAAAATAAACTCCCGCGGTCTGGATGTTATTATTGATGAATACACAAGGGAATCTGGCGTCAGGGGTCTTGACAAACAAATTGCCAAAGTGGCAAGAGTCGTGGCAAAAAAGATAGCCTTTGGCGAACAGATACCGGATGTAATGGGCCCTGCCGAGGTGAGGGAAATTCTGGGTATTCCTACAAATAACCACGATATGCAAAAGGGTAATGAGGCTCCCGGCGTTGTCACAGGTCTTGCATGGACTCAGAACGGTGGTGAAATCCTCTTTATTGAATGCAGTCTGAGCAAGGGTAAGGGCATTTTAACATCAACAGGGAATCTGGGAGATGTTATGAAAGAGTCTTCTGTTCTGGCATACCAGTATCTGAAATCACATCCGGAAAAGCTGGGAATGACCCACAAAGAGTTTATGGAAAGAGATATACACATCCATGTACCAGAGGGTGCAATTCCAAAGGATGGTCCTTCTGCCGGGATAACTATGGTGAGTGCCATGGCATCGGCATACATGAAGAAGAAGGTAAAAAGCGGCATAGCCATGACCGGAGAAATTACCCTCAGAGGCAGGGTTCTGCCGGTTGGCGGAATTAAGGAGAAGATTCTTGCAGCAAAACGAGCAGGAATCAAGACCATACTTCTCTCTTCCGAAAATGAAAAAGATATAAAGGATATCAACGAAATATACATCAAGGGTCTTGAATTCAAATATTTCAAAACAATTGAAGAGGTCCTTGAATTTATTTTCTAAAAAAAAAAAGATATGGATGTAAAAATTGAGAGCTCCTGGAGTACTCTCCTGCAGGATGAGTTCCGTAAAGAGTATTTTTTAAAACTCACAAATCATATACGGAAAGAGATTTCTGAAGGAACAATTGTCTATCCTAAAGGGCCTCATATTTTCAATGCATTCAATCTTACACCATTTAACAAAGTCAAGGTCGTGATTCTTGGCCAGGACCCGTATCATGGTCCCGGCCAAGCACATGGTCTCTCATTTTCTGTTCCTGAGGGTGTTCCAATTCCTCCCTCACTTCAAAATATTTACAAGGAGCTTCAGAAAGACCTTGGAATAGATGTTCCAAAATCAGGAAATCTTGAAAAATGGGCATCTCAGGGTGTATTTCTGCTGAATGCTGTTCTGACTGTCAGAGCCGGAGATCCTGCTTCACACAGCAAAATTGGCTGGATAAACTTTACTGACGCTGTCATCTCCAAGCTGTCCAATGATTGTGACAATTTGGTGTTTATGCTTTGGGGGAATTTTGCCAGGGGCAAAAAAGAGCTGATAGATACTTCAAAACACCTTGTTCTGGAAGCAGCTCACCCATCTCCGCTAGCAAGGGGAGCATTTTTTGGCAGCAGGCATTTCTCAGCTGCAAATAATTATCTGAAAAGCAAAGGAAAAACTCCTGTAGACTGGAATCTTTAATATCGGGAACCAAAAATTCTGCTCCCTACCCTTACAATATTGCTGCCCTCTTCCACTGCAATATTAAAGTCTCCCGACATGCCCATTGATATATGCTCAAAATATGCACAATCACTAAAGATTGTGCTTTTAAGCCTGTCGAATGTAGCCCTGAGTCCGCGAAACTCTTTTCGCACCTGTTCCTGATCATCTGTAAAGGTTGCCATTCCCATCACTCCGCAGACTCTCACTCCTGAAACACTACGGGCAAATGCAGCTGCTTCCTCCATTTCACCCAAAGCGAAACCCTGTTTTGTGCTCTCGCATGAAATATGCTGCTGAATAAGAATATCCTTTACCAGACCTCTTTTTTCTGCCTCCTTCCCGATTTCAGATATTAGCTTAAGAGAATCGGCAGAGTGGATAAGTGTTACTCCATCGATTATCATCTTGATTTTATTGGTCTGGAGGTGTCCGAGAAAATGCCATCTTATATCTGAAGGCAACTCAGCAATTTTCCTGCTGAGCTCCTGAGGTCTGTTTTCTCCAAAGTCCTTTTGACCTGCATTATATGCCTCAAGAATCAGTTCATTGGGCATGAATTTGGAAACTGCCACCAACTTTACGGTTGACGGCAGTTCTTTTAATAGTTCAAGGATATTGTTTCCTGCACTCATTTTCTTTTCTTTAACTGCTCCTGCTGAGTTTTGTATACAGAATCCAGTCTCTCCTGGAATTTTGACTTCTTTTTAGGTGCAGCTGCTCTCTCCTTTAGTTTTGCATATATCTTCTCCTCATCCACGAAAAATCTTCTGATAGCCCAGGTCTGAACCATTGTGATAAGGTTTGAAAGAAGGTAGTAGTAGCTAAGACCGCTTGAGAAATTATTTCCAAGAAAGAGAAGGAAAATAGGCATAAAATAGAGCGACATAACCTTCATTCCGGCCATTTGCGGACCAGATGTCATCTGGTCTATATTCATACGGGAGTAGAAATATGTAGATACTGCCATAAGCAGGGCAAACAGACTGAGGTGATCGCCAAAGAGTGGAATCGTAAAAGGCAGGGTGAGAATTGAGTCATAAGTACTCAGGTCATGTGCCCAGAGGAATCCCTCCTGACGCAGCTCAAAAGATGACGGGAAGAAACGGAACATAGCAAACAGAATCGGGAACTGCAGCAGCATAGGGAGGCAACCTCCAAACATGCTGACGCCCGTTTTACTGTAGAGAGCCATTGTCTCCTGCTGTTTCTTCATTGCATCCTCTGTCTTGGGATACTTTGCATTTATCTTGTCAATCTCCGGTTTGAGAACCCTCATTTTTGCCGAAGACATATATGATTTAAATGTAAGAGGAGATATTACAAGCTTAATAAGTATGGTAAGAATCAAAATGATAATACCATAGTTGCTTATAAATCTTCCCAGAAAATCAAATACAGTAATAATAATGTACCTGTTTATCCATCCGATAAGCCATCCGCCCAGCGGTACAATTTTTTCGAATCCCTTGTCGTAAGATTTAAGGGTCTTAAAGTGGTTAGGGCCAAAATACATCGAGAACGGAATTGTAACTTCTGTCCCTTCGTTATAAGGAACCTGCATTAACGATTCACATCTCATAAGATTCCCGTCAGGATCTCCCTCAGGATAAAACCTGTATCTCATATTTGCATTCGCAAAACTGTTCTCTGCAACCAGGATGGCTGAGAAAAACTGCTGCTGATATGCAATCCATTCAACTTTCGTTCTGATATCCTCTTCTGCATCGTCTTTACGAAGACCAAGATCGTCTACACTTTTGTCGTTGGGATATTTGTATACAATTGTTGAGTAATTTTTTTCGTTGTCATATCCCTTCTCAAGTCTCGGCATATCCATAACCCACGAAAGGTCCAGTGATGTCACATTTCTTGGGATATGTCTCTCCATACCTGACAGAGTAACATTTGCAGAAAGCATATAACTTCCTGCAGACAGAACATATTCGTACTGGATGTAAGATGTGGAATCTACAAATAATCTGTAGGTTACAGATGTATCTGTCTGTGCATATTTTGTAAATGCAAATCTGTCTGTCCTAATCTCCTCATTTGTGTAAATACTCAGAGAGAGCTTGCTGCTCTTACTTTTCATTAAAACCAGAGCGCTGCTGTCTGCAGCTTTGAACTCTTTTATGAGAACATTTGAAGGTTGTGCACCAAGATTAGTAAGTTCGACTTTAATTTTATCGTTTTCCAATACTGAGAACTCTTCTGCACCAAGGCTTGCCTTGATTAGAAGAGAGTCTTTGTAAGGAGATGCCTGTTGAACTGCAGCCGGAACAATTGAATCTGCTCCGCTCTGTAGCGAATCTGTATTGAATGTTGCTGAATCTGTCTTTGAAATGGCTACGGATGCTGCTGCAACAGAATCTGCTGCCTGCTGAACAGCCTTTGTTTCGTTAATAATCTTTGAGTTGTACCAACTGAAAGCTATTAAAATAACGCCAATAAGAACAAACCCTAAAATAGAATTTTTATTCATCTGTAAATTAGTCCTGTTGATTATCTATTACTTTGATTTTTTCTTCAATCTGAGCCAGTTCTTCTTTAGCCCTGGCAATCTTCTTGTCCAGTTCAAGCAAAAGTGCATCTGCATTCTTTGACTTTGCGAAGAATCCCATATTGTTTTCCCATACTGCGATATCATTTTCCATTGCGCGGAACTTCTGTACAAGCTTGTCCCTTTCGCTTCTGATACCTCTGTCTCCCCTTCCCGAAGTCTGGAGATCCTTTATGTGCTTCTTGTATCTGTCAATTTTGTGATCCTGGTCATTTGTGCGAATATCTGCAAACTTTGTATCGACAGCATGACGATATGCAGCCTGCACCCTCTCCTTCTCCTTGATAGGGACAAAACCTATCTCTGACCAGCGAGCTTGAAAATCTTTGAGAGCTTCAATATTCTCTGCTGTTTTTGAATCCGGTTTATATTCGTTTATCTCCTGAATAAGTTCAAGTTTCTTTCTGAGATTTTCCTCATAAGATTCATCAACTGAACTGAAGTGTTTGGCTTTATTTGCAAAAAACTCATCACAAGCAGCGCGGAATCTCTTCCAAACCATGTCTGACTGCTTTCTGGCAACAGGTCCAACCTCTTTCCATTTTTTCTGAAGGCTGATAAGCTGATCTGTGGTCTTCTTCCAGTCTGTATTCTCCTTCAGAGCCTCAGCCTGTTCACAAAGAGCAATTTTTTTATCAAGATTATCCTGCATTAACACCTTAAAGTTTGAGTAGAACTCCCTTTTGGCATTATAAAATTTATCACAGGCAGCTCTGAACCGGTCATATATCTTCTGGTTCTCCTTTTTAGAGGCAAAACCTATACTCTTCCACTCTCCCTGCAAAGTCTCAATCTGCTTTGAAAGTGCATTCCAGTCCTTGTTTTCAGTATTCTCAACGTTCGCAATCTCCTCTGCCTTTTCGCAAAGAGTAGCCTTAAGCTCCAGGTTGTGTTTCTGATCCTCTTTAAGTCTTTCAAAAAAGTCCTGCTGGCGTTTGTTAATATTAGATGTAGCCTTTTTGAATCTCTCCCATATCTCTTCTCTGAGCTCTTTTGGAACAGGGCCAAGTTCGCGCCACTCTTCGTGAAGTTTCTGAAGCTTTTTGAATGCTTCAACAACATTTGTCTCTTCAATGAGCTCTTCTGCCTTTTCACACAAAGAGGTCTTTATTTCAAGATTTTTCTTCAGGTCAAGGTCTCTGAGTTCATTATTGATCTTCACGAAATCATAAAACTTCTCAACAAGAAACTGATAAGACTCCCACAAGTCCTTATTCTGAGCCTGAGGCACAGGACCTACAGATTTCCATCTGTTCTGAAGCTCACGGAATGCAGGGAAAGTATGGTTAAGATCCTCCTGTTTCTCAATAAGAGCCTTGAGTTCATCTATGATTGCGAGCTTCTGGTGAAGATTATCCTCCTTCTGCTTCTCGATATTCTGTACGAAGTTTGTCCTTACTGTCTTGTAATTAAGGTAAAGCTCCTTGAATCCTCTTTCGAGTTCAGCAAAAGGATTGTTTGAAACGATGTTTTCATCTGTCTCGTCTTCCTGGACATCATTGTTTTCTGAAGCAACATGAAAGCCAATGGCAATCTTCTCTCGCTTGAGAGCTTTGTAGAAAGCAGCCTTGATTCCCTCGGCGTGCTTGTACATTTCATGCTGATCGCCCCTTTCGAGCATCTCCTGAAAAATGTCAATAATCTCTCTCAGGCTTTTACCTGAATAATCCGGATAATCAGAGGCGGTATCTCCTGCCTGTGGGTTTTCAGGCTGAATTTCTTCGCCGAACTGCTCATTTAAGGCTGATGTGTTAACTTCCTGGTTCATTATTACAAGACAATTAAGTTTAATAACTTGCAAATATAGAAAAATTATTTGCCAAAGCGGTGATTTGTGTAAATTTGCACCATGATAAGAATCGATATACTTTCTGTCTTGCCGGAACTCCTTGAAAGCCCGCTAAATCACTCGATTGTGAAAAGAGCAGCAGATAAAGGACTTGTAGAAATTGTTCTTCACAACATCAGGGACTGGGGAAAAGGACGTTACAAACAGGTTGATGATTACCCTTTTGGAGGAGAGGCAGGAATGGTGCTTATGATTGAGCCCATTTACAACATAATTTCAAAACTGAAGAGTGAAAGAGAGTATGATGAGATTATCTATACAAGCCCGGATGGGGAGATTCTTGATCAGCCAACATCCAACAAACTCTCTTGCCTTAAGAATATTATAATCCTTTGCGGACACTATAAAGGCATTGACCATCGTATACGGGAGCACCTGATCACAAAAGAGATTTCCATAGGGAATTTTGTTCTTAGCGGGGGTGAAATACCTGCTGCAGTTATTGTTGATTCAGTAGTAAGGCTTATTCCCGGTGCAATAGGCGACGAGATGTCTGCTCTGAGTGACTCATTTCAGGATGAACTGGTAGCACCGCCTGTTTACACAAGACCTGCAGATTTCAACGGATGGAAAGTTCCCGATGTTCTTCTTTCCGGAAACCCAAAACTTATCAGATCATGGCAGGATGAGCAGTCTTATGAACGAACAAAACTGCTCAGACCCGGCATGTTAAAAAACAAAGAATAAAGTAAGGAATCAGAATCCGAACTCATCTACCTTAATCTTCTCCTGTTTCTCCTCTTTTGGTTTTTCGGCAACTGCATGAACCTCATTAGGCTCAACAATCATTGCCTTCTCTGCAGCAGGACATACATATTCACAACCTCCGCAGCCAATACAGATATTTCTGTTAACCTTGGGGATAAAGAGACCCTCATCTCCCCACGGAATCATTGTTATTGCCTTTGTCGGGCAATGCTCGTCGCATGCACCGCAGTCTGTCTTATCTGTAAATACGATACACTTTTTCAGGTTGAATCTTACCTTTCCAATCTGAGTAAGGCGCTTCTCCTCAATGTCCAGCGGAATAAGTGCACCATTCGGACAAACCTGAGTACAAACATTACAGTCGTATCCGCAGAAATGTCTGTCAAAACTTAACACCGGCATGAGCAAACCATCTGCTCCGTATTCACCTGTTGCAGGTTTGATTATTCCGTTAGGACAGGCAGTCACACATGCCTGACAGGCTGTACAGTTGCTTTTCAGATTATCAATGCTGACAGCGCCCGGAGGAGCTATTCCAGTTTTCTTAGGTTTTGCTGCGAGGGGAGCTACTTTTCCAACAGCCTTCACAGCAAGAAATGTTCCAACCAAACCCATTGTGATGAGGGCATCCCTTCTTCCGGATGAGGCAGGGGAAGGCTGAGGATTTACAACCGGCTGCTCACTTGCTTTACTGCTCTTTTTCCATGAATACTTATATGTAACTGCACCTTTTTTACATACAGTCATACAGTTGAGACATCCCACGCATCTGGACTCATCAATTGTACCCTTTGAGAGATCAATACATTCAGCTTTGCAATTGGTAACGCACAAGGTACACTTGTTGCAGCTCTCCCTGTTTATTTCAGGTTTGAAAGCAGCAAATTTTGAGACAAGGCCCAGCAGTGTTCCAACAGGACAGATTGTATTGCAGTAGAGGCGGCCTCTGACAGCACTCATTGCAAGCACGAGAATGAGAAAAGCAAGGGCAAATATGAAAGATCCGGCTATAAAAACCGAATAGCTTCTGAAGAAAATTGTATCGGGAAATGCAGATGAGAGCAGATTGTGTACAAACTGCTCGGCTCTTCCTGTAATCTCAGATGAAATTTTTCCGTAGTTTGAATAAGGGTCAAGAAATGCAATAACGGCAGAAGATCCGAATATGAGCGGAATGCCTGCAGCACCAAGTATCAGGTACCTCATGAGATTTTTAGGAGAAGAGTATTTGAATCTGCGGCTCTTTTTACTCTTGAATAGTGACGCTGTTCTTGATGTTGCATCCTGCAATGTCCCAAGCGGACAAATTGTTGAGCAGTATACCCGCCCAAACAGAAGAGTCAGGATAGTCAGTAAACCCAAAATAAGGGCACTTCCTGTAAATATTCCCAGCAGAGCCGGAACAAACTGAATTTTCAGAAATCCGTTAAACAGATCTGTCTCCCTGTTCGAAAAAAACAAAAACGCAAGGGTAACGGCAACCGTTATTATTATCGAAACGGCTACCCTACCCTTTTTAAGGAACTTATACATTATAATCAGATTTTTATTCTCTCAACTTTAAGTGAATCAAGATCGGTTGTACCGATATTGAATTTTGCAGCTTTGCCAATATGCGAAACATCTTCCATCTTCATCTCGCGGAACTGGTTGAAGAACTTCAGGGCAGCAGTATCTGCTGCAACAATATCTTTTGACATAAACATAGCCTTTGCAAGCACGACATCGTTGGTGGTTTTACCCTTGGGACCATTTTGGGTCATTATCCTGTATGCATCAACAATGTTTAGCACCGGCTTTTTAGAATATGTCGCACAATCTGCAATGCACTGCTGAAGGTCGTTTGCATGCCAGAATCCTCTGTCCCAAACAATACCCATGTAGTTTTTCATTGACATTGTCATCTTGGCTCCGCCGTGATTCTTAAGAACCGGAACATTTATCCATACATCTGCCTCAATAATGGATTCGTGAATTTTTGCCTTTTTAAGACGCAATCCCATTGGCAGATCAACCTCTTTATAATATTTTTCGTCGTGGGCAAATGCAATTTTTGCTCCGGCAGCCTTTGCTGCATCTTCAATACCGCTGTTTTTGTAGCAAGCCTGCCACTCATCACATGTATGGTCAAAAACGACCACCTGAGAAGCTCCCGCTGCAAGGCAATCCTTAACAATTGCTGCGACAAGCTGAGGATTTGTATTGGCTGCAAATTCAGGCTTCTTATCCCAGCCGATATTAGGCTTAACAACAACTTTCTGACCCTTTTTCACAAAAGCCTTCATGCCTCCAAGTGCTGCAATCCCCTTTTTGTACATAACTTCAGGTTCTCCTCCCATTACAGCAACCAAATCATTCTGACCCGGAGCCTCTTTACTCTCACGGGCAAATACATTTTCCGGTTTAAGATGAACCGCACCGGCTATGCTGCCAAGCAAAGCAGCCTTGAGAAAGTTTCTACGTTCCATATGTGGTCTTATTTTTCACAAATATACCTTTTCACTTTTGTCCACGCAAAAAAAAAGCTATATTAGAGCAAAAATTTGCCAATGAGAACCAGTATGTTCAAAAGAATATGGTTGTTCTATTATGAAGGTTTCAAAGGTATGACCCCTCTTGGAAAAACATTGTGGCTTATTATTATCCTTAAGCTCTTTATAATGTTCTTCATTCTCAGACTTTTCTTCTTTCAGCCAGACCTCGGCAGATACTCGTCAGACGAGGAAAAAAGCAACCATGTAATAGAAAATCTGACTCAGACAGAATAACCCAAACCTAAACTTAACACATCATAAACTATGATTTTAGCTTCAATTGTAGATTTGTCAATACCACTGGATTTTTGTACCTCTTACGCTGGGACTTGGCTTCATAATCGCAATTATGGAGACATACTATGTCCGTACGGGCAACGAGTTCTGGAAAAGGACGGCAAAGTTCTGGATGAACATTTTTGCCGTGAACTTTGCAATAGGCGTTGCAACAGGAATTATACTTGAATTTCAGTTTGGAACCAACTGGTCCAACTACTCCTGGTTTGTGGGTGACATATTTGGCGCACCACTTGCTATAGAGGGCATTCTCGCCTTCTTCCTGGAGAGTACATTTTTTGCAATTATGTTTTTCGGATGGAATAAAGTGAGCAAAAATGCGCACCTTATATCAACCTGGCTGGTTGCGATAGGTACAAATCTTTCTGCACTCTGGATACTTGTGGCAAATGCCTGGATGCAATATCCCGTAGGCATGCAGTTCAATCCGGACACTGCCCGCAATGAGATGGTAGACTTCTGGGCTGTAGCTCTGTCACCGGTAGCTACCAATAAATTCATCCACACTACAACAAACGGCTATGTTCTTGCTGCCGTATTTGTTATTGGTGTGTCTGCATGGTACCTGCTCAAAAAGAGAGAAGAGGAATTTGCCCGCAAAAGCATAAAGATTGCGGCTGTTTTCGGTTTGATTTCGCTTATTGTTCTAATCTGGTCAGGCGACGGATCTGCTACCCATGTTGCAAAAAAGCAGCCTATGAAACTTGCGGCAATGGAGGGATTATACAAGAGTCATCCGGGAACATCAATCATTGCAATAGGAATTTTAAATCCGGGTAAAAAGATTGAAGATCTTAACACAAATCCGCTTAAATTCGAAAACGAAAAGCCATATCTTTTTCACATTTCAATACCACAGGGGTTGTCACTTCTGGTTAACAGAAAAAAAGACACCTTTGTTCCGGGTATTGAAGATATACTCAAAGGAGGATATATCTACACAGATAAAAACGGAAATGAAAAAACAGCTCCACCAATTGAAGAGAGAATGGAGAAGGGGAAACTTGCCATCGAAGGATTGTCAAACTACAGAAAAGCTGCCAGTGCCGGCGATGAAGAGGGAAAGGCAACAGCTTATGCACAGCTGATGGATAACTTTGATCACTTCGGATACGGATACATAAAGCAGCCAACGGATGTTGTTCCCAACGTTCCCCTGACTTTCTATGCATTCCATATAATGGTAATTCTGGGTGGATATTTCTTTCTCTTCTTTATAATAACAATCTATATGGAGAAGAAATCTCTGATTGCAAAGCATAAATGGTATATGTGGCTTGCCATTGCTTCAATTCCGCTTGTATATATCTGTTCTCAGGCCGGATGGGTTGTAGCGGAGGTTGGCAGACAACCATGGACAATTCAGGACTTGCTGCCTGTTGGTGCTGCAGTATCAGGAGTTAATCCGGGATCTGTAAGAACAACACTTGTAATGTTCTTTGTTCTCTTTACCATTCTGCTCATCGCAGAACTAGGTATTTTATTCAAGGTTATCAAAAAAGGCCCGGGTGCATAAAAATACTTAAACTATAAACTTCACTGACATGTTATTTATACTACAACAATACTGGTGGCTGATAGTCTCACTGCTGGGTTCGCTTCTGGTCTTCCTCATGTTTGTTCAGGGTGGGCAGACTCTTCTCTTTGGAACAGCTACAAAAGAGGAGGAGAAGACTCTTCTGGTTAATGCACTGGGACATAAATGGGAGCTTACTTTTACTACTCTGGTGACATTTGGCGGGGCAATGTTTGCCTCATTTCCACTTTTCTACTCAACAAGTTTTGGAGGGGCCTACTGGCTATGGATGTCAATTCTGTTTCTCTTTGTAATTCAGGCTGTCTCGTATGAGTACAGGAGCAAGGCGGGCAATCTTCTGGGACACAAGACTTATGAAACATTTTTATTCCTTAACGGGACATTTGGAACCATCCTTCTTGGGGTTGCGGTTGGGACATTCTTCAGCGGCGGATCATTTGTAATGGATAAGAGCAGCATTGCAGATACAATCCGTCCTACAATTTCATACTGGACAAACGGATGGCACGGACTTGAGGCTATCACCGTACCTTTTAACCTTATGATGGGAATTGTGGTTTATCTTGCTGCAAGGACGCTGGGTCTTATGTATGTTATGATGCAGATTGACTCAGACTCACTGAAAGGCAAATGCAACAGTCAGATTAAAGTAACCGGTCCTGCTTTTGTACTGGGATTCGTAGCCCTTTTACTTGTTCTCTTCACAATGACAGGTTATCATGTAAATTCTGAAAACGGGCTGATATCTCCTGTAAAATATAAGTATTTCTTTAATATGACTGAGCTGATATGGCCATTTATAATGCTTCTTACAGGAGTGGTACTTGTACTGGCTGGAATAGGCAATACGTTGTTCGGGAAAGGAAAGGGAAGCTTTTACATCACAGGTGCAGGAGTTGTTTTCGCAGTCTGGAGTTTGCTTATTTGCGCTGCATTTAACAACACCGCATACTATGTTTCTACGGTCGATCCTCAGTACTCTCTGACTTTACTTAACAGTTCATCAAGCGAATTTACCCTTAAAACAATGGCATACGCGTCGCTTATGATTCCGTTTGTGTTCGGATACATTATATATGTCTGGAGAGCTATGACCAGGGTAAAAATGAGTAATGAAGATCTCTCAAAGCCGGACGCACATAAATATTAACGACCGGTTACAATCTCACCTTTGCTGTGATCATATTCTGACCCGGCAGTGCTGTGAGGAATCGAAAAGATTACTATCATAACAAGGGCAGCCACGATATACAAATATCTCCGGCTGCTCTTTTTTGTGTTTAAAAGCCATGCAGCAAGCCATACAACAAATGCAATCAGGGTTTTATTGTCTGTTAAGTCACCTCCGAAAGGCCAGCCAGTCCAGAATTCTCCAAAAGCATAGTTCTGCACAAAGGGTCCAAATATTAGCCCGCCTGCACCAAGAGTTACTATTACTGCAATTGCGTATTTATTGACATTGACTGATTTTCCAAAAGCTGCCAGACCGGTGAAATTGGAGAGGAGCATTGCTGCAAACATCAGAATAATATGAGGAATAAGAGCTTTTAGAGGAACTTTTCCCTTGAATCTGAGAACTATATTCTCCTCTCCTGCTCTTATAGCTGAGGCAGGTAAAAGAGAGGTAGTATCTGACGAGGATTTTATGTAAAAACTATATTCGATTTTAGCTGCCGGAGGCAATGCAGGCATCGTAATATGAAAAGCAGATCCGTTTCTGAACGGAACAATTGTGTCATTTTCCCATTCGCCGGGATATATTTTATAGATAAAAACTCCCACTGCATTCACAGGAAGTGAATCTATAAAAATGTACTGAGTAAGCTCTTTGTTAAGCAGTTTGTAATCACCATTTATCTCTTTGGGTGAAATAGTTGTCTCCCAGCTTCTTGGAAGGGAAACAGAATACTCCCTGTCTTCAAATGAGAACTTTGCAATAACAGGTTTTGTAGGGCCGGTCCCTCTTTGAAAATGTGCGGCAACCAGCGTAATTACTATTGCAGCCAGCCACAGTGCTACTTTCTTCATAGTTTTATCTTGATTTTAATCTCTTTACCCTCTCTGATTGCCTCTACATCGACAAAATCTCCCGTCTTGAGCTCTCCGAGTCTTGTCATGTAGTCATAAATATTGGATACTTTCTTACCATTCATTGATGTAATAATGTCACCTGCCTGCATCCCCGCTTTCTGAGCAGGTTTGCCGTCGGTTACTGATCCAATGCGAAATCCGTCTCCCTTCTCATATGTAAAATCGGGAATTAGTCCTAATGTCACTTTAAAATTGCTTCGCCCCATAGTAACAGGTGGATCTGCCTTGCGATACTCAGGATTAAACCCGTTTACGCTCATACTGTCAAGTATAGAGGCTATGAAGGCCGATATCTTCTCCATCCCTTCAAAATTGATGAGTTCTGCGTCGTCAAAAGGTGTATGGTATTGCTTATGAACACCTGTTGTAAAATATAGGACAGGAACTCCGGCAGTATAGAAAGAGGCGTGGTCTGAAGGGCCATATCCGTCGGAAGTTAGAGAGAGTACAAAGTTATGTTGTTTGTTAATTCTCTCCACAAGAGGCCCGGCTCCCGAAAAGGTACCTACTCCCCCAACCTGAAGACGATCCTCCTTTAATCTTCCAACCATATCAAGATTTATCATTAGCTGAGGAAGGATTTTAAGTGCGGCAAGTGTATCTGCAATCTTTCTGGAACCTATCAGCCCTCTCTCTTCTGCTCCAAATGCAGCTACAATTACATCAAAATTCAGTTTATCTCCCATAAGTGACAATAGTCTGCCAACCTCTGCAGCGACAGCTACACCGCTGGCGTTGTCATCTGCTCCATTATGAACCTCCCTGAGTTTAGGAGAGATACTTCCGGAGCCCGGTCCTCCCATTCCAAGATGGTCGTAGTGGGCACCAATGAGTACTCTTTTGCCGCCCCTGTTTTTGTTAAGATGCATAAGGACATTGTATGTATGACCCTTAACAGGATTTACTATGCTTTTAAGATGAACCTCCCTGCCCGCCGATTCTTCAATAAACGGGGCAATCTCAGGGGAGATCATTATAACCGGTAAAGAATATGAATTAACACCTCCCCTGCGCTCATGATCCGGCAGGGATCCGGCAGATACCACTATTGCAAGTGCGCCCTTTCCTTTCATATCTGATGCCTTGAAAGGAATACTGTCGGGGGTTGTTCCAAGAAATACGATTTTCCCGCTATAGTCATTATCTGCTTTGGAAAAAAGAACAAGTTCCGCAGAAATATCTGCAGCAACTGACTGAGGATGCACTGCCCACTCTTTCCACTCAGTCAGCGACCTTTTTTCAATCTTAAAAGATGAACCAAATCCCACCTCCCTGTATAAGGTAAATTCAAACGGAACAAGGGGATTGTCTCCAATAAGGGGAACGAATCCAAAACTTTTGAGAACAGATGCTATATATCTGGCTGACTCCTTATCCTCTTTTGTACCCGGCTCTCTTCCCTTCATCTTGTCTGAGGAGAGAACGGTTACAGTTTCCCTGATTTTTGAAATCTGGCTGGTCTCAGTTTGCGAATAGCCGGGAATAAAGCTTAAAATCAGAACCGGAGTAAAAATTAGTTTATAAAGAAGCCTCATGAAAATAATTTTAAAAATATTTTTGAAATTTTTCTCTCTCATTTACAATTAGATAACTAAAGTAAATAAAAATTTTCATACAAATCTACATATTTTTTTTGGTGGTTTGAAAATCGTATTTACATTTGCAGTGCACTACTTCACTAACACACCAAGACGAACTTAAAACAAAACAAATATGGTAACAATTGATAATCTACACTTTAGCTACTCCAGGCACACTGTATTCAGTGGTGTGACCATGAAGCTTGAAGCCGGAAAAATATATGGCCTTCTTGGTCAAAACGGAGTCGGTAAAACCACTCTGCTGAAAATAATAAGCGGATTACTCAGGGTTAAGTCCGGCAGCTGCCGTGTAATGGAGCACAATCCATTCAGCAGAGAGCCGGGATTTCTTGGTGAACTCTTCTTCATTCCGGAGGACTTTGTCGGACCGGATATGGAGGTAAATAAATTTGCCAGACTAAGGGGTGAATTCTATCCTAACTACGATGAGAATAAGTTCAGCAGGCTGATGACTGAATTTGAAGTTAACGGAAATGAGAAATTTACCCGTCTCTCTTTCGGGCAGCAGAAGAAAGCCATCATCGCATTTGCTCTCTCTACAAACACAAAACTAATTCTGATGGACGAACCCAGCAATGGACTGGACATTCCTTCAAAGGCTCAGCTCAGAAGAGTTATCTCTCAGGCCTCATCAGATGAAACCTGTATCATAATCTCTACGCATCAGGTAAGGGATCTGGAAAATCTAATTGACCCTATCATTATCCTGGATAAAAACGGAGTATTGCTAAATGCTACAATTGAAGAAATAAGCAAAAAGCTGTGCTTTGAATTAAGAGCTCTTCCGGGTGAGGGTGCAATTTATAATGAGCCCGCTCTGGGCGGATACATAGTTGTTGATAAAAACACCTCCGGAGAAGAGTGTAAAGTGAACATTGAGGGTCTTTTCAACACTGTTCTGCTTAACAAAAAGCTTATTAAAGACATTTTTAACAATTAACTGCCATGAAAGAATTTTTCGATATAAACAGATTTTTTAAACTGGTGAGAAAAGATTACTCAGAAAGATTACCAGTAACTCTTAAGATTGTCACAATCTTTTCACTTCTGCTTGCCGGATTCTGGGTGAGTCTGATAATTTTTAACGGCTCTCAGGTTGATGCAGAGGCACGAGTACTCTACATTTATGCCGCTACATTCCTTGCAATGCTCATGGCACCGTTCAACCTTTACAAAAGCTACAATCATCCAAAAAAAGGGCTGGACTACATAATGCTGCCTGCATCTGTAACCGAGAAATTTGCAAGCATGTTGCTAAATTCAATCATATTACTTCCGTTCGCTACATTTTTGGGAGTGCTTATTGCCGACACTTTTATTTCTACTGTAAACCCTTCTCTGTTCAATGGTTTTGCAATAGTAAACCTTGGCTCCGCAGGTGAAATTGCAGAAAAATATGGCGAAGCAGTTATTGTACAGCTTGGCTTTATTTTTGGCAACTTCCTTTTCAAAAAGAACAAGGTATTCAAAACCTTAATGTCAGCTGCCGGACTTTATATTCTTTTTGCTATGGTAATAATGTTCCTCTTAACAACAGTTTTCAAAAGCGATTTTGAAGCACTAAAAAGTCTGAACACCAGCATTAAGGTAAATAGCTTGAGTGACTTTGAACATATCACAGGTGCAGAGGGAATTACGTCATTACTAAAAGGATTTTACTACTCAGTTTTGGTTATATTCTACGTAATCTGTCCTGTTTCTTTCCTTGGGGGAACCTATTACAAAATGAAAACCCAGCAATATTAGAAATCATGGAATTCAACGAACACAAACCAATATACCTCCAGATTTCAGATACGATCTGCGACAAGATACTCAGCAGTGAGTGGCTGGAAGAGGAGAGAATACCATCGGTGAGAGAACTGGGTGTAACCCTGGGAGTCAATCCGAATACTATAATGAGAACATACGAACACCTTCAGAATCTTGAAATCATTTCCAACAAACGAGGTGTGGGGTACTTTGTAAACATCGGTGCAAAAAACACAATTATTGCTTTGCAACGTGAACAATTCATCAGGGATGAGCTTCCAAAAATCAAAAGAAGGATGAATCTCCTGGGTCTGAAACCGTCTGAAATATTCTAAAACCAAAGTTTTTTTTAAAATTTTTCCCGAAGAGTGCAACCAAATGATATTGGTCTTCGTCTAAAGGTGTGAATAAAATATTATGCTTAACAATGTATTTTAACATTAACACAACTATGTATAACAAATTCCTTGCTCTTTTTTTAACAATTTTAATTTCGGGCAGCGCTTTCGCTGCAAGAAACAACGGCACAATTTCAGGAAAGGTTTCTGAAAAAAGCAACGGTGCGCCGCTTCCATACGCAACTATCAGTATTCACAACAGTGAAAATAAAGTCATTGGAGGAGCAACTACCGACAATGACGGCAAATTCATAATTGATAAGGTCATTTTCGGAAACTGTAACGTCAAGGTCTCTTTCATTGGATTCCGTGATACTACATTTAAAATAAGCGTCGGAGAAAATTCAACCAGTGTAGATCTGGGAGAGATAAAGCTCTCTTCAGATGCAATTGCTCTCAAGTCTGCAGTGGTAACAGCTAAAGTACCTGTTATTGAGCAGAAGCTTGACAAAATTATAATGAACGTTTCTGAGGCTGTTTCGACTCAGGGCAGCAATGCTCTTGACGTCCTGAGAAAAGCTCCCGGTATCAGTGTAGACCCCGATGGTAACATTCTGCTGAATGGTTCTGCAGTTCAGGTTTGGATTGACAACAGACCTTCA
This sequence comes from Bacteroidetes bacterium HGW-Bacteroidetes-10, assembly GCA_002842695.1. Lineage (GTDB taxonomy): Bacteria > Bacteroidota > Bacteroidia > Bacteroidales > UBA932 > Bact-08. Next base: position 131,790 of record PHDT01000011.1, on the reverse strand, counting down.
AATCTCTCAGGTGCTCAGCTTGAAGCCCTTCTAAGCGGAACTGACGGCTCTACAATTGACAAAATCGAAATCATGGCCCACCCTTCATCAAAATATGATGCATCTGGTTCAGGCGGAATAATTAACATAAAGACCAAAAAGAACTTTGCAAAGGGAATCAACGGTTCGGTAAGAGCCGCATACACAGGAGCTCCGTACGATAAATACTACCAGGGTGCAGATGGAACTTTAAATCTCAATTACAGAAGTGACAAAACAAATACTTCCATAACCTATAGCCCGAGACTTCAGGAGAGATTCAACGATTTCTACTCGACCACAAATATGGGTAACGGAGTGATTCTTGAGGGTGCAACAATGTCAGAGGCTGATGCAAGAAATCACTCATTCCGTGTTACAAACGACTGGTTCATTAATAAAAAGAACATTTTCGGAGTTATTGTAAACGGTTTCTTCCGAGATAGTGATGACAGTACAGACGATGACATTACAGGCAGTACTCTGTTCAATAACGGTGCTGTTGTGGAGAAAACCGCCACAAGTATTATCAACAGCGATTTTTTCAGAACTTTGTCAGGTAACCTCAACTATACACATATCTTTAAAGAGGGTCAGGAAATCACCTTAAACGCAGATTACGGCAGGTACAATACCAACCAGAAAAGCAACCAGGAAAATTACTTTACAAACATTAACGGAGACCCGACAAGATTACCTTCAATATTCAGAAGTAATTCAGATCAGTTTATTAACATAATCTCTGCCAAAGCAGATTATGAACAGATAATATTCAAGAATTACAAGCTTGAGGCAGGCGCAAAATGGGCAAGAAGCACTACAGACAACGACCTTCTGAGAGAAGATAAGGTTAACTCATCCTGGGTTGTAAACAATCAGCTTAGCAGCATATTTGGTTACACAGAAGATATTTCTGCAGCCTACTTCTCAGTTGCAAGACAATTTGGGCCTAAATGGAGTCTTAAGGCAGGTCTTCGCGCTGAGCTGACAGATGCTACAGGAAACTGGATTAGTGCAGATACCGTTACACACAAAGTTTATACAGATATCTTCCCTACCCTGTTTTTAGGATATACTCCAAATAAGGACCTTCGCTTTGGGTTGTCTTACACCAAAAGGATTCAGCGTCCAAGATTCAACCAGCTCAATCCTTTCAGAATGTATATTGATGCAACAAGTTCTCTGGAGGGTAACCCCAATCTCCTTCCGCAATACGGCCATCAATTTAGCCTTTCGTTAGGAATCAAGAGACACCTCTCTGTAAGTCTTAATGGTCAGATAACTGAAGGTGTTATTATTCAGAACCCATATTTCAACAATGAAACCGGAGACAAGATGCTCATCTGGGAGAACTTCGGAACTCAGGCATTTCTTGGAGGTTCAATTTCATTAACGGAACTCCCTCTTGCAAAGTGGTTCGTACTGAATGCAAATGTCGCAATGCTGAATGTTAACAATAACACCGATGGATTCAACAGCAACTCATTCTTTGGAAATGGTTATGTAAATGCAGCCTTCATACTTCCAAAAAACTATAAAATTGAAGTTGTTGGATTCATACAGACAGGTATTCCTTACGGATATTTCAAGATTGAACCAATGGGCGACCTGACACTTGGTGTAAAGAAAGGAATTTTGGATAATAAAGGAACAATTGCCCTTAATATAATGGATATTTTAAATACCAGAACAAACAAAGCATCTCTGAATAACGATGTTATGGAAGGTTACAATTTCAACTCACATTATAACAGCCGGCAAATTACTCTAAGCTTCCAGTATCGCTTTGGTCAGGGTAAAGCAATGAAGGCCCGTAAAGTTGGAAACAACGAAGAGGCATCAAGAGCAGGCTCCGGAAACTAATATTTAACTTTTACAACACTTTTGTTATATCTTGGCAGCATTTTTGATAGAGATTAGTATTATCAATAAAAGCCAATAATGATAAAGTTATAGACGATAAAAAAACGGGCTTCGCCGCCCGGAATGGGTACATAGTTTGAAATTTAGGTGAAAATAAAACAGTATTGTCCCGTTCTAAAAGAAAGCCGGTTATTAGCCGGCTTTCTCAATTATAAATGGTGTATTAAAATTTTTCTAAAAATACCATTAAAAACCACTATTGCCTGCAACTTTTAGATATTGCAATTCGTCTAATTGTGTGAAAAGAATATCTTGCCTAACAATGTATTTAATAACACATACTACTATGCTAAACAAATTCACCTGCCTATTCTTGGCATTCACACTGGTTGCAGCTCCGGTTTTTTCAAAAGCTAATCCCACAGTAACAGGAAAAGTTATTGAAAAGGAAAATGGAAATCCGCTTGGATTTGCAACCGTTTCACTCCATTCAGCCCAGAACAGGGTTGTAGGAGGAACAACAACACTCGACGATGGTACATTTCAGATAGAGCGTCTGGAAGCTGGTATATACAGCCTTAAAGTATCTTTTATTGGTTTCAGGGACACTCTGGTGTCTGTAGAGATTTTAAATGGAGCAGAAACACTAAACGTTGGAATTCTTAAGCTTACTTCAGATGCAGTGGCACTAAAATCGGCCGTTGTAACTGCCAAAGTTCCGGTCATTGAGCAGAAACTGGATAAGATTATTATGAATGTATCAGAGGCTGTCTCAACAGATGGAAGTAATGCTCTTGACATATTAAGGAAAGCTCCAGGAGTTAGTGTAGATCCTTCAGGAAATATTTTGCTTAACGGAAGAGCTGTTCAGGTATGGATTGATGGCCGTCCTTCAAACCTTACAGGCACAGATCTGGAATCTCTCCTAAATGGAACAGATGGGTCAACAATTGATAAACTTGAAATAATTGCCCATCCATCATCAAAATATGATGCTGCTGGTTCAGGCGGAATTATTAATATTAAAACCAAAAGGAATTTTGCAAAAGGCATAAGCGGATCGGTAAGAGGATCATACAATATTGCTCCAAATAACAAAATTTACCAGGGAGCAGATGGCACACTTACTTTGGGCTACAGGTCTGAAAAAAGTAATACAACAATTTCATACAGCCCAAGATATGCAGATGGATATAATTCATTCAAAACAAAGACATGGATGGATAACGGAAACACCCTTGAGAGCAATTCTTATTTAAACAGATACAACAAAAACCAGGGATTGAGAATTACCAGCGATTATTTTATTAACAAGAAAAACATTGCTGGATTCATTTTAAGCGGTATTATTTCAAACAGCGCAGACAGTTCATCTGCCGATACAGGAAGCAGGCTCTATTCAGGTTCGGAGCTAATTGAAAAAACAGGCACAAACATTAGAAACGGGTTCAATTATAAAAACCTCTCTGCAAATGTTAACTATACCCATATTTTCAATGAGGGTACAGAACTGACTTTGAACGGAGACTATTACATTTATGATATGGGTGGCCGGACAAATCAGGAAAACTACTACTCCGACATCTCAGGTGCAGAGACAAAGTCTCCTTATATTTTCAGAAGTAATTCAGATCAGTATGTAAATATACTTTCAATAAAAGCCGATTTTGAAACTCCCATCTCAAAAAAAGGGAAACTTGAAAGCGGATTAAAATGGGCTACTAGCCTTACTGATAACAGTATTATCAGAGAGGATAAACATAACGGCATATGGGAAAAGAATATGTCAATAAGCAGCGTTTTTGACTATACAGAAAATATTGCTGCGGGATATGTTTCTGCCTCTTATCAGCCTTCTGAGAAGTGGAGCCTGAAGGGTGGTTTAAGGGGCGAGCTTACCATGGCAAAAGGAGAATGGATTAGCTCGGATACAGTTACATCAAAAAGCTATCTTGATATCTTCCCTACTCTATTTGTTGGGTTCAATCCATCCAAACAGCTAAGAATGGGATTATCATATACAAAACGTGTACAGCGCCCAAACTTCGAACAGCTAAACCCCCACAGGTACTATATTGATGCATCAAGTTCAGCAGTAGGAAATCCTGATATTCTTCCAGAATACAGTCATAATATTAACCTCTCTTTGGGTATTGGAAAACACCTTAACATTGGAGCACGCGCAGATATTATCAGGAAAGCCATTGTTCAAAGTCCCGAAATCGACGAAGAAACTGGCGAAAAATTGTTCATATGGGAAAACTTTGGTAAACAAAACATGTATGGAATGACTCTCTCTATTACTGAGTACCCTTTAGTAAAATGGTTAATTATAAATGGTAATTTGTTCTTAGCAGGCATGTCAACTGAAAATCCAGACTATAGTAAAAGTTCTCTCTACTTCAATGGTAACATAAACACAACAATTCTGCTTCCTGCAAATTTCAAATTTGAGGTTTCAGGATGGTACCAGAGTGGTCTCCCATATGGCTATTTCGATATAAAGCCAAGAGGAGATCTTTCGATGGGAATTAAGAAGAGCTTTCTTGATAATAAAGGAACAATATCACTTTATGCAAATGATATCCTCTTTACCAATAATTCCAGGGTAAGTATTAAGGACAAAATCATGTCCGGATATGAGTTTGAATCTCACTGGAGAAGTCGCCGGATAACACTTACTGTCTCTTACAGATTTGGTCAGAGTAAGGGTTTTAAAGCCCGCAAAGTAGGAGGATCCGAAGAGGCAAGAAGAGTCTCAACAGGAAACTAAAGAGCAGCAGCCTTAAGAGTATTCCTGAGAAGAGCAATGATGGTCATTGGACCAACCCCGCCCGGAACAGGAGTAATATAAGAGCATTTTGGAGATACTTCGCTGAACTGAACATCTCCAGCCAGACGAAAGCCGGTCTTTGTATCGGCTTTCACTCTTGTAATACCCACATCAATAACTACAGCACCTTCGGGTACCATGTCTCCTTTCAGAAATTCAGGAACGCCAAGAGCAGCAATGATTATATCTGCTTTAAGAGTATACTCTTTAAGGTCTTTGGTTCTGCTGTGGCAAATTGTTACTGTGCAGTCGCCCGGCTTTGACTTCTGAGAGAGAAGGTTTGCAAGCGGCCGGCCAACAATATTACTGCGGCCAATAATTACGCAGTGCTTGCCTGATGTTTCAATACCATACCTTTCCATCAGTTCAAGAATGCCCCACGGAGTGGCAGATACAAATGATGGAAGCCCAAGAACCATTTTACCCACATTTACAGGATGAAAGCCATCTACATCCTTTGCAGGGTCAATGGTTTCAATAACTCTCTGTTCATTGATGTGTTTTGGCAGCGGCAGCTGAACTATAAGTCCGTCAATATCCGGATCGGCATTAATCTTAGCAATTTCAGAAAGCAAAAACTCCTCTGATGTATCTGCAGGGAGCCTGAGCAATGTCGATTTAAAACCAACTTGTGCACAAGCCTTCTCTTTATGACCTACATATGTTTGTGATGCCCCGTCATCCCCAACAAGAATTGCTGCAAGATGTGGTCTCTTTTTGCCCTGGGCAGTCATTTTTTCAACTTCGGCGGCAATCTCCAGCTTAATCTGGTCGGCCGTTGCTTTTCCGTCTAGTATCTTCATGGCTTATGCTGATTATAATATTATCGTCTTTTCATTGCTCCCATAGCCTTGAGGGCGTTCTTTCCCCCGCCTCCGGCCATATTCTTCATAACTTTACGAGTATCTTCGAATTGCTTTACAAGTCTGTTCACTTCGGCAATTGAAGTTCCGCTTCCCTCTGCAATTCTCTTGCGCCTGCTGCCGTTGAGCAGTGACGGGTTCTCCTTCTCTGCAGGAGTCATAGAGAGTATAATTGCTTCAATTCCCTTGAAAGAGGTATTGTCCATGTCAACATCCTTCAGGGCCTTGCCCATTCCGGGTATCATAGAGGCAAGATCCTTGATGTTTCCCATCTTTTTGATCTGCTGAATCTGCATATAAAAGTCCTGCAGCGTAAACTGGTCTTTTGCCAGCTTTTTCTGAAGCCTGCGGGCCTCCTCCTCGTCAAACTGCTCCTGAGCCTTTTCTACGAGAGAGATAACGTCTCCCATACCCAGAATTCTGTCTGCAATCCTTTTTGGGTGGAATACATCCAGGGCCTCCATCTTCTCTCCTGCCGAAACAAACTTAATGGGTTTGTTAACAACGGCACGAATAGAAAGAGCAGCACCCCCACGTGTATCACCGTCAAGTTTCGTAAGAACAACTCCGTCAAAATCAAGCCTGTCGTTAAAGGTCTTTGCAGTTTCCACAGCATCCTGACCAGTCATTGAATCCACAACGAAAAGCGTTTCAGTAGGATTTACAGCCTTTTTAATTGCTGCAATCTCGTTCATCATCTGCTCATCAACCGCCAAACGGCCCGCTGTATCTATGATTACAAGAGAATAACCTTCAGCTCTGGCCTGTGAAATTGCTCTGTTTGCAATAGCAACAGGATCCTTGATTCCCTCCTCTGAATATACAAAGACACCTGTCTGCTCACCCAGCACTTTTAACTGGTTAATAGCCGCAGGTCTGTAAACGTCACAGGCAACCAGCATTGTTTTAAGAGCTCTTTTAGTCTTGCAGTTAAGAGCCAGTTTCCCGGAAAAGGTAGTTTTACCGGAACCCTGAAGACCAGCTACAAGCACAATTCCCGGATTCCCTTTCACCTTTATATCCTGAGCTTCGCTTCCCATCAAAAGAGTAAGCTCGTCATGAACTATCTTTGTAAGCATCTGGCCGGGCCTCACAGCCTTGAGAACATCCTGTCCCATGGCCTTCTGCTTAACATCGTCACAGAAATTCTTAGCAATCTTGTAGCTTACGTCTGCGTCAAGCAGTGCTTTTCTAATCTCCTTTAACGTCTCTGCAACGTTAACCTCCGTAATCCGTCCCTCTCCTTTAAGCAGTTTAAACGAGCTTTCAAGTCTGTCAATTAAATTTTCAAACATTCCTTATAAAAAATTACTGTTTTCTTCCTTTTAAAATTTCCTTGAGCAAATTCCTCCCATCTTCGCAAACAATAGCTTCAAGGTGATATCTGACCAATTCTGAGTGGAATATATATGGATCTTTCATGAATTTATAAGATCCGTTCCACGCATATATTTTAGCCATTGCCGAGGTAAAAAACAGGGTAACAAGATCTTTGCTGAAATCAGACCTGTAAAGTCCCTCATTAATTCCCCTTTCTATGTTTTCAGAAATTATCCTTGAATAAAAGGACATTCTGTTAGTGTGATCAAGCAGTTTAAGATCCGGAAGATAGAGTGATGAGTCATTCAGCAACAGTGGTCCAATCTCTGTAAGTGACTTGTTCATCATGTCACTTGTAAGATAAAGCGCCTCAATTGCATTACGCCCCTGTGACAGGGCCATGTTAATCTTAAATTCGACATCGCCCAGTACATATTGCATCACTGTGCGCATCAACTCATCCTTACTGTTGAAATTGTTGTACAATGTCTTTTTTGTGAGCTTAAGATGCCCGGCAATTTCGTCCATTGTCATGTTGAGTCCCTTCTTTCTGAAGAGGTCATACACCTTTACAACATATTTGTCTTTGGAACTTACTCTGCTCATAATTTATAGTTTCAGTTAACGTCCTCAAATATAGTAACTATTCCGAATAATATTCCGGAGCCAGCTCTTTTTGGTTATACCTCATTGCCATCACCTGACCATAGGCACCGGCAGATCTGATAGCAATTATATCACCTCTTGAAGTTGAAGGAAGGATGATGTTTTTGCCGAACCTGTCGCTGGATTCGCAAATTGGTCCCACTACATCGTAACGCATCTTCCGTCCCTTTGATGTAATGTTGTCGATCTTATGTTTTGCCTGATAAAGCGCCGGTCTTATCAGGTCATTCATTCCGGCATCCAGAATTGCAAACTTCTTGCCCCTGCCAATTTTTACGTACAGTACTCTTGAAATGAGTGTACCGCACTGAGCAACAATTGTTCTGCCCGGCTCGAAGTGTACCTGTTGACCGGGACGTACCTCAAGGTTTTGGTTTATGATTTCGAAATAGGTTTTAAAGTCCGAAACGGGATTCTGCTCCGGATTTTCATAGTCAATTCCAAGTCCTCCGCCAAGATTAAGATTTTCAATTTTGACTCCCCTCTCCTCAAACCATGTTTGCAACTCGTTAACTCTTTTGCACAACATTGCAAACACATGCAAATCTGTAATCTGAGATCCAACATGAAAGTGGAGACCTGTAAGATGTACACTTTTGCAATTCTTAATTGTAGAAAGGACATCATCAAACATCCACGGACTAATCCCGAATTTATCCTGTGATCTGCCGGTTGAAATATACTTATGAGTATGAGCATCAATATCCGGATTAATCCTCAGGGAAATCCCAGCGGTCTTTCCCATTGAAGCGGCAATGGAGTTAATAATCTCAATTTCAGGAACAGACTCGCAGTTAAAGCTGAAAATTCCTCCCTCAAGGGCGGTTTTAATCTCCTTGTCTGATTTACCTACACCAGCGTAGACAATTTTATCCGGCGAAAAACCAGATTTTAGAGCCAGTGCTACTTCGTTTCCGCTTACGCAGTCTGCACCCAGACCATACTCCCTGATAACAGAGAGAATTCTGTCGTTTGCATTTGCTTTGAAAGCATAGTGAGCATGATAATTATACCTGGCAAGATACTTGGTATATTCATCAAGTGTCTTCCTAAGCAGTTTTAAATCATAATAGTAGAATGGGGTTTCCAGGGTTCCGAACCTTTCAGTCTCTGTGGAATTGAACATTGTGCTTATACAAATAGGGTTTGAACCTGCAAAATTAGTAAAAAACTTGTACTTAATTTAAAATATCTATCTTTGCAAAAATTAAAAATAAGAGAGAATGAAACCAACAAAGAGAGATCTCCTGAGGGAGACCATAAAGCACATTGACATTACAAAAATTGACTCTACCCTGTTGATAGATTCAATGCGTGACATGTCTTTCTCTTCAAGAGATACAGCTTCTGCTGCAGATATTCTCCAGCTGATGATAAACGACACTGAATCTACAAACTGGCTTATCCTTGCCGGCAGTACCTCTGCAGGCGGATGTATGCAGGTTTACGTAGACATGCTTCGTTTCAACATGATTGACGCAGTGGTTGCTACCGGAGCATCAATTATTGACATGGACTTCTTTGAAGCCCTGGGATATAAACATTACAAGGGTACACAATTCATTGATGACACCCACCTTCGCGGTAACTACATTGACAGAATCTACGATACATTTATTGATGAAGAGGAACTTCAGGCCTGTGATTCAACAATCAAGGCAATTGCAGACTCTCTCGAGCCAAGACCATACTCATCAAGAGAATTTATCAGCGAGATTGGTAAATGGTTAACAAAAAACTCAAAGAAAACCAACTCGCTTATTCAGACAGCATATGAACTGAATGTTCCAATTTTCTGCCCTGCATTCACAGACAGCAGCGCAGGATTCGGTTTGGTAATGCATCAGGTTGAAAAGATGAAGGAGGGCAAGCCATACCTTACAATTGACTCTATCGCAGACTTCCGTGAACTAACAGAGGTAAAGATGTCTGCAAAGACAAGCGGTCTCTTCATGGTTGGCGGAGGAGTTCCCAAGAACTTCGCTCAGGACACAGTGGTATGTGCAGAGTGCCTTGGATTTGATGTTCCAATGCACCAGTATGCAGTTCAGATTACTGTTGCAGACGTTCGCGACGGAGCATGTTCATCTTCTACCCTCAAAGAGGCAAACTCATGGGGAAAGGTTAACACAGCTCACGAGCAGATGGTATATGCAGAGGCTACAACAGTAGTTCCAATTATTGCAAGCTACGCATATGCAAAAGGCGACTGGAAAAAGCGCACCAAAAAGGAGCATGCAGTTATGTTCAAGACCGGTGGCACAAAGGGAGCAGGACTACTTATGGCAGATCCCGAATAATTCTTCAATAAACATAGAAAAAGAGCTGCCTTCTGAGACAGCTCTTTTTTTTATTAAATGAATAGACAGAAATACTACTTCTGTTTTCTTTTCATGTTAGTCTCTACCAGAAATCCGGTTATAAGACCCATTCCTCCGAAAAAGAGAGTTGTTGCGCCGTAAATTACACTTATTGTCTGGCGCACATCCCAGCTTGGTTCTGCAATATATCCGAATGAAAGCTGAGAAATCAGATAACCTACGAGAAGACCTAAGCCAAGACCCATAAGAAGGGCTCCAATTCTTAGTGCAAGATACTGATTCTTGAGAATTCTGTCGTCTCCAAAGAGGTTAGAAAGATTGATGTTCTGAGTATTTACATTGTCAAGCATGTTAAGCTTTTCAATAATCATAATTCTCTCCTTCTTCCTTACGTAAAGTTCTATTAGTTTGTAAAAGGCATATGCGCCTATTCCAAATGTAACCGGGATTGAAATAAAATCTAACATGATAATTTTGTTTTAAATTCGTTTTGCTATTTTGACGAGAGCCATTAAAAAAGGTTACAATAAGAGATTTTTTCTTCAAATGGTGTAACTTTGAACCATGACCTGCGTCAAAAAAGCAAATGAAAAGGGAAGAGGAACTTATAATAATTGAGAGAATTCTTGGAGGTGAAGCTGCGCTTTATAATCAGCTTGTAAACCTTCATGCGCCAAAGATTCTCTCAGTTGTGAGAGGAGTAGTTTCCAGCAGGGAAGATGCAGAAGAGGTCGCTCAGGATGTATTTGTAAAGGCCTACTTTTCTCTTAAATCATTCAGGGGTGAGTGCTCATTCTCAACATGGCTTTTCCGGATAGCATTCAACATGTCTGTTTCAAAAGCCAGAAAGAGACACATGGAGCACATTCCAATGGAGAAAACGGCCGCTATTCCGGACAACTCACATGAGAGCAGAGAGGAGATTATGGATAAGGAGAACCGCTTCAAATTACTATATAAGGCTATTGATGAACTTGAACCATCTGACAGATTTCTTATACTATCTTTCTATAATCATGAAAAGAGCATTAAGGAGATCTGTGAAATATGCGGGATGACCGAATCTAACGTAAAGGTGAGGCTGCACAGAATTAAGAAAAAACTGGGTGTGATGCTCGGTGAAAAAATGGAGGTATGCTATGGATGAGATGGATAAAATGTTAAAAGATGCATTTTCAGGAATGGACAATGGCTCCGTTCCATTTGGATTTTCTGACAAAATCGGAAATAAAATCGCAGCTGAAGCCGTTAAGAGAGCAGACAGAGAGGAGCTGGTAAAGAATATTCTTCTGGCAGTTTTATTTGCTGTACTTTTTCTTACCGCCCTGCTCCTGCTCAATAAATACTATTTTGGAATTGACTCCGTGAGAATTTCCGGAATTATCTCAGAAATGCCTGATTTCGGAAGTAAGATGAGAAACCTTTTCGGTAGCGGAGAATCAATACTGTGGATGGTTATTGGGATGAATGTTGCTCTGCTGTTGCTTGCTGAGCGAATTATGTCCCACAGGATCTCATCAAAGGATAAAAAGAACACAGAGGCTTAATGCTCCCTGTGCTCATCTCTTAGCAGGTCAAATATTGTTTTTACAGGGTTGAATGTCTCAGCCGGAACCTCTGCGAACATTGTGTTCCAGTTACTCATTGCACCATTCCAGAGTCCCGGAAGTTCTAGTGCCTTAAGCGGCCTTCCCCCGTAGCTTTTATATGAGATAAAGCCTGTCTCTTCGTCTACAAATCTGCGCAAATCGAACTTTTTTCCCTGATAATCTCTAAGTGAACATACAAGATCTACGGGATTGAAATGAGTAGAGGCAGCAAAAATTGATTTCTGCTTTGGATCCGTGAGATCAATCTGAGCACTCTCCAGAATCTGCAACGATGTTGAGCCATCTGCATCTTTAACAATAAATGGTCCCCCGCCAGGTTCGCCTGTATTCTTTACCATGCCGCAAATACGCACCGGTCTGTTTAGTTTTGCAATCAGGAAATCCTTATATAACTCCTCAGGCAGCGAAGGCAATTTAACACAAAAAGTCTCCTCAAGAAACGAAGCAATCTCCTCATTGAGGCTGATATTATACTCTCCGTCAAGTTTTGTGAGGTATGATGAAATTTTGTTTTTAAGGAGGATGAGCTTTCCTGCGAGAATTTTCTTCCACTCAGTAACAACAGCTGAGTTCTCCTCTCTTGAAATGTTATCTATGTTTTTAATGAAAACAACCTCTTCACGGATTTCATTAAGATTTTCAATCAGTGCTCCGTGGCCGCCGGGCCTGAAGAGTATTAACCCGTCAGATTTGCGGAACGGCAAGTTCTGCATATCAACAGCTATTGTATCTGTAGATTTTTTCTGAAGAGTATATTCAATCTCGGGTCTGATTCCTGTTCTCTTCACAAAAGAGTCTATGGAAACCTCTTCCAGTTTTTTGAAAGAGTCAAGGTGTTCCGGAGAAACTGAAAAGGTAATTCTTGTCTCTGCTTTACTGTTTGCTGCATATCTTGCTGCTTCCTGAAGATGCTCCTCAAATGGAGTCAGTGATTTGGTTCCATATTTGTGGAACTTGAGCAATCCTTTTGGAAGGGAGCCGTAATTGAGTCCGCCTTCATCCAGGAGAGCAGATAGCATGCTCATTTTGTCTTCCCGGACAAATCCGGGGGTGTTTATAAGGTCGCTGAAGAACGGAAATTGTCCGATATTCTCAAAGAAGCTTGCGGAAGGAGAATCGGCCTTAATCTCCTCTCCTCTCTCCATTGACAATCTGGCATCGAAAAGATCTTTGAACATTCTGGTTGCAGCACCTGAAGCGGGAACAAATTTTCTCACATCTCCCTGAAAATCTGCATATGCCTTTAGAGCCTCTTCTCTCTCTACCTCAGAAAACACTTTAATTCCTAAAGCCGGGGTAGCTGGAGCGATAACTTCCGGGTATGGAAATCCTGTACGAAAATGCTCAAGCTGCTTACTTACAGTTTCCTGAGAAATACCGGCCTCTTCAAATTGTCTCAGATCCTTTGAATCAAACATATTCCCTTTTGTTAATGATTTCTATCAGTTCAAATACACTCTCAGAATATTCATTCCTGTATGCATATCCTGCCCTCAGTTCCTCAAATGACTGAGGAGACTCTCTTAATGCGCGGTCATCTGCCTCAATATCATAATGAGCCGCAAAAAGAGCTGCCATATTGGAGAACCAGCTCCCTGAAGAGTCAAGCCTGAAACCGGGCTCCCTTACAAATGGATATTCAATGTCGTATAATGCCAGATCTTCTATTCCAAAGAAGCGTCCTGTATGGTTTACCGATAAAACAGTAGCATTAATTTTTCCCTGCAGCGAATAACCTGCTATGTGGGGTGTCGCAATATCTGCAGCAGCGAGAAGCTTTATGTTCAATTCGGGTTCTCCGTTCCAGACATCAATTACAACAGCTCCAAATTTTTCCCTGAATCTCAGAAGTGCTTCTTCATCCAGTATTTCACCTCTCGAAGAGTTAATAAACATTGCACCTTCACTCATTTTCGCAAAAAAGGATCCCGATGCCATCCCCCTGGTATTTTTGTCCAGCGGAACATGTAAAGAGATAATATCAGAAGTTGCCAGAACTTCATCCAGCGAATAATAATCATCCATGGTGAGCTTAGACCTGTCAACACGGAATTTTCCGCCGTCGCCCCTGAGTGCTGCCGCAGAATTTGAAAAGTAACCGGGGTCGCTTGCCATAAGTGTTCGTATAGGCGGGTCACACCTTTTAACTTTCAGTCCTGTAAGCTCAGCTGTCCTGGCTAGTCTTTCACCAACATTTCCGGCACCAATAATTCCAAGAGTAAGCCCCTCTGGAGAGTGTGAGTCCCTGGAATAACATTTGAAAATTGCAGTCATTACATACTGAACAACTCCCCAAGCATTGCAGCCGGCTGCATTTGTAAAGAATATTCCGTGGCTGCTGCAATACTCAATGTCTATATGGTCGCTGCCAATAGTGGCAGATGCAATAAATTTCACTTTTGTCCCCTCAAGCAACTCTCTGTTGCACCTGGTTCTGGTACGGATTATCAGAGCATCTGCATCCATTATGACATCTCTTGTAATCTCTTTTCCAGCAACATAAATTACATCTGCATAGGGCTCAGGGATACCTTTGAGAAAAGGGATATCGGAGTCAGCTACAATTAACGGCCTTCTATCCATACTAAATTGTTTTAGCCGAAAAGTCACGCTTTTCAGCGGAAAATAATCTCTTTAAGAACTTGATTTCCTATCCTCTCGTTAACAGATTCGATGATTTGCATCTTCATTTTTGAAGCAGCATCTCTTGCTACCGAAGAGTTCATTACTACATAGAGCTTTCCTCCCTTGAACTCCCTTGAGGTTACATATTTTTTAACAGATGTTCCAACGGCCTCATCAAAAGCAGCCGAAACCTGATTTCCAACCAGCGCCCCTGCTATTCCCATGACCTTTATATAGTCTGGAATAACATCTCCAATTTTCATGAAATCCTTTCTCTTCATAATATCAATCCTCCCGATACTTCAAGGTATTTTGAATCTCCGTCAATCTTTTCAAGAATCTCTCCAATTCTCACCTTGTTGCTGTCAGTTATAAAAATCTGACCAAAATAGTCCGAAGAAACAAGATTCAGTAAAAATTCCACCCTGTTCATGTCCAGTTTATCAAAAACATCATCCAGCAGCAAAACCGGACTTTTTCCGTGCAGCTCTCTGAAAATTGAATACTGAGCCAGCTTAAGTGAAATCAAAAATGATTTCTGCTGACCCTGTGAACCAACTTTTCTGATTGGATTTCCATCCATTGTAAAGTTCAGGTCATCCCTGTGTATTCCGGAAGATGTGTATTTGAGCAGACGGTCTCTCTCCATGGAGGTACTCAGAAGAGTCTCCATTGAGCCTCTGTCCAGATCTGATTTGTATTCTATACCTGTGGATTCTCCCCCGCCGGAAATCTGACTGTAGTATTTATCTACATGAGGAACAAAGTTTTCAATGAATTTTTTTCGTGCATCATAAATATATGCAGCGTTATATGAAAGTCTTTCTGAGAGAGTCTCCAGCAATTCCATATGGAGCACATTACCCTTTAGCAGTTTATTTCTCTGTGCAAGCAGGTGGTTGTAGTTCTGAACTCTGCGCAAATACTCCCTGTCTGTCTGAGAAATTATTGCGTTCAGAAATTTTCTTCTCTCCTCCCCGGATTCATTTATCAGACAGGTATCGTACGGAGAAACCATGACAATTGGAATGAGACCAATGTGGTCAGATAACCGCTGATAGTTCTTTCCGTTGCGTCTGACGCATTTATCACCTTCTCTGTTCAAAGAGAGAGCAATTTTTTCTGAGGTTCCGTCTTCCCTGTAATAATCACCTGTTACCGAGGTATTATCTGATTCGTGGTTAATTGTGTAGAGGTCCTGGTTTGAAAAATAGCTTTTGGACATAGAGAGGTAATAGATGGCATCCAGCAAGTTAGTCTTGCCGGAACCATTCATTCCTGTTATACAGTTGAGCTTGGGTGAAAAATCTGCCGCCGCCTCCCTGATGTTCTTGAAATTGTTGACGGTAATCCTTCTTAGGTACATTTAATATATTTTCTACCACAAAGTTATTACTTTTATCGATTAAATATTTGAGATTAGACAAAATATTGTAATTTTGCACCCTGCTTAAAAAAAATCAAGAGATGTCAAAGAAAAACCAACACCAGGATCCAGAGCAATCTGTAGAACAAGCCCTGAATACAACAGAACACTTTATCGAAAAGTACAAAAAGCCGCTTATCTACACAGCTGTAGCCATTCTGGCCATCACTGCAATTGGATTTGCCTACCAGCACCTGTACCGCAAACCGCTTATCAACGAAGCACTTGCTCAGACATTTGTAGCTGAACAGCACTTCCGTGCCGATTCATTTGCAGTTGCACTCAATGGTGACGGCAATTCGCTCGGATTCAAACAAATCATTGACGAATACGGCAAAAATGCAGGAGAGGCAGTTTATCTGTACGCCGGCATCTCAGAACTTCAACTTGGTAACTATGAGAGCGCAATCTCGTATCTTAAAAAATATGATGGTGATGATGTAGTCCTTCAGGCCCGTGCAATATGCAATATTGGCGATGCCTATGCTGGTCTCCAGAATTACAAAGAGGCCGTTTCTCAGTATATGAAGGCTGCAAATCTCGAAGAGAATCCTCTTGCTGCAGGATATCTTCTTAAAGCAGGTATTGCATACGAAGAGCTGGGCGAAACCGCAAAGGCACTGGCTGCTTACGAAGAGATTAAAACAAAATATCCTCAGACAGTTGAGGGTTTTGAAATAGACAAATACATATCAAGACTGACAGTTTCAACTCAGCCTCAGCAATAAGTTACCTAGAACGATGGGAAGAGCATTTGAATTTCGCAAAGAGAGAAAGTTCAAGAGATGGGGAAACATGGCAAAAGTTTTCACCCGTCTCGGAAAAGAGATAACAATGGCTGCCAAATCAGGCGGTACAGATCCCGATAACAACCCGCGTCTTAGAGCACTTATCTCTTCTGCCAGGGCAGAGAATATGCCAAAAGAGAATGTAGAGAGAGCAATAAAGCGTGCTGTTGAAAAGGATCATTCAGACTACAAAGAGGTAGTATACGAAGGTTACGGACCTCACGGAATTGCATTCCTTGTTGAGACAGCAACCGACAATACAACCAGAACCGTGGCAAATGTCCGCAGCTATTTCAACAAACTTAACGGATCACTCGGAACTTCCGGAAGTGTTGAGTTCATGTTTGAGAAGAAATGCGTTTTCAAAATTAAAGATACCGGAATTGATATTGAAGAACTGGAACTGGAGCTTATAGATTTTGGAGCAGAAGAGGTTTTTCCTGACGAGGATACTGTCATGATTTACGGTGCCTTTGAGTCATATGGCTCAATTCAGAAATTCATTGAGGAAAAAGGGTACGAACTTATCTCCGGAACATTCGAAAGAATACCTACAGTTGAACTGAAAAAACTCAATGACGAACAGAAGATTGAGATTGAAAAACTAATCGAAAGATTTGAAAACGACGATGATGTTCAAAACGTTTACCACACGATGGCAAACTAATTATATTTTTCGTTCGGGAAAGTGAAAAGTGGCTCAAAATTGGGCCACTTTTTTTTGTCTTACCATTAATTAATTTTTACCTTTGCGGGATATTTACTTATAATTCTCAATCAACTAATTACAATTTGTTATGAAACTGTCGCATATTGAGCATATCGGTATTGCTGTAAAGTCTTTGGAAACAGCCATTCCATATTACGAAGGTATCCTTGGACTTAAGTGTTATGCTGTAGAGGAGGTAACCGATCAGAAAGTTAAAACTGCTTTCTTTAAAATTGGACAAACCAAGATTGAACTTCTGGAGAGCACGGACCCGGAAGGCCCTATAGGTAAATTCATTGAGAAAAAAGGAGAGGGAATTCACCACCTGGCTTTTGCCACTGAAGATGGTGTTCAGAAGTCTCTTGACGAACTTGCAGAAAAGGGAGTTCAACTCATTGACAAAACCCCGCGCAAAGGTGCAGAAGGCCTCAATATCGCCTTCCTGCATCCAAAATCTACCGTAGGAGTTCTTACAGAACTTTGCGAAGATCCAGGTAAAGTAAACTGCTAATTACTAAAATATCAAAAAGGTTAGAGAAATGAGCCAGCAACTTGAACAGGTAAAGGCGCTAATTCAGCTTCGTGAAAAGGCGCGCATGGGTGGTGGTCAGAAGAGAATTGACTCTCAGCACCAGAAGGGAAAATTCACAGCTCGCGAGAGAATCGACATGCTATTGGATGAAGGTAGCTTTGAGGAGTTCGACATGTTCGTAACTCACCGCTGCACCAATTTTGGCATGGAGAAGGAGCGATTCCTCGGGGACGGTGTAGTAACAGGATACGGAACAATTGAAGGAAGACTGGTTTATGTCTTCGCTCAGGACTTCACAGTATTCGGAGGTTCGCTTTCTGAAAGTTTTGCAATGAAGATTTGCAAAATTATGGATCAGGCGATGAAGATGGGAGCACCTGTAATTGGTGTAAACGACTCAGGAGGAGCCAGAATTCAGGAAGGGGTAAATGCCCTTGCCGGTTATGCTGAGATTTTCCAGAGAAATATTATGGCATCTGGTGTTATACCTCAGATTTCTGCCATTTTTGGTCCTTGTGCCGGTGGTGCGGTGTACTCCCCTGCCCTCACAGACTTTAATATAATGACAAGAGGTACCAGTTATATGTTCCTCACCGGCCCGAAAGTTGTGAAAACTGTTACCGGTGAAGATGTAACTCAGGAGCAGCTTGGCGGTGCATCTGTTCACGCTACCAAAAGCGGAGTGGCTCACTTTGCAGTAGATTCAGAAGAGGATGGTATCAAAGTCATTCGCGACCTTATGAGTTATCTTCCGCAGAATAATCTTGAAGAGGCTCCGGTACTTCATACCAACGACCCAATTGACAGACTTGATGATTCTCTTAACGAAATCATTCCTGACAGTCCGAACAAACCATACGATATGTATGAAGTTATCGGAACAATCGTTGACGATAATAAGTTTCTGGAAGTTCACAAAGATTATGCAACTAACATAATTGTAGGTTTTGCCCGTTTTAACGGCATCTCTGTTGGTATTGTTGCCAACCAGCCTAAAGTTCTTGCAGGTGTGCTTGACAACAATGCATCACGCAAGGCTGCCAGATTTGTTCGTTTCTGCGATGCATTCAACATCCCTCTTGTTACACTGGTAGATGTACCTGGATTCCTTCCGGGAACACAGCAGGAGTACGGCGGAATTATCCTTCACGGAGCAAAGCTTCTCTTTGCATACGGAGAGGCAACTGTTCCAAAGGTAACCGTTACCCTTCGCAAATCATACGGCGGTGCATATTGCGTTATGAGCAGCAAGCACCTTCGCGGAGATATCAACTACGCATGGCCTACAGCAGAAATTGCAGTAATGGGCCCTTCAGGAGCAATTGAAGTTCTTTACGGTAAAGAGGTTGCTGCTTCTGAAAATCCTGTTGAACTTGCTGCACAGAAAGAGAAAGAGTACAGGGACGCCTTTGCAAATCCATACAATGCAGCCCGTTACGGCTATATTGATGATGTGATTGAGCCAAGAAACACTCGTTTCCGTATTATCAGATCTCTTCAGCAACTTGCAACCAAGAAGGTAACAAATCCGCCTAAGAAGCACGACAACCTTCCTTTGTAAATAATAAATCCGGATAAAATGAAAAGAATATTACAAATATTTCTGTTTTCGGGTTTAATGCTGGCGGGTCTCAGCCTCAATGCACAGAGCCAGTCCGATATGTGTATCAACGAATACCTGGTTATCAACACCAGTGACTTCGAAGATGACTACGGACAGCATAACGGATGGATTGAACTCTTCAACTCATCATACGGCACTGTTAATATTGCAGGATGTTACCTGACCAATGATCCCGGCAACCTGACCAAATACATCATTCCAAAAGGAGATGTGCTAACTAAGATAAAGCCAAGGCAGCACATTCTTTTCTGGGCAGATAATCAGCCTTTCAGGGGAACTTTCCATATAAACTTCAAACTTGAAGATTCAGAGGAGATTCTCTTTGTTGCTTCAGACGGCAGAACAATTATCGACAGAATCCAAATCCGCAGGGATCTGGATAGCAATGTATCGTTTGGCCGCTTCAACGATGGAATCGGAACCCGCGATGGATCTGAGGGATGGCAGATAATGTCAAGAACCTCTCCAAGCACTAACAATACAGGATCTGATGTTGAATCGGCATCCACTGTTTTCCAGAGAATTGATCCATTTGGAGCGATTATGGCCTTTACTGCAATGAGTGTTGTGTTTATTGCTCTAATCCTTCTGTATGTTGTGTTCAAACAAATCGGACGTTACAACATTTACAAGAATCGCCAGAGAACTGAGCAGGTTCATGGTAAGGATGTGGCAGCCAAGGAGGAGGATGTTTCGGCAGAAATTTTTGCCGCAATATCTGCAGCAATGCACCTTCACAACATGGACAGCGAAAGCCATGACATAGAAAATACAATCCTCACCATTGCAAGAGTAACGAAGAATTACTCTCCGTGGAGTTCAAAAATCTATACCCTTAGAGAGACTCCATCTAAAAAATAATTATTAAAAGTTCTTAATGTTATGAAAGAGTACAAACTTAAAATAAACGGCAACGAATACGCAGTTACCGTAAATGATATAGACGATACATTTGCCGAGGTTGAGGTGAACGGCATACCTTTCAAGGTGGAGATTGACAGACCGGCCAAGAAACAGGTAATTGCCAAGCCAAACAAACCGGCTCAGGTGAGCGCAACTGTTGCCAAGCCTGCTGCCAGCGGATCTGAGACAGTTGTCTCTTCTCCGCTTCCGGGCGTTATTCTCGAGGTTTCCGTAAAAGAGGGCGATTCTGTAAAAAGAGGACAAAAACTCATGATACTGGAAGCTATGAAGATGGAGAATGTGATTGAAGCCAGTGCTGACGGCAAAATTGTATCCATTAAAGCTAACAAGGGTGATTCCGTTCTTGAGGGTGCACCGCTAATAATTATCGGATAAGATGGAAAACAAAGGATTATTTTCGCTTTTGGTAGATAACCTGACACAATTCCTTCAGTATACAGGATTTGCGAACGCCACATGGGGGCATATCCTTATGATTGCAATAGGACTTTTGTTCATTTATCTTGCCATCAAGAAGGACTGGGAACCTCTGTTACTTGTACCAATAGGATTTGGTATAATTATCGGAAACATTCCTCTCTTCCCCGGACTTAGCGTAGGTGTATATGAAGAGGGCTCTGTGCTCAATATCCTTTATCAGGGTGTTCAGCAGGGATGGTACCCTCCTCTCATCTTCCTGGGAATTGGTGCAATGACCGACTTCTCTGCTCTTATCTCAAACCCCAAGCTGCTTCTTATTGGTGCTGCGGCACAGTTTGGAATATTCGGAGCCTATGCAATAGCCCTTCTTCTCGGATTCTCTCCGGCTGAAGCAGGTGCAATCGGAATCATCGGAGGTGCAGACGGCCCTACAGCTATCTTCCTTTCGTCAAGACTTGCTCCGGACCTCATGGGTGCAATTGCAGTCTCTGCATATTCTTACATGGCGCTTGTTCCTGTAATTCAGCCTCCAATCATGAGACTTTTGACAAACAGGAAGGAGAGACTGATTAAGATGAAGCCTCCCAGAGCAGTTTCTCAAACTGAGAAGAAGCTATTCCCTATTATCGGATTCCTAATGACAGCCTTCATTGTGCCGTCAGGTCTTCCGCTGCTTGGTATGCTTTTCTTCGGAAACCTGCTTAAAGAGAGCGGAGTTACACGCCGTCTGGCAGAAACAGCCCGCGGACCACTGATTGATGTTATTACAATTCTGATTGGAGTTACCGTAGGTTGCTCTACCCAGGCAGATAAATTCCTTCAGCTTAAATCTGTATACATCTTTGGTATTGGTGCGCTCTCATTCGTGATTGCTACTGCAACAGGTGTTCTGTTTGTTAAGCTGATCAATACAATGCTTAAAGAGGGCAGCAAAATCAACCCTCTGATAGGCAATGCAGGGGTTTCTGCTGTTCCTGACTCTGCAAGGGTATCAAACAATGTTGGTCTGGAATATGACAAATCTAACTACCTTCTGATGCATGCAATGGGTCCAAATGTTGCAGGTGTTATTGGCAGCGCAGTTGCAGCAGGTATTCTTCTCGGATTCCTTTCGTAACGAAAGTGAATAGATTTTGTATCGAAACTATTTTTTATAAAAAAAGCACTCTTCGGGGTGCTTTTTTCGTATTTTTTTCTATCTTTGTCAAATTCACAATAATTGACACGGTATGCAAAACAAGTTGCAAGAGCTAACAGACAAACTGTACAATGAGGGTTTGTCAAAAGGAAAACAGGAAGCCGACGAGATGCTCGCTAAAGCGAAAAAAGAGGCGGCTGAAATTATTTCGAATGCACGCGAGGAGTACGGTAAGATAGTATCCGAAGCAAACCGCGAAGCAGCTGATATCAAACATAAAATTGAGAGTGAGATTAAAATGGCATTCAGACAGAGTCTGACTACCCTCAAAAATCAGATTGAGAACACACTCATTTCAAATTCTGTAAACAAACCTATCACTGCTGTAACAGAAAACAGCGCTCTTCTTAAGGAACTTATTACAACTGCTATTGCTTCATTCAATCCAAAAGGAAGTGATTCAGTATCGTTGTCACTGCTCCTTCCTGAAAACAAGCGTTCAGAGCTGGAAGCCTTCATTCAGAACGACATAGCTAAGCAGCTTAAAGCCGGAATTGAAGTTGGTTTTGATAAAAAACTCCAGAACGGATTCAAGATTGGCCCCAAAAACGAGGGCTATCATATTAGCTTTACAGACAAGGATTTGCAGCAGCTTTTCAGTGAATATCTTAAACCAAAAACCCGCGAGTTTTTATTTACAGAATAGTGATGAAAAACTATCCTTACGTCATAGCGGGACTGCCGGATCTGATACCGGACTTTGAAAAGAGCAGCTACGATATCGATGCAATCTTAACACAGGTATCTGAGAATATGCCTGCAAAAGATAAACGGTTTCTTGACTGGCTCCTGTTTGGTCTAAAGGGTGAAAATCTTACAGGTCACTTTTACAGGGAGGTATTCAAGTCACGCAACCGTTTTCTGAAGGAATACTTCAGGTATGACCTCGATATTCGTAACATCCAGGTAGCCTATGTTGCCAGGATCAACTCTTCTGATGCATCGGAATATATAACCGGAACCGGAGCTTTAGCCGAATCTTTGCTAACCAGCAGAGTGGCCGACTTTGGAGCCGGTGAATTCTTTGAAGATTCCGCTCGTCTGTTTGCCATTTTAGGAGGCAATAACATTCTGGACAGAGAGCAGAATATTGACCTGATGCGCTGGAAAAAGGCAACTGAAATTGCTACATTCAATTATTTCGACATCGACTATCTTCTTTGTTTCATAACAAAACTCATGATTGTTAAAAGATGGGACTCACTCGACAAAAAGGTCGGAGCAGAGCTCTTTAGAAAACTTGTAGATGAGGTTAGAAGCACATACACAAAAGAGGAAACGAATTTATAAGAGAAAAATTTTAAAATCGATATGAAAACCAGAGGAAAAGTAAAAGGGATTATAGCAAACCTTGTAACGATTGAGGTTGATGGTCCCGTTTCCCAGAACGAAATCTGTTTTATTGACCTGGGTGGCACAAGACTCATGGCGGAGGTTATCAAGGTAACCGGAAGCAATGCGTTTGTTCAGGTATACGAAAGCACCAGAGGACTAAAAGTAGGTGATGAAGCTGAATTTATGGGACACATGCTCGAGGTAACTCTCGGCCCCGGAATTCTTTCAAGTAACTACGATGGTCTTCAGAACAACCTCGAGACAATGGAGGGTGTTTTTCTGAAAAGAGGTGAGTATACACTGCCACTGGACCTGGAAAAAGAATGGGATTTTGTACCTGTAGCAAAAACTGGCGATTCAGTTACTGCCGCCGACTGGCTCGGTGAGGTAAAAGAGGGCTGGCTTCCCCATAAAATAATGGTTCCTTTCACTTTCAAGGGTGAATATACCGTAAAAAGTGTTGCTGCACCCGGTAAGTACAAAGTTACAGATAACATTGCGGTTATAACTGACGAAAACGGCGATGACATCAAAGTTACAATGATGCAGAAGTGGCCGGTAAAGGTTGCAATCACTGCATACAACGATAAACCGAGACCATTCAGGATAATGGAGACCGGTGTCCGCACAATTGACACATTTAATCCCATTGCAGAGGGCGGAACAGGGTTCATACCCGGACCGTTCGGCTGTGGCAAAACTGTTCTTCAGCATGCAATTTCTAAACAGGCAGATGCAGATGTAATTATTGTTGCAGCCTGCGGTGAGCGTGCAAATGAGGTTGTGGAAATCTTCACTGAGTTTCCTGAGCTGATTGACCCAAGAACGGGCAGAAAGCTCATGGAGAGAACAACAATTATCTGCAACACATCAAACATGCCTGTTGCAGCCAGGGAGGCTTCTGTTTACACTGCAATGACAATTGGTGAATATTACCGTTCAATGGGACTAAAAGTGCTTCTTCTGGCTGACTCTACTTCACGCTGGGCTCAGGCTCTTCGAGAGATGTCAAACAGAATGGAGGAGCTTCCTGGAGCAGATGCATTCCCTATGGACCTTCCTGCAATCATTTCAAGCTTCTATGCAAGGGCTGGTATTGTTAACCTTGTAAACGGCAAGACTGGTTCGGTAACATTTATCGGAACAGTTTCTCCTGCAGGTGGTAACCTTAAGGAGCCTGTTACAGAGTCTACAAAAAAGGCTGCAAGATGTTTCTACGCTCTTTCACAGAACCGTGCAGACAGAAAAAGATATCCTGCAGTAGACCCGCTTGACTCCTACTCAAAATATCTCGAATATCCGGAAATTGTTGAAGATCTAAAGAAGAGGTTTTCTGAAGACTGGGTTGAGAAAGTATTCAAGGGTAAAAACATAGCTCTCAGGGGAAAAGAGGCATACGACCAGATTAATATTCTTGGAGATGATGGTGTTCCGGTTGAATACCACACAAGATACTGGAAATCAGAACTGCTTGACTTCATTATACTTCAGCAGGATGCCTACGACAAGATTGACCAGTCTTCTCCGCTGGAAAGACAGAAGTTCATGTACAATCTCGTAATTGATATCTGTGAACAGAATCCTGAATTCGAATCTTTTGAAGAGTGTGCAAACTATTACAAAAAGATAATAAACACTATGCGCCAGATGAACTATTCAGAGTATCAGAGCGCAGCGTTCAACAACTATCTGGAACAACTTAAAAACGAACTTGGCAATGGCAACTAAAGCATTTCAGAAGATATATACAAAACTTGAGGCCATAACAAAAGCCACTATCTCTCTTCGCGCATCAGGCGTGGCAAATGAGGAGCTTGCAACAGTAGCAGGAAGACTGGCACAGGTTGTAAAAATCAAGGAGGATCTTGTTACTCTCCAGGTTTTTGAAGGAACTGACGGTATTGCAACCAATGCAGAGGTTGTATTCTTTGGCGAACCGCCGGCACTTAATGTAAGCGACGACCTCGCAGGAAGATTTTTCAACTCATTTGGTCAGCCTATCGATAACAAACCTCCTGTTGAGGGAGAGAGAAGATTCATAGGGGGACCTTCTGTAAATCCGTTCAGAAGAAAACAGCCTTCTGAAATCATTCCTACGGGTATTGCAGGTATTGACCTGAATAACACACTTGTATCTGGCCAGAAAATTCCATTTTTTGCAGACCCCGATCAGCCTTACAATCAGGTAATGGCTCAGGTGGCCCTTAAGGCAGATGTTGACAAAATCATTCTGGGCGGTATGGGTCTTACAAATGATGACTATCTCTATTTCAAGCAGATGTTTGAAAATGCGGGAGCTCTGAATAAGATTATCAGCTTTGTAAATACAACTGAACAGCCTCCGGTTGAGCGTCTGCTTATTCCGGACATGGCTCTTACTGCTGCTGAATATTTTGCTGTAGACAAAAATGAGAAGGTTCTTGTTCTGCTTACAGACATGACGCTTTATGCAGATGCTTTGAGTATTGTTAGTAACCGTATGGACCAGATTCCTTCAAAGGACTCTATGCCGGGTTCACTATACTCAGACCTTGCAAAGATATATGAGAAGGCAGTACAGCTTCCTTCCGGCGGTTCAATCACAATTATTGCAGTAACGACTCTTAGCGGCGGAGACATCACTCACGCGATTCCGGACAACACCGGTTATATCACTGAGGGGCAGCTCTTCCTGAGAGCAGACTCGGACACAGGAAAGGTTATCGTTGACCCTTTCCGTTCACTCTCTCGTCTGAAACAGCTTGTTATTGGCAAAAAAACCCGTGAAGATCACAACCATGTTATGAATGCCGCTGTCCGTCTCTATGCAGATGCGGCAAACGCAAAGACAAAGCTGGAGAACGGCTTTGACCTGAGTGACTACGACTTGCGCTGCCTCGACTATGCCAAGGCATACTCTACAAGGCTGCTGGCCATTGATGTTAATATTAACACTACCCAGATGCTTGACACAGCATGGGAATTGTTTGCAACATACTTCACAAGAGAAGAATTAAGTATTAAGGAAGAGATCCTCAATAAATACTGGAAAAAAGCATAGGTTTCAATTATGGCTATTAAATTCCAATTCAATAAAACATCTCTTAACGATCTCAACAAGCAGCTGAAGGTCCGCACAAATGCGCTTCCTACACTCAAGAACAAGGAGTCTGCGCTGCGAATGGAGGTTAAGAGAGCAAAGAAGCGCTCAGACGAGCTGTTGGATCAACTGGCCTCCTCATTGAAATCTTACGACTACCTTGCAGGCCTGTGGAACGAATTTGAACCCGGGCTCATCTCTGTTAAGGATGTGTTGCTTGAGACCGTAAAAATTGCGGGTATCAAAACACCGGCACTCAAAGAGGTTATTTATGAGGTCAGACCTTACAACCTCTTTACAAAGCCACTCTGGTACGGAGACGGGGTGAAAATTCTTCAGCAGCTGGCTCAGCTGGGTATCGAATCTGAAATCTATTCAGAAAAGATGAGACTCCTTGAGTTTGCCAGAAAGAAGACCACTCAGAAGGTAAACCTTTACGAAAAGGTTCAGATTCCGGGATACAAGGAGGCTATTCTCAAAATCAAGCGATTTATGGAAGATGAGGAGAATCTCTCCAAGGCTTCTCAAAAGATCGTAAAAACCAGACAACAACAGGAGGTGGCTTAGGTATGATAACAAAAATGACTAAATACTCGTTTATTGTTTTCCACCAGGAGGTTGCAACCTTTCTTTCGAAGGTGCAGGAGCTCGGGATGGTAGATATTACACGAGAGAATAAAGCTGTTGACGCTCATTCCAGGGAGATGTTTGACCTTACAGGCAGATATGCTGTCTCAATTAAAAGTCTCAGCGCTCTTAAAGAGTCTCTTGCAGAGGTGACTGCATCTGAACTTCCGGTAAACAGCACATCATCACCCGAAGAGACCCTTCTTCTTGCAGAAAAGCTCATGGAGAACAGGGAACTCTGGAGTGCAGATGAAAAGTCTCTGCTAAGGGAGAGAGAAGAGGCACTTCCATGGGGACAGTTTAATTTAAACGACATTAAAAAAATTGAAGAGCTTGGATTTACTCTGCATTTTTATGCAATTTCCGAGACCAACTTCAATGAGGACTGGGATAAGGAGCATATTCTCCAGATAATATCAAGAGACAAGGGCAAATGCTATTTTGCAATACTTGTCCCTAAAAATCAGGAGCTGAATTTCAAATACTCCGAGATCAAATTCCCTTCGCTCTCATATGATCTGATTGACAGAAAGATTGATGAGCTGCGAAGCAGAATCGCCACCAACAACTCTCAGCTTGCGGCTTTAACTGCAAAAATATCAGACCTTGAGAGCGGCATGGCTAAAGTAAAGGCAACACTGGATCTTTACCTTGCAGGTACTTCTTCAGTTAAAGAGGCTGAGGGTTCTATTGCTGTAATGACCGGCTTTGCTCCGGTTGAACATAAAGAGGAGCTCTCTGCATTCTTTGGCTCTACAGATGTGTACTTTATTGAAGAGGAGGCTGTAATTGAAGACAACCCTCCCATCAAGCTAAAAAACACATTTTTCACAAGATTATTTGAGCCTATAGGTGAATTATACATGCTCCCAAAATATGGAGAGCTTGATCTTACTCCATATTTTGCTCCATTCTACATGCTCTTCTTTGGACTTTGCCTGGGAGATATGGGATACGGGCTCATTCTTATGATTGCCGGAACAATCGGAAAAATCAAAATGCCGGCAATGAGGGGTTATATGACTCTGGTTCAGTTTCTTGGTCTGGGTTCATTTATAATGCCCATGCTTAACGGAGTTTTCTTCGGGGCAAAAATAGGTGAGGTATTTCCTGTTCCTGATGCTGTTAAAGGCTTTTTCTTCTCAGACATCAAGATGTTCTGGTTTGCCATCATATTTGGTCTGTTCCAGATTGTTTTCGCCAGAATGGTAAATGCAGTTGACTCTATGATTCGTAAAGGATGGCAATACGGAATGCACAATATTGGATGGTCAATTGTGGTAATATGGGCTTCACTTGCATACGCGGGGACCATGATGCCAGATCTGGCTGTTCCTGCCTTTGTAAATTACATCGGCTACCTTGGACTTGCCCTAATTATTTTCTTCTCCTCAACAGAGGGTAATATATTTTCAAGGATGCTTAAGGGTACTTTTGCTCTGTATGACATTACCGGAATCTTTGGTGACATGCTCTCCTACATCCGTCTCTTCGGACTGGGAACTGCCGGCGGAATTCTTGGAATGGTTGTAAACTCAGTTGCAATGAACATGTCAGGAATACCTTATGTGGGCTGGTTCTTTACAGGGCTGATGCTATTAATAGGCCATACGGCAGTATTGCTTCTATCGAGCCTTGGAGCATTCGTTCACCCTATGCGTCTTACTTTCGTAGAATTTTATAAAAATGCAGGATTCGGAGGTGGAGGTAAAGCCTTCCGTCCGCTTGCAAAAAACCAGTAGATAATTAATAACAACAATAAACATTCAAAATTATGGAACAATTATTACCATTGACACTAGCCTATGTTGGTATGGGCGTAATGCTTGCAGTATCATGTATTGGCAGCACCATAGGAGTTACCATGGGTGGTAACGCTACCATTGGTGCTCTTAAAAAGAATCCGGATATGTTCGGTTCATCAATGATTCTTTGTGCACTTCCATCTACACAGGGTCTTTACGGATTCGCAGGTTTCTTCCTTATGCTCAACAGACTTCTTGAAATGCCTGTTCTATCTTTGGGACAAGGATTTGCAATCTTTGCTGTTGGTCTGGGTCTTGGAATCGTGGGTTATTTCTCTGCTCTTAAGCAGGCTTCCCTTGTTGCAAACGGTATTGTAGAGATGGGTAATGGTCAGGATGTATTTGGCAAAACTCTTATTCTTGCTGTATTCCCTGAGCTGTACGCAATTCTGGCATTCGCTGCAGCATTCCTTGCTATCCCTGCATAAGCTTGTTTTACACACATTTATTGGGTGTCAGGTATAATTTAATTTATCCTGACACCCATTTTTTCTATCTTTGGGTTATTAAACCGATACAATCATGACACTCATCAAATCAATATCCGGAATTCGCGGAACTATCGGGGGGACTCCAGGCGAGGCACTTACCCCTACTGATATTGTAAAATTCGTATCTGCCTACTCAATAAGACTCAAAGAGAGGAACCCCGGCAAGAACAGATATAAAGTTGTTGTTGGAAGAGATGCAAGACTCTCCGGAGAGATGGCAGAACATCTTGTATGCGGAACACTTATGGCATGCGGAATTGATGTTGTAAACGCCTCCCTTGCATCCACACCAACTGTAGAGATGGCTGTTATATTTGAAAAGGCAGACGGAGGAATTATTCTGACCGCTTCACATAATCCCAGACAATGGAATGCGCTTAAGCTTCTCAACGAAAAGGGTGAGTTCCTTGATGCAGCTGAAGGAGAAAAATTACTTGAATATGCAGAGAGAGGAAAATACTCATTCTCTGAGGTCGATAATCTTGGTATCATAACAAACAAAGATTTTACGCAGGCCCATATTGAGGCTGTACTCTCCCACCCTCTGGTGGACACAGAGGCAATATACAGAGCCGGCTTTACAGTGGCTCTTGATGCAGTCAATTCAGTAGGAGGCATTGTAATGCCTGCACTGTTTGATGCACTAGGTGTTAAATGCATAAAAATCAACTGTGAACCTACAGGCCAGTTTGCCCACAATCCGGAACCTCTTCCGGAACACCTTACAGAGCTCTCTTCCAGAGTTGTTAAAGAGAGCGCAGACCTTGGAGTTTCTGTTGACCCGGATGTTGACAGGCTTGCTCTTATCTGCGAGGATGGAAATCCGTTCGGAGAGGAGTATACTCTTGTGGCAGTTGCAGAATACATATTAAAAAGCAGAAAAGGAGCAACCGTATCGAACCTCTCTTCTTCAAGAGCCCTGAGAGATATTACAGAGGCTGCAGGCTGCGAATACTTTGCATCTGCAGTTGGTGAAGTTAATGTTGTTACTGAGATGAAAAGGGTTTCGGCTGTTATAGGAGGAGAAGGCAACGGAGGAATTATTGTTCCCGATCTTCATTACGGAAGAGATTCACTCATTGGTATTGCCCTATTCCTTAGCCATCTGGCAAAAGAGAAGATTAGCGTATCTGAACTGAAGAAAAGGTATCCTTCTTATTTTATTTCAAAGAACAAAATTGAATTATCACCATCAATAAATGTAGATTCAATTCTTGAAAAAGTTAAGGAGAGATTCTCTGCCCAAAGAATTACAGATATTGATGGAGTAAAGGTAGATTTTGATTCAGAGAAGAAATGGGTTCATCTCAGAAAATCAAACACAGAGCCAATAATCAGAATATACGCAGAAGCGGCGGACGAGGCTCTTGCCACTGCTGTTGCCCGGGAAGTAATGGATTTTATTACAGAAATAATTTAAGAGATGTTTTCATTCAGAACAACACCGCTGCTTGATCAGCCGGATATAGTACTCAGGAGCGGCAAGATTGCCATCCTTTGTAATCAGAGTGCATGGCACCCTGAGAGAGGAGAATATCTTTTTGAGACCTTTTACAAAAAGGGGCTTCTGAAAAGAGTTTTCATACCTGAACACGGGCTTTTCGGAGAGCTTCAGGACCAGGTTAAGCTTGACAACACAGAAGCTTATCAGAATATGGCTCCCGGGTGTGAATTTGTATCTCTTTATGGAAGCAGCGAGGATTCTTTATCAATAAGAAGCGAAAAACTTAAGGATATAGATGCTCTTATTGTTGACATTCAGGATGCCGGAGCAAGGTACTACACATTTACATCCACTCTTTTCGGACTGTTCAGAACTCTCAAGGCTGAGGGAATTAATCTTCCTGTTTACCTGATTGACAGAATCAACCCCATGGGCCGGCAGGTGGAGGGAACAATGCTTAAAGAGGGCTACTCCTCATTTATTGGAGAAGAGGGTATTCCGCACAGACACGGACTTACATTCGGGGAGCTGGCAAATTACTTCTATAACGAAATTAACGCAAAATTTCCGCTGCATATTATTTCATATGCATCTGAGGCTGTTAACAGCGAGATGCTTCCCTGGAGCATTCCCCCGTCACCAAACATTCCGGGGCTGTTTACATGTCATTTTTACAGTGGTCAGTGTCTCTGGGAGGGGACAAATGTAAGTGAAGGAAGAGGAACAACCAGACCTTTTGAGGTATTTGGGGCTCCATTTATGGAAGAACTCGTAACTTACAACATTACTAATGGTTATGAAAACTGGAATGATCCTGAACATCCTATTCACGACCCCTCTGTCTACATTAGATGGCACAAGTTTATTCCGCAGTTTCACAAATATTCTTCTGAAACCTGCTTCGGATTTCAGTTGCTTCCTGTGCCAGGCAGACAGTATCATGCATTGGCACACAATTTGCGCATAGTGAGATTCACTGCCCAAAATTGCAACGGCTTTGAATTCCGCCCGGGTAAATACGAGGCCGGAAATGACAAAACCGCAATCGAACTGCTGGCAGGGGACCCTGTTATTGTTAACTATCTTAAAGGTGAAGAAGATTGGGAAACCCTGAAGGAGGAGATGAAGCATGAGGAGCAGAAGTGGATACGAAAGGCGAAGAGATCTATGCTTTATGAAGAACAACTCTATCGCTGCAAGTAATTAACTTTAAGATTTATTAAATAGCAATATGAATCCGGTACTTAGCGAAAAGATTTTTAAGAAAGAGGCAGTTGAATATTCTGCCGGCACAATGACAGCAAAAGGGACAGCTATGAAGTCTCTGCTGCTCCTTATTATGGTTCTGGCTGGAGCCTCTTACACATGGAAGGTTTTTTATGAAGCAATCAATCCGGCATCTGTTCAGCCGTGGTTATGGGGTGGTGCAATTGGTGGCTTTGTAGTTGCAATGATTATCAGTTTTAAACCAAATCTAGCCCAGTATCTGGCCCCAATTTATGCAGTACTGGAAGGGCTTTTCCTTGGAGCTGTTTCGGCTATGTTCAATCAGGCTTTTGCTGAGAGCGCGCCCGGCATTGTTATGAATGCAGTTTTGCTTACAATGCTTACTGCGTTTGTTATGTTTCTGGTATACAGATCGGGACTTATAAAGGTTAATGACAAATTTATCAGAATTATTTCTATAGCAATTGGAGCAATCGCATTGTACTATGTTGTTACGATAATTCTATCTCTGTTTGGTGTTAATCTTGTGATGCTTCACAACAGCGGCCCCCTTAGCATTGGAATCAGCCTGATAATTATTGGTGTTGCAGCATTCAGCCTAATGCTTGACTTTAACTTCATTGAGAAGGCATCTGCCGCAGGTGCTCCCAAGTACATGGAGTGGTATGGCGCATTCGGTCTAATGGTAACGCTCATATGGCTCTATCTGGAGATTCTTAAACTGCTGGCAAAATTTGCAGGCAGCAGAGATTAATTTTGCATTGTAAAATAAATATTTGTACTTTTGCAGCCCCATAATAATTAATATTAATAGTAATGAAGAAAGGAATCCATCCCGAAACCTACCGTCTTGTAGCTTTCAAGGATATGTCAAACGAACATGTATTTCTCACACGCTCGTGTGCCAATACAAGAGAGACAATTGTACACGAAGGAGTTGAATACCCGGTAATCAAAGTCGAAATTTCAAATACATCTCACCCATTCTATACAGGTAAGATGAAACTTGTAGACACCGCCGGTCGTGTTGACAAATTCCTTAACAGATACAAAAAGGTACAAAAGTAATTTGTCCGAATACACACTTATGAAAAAACCGCCCTTTAAGGCGGTTTTTTTGTTTTTGTTATGTAACAGGATAGACAGGACAGCTATTAATTAAGTTTAAAAACAACGGGAAAGGCAAACTCAACATTTTGCGGTTTTCCGTCAAGGTATCCGGGTGTCCAGTCAGGAGAACTGCTGATAACTCTCACTGTCTCTTTGTCAAGGAATTCATTTACTCCCTGAAGAATTTTTACTTTAGTAATCTTTCCCTCTTTAGTCAAAATAAAGGTAGCAATAACTTTACCCTGAATCTTCTTAGCTTTGGCCTCTGCAGGATACTTAACATTCTGAGCTATCCACTGTCCGAACTTACTCATGTCGCCGCCCTGAAACTGTGGCATAACTGTCAGATATTCGGCTTTGATTACCTTTTCTTTCTCCTGTGGCTGGTCAGGAACGGCAGGAGAGTTCAGAACATCATTTGAAACAGGAGTTCCGTTTGAGGGATTCTCTGCAGATGCATAGTTGTATGTACATGATACAAATACAACAATTGCCATAGTGGCCAGTGTGGTTGCAATCACTGCCAGCGGCGAGTTTCTTTTTTGAGTCATTGTTTTCATTTTTTTGAATCTTTTAATTGTTAATGAATTATGGAGGCTATTTGCAATTTCCGGGGTTAATCCAAATTGAAGGTTAAGTATTAGCTTCTGATATATGGTAACATCTGCTCCCCTGTCAAGGACATCTCTGTCTGCCTGATATTCGTGCAGTGACACAATATTTCTGTAGAGTATATGAATAAATGGATTAAACCACAGAAGAGACCTGAGAATATTCATGAGCAGAAGGTCGGCAGAGTGACCTCTCAGGTAATGGGCCTCTTCATGTGCTATTATTGTATTCTCTGTATCATATCCAGCATTTGCTGGCATAAAAATGTACCTGTACAGTGAGAATGGTGACTTCACTCTGGAATTTCTTACAATAACCAGTTTATCCCTGTGTTCAACCACTCCTTTAAAGTAAAGTGCAGAGAGACTTGTTAACTGAATAATGAGTCTCAGAAGTGTGAAAATAACAACTGTCAGGTAAAGAAGTATGACAATCCCTCTTATTCCTGCCATCTCTGTGTACGGAGCCGGGGGTGCATCCGGAACCACCATTATTGCCGGCAGTTCAATTGAAGGCATAGCAATGACCGAATTAAGAGGAATTTTCACAAGCGGAAGCAAGAGAACCAATGTAGATGACACAAGCAGATAAATGCGCTGAAAATTATAACTGCAGCCCTTTTCTGAAACTATTCTGAAGAGCAGCCAGAACAAAAATCCTGTTAAGAGAGATTCAGCTATATATTGAATGATTGAGTTCATGACTGTGATTTATTACTCTTTTGCCCTGATATAATTTCCATAATTTCGTCTGCCTCTTTAAGAGATATGCTCTCTTTGTGAGACAGAAAAGAGACCATGTTTGAAACTGATCCCGAGAAGAAAGATGTCAGAAGGTTTCCCATAAAGGATTTAAGGTAAATTTCACGCTCAATTAAAGGAAAATACTGGTGCGATTTTCCAAAATTGAGGTGGCTCACAAAACCCTTCTTTTCAAGAATCCGGATAATTGTTGAGACGGTGTTGTAAGCCGGACGGGGCTCCTCCATCTCATCAATCAGCTCATTGACGAATGCCTTTTCCTTTTTCCAGAGTAGCTGCATAATCTGTAACTCTGCTTTGGTTAGCTCTCTGATTTCTGGTTTGATCTTAGATTTCATAATTATATATATTTAATATACAAATGTTTAAAACATCAACTAACTATTTAGTCACTTAACTAATTTCTTAGTTTGTATATGCAAAAAAAATGCCATCGTAATAATTTTCGATAGCATTATAAAATAAAGTTAAATATTTCCAATTCTCTTACCAGTATAATTAAGTGAAAATGCGGTGCCGCCGGCCTCGATTATGAGGTCCAGGCTGAGGTTTCCTCCCTTTGCATTTCCGGTAAGAGTGCACTCCATTCCGGGAATTACGGATCCTGTGTAGGAAATAGTATACTTCTCCGGGTCGCTTTCTACTCTTGCTGCATAAATGGTTACATCAGAATCTGCTGCAAGAGGGAATTTCTTAAGGGTAATTAATGCCCTTGAAAGTGCCGGTCCGGTGATTACCACTTCACTGTTTTCATATGTTCCAATACCCGAAATTACCATTGTTCCGGAATAAGTTCCGTCAAGCTTCACTGCCGGTCCCTTTTCGCAGGAGAAGAGTATCAGCATAGAGAAGACAAAAAGCGGCCAGGTTGTCAAATATTTCATTTTCCGTTTCATCTCTGTCAAAGTTAATGTAAATTTGGGCAATTATTTGAATAAAATGAAATCTGAGGAGATTAAAAGAAGGGTCAGGGAGCTTGCAACCGAATACAATGACAATAAATACTTTCAGGACGATCCGGTATCAATTCCTGCTCATTTTACCTCTATGCTTAAAGCGGGAGAAGCGACTCTGCAGGATGTGGAGATTGCGGCAGTACTTGCTGCGCATCTTGCCTGGGGAAGAAGAGAGATGATTGTTCGGGATTGCCGCCGGATGATGGATGAAATGGCATGGAAACCTTTTGATTATGTAATGAGGGGTAAGTACAGAAACGATCCGGCAAGTCTTCACAGAACAATCAGATGGAGCGAATTTGCAGAAATTTGCAGTAATCTCAGAACTCTATACTCAGAAAGAGATACTCTTGAAGGGCTTACTCCGGAAGAGTTCAGGACTAAAGTATACGGGCGGAAGGCTGATAAAAAGGCTGCCAATAAAAAGATATGGATGCTTCACAGATGGATGGTGAGGGACGACGGCAAAGTAGATCTTGGGCTCTGGAAAAGCATCTCCCCTGCCACTCTAATTATCCCCCTGGATGTACATGTTCACAGAAATGCGCTGGAGATGAAGATTACAAAAAGAAAGAGCGCAGATATCGTTACTGCCGCTGAGATAACCGAATACCTCTCTGAAGTATTTCCGGGTGACCCGTGTCTGGGCGATTTTGCCCTGTTTGCATGGAGTGCATCAGGGAAAAAATAGCTATATTTGGAAAAAGAACCAGAATCTTATGCCTAAACTCTATATCATATCGGGATGCAACGGGGCTGGAAAAACCACAGCTTCATACACCATTTTGCCCGAAATGCTGGCATGCCGGGAGTTCGTTAATGCCGATGAAATTGCAAGGGGTCTATCCCCCTTTAAACCAGAGAGTATGTCTATTCAGGCCGGCAAAATCATGATTGAGCGCATAGACAATCTTATAACCAACGGCACGGATTTTGCGATTGAAACAACGCTTGCCACAAAAATGTATACCAAAGTTATCAAGTATGCCCAGGAACGCGGCTACAAGGTAACCTTGTTGTTTTTTTGGCTGAGCGTCCCAAACCTTGCTGTTGAGCGAGTTAAAATGAGAGTGGCATCGGGAGGGCATAATATTGAAGAAAAAACTATCCGAAGACGATACGATATTGGAATAAAAAACTTATTTTCGCTTTATATTCCATTATGCGAATACTGGATGATAATAAACAACTCCACCATCCCGCAGGAGCTAATAGCAGAGGGCGGGAAAGCGTTAGAACCTAAGATATACAATAAACCTTCCTACAACAAAATGTTAAATTATGAGCGAATTAGAGACTAAAGAGCTACGCCAAAGCATTCTCAATGGTTTGAACCTCGCGTTCCACAGACTTATTCAGGAGAAAAAGAAAAACAACTCCGAACTTGCCTTCTCCAACAGGGGTAAGGTTGTAAAAGTAAAAGCAACGGAACTGTAACGGATCAGTTCACATAAAACAAAAAAATGCCGAAAAGACTTATCAGCATGCTACTGCCTACTCTAATGTGCAGTGGCATTCTTTTTTCACAGGTACGCTTCGATACCTCATTTGAATCGGGAAGTCTGGAAAAAGCAAAATTGGTTGACTCTGTTAAATTCAGAATCTCTCCAAATGACTCAACTACCCTGCTCTCATATGATATTTTTTCAAGATTCGACCCCAGGAATCCCATTGACACGACCCTTGCTTCAAGCGCAAGATGGTACTACTTCAGGATGACAGGAACACGGGGAAATACCCTCTATCTTAACATCAGAAATTCTGAGGCAATAAGGCCATTTTACAGCTACGACGGGATTAATTTCCAGAGATTCTCTCAGGATGAAAACCCGCGCAAAGGTTTAATAACAAAGCGTTTTAACCGCGACACTGTATATGTTTCTCACTATATCCCATATACTTTCTCCCGTCATATTTCAAAGCTTGATGAATGGAAAAGTCTCCCGTATGTGAAAGGAGAAGAGATAGGCAGAAGCTCACAGGGGCTTCCCATAGACATGATTACAGTGACCGATCCTTCGGTTCCTGAAAGCCAGAAGCGCAAAGTGTGGATCCACGGACGTTCACACCCGAGTGAGCAGCCTGCCAGCTGGCATCTTGAGGCTATGATTGACCTGATTGTCTCTGATAATCCGGATGCTGTCCAGATGCGTAAAAATGCTGTATACTATATTGTACCGTTCATAAATCCGGACGGAGTTAAAGGAGGATATTCAAGATCTACTTCAACTGGTGTCAATATTGAAATCAACTGGGACAGACCTGATTCTCTGACCATGCCTGAGGTAAAGGCCTTAAAGGCAAAAATGGAGCAGCTTACTTCTGACAGACCTTTCGACCTGCTGCTAAACATGCACTCTCAGATTGCAAACTCTGTCACTTACTGGATTCATACTGCAAAAACCACAAACGAATCATTCCTGCGCAAACAATTGTTATTATCTTCTCTAACCATGGGAGAGAGACGATTGTACAAGCCGGAAAATCAGAGTTTTTCCGATGTTGGGTCAAGATACGCAGAGGGTTGGATCTGGAACAGGTTTAAAGACTCAACACTTGCTATAACATTTGAAACACCATATACCTTCTATGCAAATAATCCTGCCGGAGAATGGGTATCTCCTGAGAATCTGGCAGATCTTGCAAAAGACTCCTTTTATGCCGTATATGATTACCTGAAGATTGACGGAGAAAAAAGAATCATAATTGAACCAAAAGACCTTCTTAAACGTGGATGGAGCACAATTGAAGACAACAAGCTGGTCTATTTTGGAGAAAACGCTGCAGAAAGCAGTAACCCCAGGGCAAAGGTAAAGTTTGAAAAAGCCTTCCTGAAAAAGGGGGAGTATGCACTTTATGCCTGGAAAGCCGGCCCTGCATCTGAAACCTTCCCGGAGGATGTGAACAGGTGGGTCAGAATTGGCACAGCTGTTCAGAAACGTGATGGAAAGTTTGTATGGAAAGCAAGGGCTTCTCACTTCAATGGTATAGTTGATGCCATTATGCTTATAAAAGAGCAGGAAAATTGATATATTTGTCCTGAATTGCGGTAGTAGCTCAGTTGGCAGAGCATCAGCTTCCCAAGCTGAGGGTCGTGGGTTCGAACCCCATTTACCGCTCTGATTAAAAATGAATGGCCATGAAGAGGATATTGATTTTGCTGGTGCTGGCCCTTCTTTGTTCAGCGCCCCTTTTTTCTCAGAAACGTCAGCTCGCACCTGTTTTTCCGGGTGGCACAGCTCAGCTTAGAAAGGAGCTGGTAAAAAATCTCAAGAAGGAATTCAGGGATTTTGCAGATCATCCAACAACCTTCAGGGTAAACTTTTCAGTTACCAAAAAGGGCAGACCTGTTAACGGATCTGCCCCCGGTTCTTTCGACAAGAAAGTTCAAAAGAAGATTGCAAAGGCTGTTCGCCGGCTGCCACGGTTTAAACCGGGAACAGCGAACGGAATTGCAACAGTAAGCGATGTAAGTATAGAGATTGAACTTTAAAGCTATGCCTTCCTGTTCTTCTCAATATACTCTGCAAGAGTTCTTACAGATCTGAATACCTCCTTGTTCGCTTTTGGATCTTCCATTCTTATTCCGTACTCTCTTTCCAGTAAAATCACAAGTTCCAGCGCATCAATAGAATCAAGACCAAGACCATCTCCAAAAAGCGGAGCGTCTGTGTCAATATCTTCAGGAGTAATCTCTTCAAGATTCAGCGCCTCAATAATCTGTTGTTTTAGTTTCAGGATAAGTTCGTCCATAGTTTTGGGTATTTATTGATTTTTAAAAATTTGATCTGATTTGTCTCCTGGAATAGAGGGCTATCATAAAACAGGCAAAACCAAAGGCGATAAGAGCCAGACCTTCGGGAAGAATTGCCAGAAAACCTTCGTCTCTGAGAAAGAGGCTGTAAAAGCCAGACATTCCCCAGTTCATGGGAGAGAGCATGCTGATAATCTGCATATGCGGCGACATAAGAAACTGCGGAATCCATACTCCGCCTACAGCAGCCATAATTACAACTGACACGGCGCCAAAAACTGATGCCTGCTGTGATGTTGATGCCACATTGCCTATTGCGATTCCATATCCTATAGCTGCTACTGCCGAAGCAAATCCCACAAAGAAGAGCGAGAAAAGAGACTGGCCAAGTTCCAGTGACGGAAGGCCTGTAAGAGGCAGCACATAGACTCCGATAAGGAGCATAACTCCAAACTGAATAAGTGCAACAGACAGATAAGTAATGCCTTTACTCATAAGATATTCTGCATATGTACAGGGCATTGTGAGCAGTCTTGTAAAGCTCCCCCCTTCCCTCTCCTTTATTATGTTACCGGAGAGTGAAACCACAATAAAGAATATTGCGAAAAGACTCCATGCCGGAACATTATGCTGTACTGAGTTGGGAACAATATTGCTGCCGGTTCTGGTTGCAAAGCGTGCATCTATTGTAAACTGCTCCCCGGAAAAATTCCCTGTGGAAACAACTACCGGCGATATAGTATTTACCTGATTTGTTATCTCTTTCAGGATATATTCAAACTGAACCTTCTGTGCCCGCTCCCTGAGTGTACTCATAAGAACCGTATAAAAAGATCCCTTAGCCTGCGGGTCCAGAATAATTGAGAGTTTGATCTCATCCCTGAACGGCTCTTTCTGAACACCGTTAAAAGCACTTACAACAAATCTCTGAACATTGCCCCTTATCATCTCGGTTGAATTTTCAGGAATAAAAATACCCAGAAGATTCTCTGCCGGGGAGATTCTCTTCTCCATCTCAGCCGGGGAGTTTATTGATTCTACTCCATCCGTTTCAATCTGAAACAGTCCGGTTGAGACTATCTCCTTTACAATAGCTTCACCCAGCTCGCCTTTATCCTTGTTAACCAGAAGAAGCTGAATTTTTGTGCCCTTGACTGCATTAAGTGTGCTGTCCTGCAGGTTTGCCATTAGAATAACCAGAGCTATGGGCATAATAAACATCAGGATAATGCCGGCAAAATCTCTTCCCAGCATTATAAAATCTTTATAGAGCAGATATTTAAGTCTGTTATTCATATGTATCCCTCATCTGCTTACCGGTTAACTTAATATATAACGATTCCAGATTTCTGCACTCTGGGTGTGAATCTGTCAGATCACGGGGATTTCCCTCAAGAATAATTTTACCGCCATCCATAAGTGCTACTCTGTCGCAGATACACTCTGCCTCTTCCAGATAGTGTGAAATGAAGAGAATAGTAGTACCCTGCCTGTTTATCTTTATAAGCTCCTCCAGAATAAGATTTCTGGACTGAGCATCCACTCCTACTGTTGGTTCATCAAGAATCAGAATCTTTGGAATATGAAGAAGACCTGCAATTATATTGATTCTTCGTTTCATCCCTCCTGAATACTCAGAGACAAGTTTATCTGCGCTGTTTGTCAGACCGAACCTCTCCAGTAATTCATCTGCCCTCCCTTTTAACTCAGCTTTTGGTATTCCGTAAATTCCACCAATTACCTTAAGATTTTCCCTTCCTGTCAGAAGCGGGAAAAGAGCAATGTCCTGGGGAACGAGACCCATTATCTGTTTGATTTTTCTCAGCCCGGAAGGAACCGAAAAACCATTAACCGAAATAGTCCCCGAATTAAATTTCTTAAGCCCGCAAAGAATGTCTATAGTGGTAGTCTTGCCGGCACCATTGGGCGCAAGAAGCCCAAAGAGCGATCCTGCGGGAATTTTAAGGGTCAGCCCGTCAAGAGTCGGATTGAGCCTGCCGGGGTATCTCTTAACCAGGTCAGAAATCTCTATGGCAAAGCTATCGTGCATTCTTCATCAGTTTTTCTAAGCCGCGGAAAATTGACTCCTCCTTATCGGCAATTCTTTCCAGTTTTTCGGCAAGAATATTATATGTCATGAGATCACCGTCCCTCTTTTTGAACATTCTTGCCGCATTATAGGAGAAATCTCTCCACATATCTCCCGCTGCTGTCATCTGAGCAGAGAAGTCGCGCAGTGAAGGCTGATTCATTACCGCAGCAGCCTCTTGCAAAAAGGCAGCATAAATAAACCTGAATCCTGCTCCCCCTGTTCCTATCTCCTCGTTCATCCTGATTACCTGAGCAAGATTGAGGGCTGCTCTCTTACTGCCCATCTTCTTCTCCCACTTTCTCATCCTGCCGGCAAGGTATCTTATTCCGTCAACACCAAACATAGGAAGAGGAATATGAATCATTCTGCTGCAATTTCTGAGAATAGCCCTTCTGATGGCCTCGCCGTTTGGCTGGTGAATTCCGCTGGCATCTGTTATATGGTACATTCTTCCCCTCGGAGGGTAGGTCCCGCTGGCAAATCTGACCACCTTAAGTTCATCTGAGCTAAGTGTACATTTGTCGACAACAACAGGATCAGAAACAGTGTATATGTCGCCCTCTTTGCCAATAACGCAAATATTGTGGGCATTAAAGTGAAAACGATACTCCTTGGGGAAATATGGAAGATGGTATACCCCTACAAGCATACCAACGGGTGTGCCGGTAAGTAAAACCTCATCCAGCCTCTCCATTGCTTTATCCCTGTCCCTGAATTTATATTTTTTCATCTTCACATTCAGGAGCTTAACAACACGGGCAAAAATCTCTCCCGGATATGGTCTGAAAGAGGTAACTGCCATGCCGTGAAGCTTAATGAATGGCATATGGGCAAAGAATAGTCCCGAACCGAGGCCGAACACCATCGCTTCACTTACCTCTTTCCCGTAAAATCTGAGCAAATTGCTCACAACGCCGTTTTCGCAATGACCTGATGGCTTGTGTATGAATTCGAGCTGCATATCAATCTATGGAAACTAATTTATTTACTTCAATCCGGAGAGCGTCTGCTATTCTTTGCAGCTCTCCGGGGCTCATTTTTGCGAAGTGCTTTGCCTTGCACCATCTCTTAATCTCTCTCTTAGAGAAACCTGAATAAGAGGCCAGAATATCCGGAGTCATTACCAAGCGGTGAATATGGTAAGCCAAAGGGCTTGCATTTCCTGCAATCACCTCTTTTTTAATCTCTTCACACTCCTCTGCAATTGTCTCCCAGGCGTAGTCTATAGCCTCATTCTTGGGATCCCATCCAACACTAATCACCTGTTTGTAGTCTCCGTTCTCGTCAACTGCATAACAGACATCCCTAACTTCTGAGTTTGTCAGAATCTTGCCATCCTGCGGCACATCTTTAATTTTCATTATCAGCAGACTGTGAGGTAAACAAAAGCATATGAAAATCTGGCACTCTCCGGCACCATAACAAGAATCTTCTCTCCGGTTTTAAGTCTTCCTGACCTAACAAGTTCATCGAGCATCAGAAAAGCAGATGCAGCAGCCACATTCCCGACATGCGGCAGATTCACAAACCACTTTT
Organism: Bacteroidetes bacterium HGW-Bacteroidetes-10; assembly: GCA_002842695.1. Lineage (GTDB taxonomy): Bacteria > Bacteroidota > Bacteroidia > Bacteroidales > UBA932 > Bact-08. The sequence goes on along the minus strand of PHDT01000011.1, from coordinate 89,221 downwards.
CTGGTGGGATGAGAAATCCAAGAGACTCCAGTTCGCTGAAAATCTTATTTCTGAAGTACATTGAAGATAGATGAGGGAGAAACCAGTCAATAGCTTCTGGTGCAAGTTCTCTCTTTGAAGCGACCTCCATGAGAAATTTTCCGCCAAGCTTCACGATGTTGTCTCCCAGCAGTTTTGTATTTTGCTTAAGCGCAAACAGGGACCTTGAAGTCCACTCCTTTTCAGGAAACCTTGTCCATCCCTGAAGCTCTCCGTTAAAAAACTCTGCTCCGGCATACATACATGTGGGCATTGTATTGGCATAAGAGGTAAGTTCAATCCACTCGATTTTGAGAGAGGGTCCGCTTTCTGAAGGTTTGTCAGACAAAAGCATTGCAGAAGCTCCGTCTGAAAGCATAAATCTCAGAAAATCCTTTTCAAATGCAATCATTGGGTTCTCCTGAAGTCTCTGAAGATTTTCGTACTCTTCTGTAAAGAAAGAGGCTCTCATCCAGGCCGAGAGTCTTTCGGAAGCAACAGCAACCGCATTCTCTTTATCTCCGGTAGCTATAGCCATCTGGCAGTACTTTAATGCATGGATGCCGCTGCAGCAAGATCCTGCAAATGAGACAACCTCACTGTTTGAAGAGCCACCCATCTCCCCGTGTATCTGTACACCGTGCGAAGGCATTATCATCTCCTGAGATGCAGTTCCTGCCGCAACCAGCTGAACACTATCTGCATTAATACCTTCTCCGTAAAGTTTTTCGATAGATTCCACCGCCATTTTAAAAGCAGAGTGTGTGACATTCTGCTCTTTGTCCAGCGCGTAGTATCTGGTCTTAATCTGGTTGTTCCTTAATATCAAATCCTTTGCTTTAGACGGCTTGTCGCCTATTCTCCCAAGATAATCCTCGATTTCACTGTTCTGAACAGGATCGTTGGGCAGAAATGAAGAGGTTTTGGTAATATATACTGGGCGCATGTTTAGTGTGTTAGTTCTGTAAAAATAAGATATTTTTTTCTATTTTTCTGTAGCTCTTCTTTCTGAGAGGCCACGTAAGAGTGAAGAAGAGAGAGCCAAACGGAGATATTCCAAATATGAGTGTAAGCAGGTAGTACTTGAAAAGCAAAAGTCGATTTTTCCTTGCAGGATCTCCGTATTTTCCCTTTTTAAGTACCCAGTGGGCCCATTTTCCCCATATCTTGTTTCCGTTACTTTCAATGAAGTAGAGACCAGGATTAAATCTGATTCCTCCCTTCTCTACAATAGCTTTCTGGAGCTGGCTGAAATCCCCCCCTGATAATGCGTTGAATAGATCCTGAGATATTGCGGCAACAGATTTAATGTCACATTCTGAAACTCCTGCTTCAGGAAGATATTTACCAGCCTCTTTTTTGTTGTTAATGAGCCATCTGAATATTGTAAGCACGCTAACAAGATTCTGATGCCTGTCTTCAAGTGCTATATGACCAACAAGATTTGCCTTATGCTGCCTTAATCTGGCCTGTATGCTTTTTATTGCAGACACCCACATATTTCTGGTACCGGCAACTGCAAGCACATTCCGTCCATTCAGGTAGCTCCCCGTAGTCTCAAGGCGGAGAAATGAGGATACAGGAACTGAAGGTGCAAGATACCATGGCTGGTAGCCAAGAATCACAAGGTCTGCATCCAAAACATCGGAAAAATCCATCTCTCTGAGTTTAAAAGGCACCTCTGCTCTTGATTCAGGAAATATTTCATAAAACTGATCTGATGTCCATGGAAATGGAAATGGCTCCTCGGGTACAATCTCCTTATAGGTTATCCTGCATCCCATCCCCTCAAGCGGAGTGGTTAGTGACTTTAAAATATCAAGTAGCTGGCCTGTCTGCGTATAGTAGAAGACCGCAATATGGGTGTGTTTTTTGTCTGTCATGGTCTGAACATTGTAGCAGGTAATGACCGGTTTAAAGTAATTGATGAAAACTTGTATACTGTATAATCCTGTGTCTTTTCAACAAGAATAAGCTCTTCAAGAGAGAGGTTGTTTTTATTGAGAGAGAGTTCAATCCTGGTGTAGGGGCTTATCAGGTTCTTATTTTTTGGCTCAATGTAGAGTTTATGCCTCTCCTGCTTAAGCTCGTATGTAACCTTGTAAGTTTTGGGAATTGAAGTGATATTGCCTCCCATGCAGGCCTCCATTACTCCGGCCAGGTCTGAGAGACCCTTTTGCGATTCCAGTGAGAATGTAGTGGCTTTTCCTCTGGACAAAATGTGAATATTGGAGGTTGTCATGATAATTGACATGGTTTTTGGAGTGGAGTAATCGAATCTCACATTTCCTGACCTCTTGTAAAAAAAAGTTCCTCCAGACTCAACTTTTTCGCCGAGCACCTTAATATGCTTTGTCTGAATAAATGTCCCACTAACTGTTGCAACCTCTCTGGATTGCTTTGCCAGGTCGTTAAAGAACTGCTCCTCGGTTTCGGGGCCGAAAGAGGTTAAAAAAAACATTGCTAAAACTACCAGTACAATTTTCATCTCTTAATCTCCACTTTACAAATATAGCCAAAAAAAGGCAGCATTACCTCATATCCACAAACTTAATAGCCTTTCTGCTCTGCGGTGGCATTACCGCCTTGGCCAGCAGTTCAACAGGCTCAAAACTTATATCTGGTGCCACTCTTATCTTAGCCCTGAAGTGCTCTTTAATACGCTTCTCGAAAGAGTCGGTGGGAGTTGCTGTTCCAATTTTTATCTGGATTCCGTCTGTACCCAGAGAGTTTGTATATACCTGAACCTGATAGTTGATAATCCCTTCAATATTGTCCAGAATATCGTAAAGGGCAGTGGGGTACAAAGTGGTTCCCTTGTACTTTATCATCTGACCCTTTCTGCCAAGAATCGGGCTGAGTCTTGTACTGTTTCTGCCGCATTTGCACTGCTCATTATAAGCTCTGCAAAGGTCTCCTGTCCTGAATCTTACCAGCGGCATCCCCTCCACTCCCAGCGTGGTGATGACAAGCTCCCCTACCTCACCATCCTTGACCGGATTCTCATTCTCATCAAGAATTTCAATAATGATTAAATCCGGCTGATGGTGTGCCCCGCACAGATGGCTGCACTCTGTGAATGAGCTCTGCATTTCAGTCGATGCATAAGTAGAGTGGAGAGAGAGACCGGGCCAGAGTTGTCCGATTCTCTTTGTAAGGGTGTTGTCAGAGAGATCAATCTCTCTTAGCGGTTCTCCAATACATATAGCCCTTTTCAATGAAGATTTGCAGCAGTCTTCTCCGTTTTTGGCAGCATATTCAGCCAGTTTAACAAGAAATGATGGCACAACTATGCATGTCTCCGGAGCCAGACTGTTTATCGAACTCCACTGAAGTTCAGGAATACCGTTTCCTACCCTTACTATTCCCGAGCCCAGCTCTCTCGCTCCAAGAAAATATGCAAGACCTGCCATAAACCGGCGGTCAATTGTAGTCATTATCTGAATTGTCTCTCCCGGAAGGCAGCCGGCAGTAGTAAAGGATAGTTTCTCATTGTATGCAAGTCTGTCAAGGTCATTTTCTGTGAGCATGAAAGTAACCGGCTCTCCCAGTGTACCAGAAGTTGTTACATAATCAATAACCTTACTCCTTGGCACGCACAGAAAATCATTGCTGTAACGCTGAATATCCTCCTTGCAGGTTGTAGGAATCCTCCTGAGATCTGCTATCGTCTGAACAGAGGATATATCCACCCCCTTTTCCAGAAACAGGCGTTTGTAAAAGGGTGAATTGTGCGAGATATACTCTAGGGTCTCCCTAAGCGACTCCTCCTGGAACGATTGAATTTCGCTTCTGGTTTTAAACTGAATCCGTGGATCTCTTTTCATTTTCTGTATCTTTTAATTCGCTTCTCTATTGCTTCTCTCTGATTATTTGAGGGGAGCGCTTTAGTGAGCGACTTTTCAAACATGGTTAAGGCCTTTAATTCGTCTCCTGCAGAGATATAATAATCTCCAAGCAAGAGGTAAGTATAGAAGTAATCAGGATTCAGCTCCGCAAGGCGCTGAATTGCCGACTCATCTACAGGTTGCTTTTCGGAAGCGGCAGCATTGATTTCTGCAGCAAGAAGTCTGAACTCCATTACCCTCGATGCGAATGAGGAGATGGCTGATGAGTCGGCAACAATGTCCAGTTGTGGTACTCTGGCATCTTGCTTTTGTAAACTATCTCCAAAAATCAGGCTGAGATCATATGCCACCATCTTGCCCAGCTGCCATGGAGCTGTACTCACCCACATAATACCTCTCTGAGGAGAAAAAAGCACTCCGTGGTGGGCAATAAACTGATTGACTGACATCTCGTTACCAAACCCTATCTCTGCATTCTCCTCTCCTCTGTACTCCCTGAGTATTGCGGCAGCATCTTCTGCGCTTAATTTCCGTTTTGCCTCCAGCATCCCTTCAATCCTCTTATATCTGTACAGAGAGTGGCTTCCTTCAATTGCAGCAACGGCCTCTCTGTTATCCCTGTCAGTGAGAAATTCTGCGGACTGAAAATGGTTAGTTGATATAATCTTCTCTCCCTCGGGTGAGTAGAGAACTGTTGATTCAGGGCTCTTTTCAATTATTGCAGCTTTGCCGTCACGGGCAGATCCTATTAATATTGATTCAGATACAAATGCATCCATTCTTCCTGCGATAGTGTATGCCTCTTCAATGTTGGAGGCATATTGCAAAATCTCTCTTGCAATAATTGAGATAGGAGTTTTTGAAGCGCCCGGAGGAACTGATTTTGCGGCATTCAGTGTAACAGTAAGCCCGTATTCGTTCATTCCTGAGAGGACACCCGACATTCCCGCCCATCCTATTGAAGCAAATCTGTATCCTCTGTCCGGGTAGCAAAAGGTTACCAGTTTATTGCGGGCAAAATCGTCTCCAACCCAGAAATCGAAGTTGCGTGCGACAAGGAGGGATGAATCGGCACTCATACTATCCCATACTGCAAAAGAGGAGCAGCCTACAAGCATATACTCCTGCATGGCATGTCCAAGGTCATGTGCAGCATGATAGTTAAGCTGACGGTCGTATGCATCGCCTATATAACTGAATTCGCTGCTGCATCCCAGAGATGCGGCATAAATCTCCTCGAGGTACTCCTCAGGGATATTTGAACGCAGGTCGCGGTTATAGATTATTGTCAGATATTTGAGAAAATTCAGATACTTTTCCTGTGGTATAATTTTCTTAATCTGATTCACAAATGCGCTCTCCTGCTCATACATAAGTCCTTTGCATAACTGACCGAAGGCCAGTCCTCTCTCTGCAGCATCTCCTTTCATGTGGAGTTCCCACAAATCGCCCTCACCCTTTACAAGGTAAGATTTTCCAAAATATTTGACTCCCGCGGAATCCTTAACCTGAGGCATAACTTCAGGCAAGCTCATCTCAGGCACAGAGGTGTCTGATGTAAAATAAAGAACCACAGCGGCTCCCGAAACCAGAAGCAGTGCCGAGACAATTACAATAAGCAGTATTTTAAATATCCTTAATATTAGTCGCATCAAATCATCATTTTTTCTGATAAATATTCCGGCCCGATTATTTCACAGCAAGCGAGCAGTGAAGTGACAGTTACTCCCATCACGCCATGAACATTAATGCTCTGCCCTGCCAGCAGGAGGTTTTTCACTCTGGTTTTAACAGGGATGAATGTAGAGAGCGGGGCATTGTAGTTTTTCATTATTCCGTAGGCAGTTCCCTGCGGAGTATTTACATAGTCACGGAAAGTAAGCGGAGTTGCACTGTAGCGTGCCTTAACCGCCTCCCTGAGACCGGGGAGTATCTGCTCTGCCCTCTCCATCATCTCTTCAGATATTTTTTCCTTAAACTCACTGTAGCGTGAATCCCGCTTTCCTGTATATGATTCACTCCACTGTTCAACTTCACTGAAGTCCATCTGTCGTATTAAGGTCACAACCTCTGCAAATGCAGATTCATTTACCGGTGGCTGGAAAGATACCATTACATTTTTCTCTCCCAGAATGTGGTAATTTTCGTTTCTGTACGGATAGCTTCCAGGCTTCATAAGAAGATAGAGGCAAAAGAGCCCGCACGAGTTTCTTAGTGCAGTAATCCTCTCCCTGTATGAATTCTTGATGCCGCTGTCAATATTCAGCATCTCCAGGGTTAAAGATGGATGTATGGTTGAGATCACCCACTCAGATTCAGTAATCTCACCACTCTCTGAAAGTACTCCGCAAACCTCTCCGTTACTGGTAATTATTGATTTAACACCTGAAGAGAATCTTATCTCACCGCCGTTATCAATTATTTTTTGTTCCAGAGCGGTGGTAAGTGTGTCTGCACCATCTGCAAAACGATATGAACTTTCAATATAGGAGTTGTTTGATATTGCATGAACATAAAATGGAGTTACCTCTTTTATGCCGCCGTAAATTATTGAATTACCGGCAAGAACTCTTCTTAGTACAGGATCTTGAACAAAAGAGGCTATTTTATCATAAGCACTTGTAGAAATTGCATCTATTCCATCCGGAGAGAAGCCTCCTCCTGACCTGATGGACTGAATTGAAAGACCTCCTGTACGGTGCAGCTCTGCGGAATAGTCTCTTATCCCTTTGGCTTCATGAGGGAAGCGGGCAGATAAACTCTCAACAAATTGTTCATGCCCTATTGGCAAATCATAGGATTCACCATCTGTACAAATTACATCAAACCCGCGGGAGTTCATTCTCACCAGCTTCAGCTTGTCCATAACTCCCATATATGTGAACGCGGAATGCAGGAACTGACCCTTGTCCAGACTTCCGGCATAATGTACCGAGGAGTCAATTTTCACTCCCCTGCGTCTGAAGGGCTGAAAAAATCCGCCTGATACCTCACCCTGCTCCATAAGCAGCACCCTGCGTCCCTCTGCAGAGAGAACAGCCCCGCATTCAAGCCCCGAGAGGCCTGCCCCAATGATTATTACATCATACTTTGCCATTTGTCTCTTCAGGTTTAATGATATATACTGTATTTGATGTCACCTTGTCATTCTTTCTCATTTCAATTGAACAGCCAAGCGATCTGGCAATCTCAGCCATTTTCCCTTTTCCAATAAAGCAAGGTGCATGGTCTGCCTTGTTAAATCCCAGCAGGTTAATCGAAAACCACTCAGAAAGTCTGGTCATTCTGTGGTTTTGAACACTCTCCGCATCACCATCCCTGACAATAAGAAATCCTCCGCTCTTTAGTCCGGATACTGCTTTTTTAATAAGCAACTCCTGTTCTCCGGGCATCAGATAGTGAAGAATATCATTCATAATGAACACATCGGACGGTTCAAATCCGGCTGAAAGAGCATCTTCGCAGCGGAAGCTGATATTCTCACCTGCTGCATAACTGGAAGCAGCCAGTTCAATTTTCTTCTCGTCATAGTCTATACCCGTTACCTTTCGTGAAGGTGAAAGCAAGGCCAGCATGAAGGCAAGTGGACCATACCCGCATCCAATGTCAGTAACCGTTGCGTTATGAGGAATAATACTATGGAACTGTTCGTAACTGCGCTCCATATTCATCTTTATTCTCATATACCACTCAAGCACCGGCCCCTTGTAAAGATAGTTGGCCAGGACTGCATGATAAAAGAACCTGTTTGAAGGAGAATCGTACTCTCTTCTTAATGCTGCATATTCTCTTCTGAAGAGGGCGGCAGTACTCTTTGTTCGTGACCTGTACTCAGAACCGTATGATTTGTCTTTATGTTCAATTCTTTTCAGAATTCTGCATCCTATCACACCATGCTTGACGTAAAATGGTTGTCTTTTCGACACCAGGTTTCCGTTTCCGTAAATAACAACAGGAAGAATGTCCATTTCAAGCTCCTCAGCAATCCTGAATGCCCCTTTGTGAAAACGATGAACCTCCATATCAGGTGTGCGGGTTCCTTCAGGAAATATAAGAAGAGAGTATCCTTTCTCCCTCATTTTTGCTATCTCTGCAATATGGTTCTCAATTCCATCCTTGTGATAGAGAAATCCTGCAAACCTTACAACATGCCCAAAAAAAGGAGAGTTCCATACCCATTTGTTGGTCATCATTATTATTTTTGGATGCAATGACAAAAGCATCAGAATATCAATGAAAGACTGGTGATTGGCAATGATTACCGCGGGCCTTGAAAAATCCTCCCTGTGACTGTTGTCAAAAAAGATCCGGACTGTTGGAGAGAGCCTGACCGGAATAAATACAACTGCTCTGATGAATTTTCTGAATAAGAGTACCCTTCTGTCGTGACTTACAGGAAAGAGCATTAAGAAAGGTATCATGAGTGCGGCAATAAAACAGCCTGTCACAAATGCAGAGAATGTAACCAGCATCTGCAAGACTCCAGAGAAGGTATAGGGAGGCAGCCCTTTTGACGCCTGGTTTGTTATAAACAGTCTGTAAATAACAGGCTGAACAGTGTATGCAACTATCCAGACTGCAAACATTCCCAGAAGCGAGACCATGGCTATGGACTTAAGTGCAGGGTGCACTGCAAATATCATTGATCCCATACCCGCAAGAACTGTAAATGCAGAAAAGAATATTGCCGCCTTATGTGAAGTAAGAATGTTCTTTTTACCCATATACTCTCCAGACAATCCGTCAAGAACAAAGATTGAGAAGTCGTCGCCAATTCCAAATATAAAGGTGGCCAGAAGGATGTTAAAGATATTAAACGGAATCCCCAGCAGGCTCATCAGCCCAAGAATAATTACCCAGCTTACCATCATAGGAAGGAAAGCCATAAGTGCCAGTTCAATTCTGCCGTAAGATATAAGAAGAGTCAAAAAGACAAGGAGCGAAGATATGAGTAGAATTGTGTTGAAATCGTCCCGGATTCCCTCTGCCCACATGCCTGAAAAATGTGCCCTGTCTATTATTTCGTATGAAGTTTCAGACTCCAGAACCTTATATACATGTGGTTTATTATTCTCAGAAACAAAAAGCTGAGTGATGAGCATTACGGTTGAATCTGTCTCCTCTGCCCACTCTCTGAAGCTTGAGGGCAGTAAATTCCTGCCCATGGTAAAATCAAGCGGAGCATACTCCTTTGCAAGAATTGATTCGAACCGTGAAAAGGCATCAGAGGAAAAGCCCATCCGGGCAGCTGTAATATTGATGGTTTCAATCGTTTTCTCTCTCTTTCCGTTGCTCCAGAAACTATTCCAGCGTTCAATCCTCTCTTTCTGGAGCGCCGCCGGAGGCAGCATCCATGAGAGAGATGCGCTTTTTTCAACACTCCCCTCTTTTGACAATCTTTCCAGAACCTCGTTGCCTGAATGGTATTCTGCAGCGGCGCTCTCCATTTCACCGGACGCCGACAGAAGAAACACCCTGGAGTCTGCCATTCCGAATTTCTCTGAAATTGCTCTCTGAGCCTCTTTATGAGATTCCGGTTCGTATCCGAGCTTTGTCATGTCACTCTCGAACTTCACTCCGGGAGCAAGAAATAAGCCCATTACAAAAAGTATAACAATACCCCATTTAAGCCAGCTCCTCTTTTCGTATTCAAAAGAAGTGATCTTTTCAATAAGATCTCCCAGCTTTCCCTGTGAATCATTCGCTTTAGCAGGAAGCATATGAGGAAGGTAGATGAGAGAAAAAATTGTGGTTCCGGCAAGTGTGAGGGCAGAAAAGAGGCCAAAATCCCTGAGCAGGGTTGAGTTTGTAAACTGCAATCCAATAAATGCTCCAATTGTGGTAAAGCCCCCGACTGTAAGCGGATATGATATTTCGTCAAGAAGCTGACTAATGCTTCCTACATGCCTGTGGTGAGTAATTACATGTATTGAGTAGCTTAAAGCTATACCCATTACTGTTGCTCCGGCTCCCACAGCAATTGAAGAGACCTCTCCGCCACCGGCTGCCATTATTGCCAAAGCAAAGAGGGCACCAAACAGTGCAGGCACAACAAGAAGCAAAAGTGTCCTGATGTCGCGGAATGCAAACCAGAAGAGAAGAAGAATGAGAAGCAGCGCAATTGATGATGTTATAAGTGTATCGCTTTTAATCACCCTCGAATTGTAAACACCAACACACGGGCCACCCGAAAATGAGATGTTTGTTCCTTTATACTTTTGCTCAATCTCTGTCTCAAGTTTCTCAAGCGCGCTAACGAGCACCTCGTTTTTTCTGCTATCACCTGAAGAGTACACCGGAGATACTACATAAAGCAAGGCCGATAAATCTGATGAAAAGAGGTGCTTCCTGTAAAGAGTAAAATCCATCCCCATTCTCAGAGAGTCATATCTCGCCATTAGAGGAGTTCCTATTGAGAGAGGATCTGATTCAAAGTATCCTCTTGCTCCCTCGCCTGCTGGTGAGAGAAGCAGCGCAAGCCCTGAAGCAAGGGAAGCAGATATGCCCTCCTCTTGAACAGCCTGCTCAATTCTTTGATAATCTTCTTCTTTCAGAAATATTGGCAAATTATCGTAAACAAATGATTTTGCCTCCTCCTGCTCATTCTCTCCTGCAAGAAGTTTTGATGATTCGATATAATCTCCTGCAAGTTCATAAAGTCCTGCGCTGAATTCATCTGAGGCAGAGATAAGAATATCGGGAGCAGTGTCAGACAGGGAGGAATCGGCCTCAAACATTATGACAATTTTATCTTTTGCCTTAAGCTGACCAAATAACCTTGCGCTTCTTTTTCCCTCGCCACTTTTTGGCCATCCAGGCAAGCAGCGCAACAATCATGGCAAGCGAGAGAAAGAGAATTACTCTCCTTCTTTCAAAAAAATTGAAAATTGCCATGAATATTGATCCTAAACTCATTTTAACGGTTTTCTGAAGATTGATAAAAAGAGGTATGAGACTCCAAGTCCGGCAACTCCTGCTGCAACTGCAAACGCAACACTACCTGCAAGGTATTGCTTGAGGCTTACCGAAATGGATTCCAGTGTGAGTTCAACAGGTATTAGTTTTACCGGTTCACCCAGAATGAATGCGCCTGCAGCAAAACTTCCGTACAATATAAAGGGAATCATTGGAGGTATGCTGATATTTGATGCGACCAGTGTTATTACCTTGTTGAGTTTCAGAAGATGGGCAGCCGCTAATGCTGCAATCATCTGATAACCCCACAGTGGAGAAATTCCAAAAAAGAGTCCCAGCCCTACCGACTTTGCAATATGAAGGTTACTCTCTTTAGACTCGGTAATATGTTTCTTAATAAAAGCTTTAATATTCTCTCTGTTAAACCATTTAAAGAACCTGACAGGATATGCCCACAGAAGAGCAATCAGCACCAGTACTGTGTTAAGTACAGAAATCCTTGCAAAATCCCTGAGAGGTTTAAAATGAGAGATACGCTCTCCGGCCGGTGGATAATAAACATTTACAGGAATATTCTTAACCGCTATCCCTCTCCATGACGCCCTAACAATTATCTCAAGCTCCCACTCATATCTGCCTGAAAAGAGTGTTATACCTTTTAACCGGGAAAGCGGGTAACACCTGAATCCGCTTTGTGTGTCGTCCAGTTTTATTCCGGTCTCGACACGAAACCAGAAATTTGAAAATTTATTGGCAAAAGTGTTTTTCCCCGGCATGTTTTCACATCCCAGCCGGCGTGAACCAATCCAGAGTGTCTCTGGTTCGCTCTCAGAAGCCTTCATTATTGAAGGTATTTCCGACGGAAAGTGCTGACCATCTGAATCAATGGTAATTACGTGACTATACCCCATCGCTGCGGCCCTTTCAAAGCCGCTTTTTATTGCCGGGCCTTTCCCTTTATTGACCGAATGTGTAATAACTTCAATTCCATCAATAGAGGCTAATATTTCCCCGGTTGTGTCTGAAGAGCCGTCGTTGACAACAATTACCTTGCTGCAACAGCTCTTTACCTCATTAACCACACGGGCAAGAGTACATGAGTTGTTGTATGTAGGAATCACCACAGCAAATACTTTGCTGTTCACATTTTCGTTACCCAATTCTGTATCCTCCCCTGAATTTCATTATCACTCTTCCTGTTTCACCCATTTTGACCGTAGCATTTACTCTCCCGGTTTTCTCACTCTCTTCCTTTATCTCTGTCTGGAATTCCATTCTCTGCTCTGACACCGGATCTACCATACCTGTAAACTTGCATTGTGAAATCTCAGAAATTGTTACATCACTGTTCAGTGCCAATGACAGACAATCTTTCAGCATATAAAGTGTACACACTCCGGGTAATACAGGAGCTCCCGGAAAGTGTCCTTTAAAGATATCGGACTGCGGATTAATTATCGCCTCAAATAACCGTGAACTCCCCTCAGCAGAGGGCAGCTCCTCAATTTTGTACAGATTCTCCAGCTTCATATGCCGATTTCTTTAAATGCAGTTTAATTCGCAGCCACGGATGGCCAATTTTAATCTCCTGCGGATATTGTCCGCTGTAATCCCCAAATGCCATATGTACCCGGGTTATGCTGTTTCCCTGCTCCAGTTCCTTTATGGTTCCATCTGAATTAAACAGGTACTTTGTAACATGCGAATGGTCCGGGTTAAACAGAATCTCAAAATCCTTCTTGAAGAGCAGAATAACTCTCTCTCTGTTTAGCTGCTCAATGCAGTAATTAATCTTAATTGTCTCCCCCTTTAGTTCAAAGTCAAGAAATGTCATGCCAAAGAGTGATGTCATTACAACTCTCCTGCTTCCTCCGTTCTCAGACTTAATTATTACTATCCCGTCAATCTGCATTCCTTTTCTCTCCAGTACAAAGTCGTAGCTCTGCACTCCCGGTGACGGATCATAAACCTGTGGAATACCGCCCGATTTGTAAGGTGTATTATGAAGCCAAATGCCCTCCTTAAGCGTTGGAGCACATCCTGTTGCCAGAGTGATGAGCAAAAGAGAGGCTATGACTTTAAAAAATTTCATCGGGAATTTTTGCATTAAGTGTCTGGTTGGTAAAAAAGTAATCTGTAGTGCTGTTGTTCGCCTCGGAAATTTTTATAGCTCTTATCTCCCCCTCTGTACTTCCGAATGTTATTGCAATGCTTTTAATAATTGATTTTATCTCAGGTGAAGCCGGCAGAACCAGAGCTGTGACAATATCCTTTCCCTTTGTATAGGTTATATCGTAACTCTTTGCAGAAGAGGAGAAGTTGCCAAGGAAAGTTGCAGAGATGAGCTCTTTCATCTGTTTCATTACAGGATTGCTTTTAAGCTCCATACTCCTGGCTTTCCCTCCGGTAACAGTTTTGAGAGTTGTGCCGCTAATAATCATGCTGTACTGCAGAGGCTTCTTATAAAGGAATGCAATTTTGTCACTCTTTGCATATATGAACTCTCCGGCCGAGATCATTTTGTTTTTAAGTATCTCCATGCTCTTCTCCTGTCTGAACTCTGCCCTGAGGGTACTTGTTGATGCTGCCCTCAAAGCTATGAGCTTTTCAAAGGAGTGAATCTCCCCGCCGGACATAGGAACAGAGGTGCTCTGAGCAACTGCAGGCAGCGAAGTGAGGGAGAGAATCAGCAGTATATATAAATTTCTAATCATAGATTTCCTTAAATATTGTGGGTTTCAAGCCCCTGTTCTTAATTTCACGGAGTATTCCGGAGAGTATTTCTGCAGATTCAGGAAGCCTGTCATGCAACAGGACAATCGCTCCAGGGTGAATTCTGCCTGCAACTCTGTCAATTACTTTTTCAGGACTTTTAATTGCTGTATCAAAACTTCTGACACTCCATCCAATTGTTTTTAAATTAAGCTTTCTGACAGCTTTTGCAATATTGAAATTTGTAACACCAAAAGGGGGACGGAAGAGATATATTTTTTCTCCAGACAAATCCTCAAGTATCTTTCTGCAGGCATCGAGGTCACCTGTAACCATCTTAGCCGGGGCAACCGTAAACCCTGCTGTATGTCTCATTGAGTGTATCCCTGCCAGATGCCCCTCTTTTACAATTCTCCTTACAATTTCCGGGTGCTCGATGGCTCTCTCCCCAATAAGAAAGAAAATGGCCTTGGTATTTGATTGTGCAAGAATATCAAGCACCTTTTCTGTGTTCCCGGGATGTGGGCCATCGTCAAATGTAAGCATTACCTCATTCCCGGAACGGAGAGATTTGTTGAATGATCTTATGTAAAAGTTCCAGCCTATGTTTACCGAGGCGATAATCAAAAACAATGGACTTATACCTAAAATTATAAAGAGAATGATCATTACACTTTTTCGATTAACATGAATGTAAATACATCGTACAGATATTTATTCACAATCACAATCCTTTCAGGAGCGGTTTTTTCTGATAAAATCCTAAATGCCTGTTGCATTGCACAAGCAGATGCAGTTGGATATTCACCGCATTTATGTTTGTAATCTGTTGTTTTATATCCTTTTCGGGAGAGTAAATAGCATAGCAGGTGATCTCCGCAAAGAATTTCAAAAGAGCCTTTATCTGCACCCGATTCCCTTAAAAACAAATCAAATCTGGCCAGGGCATCGCTCTCATCAATTCCCAAAGGCAGGATATCCAGCGCAGAGAGCCTCCCGTGTGTCCGCTCTCCTTTTTCTCCCTGCAATACAAAGAAATGAGATCCCTCGCCGCATATATATTTTTTCCACATCCCCATTCTCTCGAGCAGATGTGATTTGGTAGGTGTAAGTTCGTCAAATCCCCCCGCAAGCACCCGCCGCCTTCCTTCGGAAATAAGCAGAGAGGCATCCAGCAAGGCCGATTCAAAAGAGCTGCCTCCGTGAACATATGTATTGTTGTAATGCTTATCCTCAAGCATAAGTGCAATCTGAGCGCCTATTGTGTTTGATGTACTCTGAATAAATGAGGATGGATTGAGCAGCCTCTCACTGTTATCAAGTATTGAGATCAGAAATTTTTCTGTATCTGCAAGACATCCCCAGCCGGTCCCGGTAACGATGGCATCAATCTCCCCGCTTCCCGAATCTTCAAGAGCCATAAGTGCAGATGCCACACTCATTCTGATTACCCGGCTCATTCTGCGTCGCAGACCTGCGTCGGGAATATAGTTCTTGTAATCCGGCTCCTCCTTTGTGATTCCGGCCATGCCGGTTATATACAGGTTAGTTCTGATCATGCTTTCAATTTTTTGCTGATTCAAATACAAGCGAAGTACAGTTTCCTCCAAAGCCGAAAGAATTGGTCATCACGGCCTTCAGATTATCTCTCTTAATACATCTTGTTTCCGGAGTAACATCTGCCTCCTCAATCTTAGCCGTGAAGTTGAGATTTGGCCAGATGTAACCATGAAAAAGGCTCAGAACAGCAAAAACTGACTCCACTCCTCCTGCTGCTCCCAGAGTATGCCCTGTGTAACCCTTTGTTGAGCTGAATGGAGGAACATTTTCACCAAAAAGGCGTTTCATTGCCACTCCCTCAGATGCATCATTATTTTGAGTTCCTGTACCGTGTACATTTATATAACCGATATCTCCCGGCTCGGAGCCACTCTGTTCGAGAGCTCCCTTCATTGCAAGATAGGCTCCGTCTCCTGTCGAAGAGGATGCTGTCTGGTGAAATGCATCGTTTGCATTTGCATAACCGGTAACCTTACCATATCTGCGGGCAGTTTTTACCTTATCTGAGCATAAAAGCAGGTAACCGGCACCCTCTCCAAGATTAAGTCCGCTTCTGGATTTATCAAATGGTCTGCAAAGTTCCCTGTCAAGTATTCCCAGAGATGAAAAACCATTTACAGTAAACCTGCAGAGTGAATCTGTTCCTCCTGCAATTACCACATCCAGCATTCCTGCCTTTATCATCCTTGTTCCAAGCATAATAGCATTGTTTGCAGAAGAGCACGCAGTATTGATTGTTGTGGCAAAATCTTTAATTCCAAGTCTTTCGCACATAAACTGGGTTGATGCTCCGCAATCATGTCCTATCAGTTGCCTCAGTTTTCCTCTGTTTTTGTCCTTGTGATACTCCCTGTAAAAGAGCTCACTGACATCCATTCCGCCAACTGACGTTGCAGAAATAAAACCAATTCTGAGGCCATCCCTCTCAATTCCGGAATCCTCCAGCGCCTCAGCAGCTGCTGCCAGTCCCAGAAGGGTTGTCCTGGAATACTCCTTAACCCGTGGAAGATTCAGCAGATCTGCCAGCTCTTCATTTTTGAGCGGAACCTCACCTACTGTTGCCTGATGACTTGTTTCAAAAAGAGTAAGCTCTCCAAGCCCGCTCCGTCCCGATGCAAGTCTCTCAAGCTGGGCATTGGTGCCTTTTCCCAGTGCTGTAATGCATCCAAGTCCGCCAATAAAAACATCAATTGCCATATTGCTCTTTTTTAAGGAGTTTGAAATTTACTTCGTATTTTCCTTCAATAAATTCACACCATCCGGTTACAAGCAGCTCAAGCCCTGTATAAAGAGCCATCTCCTTCATCTCTTCAAGTATCTCAGCCCTTCTCGCCTCAACAGTAACAAAAAAAGTATTTTCGCCCTGAAACTTATTTCTTATTGATATCTCTCCGTTTACAATATTTGGAAGAGTATAGACAAAAACGGCAGGGCTTGCAGAGAGGTCTCCTCCCTCGTCAATAAGTCTCTGATGCCTGATATCTGTCTCCATTGATGATGTGGTATTTGCAACATAAATCCCTTTCTGAAAGTTTGTAAGGCTTTCCTCCGGTTTAACACTTCTGAAAAGATTTGCAGCAGCAACCACCCCCATTTTACACAGGTCATCCATTTTGAAGAATTTAATATCTTTTAGTTCAAGCTCTCTGTATCTCTCTCTTATAACAGTATCAAAATCGCCCTCTCCCTTAAGTTCAAATGATGAGAGCTCTCTCCAGCTGAATTTCATTTTTGATGGCTTTGAATTGGAGGCAGATTCTCTGGCAAAGACAACAGCTGCATTGCAGCCGCCAAAACCAGATGCACTCTTTACACACCTCTTTAAAGCAACCTCCCTGTGGTGTGCAGAAACCTTAATAGGTTCAGGTACTCCGGGCTCTTCATATCCTCTTGTTCCAAAGAGAAATGAATTCTTTATCTGCCAAACAGATGCAATTGACTCAATAACACCTGAAGCCCCCAGCGTATGTCCGAAAAATGGTTTAAGGCTCTGAACCGGTACATCGCAGAGACCGGAATAGTGCACTGCCTTTGACTCCATCTCATCATTATAGAGAGTTGAAGTTCCGTGGGCGTTTATAAAATCCACTTCAGACGGGTTTGTGGCCGATTCTCTGATCGCCTCCGCCATTGCGGTGCCCAGACCATCGCCTGTTCTGGATGGGGCAGAGAGATGGTTTGCATCATTTGTTAACGAGCCTCCCTCCACAACAACAGGATCAGATTCCTTAACCAGTGTCCGCTCCGAAGTAAGGATGATTGCTCCTGCTGCCTCTCCAAGGTTAAGGCCGTCTCTTTTTGCATCGTATGGCTTGCAGATTCCTGCACTTACAGAGTGGAAAGATTCAAAACCTGTAACAACAAACCTTGTCATGAGATCTGCACCCACAACAATTGCGTGGTCACATTTTCCCTGCTCTATTAGTCTTGCCCCGGTGATAATGGCATTGATTCCTGAAATGCATGCGTTGGATATAAGCAGAGGTGTTGATTTAAGCCCAAGAAAAGAGTTGATTCTCTCTGCCAGAACTCCCGGGAACGGCTGAGTGCCAATCTTCTCACCCATACCCTCAATCAACCCGATGTCTCCTTTAGTCGTAGCAAGAATCAGCCTTGTATTCCCCTCAAGAACAGCCTTGTGCAAAACAGAATCTCCCTCAAGGGCCTGAAATATTACATGGAGTATTCTCTTCTCCAGCCTGGTCATCTCATCACCAAGTGAAGCAACAATATCAATATATTTATCATCTTCAATTCTGGCCCCGTAAAAACCACGGTGAAAGAGTGAAGAGTCTTCAGTGAGCCTTATTCCGGTGTTGCCGGTCATTACGGCCCTCATATTCTCCTCAGTAGTTGTTCCAAGGGGAGAGAATATTGAATCTGAAGCTATGTATACCTTATCAGGCTTTATTCTATTTCCATCCATCTCTTCTGCCAGTTTAGGAAAAACTCAGGATTGTTCCACTCAAGCGCACCCTCTTTGTCGAGGAATACCTGAAGCGAATATCCGGTAGCTACCAGTGCGTTATCTGACTCTCTGAAAATGTCATATTCAAAACGGACCTTTGCAGAGGGCAGGTAAATATATCTTGTCTCGATAACAGCAGTATCTCCGTATGTAAGAGGCTGAATATAGGAGCAGTGAAGCTCAACAACAGGAGCAGTGTAACCGGCTCCGTAAATATCAAGATAGCCTATTCCGTAGTGATTCCCGAATGCCTCTCTGCCATCCTCGAACAATTTTACATAATTGCCGTGCCAGACAATGTTCATGGAATCCACTTCAGAGAAGCGGATTCTCACGCTGTGCCTGTGTACCAGTGCGGCTTTGTTAAGCCCTCTCTTTTTTCTCATTTCAAGTAACTACTGAATGTTTAAAAATATCTTGAGTTGTGTCTTTGCAATAAGTTCTCCCCTCTGCCTGCATTCCGCCTCCACCAGTGAAATTCCTCCGAACTCACCTGCAAATTTTACTGTTGTTCTTATCTCTTCTCCCGCATCCGGCAACTTTGTCAGTTCAAAAGCAGCCACAGCTCCTATGAATCCAACCGGCACCTCCTCACCCTTAATTTGGTATCCGTATCCCACAGATGCAGCAGCAGACTGAGCAATATGCTCAATTACACCCTGTTCGCGCATTTTTCCATTTTCAACAAAAAGAGTGCTTACGTCCGGAAGAAATCCAGTATGGTGCAACCCCTCCTCCTCGCCGTAATAGCTGTGAACAAAGACAAAGGGCGGGCGCTGAGGAATCAGCCCCTCAATCTCCTCTCTTGCAACTATGGCTTTCTCAGATACTCCCATATCAATCCTTTTTTCTTTTTTACTACTCTCATTCTTTCAATATCCTCCGCAAGAGGGTCATCAGGGAAAATCCATGCTTTCCCGGTGTCGTTTGCCATCTCTCTGCAGCTCTTCAGATCAAATCCGTCTGCCAGATAGTATGTCGGCTCCAGAAGAGGATTATCCGGGCTGATTCGTCCCTCCTCTATTGCAATTTTCTGCAGTGGAGTTCCCGGGTAGATCCTCATACCAATATATGGGAAAAATACCGAATAGCGAATTTTTTTCGAGTTTTCCATAGTCTCCCTGAGCGTCTTTTCTGTCTCTCCCAATCCTCCAAGAATAAGGAAGTGGGCATAGAAAATATTGTATTTGAGACATAACTCTGAATTGGTGATAACATCCTCAAAAGAGAAATTCTTTCCGTATCTGTGCATCTGCTCTGTGCAGAGCGACTCTGTTCCAAATTCAATATGTTTAAGCCCCGCTCTCCTGAAGAGTGCAATCAGATCTTCAGTAAGGTTATGAGGAGAGAAATATGCTCCCCAGTTAATCTTAATTCCGCTTTTGATAATCTTCTCGGCAAGTTCGGCATTGTAGCTGTTATGTATATTAAAAACAGAATCGGTAAAGAAGACATAGTTAATTCCCTTCTCTTTGTACAGTCTCTCCAGTGTTCCGACAATAAGATCTGTATCCAGAGTTCTTACCTTTCTGCCGTCAATAATAGGATATGAACAATATATGCAGTTATAGCAGCAGCCCCTTTTTGTCTGGATGTTGAGCATTCCGCTCTTCTCCCAGTAAAAGTCAGAGAGGGATTCGTCAAAGGAAAGGTTAAGAGAATTCAGGTAATTACTGTGTGGCTTCAGAACTATACCTCCTGTATGAGCAGAAATCAGCCCCTCAATATTAACCGGCTCCTCTCCCTTTTCAAGCGACTCTACAAGCTGCCTGAGACTCTCCTCCCCTTCACCTGCAATTCCATAGTCTGGCTTAAGAATTTCAAACAGTTTTGCCGGATAAATGGAAAAACCGGCTCCACCCAGAATAACAGGTGCTTTGGTCTTCTCCCTTACGGCATCAGTAATCTCCTTATATCCTGGAATAAAGCTCGTTCTGTCAAGTGAATTGGCTCCGTCAATATTTCTAATTGATATCCCCACATAGTTTGGACTGAACTCCTCAACTCTCCTCTTAAGCCCGTCAATATCCATCATGTTCATATCGCAAACAGAGGTCTCCAGCCACGGAAGTTTCTCCCTCAGATAGGTCTGCAGATATGACAAGCCAATTGGATAGACAGGATATGGATCTGCAAGTCTGTTGGCAGATATGAGGAGCATTCTCGTTTGTGTTCTCATAGCCAGAATTTGTAAAAGTTATACCACTGCCCCGGAGAGGCCTTAACGGTTTTCTCCAGATATGCGGTGTATGAATTCAATATGTCTGTTTCAGGTCTGACAGTACCCTGCCTCTTAGCGGGCTCGTACAGTGAGAAGTGAAATCTGTATTTTCTTAGTCCGCTCCTTACGGCAAAGTAGAATATTACCGGATAACCAAATCTTGCCGCAAGAACAAAAGGTCCCAGGGGGAAAAGTGCCCTCCTGCCCATAAACTCAACCTCAGCGCTCTTTCCGTTAGGTGTGAGTCTGTCGCCCTGCATGGCTACATATTCGCCCCTCTCGAGTGCATCGCGAATTTCAAATATGTGCGAAAACGAATCATCTTTAATAGGGATTGGGCTGAAGGCGTCCAGCTGCTTTTGTTCCTCCAGCACTTTTTTTATGCTCTGAAACTCAGCATCCATCATAACTACCCTCATCCTCTTGCCATACTTCCCAAAATAGGGAGCACCCACCTCCCAGTTTCCAAAATGGGCTCCAATAATTACTGCTCCGCTGTTTCCGGAAAGAATGCTGCTCACATTGGCCGGCTCATCAAATTCGAATAAGAACCTGTCGCCAAGTCCTGCAGAAACTGCAGTCTTGTCAATAAGAGAGATGCCAAGATTCAGGTAATTTCTGTAAACAAAAAGAACCGATGCGGCTCTTCCCTTACCCAATATTGTTCTTGAATAGCGCCATACAGAAGCAGTGGCACGAGGTGCAAATGGTATGAAATATAAGGCAACAAAGGAGAGAAGAGCATATGCTGCTCTTAGTCCTGCTCTCTTGATGATAAATACAAAGATGAGATATCCGGTTGCTCCTCCTCTTGATTTACCACTCCACTCATTCCTTGGCTCCTTTTTCATCTATGCGGCTGTTGATAAAGTGATAAAAATCATTGAACGACTTAATGCCAACAAAATCCTTGGCAACTACGGTAAACCCGAAATTGTGTTCAATGAGTACCACCATGTCAACGAGATCCAGACTGTCAAGATCCAGGGTATCCATTAAAGGAGCTTCCGGCGAAATTTTCTGAATATCTACTTCAAATTCTTCTGCCAGAACATTGTTAATTTTGTCAATCAGGGCTGCATCAATCATAGCTGGAAAATATGTGTGTTTTATAAATTTCTGATAATGAGCGTAGAATTTGTACCTCCAAACCCAAATGAATTGGAAAGGAAAGTGTTAAATTCAAACGGTACTGTTTTATTTGGTATATTTAGTCTTGACGATGCTTCGTCAGGCTTTTCAAAATTAATTGTAGGTGCTATGAAAGAGTTCTTCATCATTAGCACAGAGTAGACAACCTCGCTGGCACCTGCCATCCACATCTCATGTCCTGTCATGCTTTTTGTAGAACCAACATAAGGCTTCAGCTCGCCGAATACTTCATCAATTGCCAGGGCTTCGTTGTAATCCCCCACAATCGTAGAGGTCGCATGAGCATTGATATACTGAATGTCTGCAGGAGAAAGACCGGCCTGCTTAAGAGCCATAATGAGGGATCTTTTCGGGCCATCAATATTTGGGACTGATATATGATCTCCGTTTGATGAGAAGCCATAAGACAATACCTCCGCAAGAATTGGAGCCCCTCTCTTCACTGCCGATTCATAGCTCTCCAGAATAAGAGTAGCTGCGCCTCCGCTTGGAACCAAACCATCCCTCTCAGAATCAAAAGGCCTTGATGCTCCCTTAGGGTTGTCATTTCTTACAGAAAAGGCATTCAGCCCGTCAAAGCTGCATACCGCATAAGGATTAACCTCCTGAGCCCCTCCGCAGATTATACAATCCTGTAGACCATTCTTTATCATAAAATAGCCCATTCCTATTGCATGAGATCCGCTTGCGCAGGCACCGGCAATGGTCAGGTTTATTCCCTTCAGTCTGTAAATAACAGACAGATTCATACTCACGGTTGAATTCATGGACTGAAATACAGACCCCGATCCAACAAGTGTTGTATTTTTTTTCTCCCTGATAAGGTCAATACCGTCAATTACTGCCTGGGCGCTGCTATCGTTTCCATAGAGAATTCCCACTTCGCGGGAATCGAGAAACTCATTGTCGATAAGAGCGTTTGCAAGGGCCTCCTCTGTTGCAATGTATGCATAGGCTGCCTCTTCTGACATTGAAATCCTTTTACGTCTGTCCAGTCTTTTGCTAAGATCCGGTTTTGGAAGAATTCCTGTCAGATAGGATCTGAAACCCATGGCCTCTCTTGCAGGATCAACCCCTATTCCGGAGTTGCCGGCCCTGAGAGACTCAAGCACCTCATCAAGATTCTGTCCAATGCATGAGTAGATCCCCATGCCTGTTATAACCACTCTCGCCATACAATTCTAAGTATATATTCCTCCGTTTATTGATATTATCTCTCCTGTAATATATGATGCTTCCGGCGAAACCAGAAATGCAACCAGTGCAGCCACCTCTTCGGGTTTGCCGAACCTCTCAACAGGTATCTGTTTCTTAAGTGCAGCCTCATCCAGGTCTGAAGTCATGTCACTTGTAATAAAACCGGGGGCTACACCATTTACGGTGACACCCTTTTTCGCCACTTCAAGGGCCAGAGCCTTTGTTGCAGCTATTACTCCTCCCTTGGCAGCAGAATAGTTGGTCTGTCCGGGGAGTCCCTTTATTCCTGATAATGACACCACATTTACAATACGGCCAAACCTCCTTACCATCATATCTTTCACAAGCAGCCGTGTAATATTGAACATGCCATTAAGATTTGTATCAATAACGCTGTCCCACTCTGCAGGCTCCATCCACAACATGAGGTTATCCTTTCTTATTCCTGCATTGTTTACCAATACCTCAATCCAGGCCCCTTCGTTTTCTGATCTCCACTGATTAAGAGCTGTCTCTGTCTCCTTTCTGTCAGAAACATCAAATTTCATCAGAGTTGCATCACCTCCGGCACTCTTTACAAGAGCCGCAGTCTCTTCAGCCGCAGCATCATTGGATTTGTAATTCACAAGAACATGGTAGCCTGCAGAGGCAAGCCTCTGCGCGATGGCTCTGCCTATTCCCCTGCCTGCTCCCGTGACTAAAGCATATTTCATATCAGTTCTCTTTCAGATATTGTACTAATTGTTCAATCTCCTTATATTTTGGAGTGTCATCACTAAACTTTGGAGATATTTTTCTCAGTTCGGTGAATACTCTCTTGCTTTCATCAGAAATATCATCCTTAATTTCAAGATAATCAATCGCCTGCATTAAAGCCATAAAATGAATGGCCATCACCTGGAAACCATTCTCAATAACCCTTGCTGCTATAAGAGCTGAGTTTGTACCCATGCTCACAATGTCCTGATTGTCGTTGTTATTTGGAATTGAGTGAACATAAACAGGCATGCAGAGAGATTGCGACTCGGCAGTAGTTGATGTTGCAGTAAACTGAGCTGCCTGCAAACCATAGTTCAGACCCAGAACTCCCAGATTTACAAAAGGAGGCAGAATACCGTTAATTCTGTCATGGAACAGATAATTCAGCTGTCTTTCGGCAAGCATAGTCATTTTTGCAACTGCAATCTTTAGCTTGTCCATCTCGAAGCTGACATAGTCTCCGTGGAAATTTCCACCGTGATAAATGCTTCCTGAGGCAGGATCAACCACCGGATTATCACAAACACTGTTATACTCTCTCTCAATTACCTCCATCGCCCTCTCAATGGTCTCCAAAACAGGACCAAGAACCTGAGGCACGCAGCGAAGCGAGTAATATCCCTGTACTTTATGTTCGAAAATTTTCTCCTGATTTGCTCCCTCATAGAGTTCAGCTTCTCGCTTCCTGAGCCTTTTTGATGATTCGAAATGGCTTCGCATCTGAGCTGCCACTTTTTTCTGTCCCGGATGCGGTCTGCTGTCTATAAGAGGCTCTGCAACAAAGTCATCATAAGAAGAGGCAATCTCATTCATCATTACCGATGCAATAGTTGCCCATTTAAGGAGCATAGAAGCATAATGAACATTCACGGCTCCAATTCCGGTCATAACGCTGGTTCCGTTTGCTATGGCGAGTCCCTCTCTTATCTTTATTTCCAACGGAGATATATTGCATATCTTCATTGCTTCTGCGGCTGGCATCCTTTTCCCTTTAAAAAAGACCTCCCCCTCTCCAATGAGTGTGAGGCCAATATGTGCCATCTGTACCAGATCGCCGCTTGCGCCAACTCCTCCGTGTTCAGGAACAACCGGATATATTTCGTTATTGATAAATGCAGATAAAATCTCAGTAAGCTGCCTGCTTACGCCTGATTTTCCAATACAGAAATTGGACAACCTCGCAAGCATTGATGCTCTTACATATACAGGATCAATTGGCTTACCTGCCCCGCATGAGTGAGAACGCAGAATGTTATACTGCAAATCTCTCAGTCTGCTGTCGTCGACCCTGTACTGAGCCATAGGCCCGAAACCGGTATTTATGCCATAAATAACCTTCTCTCCCGCAAAAGAGGTAAGAAAGTCGAAACTCTCTGTAACTCTTTTATCTGCATCATGTCCGCTTTGAACGTTTTCTTTGTTTATGACTACCCTGACAATATTCTCAAAAGTTAGTCCTTCGCCAATGTTAATCACCAAGTTTCGCATGTTTATAATTGGGCAAATTTATAAAATTTATTAGTTATTGTGTATTAAAACTTGCTTCTCTTCCTTTTTTCTTCCAAAAAACCAATAAAATCATCGCTTCCCAATACTTCAATTTCATTACACAATCCCAGCACAAACCTGGCTGCTCCCTGAAAATCGTAAACGTCGCACTCAAGGCAGAACTCAATATTACTCAGCGCAGTAATATATTGTTCGCTAAGAGGGAACTCCTCAGCCAAAAGTGTGGCAGCAACCATTGACATTTTTAATTTGATATGTCTGGGTTCATTTCCGGAAAACCTAAAAATATCTGTTTTCAAAATTCCATGACTCTCTTTGAACATCCATTCGCTCTCTTCAACGATAACCTCTCCTATTCTGGGAATAGCAAAATATTTACATATTCCGCTTTCTTCCTCATAACAGTAGATTGTAGACATATTTACACCAAAAGCTATTGGTTCAACCTTCCTGTCAGAAATCTTTGATGTGTGAATGGAGTGATATTCCTTAAGAACCACCTGACGCTCCTCAGCAATTGCAAACATAAGACTGCTGATAATTCTGTCCCTGCCCGGCTTTACAAGAAGTGGAGCGGTGTCACGGAAATCGTAAATATTACTGAGCTTTTTCTTTACTCCCAGTACCGCCTGGTTACCGGGGTCAAATACCTCCAGAGCCTTTTTAATTATATAGGCCTCCTCCTGGTTAAAATATGCCAGATCTGAAATCATCCTGAAGTATTTGGAATCTTTTGCAAGAGAGACACTATTTAGCTTGCGCTCTAGTCTGAATCCTGCGTTCTCGAATGTATCAAGATATCTGTATACGGTTCTTGGTGATATTTCAAGGGATTGAGATATGGAATCAATTGTATTGACTCTTGTCCTGTCTGTAAGAAGTTGCATTATCCTTAGCAACCTCTCTATTTTGGGCTGGTCCATAGTGAAGTTTGAGGGTTTAGGTTTTGCTAATTTAGCCATTTTTCGGTTACTTTGTCAAAAATAGCGCAGATGAATCATCCCGAAGAAATGAAAGCCCTGTTCGGGGTAAGTGAAGAGGATCTGAAAAGGCTTGTTTCCATTGCTCTTTCCAACGGAGGAGATTATGCCGACCTTTACTTTGAGCACAGCATTTCAAACGAACTTACGCTCCGTGACTCCGAAATTAACGGAGCCGGAACTCATATAGATTACGGCGTGGGCATAAGAGTCCTCTCAGGAGAGAAGACCGGATATGCATACACAGAGATAACCACAATGAAGGAGATGGAGCGTGCAGCAAGAACTGCCTCTGCAATTGCTTCAGACCCGGGCAGAAATATAGGCCCGCTTAATCTCAGCCTTAAGGATTTTCCAAAAAGATATAAAGCTTTTGTACCATGGGCAGACAAGAGTGTTTCAGACAGAATTCCATTTCTCCGCGAAATGGATTCTCTGGTTTTTAGTGCCGACTCAAGGGTAAATAAGGTCATGGCCAGAATTTCGGACTCAAATACAAACATACTGTTCTATAACTCAGACGGTGTTTTTGCCACAGATGAGAGACCCATGTGTTCTGTTGCAGTTACTTGTATTATGAAGGCAGATGGAGTTACTGAAAACGGAAGCGCTTCCAGAAGTTTCAGAAGCGGATTTGAGATGCTAACCGGAGAATTGATTAAGGAACTTGCAGATGAGGTTGTGTCAAAAACTTCAATGCAGTTTGGCGCCCTCAGACCTTCCGGCGGAGAGATGCCTGTGGTAATGGGCTCAGGCAGTTCTGGAATATTGCTGCATGAGGCCATCGGCCATGCATTTGAGGCAGATTTTAACAGACTTGGCACATCCATTTTTTCTGACAAACTGGGCAAAAAAATATGTTCATCTGATATTTCTGTGGTGGACGATGGAACCATATTTGCAAACAGAGGCTCAATCAGCTTTGATGACGAAGGTATTGAATCTCAGAAGACCTATATGGTTAAGGATGGTATTCTTAACTCATACCTGCATGACAGAATCAGCGCAGAATATTACAAGACCTCTCCTACCGGAAACGGGAGAAGAGAGTCTTTCAGACATATGCCGCTGCCAAGGATGAGGGCTACATACATGGAGGGCGGAAGTGCAAAGGAGAGTGAGATTATTGCCTCTGTAAAGAGGGGCATTTTCGTGGACAATTTTTCTAACGGACAGGTTCAGATTGGAGCGGGAGACTTTACATTTTTTGTAAAATCCGGATATTTAATTGAAAACGGAAAGCTTACCAGCCCGGTAAAGGACATAAACATAATTGGAAACGGGCCGGAGGCTCTTGCAGATATTGTTGCAGTTGCAGACAATCCTGTAATTGACAACGGGACATGGACCTGCGGCAAAGAGCAATACTGCGCGGTTTCGTGTGGCATGCCAACCGTACTTGTAAATAAACTGACCGTGGGAGGGGTAAACTGAGATGTTCGCAAATTTGAAAGAGACAGCCAGAAGGGCAATGGATACAGCAAGAAAAGAGGGATGTCAGGATGTAAGAGTGGGAAGCGACATGCTCATCCAGAGCTCTTTTTCCGTAAGAAACGACAAACTGGACAGGCTTCATCAGTCTACAGGATCCTCTCTCTATCTTCAGCTTTATGTTGACGGGCGTTACGGATACTTTTCCACCAACCGCACGGAGGAGAAGGAACTTTCTTCTTTTATAAAAAATGCAGTTGAGGCAACCAGGCTTATCTCTTATGATCCGGACAGGGTACTTCCCCAGAAAGAGTTATATTTTAAGGGCAAAGAGTTCGATCTGAAACAGTTTGACAATTCTTACGATCTGGTCACTCCTGAACAAAAAAAGGAGATTGCTTTTTCCTGTGCTGCAGAAATGTTCGGCAAAGATAAAAAGGTTGTTTCGGTTAACTGTGAATACGGGGACTCAATGGAGTATTACTATATGGCAGACACCGGAGGGTTCGAGGGAGAGATGAAGCAGACTCTTTTTACCATAAGCAGTGAGTGCACTGTAAAAGATCGTGGCGATGCCCGTCCTGAGGCATGGTGGTACGAAAGTTCTCTTATGTATGACTCTTTAATCAAGGAGGGAATTGGTTCTAAGGCAATGGAGAGAGCCCTCTCAAGGCTTAACCCCAGGAAAATGAAATCCGGAAAATACAACATGGTGATTGAGAACACAGTTGCCAGCAGAGTTGTGTCTCCAATAATTTCAGCGTTAAACGGCTCTGCTATTCAGCAGAAAAACTCATTTCTTGAAGGAAAACTGGGATCTAGACTCTTTCCTGATAATCTTTATTTTATGGACAGACCTCACATAATTGGTGCAGAGGGATCAAGGTTCTACGACGGAGAGGGAATTGCAACAAAAAACCTGAATATTATTGAAGCAGGTGTTATAAACACATACTTTATCAATACATACAATTCCAGAAAGCTGGGTATTCCTGTGACAATTGAAGGACCATCCGTACTATCATGTTCGCTTGGTGAGAATTTTCCTTCAGAGAGTTCAGTTAACGGAGTCTCAGAAATCCTGGGTAAAATGGAGCGTGGAATTTTGGTAACAGGGTTCAATGGAGGGAACACAAATTCATCTTCAGGAGACTTCTCTTTTGGAGTTCAGGGATTCTATTTTGAGAATGGGAAGATTCTGCACCCTATCAAAGAGATGAATGTTACCGGTAACATTATTACTTTATGGAATAACGTAGCCCATATCGGAGACGACCCAAGAATGACAAGCAGGTGGCTCATTCCTACTCTGGCATTTGAATCTGTAAACTTTAACGGAAATTAAACATATGAAACAGCCCAGCTTAGCGGTATCACTCCTTCCAATTATTTTTCTTGTTGCCATGATTTCAATTGGTGTAAGAATTTTCGGAGAGGAGATATCTGCGGGAACTTCTCAGATTGCTCTGTTGCTTACAAGCGTACTTACATCCATAATTGCAATTGCATACCTGAAGGTGCCATGGGAAAAGCTGGAAAAGGGAATGATGACTCAACTCTCAAAAACAGGCTCTGCAATTTTCATACTTCTAATGATTGGTGCCCTTACCGGATCCTGGATGATTAGCGGAGTTGTACCTACAATGATTTTTTACGGGCTAAAGCTTATACATCCCTCTGTTTTTCTGGTTGTTACATTTGTTCTCACATCTGCAGTATCGCTTATGGCAGGCAGCTCCTGGACTACAGTCGGAACAATTGGACTGGCAATGCTTTCGGCAGGTCAGATACTCGGTTTCTCTGCGCCATGGCTTGCCGGGGCAATAATTTCCGGTGCATATTTTGGCGACAAGTTATCCCCTCTTTCTGACACAACAAACCTTGCAGCTGCTGTAGTAGGTGTAGATTTGTACACTCACATAAGATATATGCTCATAACTGTTGTACCGGCCTTTATAATTACATTCATAATATTCACAGTTGCCGGTTTTGTTATACCAGTTTCATCAAATCTTAATATAGAAAACAACCTGACGGCAATCACTTCCAGCTTCAATATCTCCCCGTGGTTACTGCTGGTTCCTGTTTTTACAATAGCTCTTATACTCAAAAAGGTCTCTCCTTTTATAACACTTTTTCTCTCTGCAATTATTGGAGCATTAGTTGCCTGCTTTGTACAGCCTGAACTCTGCATGCAAATTGCCGGGAGTTCATTCAGCGGGGTAACTATCTATTTTGTTGCCTCACTCAAAATGCTGTACGGAAGTGTATCAGTCGAAACTGGCGATGCAATGCTCAATGCCCTGACTTCCACCCGTGGTATGGCAGGAATGCTGAATACAGTCTGGCTCATTTTGTGTGTTGTTACTTTTGGCGGTGTTATGGAGGCCAGCGGGATGATTCAGGTTATTACAGGTCAAATGGTAAAATATGTAAAAAGCACATTTTCTCTCGTTGGATCTACTGTTGCTACAACTTTATTCTGCAATATTACTCTTTCTGACCAGTATATGGCTATACTTCTTCCGGGAAAGATGTTTGCAGAAACATACAAAAAGAAAGGGTATGAGCCTCAGCTTCTGAGCCGGACCCTCGAAGATTCCGGTACAGTAACATCTGTTCTTGTTCCATGGAACACCTGCGGAGTTGCCCAATCCGGAGTACTGGGAGTTGCCACTCTTGCATATCTTCCTTACTGCTTTTTTAACATAATAACACCGGTAATGACGCTAATTGTTGCTGCAATTGGATATAAAATAAAACGAAAACTTTAGCACAATATTTGCATACAAAATATTCTTTTTTAAAATAAACCAATAACAATCAATAGAAATAATGAAAATCGGAACAAACAAGGTTGTCTCTCTCTCATATACTCTGGTAGTAGATGGCGATGTAATGGAGACAGTAACGGCAGACAAACCAATGGATTTCATCTTTGGAACCGGCTACCTGCTTCCAAAATTTGAAGAGAACATACTTAACAAGGAGGTAGGCGACTCATTCGAGTTTGTTCTTTCACCTTCTGAAGGATATGGAGAAATGAACTCAGATGCCGTAATAGAACTTCCTAAGGATATGTTTATGATTGACGGCAAGATTGAGGATGGTCTTCTAACAGTTGGCAACGTCCTTCCTATGCAGGATTCAGACGGAAACAGACTTCAGGGTACAATTGACGAAGTTAAGGACGATGTTGTGGTAATGAACTTCAACCACCCTCTGGCAGGCGCAGAACTCAACTTTAAGGGCACTGTTGTAGCTGTTCGTGAGGCAACTTCACAAGAGCTGACAGGCGGCCTTTACGGAGAGAAAATGGAGGAGTCTTCTTCATGCAGCAGCGGCGGATGCTCAGGATGCAGCGGTTGCTAATTTCTGACTTACAATAAAAAAAAGAGGGACCGGATTATTCCGGTCCCTTTTCGTTTATATTACCTCTGAAAATTATTCAGGATTCTGCTCAAGATTTGGATTTGTATCAACCTCTCCCTTAGGAATCTTCCATGTCCAGATAGTTCCTCCGGCAGGGACATCAACTTTAATGGCAAATGATTCTACGTGAGCACCCTGTCCTGCATTTGCTGCAGTAGGTCTTACCAGTGGCAAATTAAGTCTCTTAAGGTCTGTCCAGTTACGGCCCTCTCCCCAAAGCTCAATTCTACGCTGGGTAAGAATTTCGTCAATAAGAGCCTGGCCTGTGTTTGCAGATCTTACATACTGAGGATCTCTGTTCTTTGCAAGCAGGAAGAGAACATCTTTTGCCTGCTCCTCTTTACCAGCCTGTCTGGCGAGAGCCTCAGCCTCAACAAGATACATTTCAGCGACTCTAATCCATGGAAAGTCGCCTCTTGAATCAGAGGTAGAAGTTGCCTGAAACTTCGAACTCATATAGTTAAATCTCACACCATTTGATTGTACGAACGGTTGCTTATCTGCAACAGCATTAGGATACCAGAATCCTTTTCTGACATCGGTAGCAGATATCTGATCGTACAGCACTTTGGTAATTGACTTAGGGCTCTGTCTGATTGCTGTTGAATTGAAGTTATTAGACATATAAGCATAGAAAGAGTAGAAGTACATTGTCTGATCTTCCTGTACGTATGATGCCCATATATTCTCAGGGTTGTTTTGTTTATTGTAGCCTTCCAGATGCTGGGCCGCTGACATAAAGCTGTAACCTTGTCTGGCAGCATTTGCCGAAGTTGCAGCCTGGTTCCAGTTACCCTGAACAAGTGCTACCTGAGCCTGAATTGCCTGCGCAACAGATTTATTGATATGTGACTTGTTGGCACGTGAATAACCTTCTAAAGAGGTGATTGCAGCAGTTAGGTCTGCGTTGATTTTTGTGTAAACCTCTGCTACTGTATTACGAGCCTGTCCATCAAATGAGATCTCTTCCATATAAGGAACTCCAGGCTGTGCATTTGCTCCTCCGGGTACATATCTGTCTGCATAGAACTGAACCAGCATAAAATGTGCCCAAGCCCTGTATGTAAGAGCCTGACCTTTAATTGCGCTTTTTTCTGCTTCAGGTCCTGCTATAGCATCTATTTGATTTATAATCTGATTAACATTACTTACTAATCTGTATAGGTTATTCCACCAAAGCACCAATGTTGAGCGATCGTTTCTATGATCTACCCACTGATAAGCACTCCTGAACCAACCATTTGCAGTAGTATTGAAGACAACGTCAGTTCCCATCATCTCAACGTTAAGATACATGCCGGCAAAACCGCCATTTGACTGAGAACTGTTGTACTGGATGTACATAGTCCTGTGAACCCCGTTAATTGCTCCCCATGCTCCCGTTAGAGAGTTGAAGACAAGACTGGCAGATAGCTGGTCTGTAGGAGTCGTCTCAAGATACTCCTTGCTGCAGGACTGAGGGATAAATAACACTCCTGCTGCCAATGCCAATATAAATAATTTGATTTTTTTCATCACTTGACCGATTTTAGAAGTTAACATTAACACCAAAAGTTACTGTACGATTGAATCCAACATCGTTGAACACATCGCCGTTGAAGCTCTGTGCAGGGTTCATACCCTTACGGGCAGAGAAGAGTGCAAGATTTTCTGCAGATGCATAAATTCTCAAACCTTTAAGATCAAGCGTTTTAAGAATTCTAGGGCTAAAATTATATGCAATGTTTACGTTTCTGATTGCAAGATAAGAGGCATCAACTAACCATCTTGAAGAGGCGGCATTAAATGCCGTGGTCTTTGAGTTGTCCATTCTTGGAACGTTTGTAACTTGTCCGGGAGTAGTCCATCTGTCAAGTATATCAACAGATTTTGCTGCACCATATCCTCCTGAGGACATCAAAGCTGCGTAGTTGTAGTCGTAGGCCTTACCACCTATTGAATAGTTAAGCTGAACCGAAACATCTACACCAAAGATTTTGAATGAAGGTGTGATTGATCCAAACAAATCAGGAATACTTGTGCCAGCCCAGTCAAACTTTGCCTTCGCCTGGTTAGAAGTTACGATAGAACCATTAGGAAGAATTTTACAATCTGTATCTGACCAAGTCTGGATATAGTTTCCGTTTTCATCTTTTGCATCGTCAAACAGATACAGAGCATTTCCATTATCCGGGTCAACACCATACCACTGACGTAGCCAGTAGTCGTAAATTGAACCACCCTCTACTCTTTTGAAGTTTCCTGAAATTATTCCATTTTCACGATTCTCCTCAGGAAGTTTTGTAATTTTATTTACATAAGTAGTTGCATTCAGGTTAAGTGCAAAACTGAAGTTCTTAGTGTCAATAATGTCACCTGTAATATCAAGTTCCCATCCTCTGTTGTATACATTACCTATGTTTCTGTCCTGAGTTGTGTAGCCGGTAGATGGCGACAAAGGAACAGAGAAGATAAGGTCTTTTGACTTTTTGTTAAACCAATCAACATTTCCTCTGAGTCTGTTTCCAAACATATTGAATTCAAGACCCAAGTCTGTCTGAATTGTAGTCTCCCACTTCAGGAAAGGATTACCTGGAACTGTTGACTGAATATAACCCGGCTCAGCTGAGTTATTGTTATAATTATAGAGAACCTGCCAAGCATAGTAACTGATACCACCATCGTTACCATTCAGACCATATGAGGCGCGGAATTTCAGGAAATCAATCCATGTGAGTGACTTCATAAAATTCTCCTTGTCAATTCTCCATCCTCCACCTACTGACCAGAAGTTACCCCATCTCATTGCACTTTCAAATTTTGACGATCCGTCTCTTCTGTATGAACCTTCAGCAGTATATCTGCCATTTTCAAAAGAGTATGTTGCTCTTGCCAGGAATCCTTCAACAGCGTGATTGTCAAGATATGAATAGAGGCTATTTGTAGTAGTAAAGTTAATAAGCTCAGTATTACCAGGGATAATCTCACCTTGACGGAAACCATAAAATTCGCTGTATGAATTTTTATAACTTTCGTGAGCAACCATCAAATTAATGTCATGCTTGTCGAATGTTTTACTATAGGTAAGAATCTGCTGGTTTGTCCATGTATAGCGAAGTGAAGACTCTTTTCTTGACCTTCCCTGAGGAGCCCCGTCACCTACCAGTTTGTTCTCATATGTAGATGACAAGAAATTGTTTATGTCAAACGAATGGTTCAGACGAAGTTTAAAATCCTTAAGGAAACTAAACTCAGTATATGCTCTTGCTTGAATAGTATTTCTCTGGAAGTCGATAATATTGAGCATATGTTCTGCAATACCGTGACGTCCGTTGTTCTGTGTTCTTGCAGCGTAGTTTACTCCGCCCTGAGATACTGCAGCTCCGAGGTCCCAGAGTTTGTTACCCTGCTCGTCAAGAATATATTCACCGGTTAGTCTGTCATGCTGATATACAGGATAAATTGGTCCCATGTTTCTTGCAAAATAGATAGGGTTTGCATAACCGGTATTACTGTCAGTATTGGCTGAAGAAGAGGTGTTGTAAGATGCATTCAGATTAACACCAAATGTAACCCATTTTCTAGGAGTAAAGTTAACGTTTGCTCTTGCTGAGATACGGTCGTAGTTGGTTTTTTTGAGCCAGCCCGCATCTTTTGTAAGACCTACCGACATATAGTAGTCTGTAGTCTCGCTTCCGCCGTTTGCACTTACCATTGCTTCTGTTCTGCTTCCAAGTCTCTCAACCGGAGAGTACCAGTCAAGGTCATCTCCCCAAAGGAGTGAAGTTGCATTAGGATTCAGTTTAGAAGCATATGTTGCGGGATCGTACTGCATAACATCACCGTTAGCAATACCAGTGAAAGGATTGTAACCAAGGTTTGAAACAATACCATTTGAGGTAGTTCCAGATGCAAGGGCACTGGCCTGATCAATTGGTCTTGATGTGGTGATAAGTGAGTTTCTTAGAGATTCCCACATAATTGGATAGTACTGATATGCATCAATTCTGTCATATTCAGGAAGACCCCTCTGAGAGAAACCCTGAGTTACAGTTGCACTGATATTAAGTTTCTCCTTTTTACCTTTTTTGGTTGTAATCATAACGACTCCGTTCGATCCCCTGGAACCGTAAAGAGCAGTTGAAGCGGCATCCTTAAGGATATTGATTGATTCAATATCTGCCGGGTTAATGTTAGCCATTGCGCCGTTGTATGGAGCACCGTCCAGAACAATCAGTGGAGCAGATGAGTAGTTGATTGATCCAAAACCACGGATACGGATTGCAGGGTCAGAACCAGGCTGCCCGTAAGAGGTGTTTACCTGAACACCTGCTGAAGTTCCCGAGAGGGCGGCTAGTGCGTTGGTAACAGGTCTTTTCTCAATGCTTGCAGCATTTACTGATGAGATTGCTCCGGTAACGCTGGACTTTTTAGCAGTACCATAAGCTACCATAACCACCTCATCAAGTGCCAGTGCATCTTGTTCAAGCTCTACATTAATGGTTGTTCTGCCTGAAATCTGAACCTCCAGATCTTTGTACCCGATAAATGATAATACCAGTGTACCATTTGATGGTGCGTTCAGGGCATAAGTGCCATTATCCATTGTTGTAGTACCGGTAGTTGTTCCTTTTACCTGGATACCTACAAACGGAAGAGGGGTGCCTGTCCCCTTTTCGGTCACAGTTCCTGTTACACGTATATTCTGGGCAACCAGTCCCTGAAATACAAATAACAATCCCGTGAAAATCATAATGAATTTTTTCATGAATGAAGTTTTAGGTGTTTTTAATTAAAATTTAAAATAAACATCAAAACAAAGATAATTGGAAAAATGATAACTCAAAACGACTGAGGGTATGGTCAATAAAAAAATCTGCCGGAGCAGATTTTAAAAAATTTTCAGTGATAATCGAGAGATCTGGAAACAGGCACAATATCAGGCGGAGTAACATGTCCGCTAGCAAATTTGTAATACCCGGCAATTGCAATCATAGCTGCATTATCGGTAGTAAAGCGAAACTCAGGGATATATGTTTTCCATCCCCTTTTATATCCTTCGAGGGTAATTCTGTCTCTTAAACCTGAATTTGCAGAAACACCTCCTGCTATTGTAATTTCACTGATTCCTGTCTCTTTTACTGCTTTAATAAGTTTGTCCATTAATATCTCAATAAGAGTTGACTGAAAGGATGCACAGAGATCATTTTTGTTTTCGTTTACAAAATCTGGATTCTCTGCAACTCTGTCGCGCAAAAAATATAGAAGGGAGGTTTTAACTCCGCTAAAACTGTAGTTAAGACCTGCAACCTTTGGTTTTGAGAATGTGAATGCTTTTGGATCTCCCTCTTTGGCAAGTTTGTCCACGACAGGACCTCCTGGATATCCCAGTCCCATTATTTTTGCACATTTGTCAAAAGCCTCTCCAACGGCATCATCGATTGTCTCGCCAATTACTGTAAAAGAGCTGTGACTGTCCACTCTGACTATCTGCGTGTGTCCGCCTGAAACCAGCAGCGACAGATATGGGAAAGTGGGCTGGAGATTCTCCCTGCCCGGCACTTTGATAAAATGAGATAATATATGACCCTGTAAATGATTTACATCAATCAGTGGTTTGCCCAGTGAAATTGACAGACCTTTTGCAAAAGATGTTCCCACTAGAAGTGATCCAAGAAGACCGGGGCCCCTTGTGAAAGCAATTGCATCAATCTCTCCCAAAGAGATATTAGCAAGCTTAATAGCCCTGTCTACAACCGGCAGAATATTTTGCTGATGTGCCCTTGAAGCCAGCTCCGGAACAACTCCGCCATATTTCTCATGGACATCCTGCGAAGACATTACATTGGAGAGAAGAAACTCATCCCTTATAACAGACGCAGAAGTGTCGTCGCATGAGGATTCTATACCTAATATTGTTATGCTCATTTTATCATTTAAAAACTTTGCAAAAATGGTGTTTTTTTAACAAACTGCTGAATATAATTGACTATTTTTGCGCAAAAGGAGTCAATCATAAGGATAGTTAAAAAAATACTGATAGCACTGGCATTCATCGTTGCAATGGCACCGGTGGCGGCTTATGTTGCCATGCAGGTACCGGCCATGCAAACATGGGCAGCCGGCCGTGCAGCCAAAGTTCTTTCAGACAGACTGGATACTGAGGTTTCAATTGGCAAGGTCTACTATCTTTTTTTTAACAAGCTTATATTGAAAGATGTTCATGTGATGTATACTCATCAAGACACACTAATGAACTGTAAAAAACTCTCCGTATCAATTTCTGCCGGAGACCTGATACGTTCTTCACGACTGACTCTTAACAAGGTACATCTTTATGACGGTGTTTTTAATCTAGTTAATGAGACAGACAGTACTACAAACCTGCAGAGAATTTTTAAAATCAAGAAGAGGGATGACAGCGACACAACAACTCCTCCGTTCAGTTTTTTTGCCGGTGAACTAAAACTCAACAATTTCAGATTTACGCTAAAGAATCCTTTCCCTGGAATTGAGACAAAAAAGGGAATTGTTAACTTTACGGACCTATCGTTAAGCAATATTAATGCACACATAAGGGGCATAGGGGTAAAGCAGGATACACTCCTTGCAGACATAAGAAATATCTCTTTTATTGAAAAGAGCGGATTCCGCATTGATGAACTTCACGCTTCACTTAGACTTAGTGCAAAAGAGGCCAGATTAAACGATGTTGTAGCAAGTGACGGCTTCTCAGTTCTCAGGGCTAACCGTCTGAGCCTGTTCTATGAAACAAGCCTCGATTTTACAGAATTTACAGATAAAGTGAGGATGGAGATTGATTTTAATGACAGCTGGCTCAATTTTTCCACTCTTGCCCGGCTGGCTCCTGCCCTGTCCAAAAACAGACTTAAAATGCACATAAGCGGACTGGTATCCGGAACAGTATCAAACCTCCGCAGCGATAACCTTAAAATCACCTCTGAATCCGGGCTTACATATCTGGACCTTAAGGCAAAAATATCAGGCCTTCCAAAGGCACAGGAGACAATGGCTTTTGTAGATATATCATACTGTACAACCACTACCTCAGACCTGGCATATATCATTTCTTCGCTTAACAGCACAAGACCTATAAAATTTCTCACACAACTCTCCCCTCTTGTTAAGTATACTTTCAGGGGAAGACTTGCCGGACTTCTCGATGACTTTGTTGCGAACGGAAGGCTTGAGACAAACATAGGAAGTTTATACATGGATGTCCTTCTTAGAGAAAACAGTCAAAAAGGGGGTCTTCACCTTGAGGGACAGCTCACAGCAGATAAATTCAATGTTGGCACTCTTATAAATAATAAAAATCTGGGTGAGGTCAGTTTCAGCAGCAATATGACCGCACTGCTCAGGGACGAAAAGAGAGGAGGCAGTGAATTCTACATCGACAGCATTGCTGTAAGACAGCTTGAGTTTCAAAACTATTCATACAGCAATATCCAGGCAAGCGGAAGCTATGTCCGGGAAAAATTTGACGGTAAAATCATCTGCCACGATCCCAATCTCGACTTCATATTTCAGGGAATATTCGGAATGTCCGCTAAAACAGATTCCTACTATGACTTTTATGCAGATATAATGTACGCAGATCTTGCGAAATTAAAACTGGACAAGAGAGATTCTGTATCTCTTGTTTCACTGAGGACATCTGCCAACTTTACTCAAAAACTCAGCGGAGAGATTATTGGCAATATTCAGGTAAAGGGTCTTAATTACACAAACAGCAACGGAGAGTTTGATATCGGAGATATTTACATTAGCTCTGCTTCATCAAGGGAGATGTTTGACGTGACTCTGAAATCTCAGTTTGCCGACATGAAATACAGGGGAAGTCACTTCCTTACCAGATTTGCAGAGAGAATTGCAGAAGCGGCAGCATTCAGACATATACCTGCTCTTAAAGCTCTTAGCAATGAACCTAAGCAGGAGTACGGACGTGAAAACTATTCATTTACCCTTACTCTTAATGATACCCGGGCAGTAAGTCAGCTGCTTTTTCCAGGCTTTTTCATATCACATGGCAGTAATATAAAAATTACCATAGATCAGAATAAGAGAATGATTGCCGGCTTTAACGCAGGAGTTGTTGGCTATCTTAAAAATTATGCCAGTAATGTCAAAATGGCCGGTTCTTCTGCAGATAATGGGCTTACTGTTAACTTCGTTTCTGAAAAAGTACGGTTTGCCGGTCTGGATCTTGATAATGCAATTATTGATGTACTCGCCAAAGCTAACAGCGTAGACCTGAAAGCAGCCTTTTCAAATAATACACGTCTGCGCAACAGCCTAAGTTTCAGTTCATCAATTGATATTTCGAGAAATACCTCAGGAAAAGGAGCTCTTTTTGCTATTACTGTTAATCCATCTGAACTCTATTTCAACGATTCAAAATGGAATTTTGCTAAATCTCAGGTTTCAATTTCGGACTCCCTCTTTAATGTTAAGTCTTTGAGAATATTTAACAATAACCAGTCCCTGGAGGCCAGCGGAAGAATCTCTCCACAATCAGGAGATTCTTTGAAAATAAGGCTCTCAAATCTTGACATATCTCCTCTCAACTATTTTAACAAAAAGGATTTTGGAATAGCAGGACATTTCACAGGTCAGGCAATTCTCACAAAACTCTATTCAGATCCCAGAATCTTGCTGAACCTCAAGGGTACCAGTGTTATGGCGAACAAAACTGAGGTAGGAGAGGTTAATCTCTTCAGCGAATGGGATAATTCCGGAGAAAAATTTAATATTCTTGCTGCAAACAGAATTGCAGGAAGTGAACGGGCAAAGATATCAGGCACATACACACCCAAATCAAACTACCTGAATCTTAATGCAGATCTTAATAATTTTGCAATCAGCTATTTCGAACCATTTCTGAGTGACATCGTGAATACAGCCTCAGGGTCAGTTTCCGGAAACCTATTACTTAAGGGACGCCTGGACAAACTTATTCTTTCAAGCGATACTGGAAAATTAAATGATGTTGGCTTTACTGTTAATTTCACAAAAGTTCCATACACATTAAATGGTCCGTACACTATTGATGACGGAGAGCTCAAGGTTCTTAATGCAACTCTTAAAGATAAAGCAGGTAATACCGGAAGTGTATCTGGCGGACTTGGATTTAAATACTTCAAAACAATTACCCTTAATACAAGGGTTGACTTTACAAATCTGGAGTGTATAAACACCCTGGAGAGAGATAATCCAAATTTCTACGGAAAGGCATTCGGCACGGGTTCTATATCAATTACAGGGCCCCTTCAGAAAATACTTATGGATATTTCTGTTACTACAAACAGGAATACTTCAATTCACATTCCGCTACCTACAACATCTGAGGCTTCCAGGACAAACCTGCTGAGTTTTAAGGTACCGCCAAAACCTGCCCAAACAGAGTATTACAATGAGTTCGGTTATATAGTTCCTAAGAAAGAGGAGAAACCTAAGCTTGCAACTGAACTTGAGGTCAGGCTTAAAACCCGTGTAAACACAGACGCTGAGATGCTCATCGAGATTGACAAATCTGTGGGAGATGTAATTCGCAGCTATGGAAACGGACTTGTAGACATTGAGGTGAACCCTTCAAAGGAGATTTTTTCTGTTCACGGCGACTATATTATTGACCGGGGATCGTACACCTTTGTACTGCAGGGTATCTTTAAAAGAGATTTTAACATTCTTCAGGGTGGAAACCTCAACTTCAACGGTGATATCCTCAAGACAAACCTTAACCTTACAGCTGTATACAATACAAAGGCTGCCGTCAACACTCTAATAGCAGACACAAGCTCCGTCAGTAACCGCAGAAATGTTGAATGCACTATTGCCATGCTTGGAGAACTTCTCAATCCAAGGCTGAGCTTTGGAATTGAAATACCTGACATCGATCCTGCTACAAAGGCAAGGGTAGATGCTGCTCTTAACACAGAGGACAAGGTCATCAAACAGGTTATGTCACTGCTCGTATCAGGCAGTTTTATACCGGACATTCAGTCTAGTATTGTAAATAACTCAACTATCCTCTATTCAAATGCCACGGAGGTTCTGAGCAATCAAATAAATAATATATTCAATCAGCTGGAGATACCTCTTGACTTCAGCTTCAATTATCAGCCCGGCCAGAACGGAAGGGATATCTTTGACGCAGCTGTCTCTGCACAGCTTTTTGACAACAGGGTTATTGTAAACGGAAACATAGGCAGTGCCAAATACCTTAACCAGGGAAGCGACGTTGTTGGAGATATTGATGTAGAGATTAAACTGGATGAAAAGGGACGATTCAGGGCCAAGGCATTCTCCCACTCTGCAGACCAGTACTCAAATTACCTGGACAACAGCCAGCGAAGCGGATTGGGTTTGGTTTATCAGGAGGAGTTCAGCTCATTCCGGGAATTGCTCAACAGTTTCTTTATGAGCAGAAAAAAGAGACAGCGGATTGAGTTTGAAAAGAGAGAGGCCGCAAAAAAAATGCAGGAAAAGGCCGATTCCATTTCTGCACAATCTAAATAACTTTATCAGAAATCAGATAATTACCTCTGAAATTTTCCCAATTAGCTCGCGGTTGTACTGCGTTTCAATTCTTATATAGTTTCCCGTATAACCAAACATCTTTCCGCCCTTCTGAGTGCTCTCAAAGAGAACTTTCTCACTGCGCCCCCTGTTTTTCTCAACAAACTGTGAGTACAATCTGTCCGAGAGTTCAGTGAGCCTTTGAACTCTGTCATGTTTATCCTGCTCGTTCACCTGATTCAGATATTCAGCTGCCGGTGTGTTGTTTCTTTTTGAGTAAGGGAATACATGTAAAAATGACGGGTGAAGTTTTTCAAGAAAATTATACGTTTCAAGAAACTCCTCCTCACTCTCTCCCGGAAATCCTACAATTACGTCAATACCAAAGAAAGCAAAAGGCATATAGCTCCTGATCAGCTCCACCCTCTCTGCAAACAGCTCCCGGTTGTACCTCCTTTTCATCAGAGCAAGAATCTTATTGGAACCAGACTGCAGCGGGATATGAAAATGGGGAAGGAACTTTGTGCTTTCTGAAATCCATTTTATTATTTCAGGAGTTATGAGGTTTGGTTCAATTGATGAAATGCGGTAACGTTCAATTCCCTCAATCTCGTCAAGTTTTTTAATTAAGTCGGAAAACTCCTCTCCTGTTGTCTTGCCAAAATCTCCTGTATTAACTCCTGTAAGCACAA
Organism: Bacteroidetes bacterium HGW-Bacteroidetes-10; assembly: GCA_002842695.1. Lineage (GTDB taxonomy): Bacteria > Bacteroidota > Bacteroidia > Bacteroidales > UBA932 > Bact-08. The sequence goes on along the minus strand of PHDT01000011.1, from coordinate 47,309 downwards.
CCTCTTTTATTCCTTTTGCTGCTATCTCCCTTGCCTCACCAACAATGAAGTCAACAGGGTGATTTCTGCTCTTCCCGCGGGCAAGCGGAATGGTGCAGTATGAGCAATTATAGTCGCATCCATCCTGTACCTTAAGAAAGGAACGGGTACGATCATCGGAAGAGTATGCCGGGAAAATTGTTTCAACCTCAGATATTGCACACGAATATGATCTTGCCTGTCCGTGAGAAAAATTGCCATTCTCTCCGGACTGGCCTTTCAGATCTGAAACCTTCATGAAGAGGTTTTGCTTCTGGTCTGCACCAAGTACAAGGTCCACACCTTCAATGCCCAGAATCTCCTGAGGTTTTAGCTGAGCATAACACCCTGTAACGGCAACAATAGCATTTGGATTTTGTTTGTGCAGCTTGCGAATTGCTGTGCGGCATTTTTTATCTGCATGCTCTGTTACAGAGCATGTATTAATAACATATATATCTGCCTCTTTATTGTTTGCAACCTTCTCATATCCATGATCGACAAATTGCCTTGCAATTGCAGATGTCTCTGAATAGTTGAGCTTGCATCCGAGTGTCAGAAAGGCAACCCGGTTGCCGGTTTTTTCATTCATTTCCATAAATCAGACTTATAACGAGAGAACAACCCTGGACGCTTCAACCTTGCCCCCAATGGGCGGATTTAGCTTTGCGATTGAAACACTTGCCCATGTTACGGCCGGATAGGTATTTTTTATCCTTTTTATAATTCTGAGGGCAACATTCTCAAGCAGTTTTGAAGGAATGTCCATCTCTTCTCTGATAATACCATAAAGCTCCTGATAGTTGAGTGCATCCGATAATTCGTCGGTTTCTCCGGGAGTGATAACATCTGTGCGGGCAGAAAAGTTTACTATGAATTTATTTCCAATAATCTGCTCTTCGCGGAAATGTCCGTGGTATGAATAAAATTCCATGTTCACCAGTTCAACCAGTGACTCGGATAGATTTTCCTTTTTCATAATATAAAAACGCAAGGTTTTTTGTTAAGGTCCGGCACATCCCTCTTCCACCCTGCAACACTCCTGGTTACAATAAAGGAATCGGGCAGAGTAATCTGTGCAGCCAGACAAAGTCTGGTCTCAGGCTGACAAGTATTAAGGATGTCAGCTAAAAGAGAGTTATTTCTGTACGGAGTCTCAATAAAAATCTGACTCTGTCCTGTAGTTCTGGAAATTTGTTCCAGTTTTCTGATCTTTGCCCTTCTCTCCTCAGGTTTTACGGGAAGGTAGCCGTTAAAGGCAAAATTCTGGCCATTCATTCCGGATGCTGCAAGTGCAAGAATCAAAGAGGATGGTCCGCTCATTGGAATTACCCTGATATCGTGCCTGTGGGCAAGCTCAACCAGAAGTGCTCCGGGATCTGCAACAGCAGGTATTCCTGCCTCACTTATGAGTGCTGCGTCATTTCCCTGCAGTAAAACTGTCAGATATCCCTCTATTGCAGATGATGTTGTGTGTTCGTTCAGCTCATAAAGGCTGAGCGAATCTATTTGCCCCTTATGACCCGCCTTTGAAAGAAAGCGCCTTCCGCTTCTGAGCTCTTCTACAAAGAAATGCCGGATGGAAGGTACCATCTCAAGTACCTTTACGGGAATAACCTCCATTGGGTCATTCTCTCCAAGGGGTGTAGGAATCAAGTATAATTTTCCCTTATCCAAGTGCCAAAAATTTTCACAAAGGTATGAAAATTTCCTACCTTTATGGAATGAAAGAGAGTATTGGCACAAGAGTCACATTCCTTGGCACAGGCACATCCCAGGGAGTACCAATGATAGGATGCAGCTGCAGTGTGTGCCGTTCTTCAGATCCGAAGGACAACAGGCTTCGCTCATCGGCCTTCATCGAATACAAAAGTTTCAAAATTCTCATTGATGCAGGACCAGATTTTCGACAGCAGCTACTCAGGGCAAATATCATGGACCTTGATGCAATTCTTCTCACACACGAACATAAGGACCATACGGGAGGCCTTGACGACGTAAGAGCAATTAACTATTTTGGCAGCAAAGCTCTTCCAATATACTGCGAAGAGAGAGTACTGAGATCTCTTGAGAGAGAATATTCATATGCATTTGCAGAGAACAGATACCCTGGTGTGCCTGAATTCGACATACGGGTAATTGATGATTCCCCTTTCGTAATCCGTAAGGAGAACGGACACAAGCCAGACCCATTTATTGAGATTATACCATTAAGAGTGTCTCACTATAAACTTCCTGTTCTGGGATTCCGGATTGGCGACATAGCATACATTACAGATGCAAACAGAATTGAGGAGGAAGAATATTCTAAACTGAAAGGTGTAATGATACTTGTAATTAACACTGTAAGGCACGAAAGGCATATTTCTCACTTCAGCCTCAGCGAGGCAGTAGAGGTAGCCCGGAAAGTTGGTGCCGGGAGAACATATCTGACCCATCTTTCACATCAGATTGGCTGCCATAAAGAGCTTTCAGCCGAACTTCCACCCGGAATTGAGCCTGCATATGACGGGCTGGTTGCAGAAATTTAAATCAGCATAATTATGGAGCAGAACAGAGTTAAAACTATAGGAATAAGAGGCTCTTCGGGGCTTGTCGGGAAGGCAGTTTCTCTAGCACTGCAAAATAAGGGATGGATTGTTCGCTCAATTGGAAGAGAGTTTGGCAGGGCAGACATATCTCATTGCGATGTCGTTATAAACCTTGCAGGTCATTCAATCAACTGCAGATGGACTAAAAGTAACAAAAAGCTTATCTACGACAGCCGAATTAATACAACACGAATGCTGGCAAGCTTTATAAATGATTGCGGGCAAGATGCCCCTGCCCTTTTTATTTCGGCATCAGCATCGGGTATTTACCCCTCACATCCCGTAAATGGTGAGTACCCTGTATACACAGAGGATTCAAATGAATTTGGCACCGGTTTTCTGGCATCTGTATGCAAAGACTGGGAAAGCGCCGCAATGGAGGCAAATGGCATTTGCCGTGTGGCAATAATTCGACCGGGAGTAGTTCTGGCAGCACGGGGTGGCGCATATCCAAAACTTGCGACACCTTTTAAGCTTGGGATTGCCGCAACGATCTCTCAGGGAAGCCAGCCTTTTCCATGGATAGCACTAGAAGACCTTGCAGATGCAATTATCTGGATAATTGAGAACGAGTCTGCTGCCGGAGTTTATAATCTGGCATCTCCGGAGAAAGAAAACAACAGAAGTGTCACTGAAATCCTTTCGAAGCGGTACCGTTCATTTATAAAAATACGTCTTCCCCGGTTCATATTCAGGCTGATGCTTGGCGAATCACACATTCTTGTAACAGAAGGGCAATACATATATCCTCAGAAATTAATTAAAGGGGGATTCCGCTTTAAGTACAGCTCATTTGAGCAGGTCGTAAAACGACTGTGAATAAATAATTAAAATACAAAAGATTATGGCAAAGACTCTGTATAACCGTTTTAAAAAATCTCTGCCGGATCTTTACAAAGCAGCAACAGAAAGCAGTGACGAAGAGCAATTCATTGACTCGGTTCGCTCCTACGCTTCTTTAAAGATTGAAGAGAGAATTTCCCCCGCATCAGAAAGATGTGCTAAAACATTGTTAACAATTGCACAACATGAGAAGAGAGTTGTCTCTGAACTCTCAAGGGGAGAGAAAATTTATTTTGAAACCCTCTCAAAACTCTGGTACTTCCTTAACAATCCTCAAGACAAATATCCTTCTGCAGACATGTATGAAGATCTCTACAACCTCTTTCTGATTGCAGAAGGGAAATCGGGATCACTTTCCTATACCAGGACAAGATTATCATCTCACATGAAAAGGTGGCCTTCCGGACTTGACAAGGAGATCCGCGACAAAAGAGAAAAAAACAAAAACCGGCTGATTATTCACCTTATTAAGAAAATTGAAAAGAGAACCCAAAACACATCCCGATACTGGTTTCCGGAAGGACTCTCTTTTGAGGAAAAACAAAAAACAGTTGAATTATGGTGGAACGATTATAAGTTTCATCTAACAATGGCAGCAAGGACTCCCGGAGAGGTTAATGCACTACTTGGCGACTCTCTCCCCGTCAAAACAATGAAGATTCTGAACAAAGCAAAAAATAAGGGCATTCCATTTTTCGTCACACCATATTATATCTCACTTCTTAACCCCGAAGAGAGTGGTTACGACGACCATTCTGTAAGAAGCTATGTAATCTACTCAGAATCACTTGTTGAAACCTATGGAAATATTAAGGCATGGGAGAGAGAGGACCTTGTAGAGCCGGGCAGGCCAAACGCAGCCGGCTGGCTGCTGCCGGACAGTCACAGTATTCACAGACGCTATCCGGAAGTTGCCATTATGATTCCGGAAACCCGCGGAAGAAGCTGCGGAGGATTATGTGCTTCATGCCAGAGAATGTATGATTTCCAAAGCGAAAGGCTCAACTTTGACCTTGATGCACTCAAACCCAGGGAGAGCTGGGATGCCAAGCTGAATAAACTTATGCAGTACTTCAGGGAGGATTCACAGATAAGAGATATTCTTATTACCGGTGGAGATGCATTAATGACAAGGAATAAACCTCTTGAAAAAATTCTGGACGCAGTTCTTGAGATGGCCGGGAAGAAGATCTCGGATAATCTTAAAAGAGCAGACGGTGAAAAATTTGCCGAGTTGCAGAGAGTCAGACTAGGTTCAAGATTACTTGCATATCTTCCGTTCAGAATAAACAATGAACTGGGGGAAATTCTGAGCAGATTCCGCGAAAAAGGTCTCAAGGCAGGAATAACTCAATTTGTAGTCCAAACTCATTTTCAGTCACCTTTAGAAGTAACTCCTGAAGCCAGAAAGGCAATTGAAATCATCTTATCTGCAGGGTGGACCATTTCAAATCAGCTTGTTTTCAATGCTGCCGCTTCCAGAAGAGGTCATACCGCCAGGCTTAGACAAATACTAAACTCACTGGGAGTAATCACTTATTACACATTTACAGTTAAGGGTTTTGCAGAAAACAGAAGTGTTTTCGCACCTAACAGCCGTTCATTACAAGAGGCTGCAGAGGAGAAAATATTCGGAAAAATGACCCAGGATCAGGAGCGGGAGCTCAATAAGATTTTCGTTTCAGGCGAAAAAATTGCACGAAATCTCAAAGGGTTTATGAAGGAGTCTTCCCTTCCATTTCTTCCAACCGACAGAAATGTTTTGAACCTTCCCGCAATTGGTAAAAGCATGACTTTTGAAACAGTAGGGATTACACCAACAGGAGAGAGAATTCTCAAGTTTGATCACGACAGAACCAGAAAACACAGCCCGATAATTGACCAGATGGGTGAAGTCTATATTGCAGAAAACTGCTCTGTAGCCTCATATCTGAGAGAACTTGAGGAGATGGGAGAAAATCGCCGTGAGTACAATTCAATCTGGAGTTACACAATTGGTGAAACCGAGCCGGTCTTCTGGCTTTTCAAATATCCAAAGAAAAGTTTTACAATAACTAAAGAGATGAGTAATCTCTCTATTTGATAACTCCTGAACCAATCATCTCTTCGCCGTCATACCAGGCGGCGAACTGACCGGGAGTAATACCCCTCTGAGGCTCGTCGAAAACAATAAAAAGACCTTCGCTCTTCATGTAGAGGCGAGCTTTCTGGAGCGGTTGCCTGTATCTGATCCTTAACAGGTAGTCTCTCTGCTCTCCCTCCTTCATTGCCAGATCTGGTCTTATCATATGAATATCAGAATGCTCAATAAAGAGACCCTTTCTGTGCAGTCCTTTGTGATTCTGCCCCTCCCCCACGAATATGAGGTTGTTTTCAACATCTGTTGCAATTATGAAGAGAGGTTCAATGTGACCACCAATATTCAGACCTTTTCGCTGACCTATAGTGTAGAACTGGGCACCCTGATGCTTCCCGATTCTCTTGCCGGATCTTGAAGTGTAAGTATATGGAGATACAATCTCTGAGAGATTTTCCTGAGTGACTGTCTCATATCCCTTTACATTAAACTCCTTAAGAGGATTCTCATCGTAGAAACGGTCAAAGATTTCAATGACATCACCCTCTTTAGATTCAAGTTTCTGCTGGAGAAATACCGGAAGGTCAATTTTTCCCACAAAGCAGATGCCCTGAGAATCCTTCTTGTCTGCAGATGGCAGTCCTGCCCTTGCGGCAATCTCTCTCACCTGAGGCTTCAGAAGCTCACCTATCGGGAACATTGCCCTGGAAAGCTGCTCCTGACTAAGCTGACACAGGAAATAGCTCTGATCCTTATTTGGATCTGCTCCTGCCAGTATTCTGTATATCTCTTTCCCGTTTTCGTCTATAAATGTCTCTTTTCTGCAATAGTGGCCGGTAGCCACGAGATCTGCCCCAAGATCCAGTGCCTGCTTTAAAAAAGCTTCAAATTTTATCTCCCTGTTGCAAAGTACATCCGGATTTGGAGTTCTGCCATGCTTATACTCCTCGAACATGTAATCCACAACTCTCTGGCTGTAGGTTTCACTAAGATCTGTAAAGTAAAACGGAATATTAAGCTTTTTTGCAACCAACTCTGCAATGGTCCTGTCATCTTTCCAAGGACAGTCTCCGTGAAGAGTACCTGTTGTGTCGTGCCAGTTTTGCATGAACATGGCAATAACTTCATGACCCGCCTCTTTAAGGAGAAGGGCAGCAACACTGGAGTCTACGCCTCCTGATAGTCCTACTGCAATTTTCATTCAGGTATGTAAATAGAAAAAAGGGTAAGCTTAATATATCGCACCGCTCAACCACCTACCCTTGCTGCCTTCCGGCCCTGGGGGAGTTCAGTGGGAGCTGGTCGTATATGACTTACCCCGCACAAAGATAATACAATTTTCCAAAAAGGTAAAATTATCTCTTTGGCAAATTGTCAAAAGTGAAAGGAAGAAGTGAGCCAATGCCCTCCATCACTTGTGTATATTTCTCACCTCCAATGATTACCCTTATTGGATTACCGGCTCTCATTTCTGACTCAGCAAGTACTTGTCTGCACGCTCCGCACGGATATGTTGGCGTTTCGCATATATGTCCGCCTACAGAAGCTGTAACGGCTACCGATTCAACCGATGCCTCAGGATACCTTGCGTGAGCATAAAATAGTGCAACCCTCTCGGCACATAGTCCGGAAGGATAGGCTGCATTCTCCTGATTACTGGCCGAAACAATCTCTCCGTTTGACAGCCGTACTGCTGCACCCACATTGAAATTAGAATAAGGTGCATATGCTCCCTTTGCCGCATTCTTTGCTCTCTCAAGCAGTTCCATGTCCCTGCTCTCCAGCCCTTCATTAGATAAATACTCCTTATAAGATATGCTTATACTCTTTTGGTACATAGTTTTTTAACATCTGAGCGGACAGAGGATATCCCGTCAGCAATACATAGATAAGTTCAAGAATCTGGCCATAAGCAATATGACTAACTACGGCATACCTGCTTCCATCACTCTGGCGCAGGCGTGTCTTGAATCTGGAGATGGAAATTCCAGACTTGCAAAAGAGGGCAATAATCACTTTGGAATTAAGTGTCACAACTGGACAGGAGAGACTATCACCCATGACGACGATGCCAGAAATGAATGTTTCAGAAAATACAGGGAGGCCGAGGAGTCATTCAGGGATCACTCTCAGTTTCTGAGATACCGGGAGAGGTATAAATTTCTCTTTGACCTTGACCCGAAAGACTACAAAGGCTGGGCATACGGATTAAGCAAAGCGGGATACGCAACAAATCCCATGTACCCTCAGCTTCTTATTAAAATTATTGAAGAGTATGGTCTTGATAAATACGACAATATCACTGCAGAGATACCTCCGCCTCCATCGGAAATTGAAAAGGCAGAAATCTATACACCTCCCGCAGGGACAGAGTTGTATGGTATTTCACTCGAGAGATCGCTCTATACAAGAAACGGTGTTGCATATATAATTGCCACAAGTGATGAGAGCTACTCTTCTCTGGCAAAAGAGCACAAGCTTTTCCGTTCAGAAATTCTCAGATTCAATGATCTTGACAAAGAGATCCCAATATCAGACGGGACAATTGTATACCTTGAGAAAAAGAAAAAAAAGGCAGAAGAGATGGTGGAAATTCATGTAACCGAACAGGGCGACAATATGTATTCAATTTCTCAGAAATATGCTGTTCGTCTCAAGTACCTGTACAGTTTAAACAAAATGAAACCCGGGACCGAACCTGCACCGGGAGAGATAATCAAACTCAGATAACTCCATGAAGAGAGCCTTATATTCTATTGCGGCTATAGTTTTAATTGCTGCTGCATCAATAACCTGGTATGGTTACTCCCTCCTGTTTAAAAACAATATTCACGGCGAAACCGGCTACCTCTATATAAGAGAGGGAGCAACAGTTGAATCATTCATGACTGATATTGATTCTCTCGGGACAATAAGAAATAAAAGGAGTCTGAGAAGAGTTGCCTCAATTGAAAAACTTGAAGGTAGCATAAAACCGGGCAGATACCGGATTAAAAGCGGAATGGGAAACAGGGAGATTGTAAGAATGGTTAAATACGGGTGGCAGACTCCCCTTAATATTACAATTTCCGGAAATATCCGTACAAAAGAGAGACTTGCAGGCATTCTCTCCAGAAAGCTTGAGGCAGATTCATCAAGCATGCTCAGAATGCTTAATAACGACTCTCTTGCCTTCTCAATGGGCTTCAAACCGGAGACCTTCATTGGTATGTTTATTCCTGACACTTACGAAGTATTCTGGACTGTCACTCCGGTGGAACTTGCAGAGAGATTCAGAAAGGAGTATGAAAAGTTCTGGAACGAAGAGAGAAGAGCTCAGGCATATGCCGCAGGATTTACTCCGGAGCAGATAACCATAATTGCCTCTGTGGTTGCAGAAGAGACAAATATAAGAGAAGAGTATCCTGTCATTGCCGGGGTTTATATCAACAGGCTTAAGGCAGGAATCCCCCTGCAGGCAGACCCAACAGTCAAATTTGCTTTGAATGATCCTTCAGTAAAAAGGATTCTTTTCAAACATCTGCAAATAGAATCTCCTTATAACACATACAAAAACAAAGGATTGCCACCGGGTCCGATAACAATCCCTTCTGCTGCCGCAATAGACGGAGTACTCACCTTTAAAAAGCACGGATACTTCTATTTTTGCGCAAAACCTTCCCTTGACGGCAGCCATGTGTTTGCATCCTCACTTGCCGAACACGGAAGAAATGCCAGAGCATACCAAAACGCTATCAGCAAGCTGAAAATGTAATTTCTGTCTGTCAGTTTTTAAAGAAGAGTTTTCAGAGCCCGTTCAAAAACAGGATCCCCTGAAGAATTTACAACCATATAATAGGCATTCTGTCCGAACAGCCTTCTCGCAGCAATTGCCTTCATATACAGCTTAATCTCCTTTGATGATCTCTCAATCTGATCCTGCACAGGTGCAAGCCCTTTTGTTTCTGCATATGAGATAAGTCCGTCAAAAATTTTATTATCTGAATCATACTGCGACATAAAAATCTCAAAGGTTCCGAAATTCCTCTTCCACTCATCCATCCCTGAATCGGTAATATCATTCATGTAGTCCAGCAAAATTCCTCTTCTTACAATTGAACCATAGTAGTCTGAATATCCGGTTGTATCTGCCGGGATAAAAATGTCAGGCATAATTCCACCGCCACCGTAAACGGTTCTTCCCTTGAGAAGTGTTTTGTATTTAAGAGAGTCTGGGAAATGTATGCTGTCTTTGCTGAAAAATTCTCCGTTAGAATATCTGGCATAAATAGCCTTGTAATATTTGTCTGCAGAACCCTGTTCGTACGGAGACTGGATAACTCTTCCTGAAGGGGTGTGATATCTTGCAATTGTCAGAACCAGCTGCGATCCGTCCGGTAGTGGCAGTTTCTGCTGAACAAGCCCCTTTCCGAATGAGCGCCTCCCCAAAACAACTCCCCTGTCCCAGTCCTGTATTGCACCTGCTACGATTTCACTGGCTGAAGCAGAACCCTCATCAATGAGAACTGCAAGCTTCTCATTTTTGAAAATACCCTCTCCGTTTGCCCTTTCAACCATTTTTGGGATTCTTCTTCCCTCTGTGTATACTATTGTCTGGCCCTTATCCAGGAACATATTTGAAATTTCAAATGCAGTTCCAAGATATCCGCCTGAGTTACCCCTTAAATCAAGGATTACACCTTTTGGATTTTCAATATTGAGAGTGGCAAGAGCCGTCATTATCTCACTCCTTGTTGTTGCGGCAAACCTGCTGAGTTTTATGTAGACAATTCCTTTTGCCGGCTCGTAAACAGCATCAATACTGTTTATTGGAATTCTGTCCCTTTCAACTTCAAAATCCAGAAATACAGGTACGCCTCTGCGGATAACCTTAAGCATTACCTTACTTCCCTTTGGTCCCCTGAGATATTTGAATACCTTATCGTTGGTTACACCCGTTGATGCAATGACCTCCCCGTTTACGGCAACAATTTTGTCTCCCGCACGAATGCCAACTCTCTCGCTGGGTCCGCCAGAAACCGGATTAACAACAGTAAGAGTATCCCTTATAATTGAGAACTCGATGCCAACACCTTCAAAATTGCCTTCCAGAGGCTCATTCATCGCCTTAACTTCGTCAGATGAAACGTAGGAAGAGTGAGGGTCAAGCTGGCTTAAAGCCTCCCTTATCGCATTTTCAATGAGTTTGTCATTATTAACGGTATCCAGGTAATACTGGTTTATATAATAAATTGCCTGTCCGAATTTATTTAGCGGAGAACTCAGTGTGGGATCAAGCTGAGCCGCAGATGGTACAGAAATGAGTATAAATATCGCAGCAACTGCTGTCTTAAGAGCCTTTAGATTCATATGGTATAGTGTTAAAATCCTTATTAGGTCAAGAACCATGCCCGGAAAGAGGAATTTCGAAAACAGCACCTTCACGGGCGGCATAAGTTTCCGGAAATACTTCCCTGGCCTCGTTTTCATACATTGCGCTATTCTTGTATCTGGAGGAAAAGTGCCCAATAACCAGCTTCCCTGCTCCTGCCTCCATGGCAAGCTGAGCCGCCTGTCTGGCAGTTGAGTGAAGAGTAAGTGCAGCAACCTTTTCAGTCTCCTGGAGAAAAGTTGCCTCATGATATAGTAAATCTACCCCGGAAACAAACTCCCTGAGCTTTGGGAAAGGAGCTGTATCGCTGCAGTAGGCAAATGAACGGGGTCTGTATGGCAGATAGGTCATTATATCGCTTCTGAGTATCTCCCCGTCCGGCCGCTCTATATCATCCCCGTCTTTGAGACGGGCAATTTCTGACAAAGAGAGAGAATGTTTCTCAATAAGGTATTTATGAATGTTTCTCCTCGGCTGTTTCTCCCTGAAAAGATAACCATAACATCCGGTTCTGTGATTTAGAGGGAAAGAGAGAACCTCCGAACTTTTAGTTTCAAATATAAGCTTAGGCTCCTTTCCTGAGACAGGTACATGAACAATATTATATTTAAACTGGCTGCCGAATTGTTCAGTAAGTGACTTCAGAATGGGGCCAAAATCGGAAGGTGCATAAATAAACAAATCTGCACTCCGGCCCAGTAATGACATGGTAGAGAGCAGACCGTATATTCCAAAAACATGATCACCATGGACATGAGAAATAAATATCTCATTGATTTTCAAAAATGAGATACCATATCTTCTCAGCTGCATCTGGCATCCTTCTCCACAGTCGATTAAGAACAAACGCTCATGTACATTAAGAACATGAGCGCTTGGAAACCTGTCGACTGTGGGCAATGCCGAGGCAGTGCCCAGAGTTGTCAGTGAAAAAATCATTTATTTGTTCTTAGCTTCTTCCTCTTTGCTTTCCATTTCGCTCTTAAGAGCTGCAAGTTCGCTGATGTCGCCAAGTGTTGTTCTTTCCAGGTTAGCTTTAAGCTTCTTAACCGCTTTCTGAGTTGAGTCACCTTCGTCAATCTTCTCTCTTACCTCTTCTTTTCTTACCTCTTCAGTAAGTTTAGAGTGTGAAAGAACGATTCTCTTGGTTGACTTGTTGAATTCAACAACTTTAAAGTCGAGTTTCTCCTCAAGCTTAGCAGCTGTTCCATCCTCTTTGGCAAGGTTTCTTGAGCTGACATATCCCTCAACTCCGTATGGAAGAGCAATGTTTGCTCCTTTGTCCACAAAAGCGATGATAGTTCCTTCGTGTACTGAACCTGGTGTGAACACAGTTTCGAATACATCCCAAGGGTTCTCCTCAAGTTGCTTGTGACCAAGGCTCAGACGACGGTTTTCCTGATCTACTTCAAGAACCACAACATCTACCTTCTCACCTACTGCAGTGAATTCAGATGGATGCTTAACTTTCTTGGTCCATGAAAGGTCGCTGATGTGAACCAGTCCGTCTACACCCTCTTCCAGCTCTACGAATACACCAAAGTTGGTGAAGTTGCGGACTGTAGCAGTGCATTTTGTTCCAACAGGATATTTCTCTGCGATTGTTGCCCAAGGATCGTTCTTAAGTTGTTTGATACCGAGTGACATCTTTCTCTCATCTCTGTCAAGGGTAAGAATAACAGCCTCAACTTCGTCACCAACTTTAAGGAAGTCCTGTGCGCTGCGGAGGTGAAGTGACCATGACATTTCAGAAACGTGAATAAGACCCTCAACACCCGGCTGGATTTCGATAAATGCGCCGTAGTCTGCAATAACAACTACTTTACCTTTTACCTTGTCACCTACCTGCAGTGTCTGATCAAGTGCATCCCAAGGATGTGAGCTGAGCTGCTTAAGACCAAGGGCAATCCTCTTCTTGGTATCATCGAAATCGAGGATAACAACGTTAATCTTCTGATCAAGCTGAACAACCTCTTCCGGATGGTTAATCCTGCCCCATGAAAGGTCAGTGATGTGGATAAGACCATCTACGCCGCCAAGGTCAATGAACACACCGTAAGAAGTGATATTCTTAACGATACCTTCAAGGATCTGGCCTTTTTCGAGTTTACCGATAATATCAGCTTTCTGAGCTTCAAGTTCTGCCTCGATAAGAGCTTTGTGGGATACAACAACGTTGCGGAACTCATGGTTGATCTTAACAATCTTGAATTCCATTGTCTTATTTACGAATACATCGTAATCCCTGATAGGTTTAACATCAATTTGTGAACCAGGAAGGAAAGCCTCGATGCCGAATACGTCAACGATCATGCCGCCTTTAGTTCTGCATTTGATGTAACCTTTAACGATTTCATCTTTGTCGAATGCCTCGTTAACCCTGTCCCAAGAACGGAGTGAACGTGCCTTCTTGTGTGAAAGGATAAGTTGTCCCTTCTTGTCTTCTGCATTTTCTACATAAACTTCCACTTTATCACCTGCAGCAAGCTCAGGATTGTAGCGGAATTCATTAATGCTGATAACACCTTCGCTTTTGTAGCCGATGTTAACAATAACCTCTCTTTTGTTGATGGTAACAACAGTTCCTTCAACAACTTCATTCTCGCTCACTTTTGAGAGAGTCTGATCGTAAAAGTTTTCGATTACCGATTTCTCGTTATCGTAAACGTTTTCTGTTTCGAATGCATCCCAGTCGAATTTATCAACCGGTACCGATACATTGCTTTTTTTCTTTTTGATTTCTGCAACCGGAGCAGAGTCATCCTCTATGAATGCTTCCAGTTTCTCGTCATTTTTCGCAACGATCTCAATCTGATCGTCCTGTTCGATTTCTTTAATTTCTTTTGACATGTCAAATAAGTGTTTGTACTACAAGTGGTTAGACAATATTTATAGTTCCCGTTAAGGAGCGACAAAAGTATGAATATTTTTGCAAAACAACAAATAAATAACTCATTGTCTCATACCAAAAAGCAGCTATCTTTGAAACCGAAAAACCAACAATAAATCTATGACTAATATCAGCGGCAGTAAATCTGCAATAAGATCCTTTCCAAAGACATTCTGGACTGTGATTGTGATGGAGTTTCTGGAAAGGGGCTCCTACTACGGAGTAATGTCTGTTCTTGGTGTATTTCTGATACTGAGCGGAGCAGAGGGCGGACTCGGTTTCAGCAAGGAGCAGGCCGGGGCTATACTTGGTACCATCCCCCCACTCCTCTATTTCCTTCCGATTCTTGCGGGAGCAATCGCAGACAGATACGGATACCGTAAGGTACTCTTCTTTGCATTCTTATGTATGATAGCCGGATACGGGTTTACCGGACTCTCAAGCTCATACTCACTGATTTTTCTTTCACTGATTCTTATGGCAATTGGGGCTGGTTTTTTTAAACCGGTAATTTCCGGAACCATTGCCAAAAGCACTAATCAGGAGAACTCCGGCCTCGGCTTCGGAATTTTTTACTGGTCAATTAACCTTGGCGCTTTTCTATTCCCTCTTATACTGGTTCCGATTCTAAAGGCACAATCGTACAGCTATATATTCTATATGGCATCAATAATTGCCTTTGTGCTTCTTATGATTAACCTCTTCATTTACAAAGAGCCGGTCAGGGAGAAGAGCAACAAGACCCTTGTCAAGGTATTCAGTGAAATGCTGCTTGTACTCAGGGACTGGAGGTTCATCCTTATGATATTCCTCTACTCGGGATTCTGGATTCTATATTTCCAGATGTTTGGAACAGTTCTCTGGTATGTAAGGGATTATCTTGACATGGCCCCTGTAAACAATGCTGTTAACTCTTTCCTTGGACTTTTTGTTGAAAATCCATCATGGAAATTTGATGTGGAGCATGTTACCGTAATAAATGCCGGAGTGATTATCCTGCTTCAGCTTATTGTTTCCAATGTGGTTAAAAAGGCACCGGCACTTCCAACAATGATAACAGGAATTGGCCTTGGAACTCTTGGCATGATTATCCTCTCATTCTCATCTTCACCGTGGGTATTCCTTATTGGAATCATGACCTTCACTCTTGGTGAGATGACAACCCATCCCAAATACATCTCTTACATAGGGCTGATTGCCCCCGCAGACAAAAAGGCTCTCTACCTTGGCTACTCTTTCCTGTATGGCGTTATCGGAAGCAGTATAGGCGGATTCCTTGGAGCCAGACTCTATGTAAAATATGTCGACGAGCTGGGTACCCCTTCTACACTGTGGCTCATACTGAGCGGTATTGGAATATTCAGCATGGTTGCACTGCTTCTGTACAACAAATTCCTTGCTAGAAAAACAAATTAAAAGTCAGACTGTCAGACCTTCCTCTTCTTTTTCTTGAAGAGGAAGGATGCCAGAAATACTGAGACCAGCATTACCAGCACCAGAACAAGAAAGTCAAATATTCCTCCAAATATCGGAAGGTCTACGTTCATTCCGTATATACTAGCTATGAGTGTGGGAGGCATGAACAAAAGTGAGACATAGGTGAAGATTCTCATGAGCTTGTTCTGCTCGAGGTTAATAAGACCTATTACAGTATTCTGAAGATACTCAAGACGCTCAAAGCTGAAATTGGTATGGTTTATAAGTGAGTTGACGTCCCTCATAAGGATGTTCAGCTTTGCCAGAATGTCACGGGGAAACTTATCGCTTCTCATGATGCTGGAGATCATACGCTGCTTGTCCACAATATTCTCTCTTACCAGCATGGTGTTCTCCTGAAGCTGGGTAATATCAAGGAGGAACTCCTCTCCTACAGTTCCACCCAGAGAGACCGTTTTACTGTATTGTGCAACCTCCTTTGACATGAGCTCGATCATATCTGCATCGAGGTCAATCCTGTTCTCAAGAATTCCTACGAGAATGTGATAACCGGTAGGCATCAGCCTGTAATTGGCCATCAGCTTGCGCTGTATATCTGTAAAGCTCCTCAGCGGCACATTGCGTATGGTGACAATTATTCCCTCACACAGCATGAAAGAGACAGCCTCCATACTGTAACTGTCCGGGCCGGGTATGAGAAAGTTTGTATTTGCGAAGATTGTTGTTTCGTTCTCTGAATATCTTGATGAACTCTCGATCTCTTCTGCCTGAGCCCTGCTCTGAATCGTTGTGTTAAGATATGACTCTATAGCCCTCTTCTCCTCACCTGTAGGAGACCAGAGGTCTATCCATAGTACATCATCGTAACCTAGCTGATCCAGAGAGTCAATCTCTCCTGTTGTGGCAACCTGTCCTTTGTTTTTGAAGAAAATTTCGAGCATAATCTCATCCTTTTAATGGTTTGTAACTTGACATCCTAACTCCCGGATAGTGGGAGAAAAATTAGCCAAACCATCGGACTCTCGATTTTAACTCGTCGGGAGCCAGACTCCAGAATTCGGAGAGGCCCGCCCGCTTGTCTGCGTCCAGATTATATGAGATATTTTCCTTTAGATACTTAATAGCATACTCTGGCTCAAATTCATTTGCAAAGCGTTTGACGCTCTTCTCAAGATTATCAAGTCCCAGCTTTAAAGCATCGTTAAATGATGCAATAAAAGAGGGATCCAGATCCTTGTTTGCAGTCCAGCAAGCAAATACGAACGGTAGTTTTTTGAAATTTATCCACTCCTCTGCCATGTCATAAACATAGGCAAAATCTGATGCATGTTTAAGCGCCTTATCTCCTATGAGAATATATGAGGCTGCAGTATCCGGTTTCGATTTTCCGAAATTGTAATCTTCGAACTGAGGAGAGATTTTCCAGTACTGTTCGCAGAGAATTCTTGCCAGAAGAACAGAGGTTCTTGACTCTGTGTCCATATAAATCTTCTCAATTTTATCAAGAGATTTACCGCTGCACAGAAGTACCGAAGCTACCGGTCCCTCTGCACCGATACAATATTGAGAAACAATTACTGGGTTGGGAATTCTTCTTATCATGGCAACCGGAACGAGTCCCAGATCTGCCTCACCGGAGATGAGTTTTGCAGCAGTTACGGCAGGTGGTACATACTCAACTTCAATCATTCCCGATACGGGATGATTCTCCAGCCCGTATACAAACGGGGCTGTGTTGAGGTATGATATTGCCGAAACGCGTACTTTCATAACGCGCAAAGTTAAGACAAAATTTCTAAATGCTCAATCAAAATCTTAAGACCTATTGCAATAAGTATCAATCCGCCCACGATTCCGGAGTATTTTCCGGCTTTTGAAGAGATGAATCTGCCACCCTTAAGTCCAATAACTGCAGCAGCGGCAGTGACAACAAAAATCAGCCCGGAAGCGAGACCAATCCGGCCCAGGCTAAGAGAGGTTACAGCAAGCCCAATACCCACCGCCATTGCATCTATACTGGTGGCTACTGAAACAGTCAGAAGTATTCTTGGGTTTCTTACATCTATACAAACCTCGTTTTCATCTTTTGATAATCCCTCCCATATCATTTTACCACCTATGTATGCAAGTAAAATAAATGCCACCCAATGGTCAAAAGCTCCGATTATCTGTTCAAGTCCCTGGCCAAGAATCCATCCCAGAAAGGCAAACATTGCCTGAAAAAAAGCAAAGGATGTAACTATTCTTATAAACGACCATCGCGGTATCTGCGGCAGGCACATGCCTGATGACAGAGATACCGCGAATGTATCGAAACAAAGCCCTACGGCCAGTATGAAGAGTTCTGCAAATGACATCCCCTATGCCCTCTTGCCGTCTCTGAAGAGGTACATGCCAATAAAGGTAAAGAGGCCGTTTGCGATAAGGATTGTAAAACCAAACCCAAATCCGAACAGCTCTTTTCCAAGATAGTCCAGAATAAAACAGAGTATAGGTGATGCAATTGCAACATAAGGCATGAATTTATCCTTAACATTGTACTTCGTAAAGATTCCGAAGAAGAAGAATCCAAGCAGCGGGCCATATGTATAGGCAGCAAGCATATATACCAGGTCAATTACAGTCTGGTTGTTTACTGCGTAGAGTACAAGAATTATAAGGAAGAAGAGAAATGCAAATCCTGCATGAGCAGATTGTCTGATTCTCTTTTTTCTCTGGTCGGTAAGATCGGTTCTCTTTCCAAAACCTACAAAGTCAATACAGAATGATGTGGTAAGTGATGTAAGAGCTCCCCCTGCACTTGGATACGAGGCAGAGATAAGACCTATGATAAAGAAGAGGCCTACTCCCAGTCCAAGGTACTGGCTGGCAATAGTTGGGAAGAGTTTGTCTGTCTGAGCCTTTGTGAATTCACCAAGCTCATTTGCAAGGCCGATTCCCTCCATTCCCCCCAATCTCGAGTTAACGAAAATGGCAAGCATTGCTCCCATGAAAAGGAAAAAGAAGTTAACTACTACAATAGTGATACTTGTAGTATATATGTTTTTCTGAGCCTCGCCAATGTTTTTACATGAGAGGTTCTTCTGCATCATCTCCTGATCGAGTCCGGTCATTACAATGGTAATAAAAATACCAGCCACAAATTGCTTAATGGCGTTGGTTGAGTTACTCCATTCGAAGTCCAGCCATTTTGAGTATTCAGAACCGGCTACAGCGCTGGCCATATCGCCAATGCTCCACTGCATCTCCCTTGCAACAAAGAAAATTGTTAGTCCTACTGCCAGCAGCATGAATGTAGTCTGGAGAACATCAGTCCAGATGATGGTCTTCACTCCTCCCTTAAAGGTGTAGAGGAAGATGAGGAACATAAAGATAAATGCCACAACCCAGAAAGGAACTGAGTTTTCAGGAAGAAAAGTATGAAGTACAAGTACAACAACAAATATCCTTACAGCTGCTCCGAGTATTCTGGAAACCATAAATACAGATGCACCGGTTTTGTAGGTAAAGAACCCGAATCTCGATTCAAGATAGCCGTAAATTGAGGTGAGATTCATCTTGTAATAAAGAGGAATCAGTATCTTGGCAATCACCAGGTAGCCCACCACAAATCCCAGAACCAGAGGCATGTAGTAAAAATTCTGATTTAGCACATTGCCCGGCACAGAGATAAAGGTAACACCGGATATTGATGTACCAACCATACCGTATGCCACAATATACCAGGGAGACTTCTTGTTCCCAAGAAAATAGGAACCGGTATCGGCTTTTCTTGAAGTTAGCCACGAAATAAAGAACAGCAGCGCTGTATACAGTGTAAAGGCCGTCAATAGCCAGGTAAGAGGAAACTGATGCATAATAATTATTTTTATGTATTGAGCGGTACAAAAGGCTGACGGTTCTTTATCGAACGCCCCAGAGTAACTTCATCTGTATACTCAAGGTCGTCCCCAAACCCGACACCTCTTGCAATTGTACTTATATTTACCTTAAAAGGACTAAGTTTTTTGTATAAAAAGAAGGCAGTTGTCTCTCCCTCCATTGTTGTGCTTAACGCCATAAAGATCTCCTTAACTTCTCCCTGACTAACTCTTGAAATCAGATGTTCGATAGAAAGATCTCCGGGTCCCACTCCGTCCATTGGTGAAATTATTCCTCCAAGAACATGGTAAACCCCATTGTATTGTCCGGTATTCTCTATGCTGAGCACATCTCTCACACTCTCCACAACACAAACCAGCGAATGGTCACGCAGCCCGGATGAGCAGACGGTGCACAAATCACTGTCAGAAACCATATTGCATATTTTGCAGTAGTGAATCTCATTGCGCATCTTAACCACGGCATTACCAAACCTCTCTACATTTTCCCTGGGCTGCTTAAGAAGGTAGAGAGCAAACCTCAGCGCACTCTTTTTCCCTACACCGGGGAGCGAAGATAGTTCGTCCACAACGTTTTGAAGAAGAGTAGATGAGAGATTTTGTCTGAACATTATGCTATTTTTTTCCGAACAGGTGGAAGTCTACCGCTTTTCTTACAGAGCCGTGAGTGAGGAGCAGAGATTTTGCGAGTTCATAATCTTCAATTTTTGCCTCCTCCATAATCATCTTTGTACCTCTGTCTACAAGTTTGGCATTAGTTAACTGCATATCCACCATTTTATTCCCCTTAACATGACCCATAAGAATCATGGTAGTGGTGGATATCATATTGAGCACAAGTTTCTGTGCTGTACCAGATTTCATTCTGGTACTTCCTGTTACAAATTCAGGTCCCACAACAACTTCAATAGGAACGTCAACTGCTGCAGCTAACTGAGAATTTGGATTACAAGTTACACAACCTGTAAGAATTCCCCTTTTGCGTGCCTCCTGAACAGCTCCAATAACATATGGAGTTGTGCCAGAAGCTGCAATACCTATCACAACATCGTCTTTATCTACTCCAAACTGCTGCATGTCGTTCCAACCCATCTCCCAATTGTCCTCAGCTGCCTCAACTGCTCTGCGGATAGCAGAGTCGCCTCCGGCAATAAGACCAATTACCAGGTCGTATGGCGCTCCGTAAGTGGGCGGAATTTCAGATGCATCAAGAATACCGAGTCTTCCGCTGGTTCCTGCTCCAAGGTAAAAGAGTCTGCCCCCTATCTTCATTCGTTCAACAATGCCCTCCACTATTTTCTCAATCTGAGGAATGCATTTTTCTACTGCAAGGGGCACTGTCTTGTCCTCTCTGTTCATGTTCTGGAGAAGCTCAAGTGTTGACATCTTATCAAGATCGCTGTACTTTGAAGGTTGTTCTGTTACTTTCATACCGGTAATGTTAACTTAAATTGATTTATGGAACTCTACAAGTCCGTCGATAGGTGATCTGAGAATGGTTCCTATCTTAACACCATGGCTGGTTGCCACCTCTGTGATAATATCCTTGTAATAATATGCAACCGAACCAACAAGGTTAACCTTGTGCTTCTTATAATCGTACTGCATAATGTTTCTTGTAAAGAACTCCCCGAAACTCTCCCTGAGCAATTTCTGAACATGAGGATTGCTTTTGTTCTCATTAAGGAAAACTGAGAAGGTTGCAAGGTATCTGTTAGGGAAAGGCTGACGGTAAACTCTCTCAATGATTGTTCCGTAATTGAGGCCATACTTTTCGTTAAAAAGATCATTAAGATCCTGTGGAAGCTGCCTTTTCAGATAGTCCGAGATAAATTTTCTTCCCAGAACCGCACCACTTCCCTCGTCTCCCAGGATATATCCGCATGCAGGTACATTATCAACAATCTCATTTCCGTCATAGAAACATGAATTTGCTCCTGTTCCCAAAATGGCTGCAATTCCGGCCTTTTTCCCGCAGAGAGATCTCGCTGCAGCAAGCAAATCTGTATAGGCACTTGCCATTGCTTTTGGGAATACCTTTCTGAAACAATTCTGAAGCACCTGAATTTTCTCAGGTGATGCCACACCCGCTCCGTAGAAGTGAATCTCCTTTACGGTTGCGCTTATATCAGGCAGCAGGTGCTGCTCAAGTTCATAAATAATCTGTTCTTCTGTTTGGAAAAAGGGGTTAATTCCGGCTGTGGTAATCTTTTGTACCGATCCGTCACTGTGAATTGCCCTCCAGTCTACCTTGGTAGAGCCGCTATCTGCTATTAACTGCATATGGAATAGAATTTAATCCCGCAAAAGTAAACATTTTAAAATACTATTTCAACTCCCTCGGGAACTTTCGCCAGTGCAGGTATCCTGCAGCGGCAGCAACAGAATAAATAACATAAAGAGCAGTAGTGGCATAGAGTTCCTGTGAAAAAAAAAGTACAGCTGCAATTATATCTGCAACAATCCAGAGCAACCAGTTTTCAATATGTTTTCCGGATACCCAGTATGTCGCCAGCATACTCAGAGAAGCAACCAGAGCATCGGTAGCCGGATAGGGATCATCTGCGTATTCAGAAAGAATGTAGTATATAATCAAAAAGCCCGCCCCGGCAACTGCTGCAGAGAATGCAGCCTTTTGCGGAGCGAGCCTGATTGTTACCTCTCTGTTCAGATCTGCTCCAACGGAGCCTCCCCACTTCTGCCATCCGTATGCACTTACCACCAGGTAATAGATTTGAAGTGCACCGGCTGCATAGAGGGCGGAACCGAAAAAGACTGCCATATAGAGTATTGCGGAGAGTGCTCCCACAATCCACATTGCCCTTTTTTGTTTTATCTCCAGAATCACATAAAGAAATCCTGTGAGAGCACCTGCAATTTCGGTCCACTCCATATTGATCAGAATTTATAAGTTACTTTAACCATAAAGTTAATACCTGCCTGAGGATAGAGTCCCTCCTCAATGTAGGCCGGAGCTCCGTTTGCAAATTCAGCCATATATACCCATGCATTTGAGAAGTATTTCCGGTCAAGAAGGTTCTCTATGTATAATCCAAAATCTACAGATGACGCACCCCTAATGCTGAAACTGCGGATACCCCTGAATCCCATTGTGAAATAGGCCGGAATTGACCGCGATTCTGCTGATGTATTATCGTAGTACTGTTTGCCCACATGTTTTCCGTAAAGCGAAAGAGAGCAGCTTTTATCAGGCAAAACGGTTATCATTGCCATCCCTACACTTTGCGGAGAGAACGAAAGGTTTGTACTTTCATAAAACGTGCTTTTCTGTGCAAGGGGATTCCAGTCGCTGTCGTTGTCGTACAAATCTGTCCAGTTTGTATAATCCTTAATTTTATTGCGGCTCAGAGCAAGATTGCCCTCTACTTTTAAATACTGGACGGGCTGCCAGGAAGCAGCTATTTCAATACCTCGTCTGAATGAAACGGGAACATT
Source organism: Bacteroidetes bacterium HGW-Bacteroidetes-10 (assembly GCA_002842695.1). GTDB lineage: Bacteria > Bacteroidota > Bacteroidia > Bacteroidales > UBA932 > Bact-08. Next base: position 24,745 of record PHDT01000011.1, on the reverse strand, counting down.
CTCCTTAATAACATAACCTGTCTCGCTCAGCCTTCCTGTAGGGACAAGCTGATCTTTATACTCCATGAAATAGAGATTGGCCTGCATTGTGAAGTTTGCAAGTGAAAGTGAATAACCCGCCTCCCAGTCAATGAGGCGCTCAGGTTTCATTTCATCTCCTTTGCCGGCCTTGATTGACTCTTTAATATCTGCTCTGCCGGGCTCTCTGCGGCCAATTGCAACAGATCCGAAAAACCTGCTGCTGCCCTTTTTGTATGTAAGTCCCGCTTTAGGGTTAAAGAAGTTGTAATCCATATCATACGCCAGTGATACAAAATCCTTGTCATCGCCTCTGAGACTATATGATACATGCCTGTACTGAATATCAGCAAAGGCAATCAGAGAGCTGGAAAGCTCTGCCTCAGCCCTTGCGAATGCAGAAAAATCGCCCTTATAGCCGTTATTGAGATACCACCTGTAATCTGCAGGAACATTTTCATTGTGCATTGCCCAGATAATATTGCCAAAATGGTCTCCGTCATAGTATGAATAGGATATTCCGCCTGTGGCCCTTACGGCACCCGACGTGTAGTTTAACCCAGATGATGCTGCATAGTATCCGTTATCAAGAGCCTGACGCATAATCACATCTGACTTTGTGTATGTAATGCCGTTAACAGTTTGCGCAGGCAGGGCGTATGAAGAGAATTTCCTTCCCGTCTTGTAGTTTTCGTAGTAACCATAACCATCTGTATAGTGCAGCACACTATTCCATGTTAAGTGCTCACCAAAAGCTCTTGTATACATAAGCTGAAGATGATGCTGCCTGTAGTTATCTGTTTCATTGCCGTAATAGCGGATATTTCCTGCCTGATCATAGTACATTCCTGCAGGATTAAAGCGTCTGTCTGACTCCATCTGTTCACGTGAAATTCCCTCCCAGGTAATTCCGGTCTTCTGATTGCCGTAAATGTAGTTTAATCTAAGGGAGTTGTCGCCACTTAACCAGCCTGCTGTAGCAAACAGCGAAACCAGATCGCTCTTTGCATTTCTGATATAACCATCCCCTGTGTTTCTTGAAAACCTCACATCAAAAGAGAGTCCGTTTTTTGTCAGCCCTGTTCCTGCACCGGCAGTAGTGGTGAAACTGTTGTAGCTGCCGGCTCCAATCTCGGCCATTCCGTATGCATCCGGTCTGGTAAAGAGAGTTCTTAAATTGATACTGGCTCCAAAGGCACCAGGTCCGTTAGATGAAGTTCCGACTCCTCTCTGAAGCTGTAACTCCTGCACAAATGTGCTGAATGAAGGAATATTAACCCAGAAAACCTCCTGTGATTCTGCATCATTCAATGCAATTCCGTTCATGGTAACATTAGTTCGCGACCCGTCGCTTCCTCTGACGCGCATTGTCGAGTAACCCAGTCCGTTTCCTCCCTCAGTGGAGGTAACAACTGAAGGCATAAGCGATAAAGCCATAGGAATTGACTGAACAGGTGAGATTTGTCTGATCTCTGCCTGTTTCATCTCTGAATGGCTCACCGGTGTGTTTCGGCCTGCTCTCCAGGCCTCAACAACAATACTGTCAAGTTTAGTCGTTTCTTTCTTCTCGTTTTGCCCCGATGTGTTTTGGGCAAGGGTAAGTAGTGGTAAGAAGACCCCGCATAATAAAGCTAATCTTTTCATAATAAATTATTTTATCTGCAGGGGGATATAGAGATATGGACACGCTTTCCCTACGCCGGTACTATCCGGATCAGGTGAAAAGGGTATGATCTCAGCCTGAAAGGCACCCCCAAGCATTTGTTTAATGCAGGGCAAATGTACAAAATTTATCTTATTGGAGTAATTATTCTAACTTTGCGCCCGGTGGGTCGCTCTGTCGCTCCTCTTAATGAGGGGAGGAAAGTCCGGACAGGATAGAGCGGGACTTTGTGGAAATCACAGCTGGGGGTAACTTCAGGTAAATCGTAACAGAAAATAACCGCCTTTAATCAGGTAAGGGTGAAAATGCGGGGTAAGAGCCCACAACCGGTTGCGGCGACGCCGCCGGGGTACGAAACAGTCTCCTGCAAGGCCAAATATACCGGCAGCCAAGGGCTGCTCGCTCTTTGCCGGGGGGTAGGCTGCTCAGATAAATGACAGGGGCCCCGAAAGGGGAACAGAATCCGGCTTACAGACCCACCTTTTTTTTAATAATCAGAACAGTGTCGGATGATCCTCGTCGAACTGACGGAGAATAGCAGAGATAATCGCTTCACGGCAGAACTTGGCCTGCGATTTAACCTTGTATCGCTTGCAATAAGATTGAATCGCCTCAATCTCCTTGTCATTAAAAAGTATTGTTTTTCTGTGCCGCCTTACAGCGCTCTCCTTACTTTTGTTTTTCAAGCTTTCTGGTCAATATTGTTTTGTAGCCGTCAATACCTTCGAGCGGGAAGGATTTTTTTGCGTAATCCAGCCAGTCTATAGCTAGATCGTACTTCTCCATCATTTCGCATGAGACCGCAATGTTAAACGCTGCTGCAGATGACTTCATCCGGTTGTTAGATTCAACTTCCATGAGCCAAATGTGCATAGCCTCCCTCCACTTAAACTCATCAGAAAACTTAAGAGCATTTAACCATTCAGTTCTGCTGAAAGTGTAGAGATATCTCTCCTGAGGATTCCATGTAGGAAAAAATTCCCGGGCAAGCTGGCCTCCTATTACTGTTGATAAGTTGGTAAGGGACTCATAAAGTCTGGACTGAATGACATCCTCCCTTAAGTCCTGCTTTGAAAAGATCTCCCAGTAAATTGTATCTTTCTTATTATGAGAGGCCAGAAGAGCTCTGTTTATTCCATCATAGACTCCAACATCAACTGAGATGGGCATATAAACATAAGATACAGCGGGACTATTATTGAGTTGCGAACCGGTAAGTCTGAGAATCTTCAATGATTCTATCTGAAGATTTTCAAGCACAAACATAAGTTCTGCTCCGGAATTTAGCGAAAGTGATTCAATATATGACGGGTTAACCAGATCTGACCATCTGTTGCCATAATGGTTGAAAACAGGAATAGTACCTGAATCAAGTGCCATGTTCTCTTCAATTCCTGACGCAAGTCCTGAGGCAATCTTTACCATAAGAAGTGAATCTCTCTCAAAATTAAGAGTTTTATTACCTGCTGAATCTGTTAAAGAGGTGATTGTTGAAAAGACGGCAATATTATCATTACCAAATTCAAGAGGGATTCTTGCCGGCACTCTTTCGTCTACATTGAAGAAATGAACCATAGGGCCACATGATGACAACAGAGCTGCAAATGCGAGCGTAATTGTCAGGTTAAAAAATTTACCGCTTTTCATGGTTTATAGATTTTCCCAGAATTTTTTCATTACATCTTCAAGCACATCAGATTCGTACTTCACGGAGGTTATCTCTTCCGGATTCTCTCCGTAAATTTTTACCTCCATTTTATACGGAGCTTCAAGTCTGAACATTGAACCTTTTTCCAGGTTCCGTAATGCCTTTTCAACTCCGGCCTTTATCTCCTCCCTCACCAGATACGGAGATTTGCTCATTGCACAGGTTCTGCCGAATGCATATTTTGTAACAACTGTCTCAATCTCTCCAAAGTCTCTCTTAGCCTCTTTGCAGGTAGTGTTATCTCCTGCAATAAAAACCACAGGAACATTAAACTGTGAAGCATACAAAGAGTTAAAGGCAGGCTCGGATATTGGCCTTTCGTTGATTTTTAATTCTGCCACCTTTAGAGACATTGTGTGTGACAGGGTGCCCATCTGCTCTCCTGCCCTTGCATGTGCTCCAATGAAGAGTAACGCATCAAAGGTTGAATCAATACCCAGAACCATTGTGTGAGGAGTTCCGGGAACCCGTCCTCTGGTGAGCATAGCTCTTCTGTCAAGGAGAAGTGGGTCAACATTGATGTTGCCCGCATGTCCGTCTCTTACTACAATTGTGGTGGCTCCGGCTGCAACGGCTCCCTCAATGGCGGCATTTACCTCCTGTGTGAGCATTGTGCAGTTTCTTTCAAAATGAGAGTGACCGGGATAAATTTCATCGAAATTTACAATCCCGGCAACACCCTCAAAGTCCACCTGAATCATTATTTTTAGGCCCTTCTTATCTACCTTCCAGTCAGAATTACTTGATATTGAATCAGCCTTCATAATTCAGTATTTTTTTTTGGTTTATTACATTTTCATTCCGCCGCAAACAGAAATTACCTGACCTGTAACATAGGATGACATGTCAGAAGCAAGGAAAGTGCAAACATCTGCAACATCCTCAGGAGTACCGCCCCTGCGGAGTGGTATTTGCTCTGCCCACTGTTTCTTAACATCTTCAGGAAGCTTGCCGGTCATCTCTGTAATGATAAATCCCGGTGCAACTGCATTTGAGCGGATTCCGCGTGATCCAAGTTCCTGTGCAATTGATTTTGTAAGACCAATCATACCTGCCTTTGATGCAGAGTAATTTGCCTGACCGGCGTTTCCGCCTACACCCACAACAGAACTCATGTTGATAATTGAACCGCCTTTCTGACGCATCATTACCGGAGTTACCGCATGAACAAAATTGAAAGCAGATTTGAGGTTTACGTTTATTACCGCATCCCACTGCTGCTCACTCATCCTCATCATGAGGCCATCTTTTGTAATACCTGCATTATTAACAAGAATATCAATCCTGCCAAACTCCTTAACAACCTGATCTACCACTGCATGCGACTCATCAAATGAGGCAGCGTTTGAACCGATTGCAAGAACCTTAACACCATATGATTCCAGTTCTTTCTTTGTATTTTCTGTATTTTCGTCGATATTCAGGTCTGTAAATGCTATGTTTGCTCCCTCTGAAGCATATTTAACGGCAATAGCTTTACCTATGCCTCTTGCTGCTCCTGTGATAAGAGCTATTTTTCCTTCTAGCAGTTTCATCTTCAAAATGTAAGTTTAGTTAGTAATTATTTAACAAATCGTCCGGTAAGATCATACTCTCCGGCCTTTTCAATCTCTACTTCAACAAATGTACCAATAATATCCCCGGATGAGAAATTCTCAAATAAAGTATCTTTTCCTATAAGAATTTCACCATCAACCTCGGGGCTCTCTTTCATACTTCTTGCTACAAAAACCGTGTCATCCTCTGAATCGACGATAACTTTTTCAACGGAACCTATTCTGGACTGGTTGAAATCGTAGGAAACCGAGCTCTGAATTTCCATTAGCTGAGCATGTCTCTCGTCCTTCTCTTTTTGTCTTATTGTATCCTTAAGGTTCTGAGCGCCCCAGGTCCCCTCCTCTTCTGAGTAAGTAAACGCACCCAGCCTTTCAAACTTAGCCTCTTTAACAAAATCCAGAAGCTCCCTGAATGCACGCTTGTCCTCTCCGGGATGTCCTACAATCATTGTTGTCCTGAGCACTATGCCCGGGACTTTTATCCTGAATTTCTCAATAAGTGCTCTGGTTGTTGCTCCGTCCACTGAGCGGCGCATATTTGCAAGCACCTTGTCATTAACATGTTGCAGTGGAATATCCAGATACTTGCATACTTTTGGATTGTTAGCCATTACATCCAGCACTGCCTCCGGAAAGGCAGCAGGATATGAATAATGAAGCCTTAACCATTCGATTCCGTTAATCATGCTGAGCTTATCCATAAGCGATGCAAGTCGTCTCTCCTTGTAAAGATCAACACCATAATAGGTTGTGTCCTGAGCAACAAGAATAAGCTCTTTTACACCCTTATCTGCAAGGAACCGCGCCTCTTCAAGAAGCGCCTCCTCCGGAACGGAGATATGTGCTCCCCGGATAAGCGGAATTGAGCAATATGAACATACTCTGTCACACCCTTCTGATATCTTAAGAAAAGCGTAATGAGAAGGTGTTGTAAGATATCTCTGATTATTAAGGCAGGGATTCCATTTTTCACCCAGTACCTCCAGAACGGAAAAGGAGTCAAAGGCCCCAAAGAAGCCATCCACCTCAGGAATTGATTCCTGAAGCTCTTCACGATATCTCTGGGAGAGACAACCAAATACAAAGACCTGCTTAACGTAGCCTCTGTTTTTCGCGTCTACTGCTGCAAAAATAGCGTCAATTGATTCCTGCTTTGCATCCTTAACGAATCCGCATGTATTTATGATAATTGCATCTGCTCCTGCCAAAGCCAAATCCTCCCCCTCGGGAGAGATCCTTATTCCTGTGTCAAACATTTGACGGAGAAGATGCTCAGAATCTACCCGGTTCTTCGAACAACCAAGCGTTACAAGTTGAACTTTTTTAGCCATTATTTGCTCTCTCCGCTCTCCTCTTCTTCCTTCTCAAAATCAAGTGAGGCAAAATCCCTGAGAGTATTGTACCACTCAACAACTTTCTTCATATGAGATACGTAGAATCTGTCTCTGTCATAGTCAGGTATAACCTCGCCAAAGAATTTTTTGAGCTCTTCAGGGTTTGATTTTGAAGATGGAGCCGGCTCCTCTCCAAGTTTACCCTTCATCATTTCAAAAAGGCTCTCAAGTTTAACATCCTCCTCCTCGGTAAAAACCGATATATCCGAAAGTGATGACATTTTTGCGCTCATTCCGCATACAGTACGCTTTTTGGTTGCAAGCGATTCTACTACCACACCCGCGTTCGCCTGTGCCACAAAGCTGTACAGTCCCGGCTGTCCGGAAACTGTAAGGATTTTCTGTAAATTGGTTTTCATTGTATAATTATGTTGTTTTATTATGCTAATCCTCTCTCTTTCTTTATCTTTTCATATGCAACTGTAATGCTCTTGAACTTCTCTTCCGCAGATTTCTGTACATCCGGGCCAAGACTTGAAACCTTGTCCGGGTGATGTTTTACAGCCATGCGGCGATATGCCTTCTTAACCTCTTCGTCAGTTGCACTCTTGTCAATTTCCAGAACCTGGTAAGCTGCGTCTATTCCCTTGTCAAACATGGCAAATATCGATTCGCTGTCCTGAAGAGGAACGGTTAAAGAGGCAGCAATTCTCCTGAGTAATACCAGTTCGTCGCTGCTTACGTGGCCATCTGCCCTTGCAATACCTGTAAGATAGTGAAGAAGCTGAAGTCTGGCCGATGCATTAATATTTCTGCGGATCTGCAGACATACAGCATCAATATCAACCTCTTGCTTTAAAATATCTTTAAGCAGTTTAGCTGATTCCTGAGCCGCATCCGGTCCGAAATTTTCTGATATAAAGAGTTTTACATAGTCCAGCTCACTCTTCATTACTCTTTTGTCTGCCTTCATTATGGCAGAAGAGAGTACCAGAAGTGATACTAAAAAACTGTTTCTCTGTTCTGACTGTGTATATACACCTGTATTTACCTGTGCGACACCCTTTCCGTCAAACATTGACCCCACTGCGAAGCCAATTATCCCTCCTATGGGACCTCCAAGCGCCCATCCCAGGGCTCCTGTAATCCATTTGCCGTAACCCATTATTTTAATACCGGTTTTATTCCTGATTTATTGAAGACCTCAATAATCTGAGGCATTATTGCTTTTTTTCCGTCCGCAAATATAATGAAATCTGCCATTAGTTTCCTTCGCTCATCACTCCACTGTCTGGCAATTCTCTCTCGCACAAGCTCTTCGGGCATATTATCTCTTTTAATAACTCTCTTAATCCTAACATCTTCCGGAGCACAAACAACAATTACTTTATCTGCAATAAAATGGAAAAGAGGCGATTCAAGAAAAATTGCCGATTCAAAAATTATTGCACCGTAACCCTCCTTCTCCTTTGCACTTCTCCAGTTTATAAAATCTCTCAGTACTGCAGGGTGAACGATGTCATTCACTTTTGAAAGCAATTTCTGATTGGAGAAAATTTTTGCTGCCATTACATCTCTGCGAAGTTCTCCGTTGTGAATAATATCTTTCCCCAGAAGTCTTATCAGCCTCCTCAGCAACAGAGAGTCTGTTTTGTAAAGCTCTTTCGCTCTTATATCAGCAATATATGCAGGAATACCGAAAGCCTCCATCAACCTCACCAGGTATGACTTTCCGCTGCCTATGCCTCCTGTAATTGCAAAACAGAACATGATAGTGCTATTTTAGAGAATCTCCCTCTGCCTTTACCTCTACAAAAGATGGTTCAGTGCGGTATGAGAGAACATTAATCTCGTTTGTATTGAGAATGGGCTTAACTATTCCGTTAAGAGATTTTTTGAACTCTGAAAAAGGAATATAAAGCATCATCTTATCATCTGAATTGGCAGAAGACTTAAATTTTTCCCTGAAGTAAACAGTCACCTCGCCCGGAATCACCCTTACAGACACACCGGCAGGTATTTCAATTACCTCTACGGGTAGCTGCAGACTTCTCTCCACATACCTGACAACCTCAACTGAGTATAGTATCTCGTTATGAGAAAATCTCACCCCATCTTCAGCTTTAAGTGTCGCTACACCCTGACTGCCTTCAGATAAGTTATCAAGTTTTATAGGCTGAGTTACAACCGAGTCAATTTTGGAAAGAAGCTCCCTCTCTCCGTAAATTGTTATGGTATCGGGTGAAAGCCTTACAGGCCCTGAAGCCATGTACTGGGGTGCAAATGAGAGCACTGCTCTTGATGAAACAGGAACCCGTTTGTTGGTCTGACCAGGAAAAATAAAGCTTAAAGTATCTGTTGCAAACGATTCGATATCTACATTTTCACCCAGATAGAGAATAATTTTATCCCGGATATCTGAAGTAAGAAGGAAGAACCCGTCATGAATACTTTGAGATTTTTTGAAGAGTCTTCTCTCTACATTGAGCCTGATCGTGTTTTGTTCGCCGGAATAGCGATGCTGCAAAATATAGAATCCGGTTGATTTGCCTCTCACTATAAGAGTTTCACCTGCATGTGCCTCTGCAGCTCTTGCAGCAAGGTCTGAGGCCACAGACACCTTGTACTGAAGGTAAACAGTGTACTCCTCGGAGAGTTTGTGTATTGACCATATAATAAAAGCGAGAAAGAGACAGAACAAAAAGAGTAATAGTTGTCTGCCTCTCTCGTAAGAAATTGAAAATTTCTTTAGCTTTATCATAAAGCCTTGTGTTTATTTCTGCGGGATATCTGTAATATCCTTTACAATTGAAGATTTATCAACCTTAATTTTAACATTACTGTCAATTTCCATAAGGATATAGCTCTCTTTTTCAGAAACTTCAGAAACTCTTCCGTAGATTCCACCGGCAGTAATAACCTTATCTCCCTTTGACAGTGAGTTACGGAACTTTACAAGCTCCTTCTGTTTCTTTTGCTGCGGACGAATCATAAAGAAGTACATAACGACGAAAATAAGACCCATCATTATGAGGAAGCTCCAGTTGCCTGAACCTGCGCCGGCAGGTTGGGCCTGTAGGAATGTTAGAAAATGCATTTTATTTGTTTTTTAAAATTTATACAAATTTAGTTATTCTGACGAGCCTACCAAACCTCGTCCCCTCTTCTCAACCGTTCCCTCTGCCGTAAGGCCGGTAATGATCTTGTCAAGTATGCCGTTAACGAACACTTTACTGTTTGGTGTACTGTAAAACTTGGAGAGTTCTACATATTCATTGATTGTTACCTTCACGGGAATGTCCGGGAATGAGATTGCTTCGGCAATTCCGAGAACAATCAGGGCAATGTCGGTAGCGGCAAGCCTCTCAGGCTCCCAGTTGTGAATATATGTAGCCATCAGATTTACATAATTCTGATAGTTAATAAGCGAGTTCTCCAGAAGTTTGATTGCATACTCCCTGTCGTCCTGTTTAAGGAAGAGGGCAGGATGTGCAAGTCTTGAATTCTGTTTAAGAGTTCCGATTTTTTTGGTAATTACATTTACGACATACTCCAGGTCATCGGTCCAGAAGAGCGAAAGGTCTTCTAGAATTGAGTGAAGTTCGTCATTATCCTCAAGTTCCTCTTCAAAAAATCTTGAGACTAAAGCAGCATCTGATGCAAAGTCAGAAACCTCTGCATTCATGTATTCGCCGAAATATTCAGATGCAACCATAGATGCATACAGTTTTTTAACAAGAGAAGAGTGCTCATTCCAGTTTAATCCGCGTTTTTCGCAGAACTTAATGAGTTCTTCATTCTCCTCCAGCTTTGCAATGAGAGCATTCTGAACAAATCTCATGTTTGGATTTGCCTCTTCTGCAGAAGGTTGGTACTTTTTCAATCCGGCCTCAATCTTCCCTTCGGCCACCTTTTTAACGGCAACAGGCAGAGAGAGAATAAAATAGTAAAGCTCCAGGCTCTTTTCGCAACTTGTCAAAAGGTCGTTGACAGCTCCGCTGAGGGATCCCGATTCGGAATTCACTCTGCCGAAAAGTATCTTGAAAACCTTTACCCTTATTAATCTTCTGTTAATCATAAAAAACTTTAAATAATCTAATATTTTGCAAAGATAGGTTTTTGTGCATAAAAAATAATTTTATCTTTGTCAGGGAAATCTAAATTAAACAAAAATGTACTTCGAAGACTTTGACATTAATGACTCACAGGAGCGCAACGGAGACGATGTTTTTTCAAAGCCGGTGAGAGCCGGAAAACGCACCTACTTCTTTGACGTAAAGGCAACTAAGAACAACGATTACTACCTTACAATCACAGAAAGCAAAAGAAGGCTGGACCGCGATGGGAGATTCGTCTATGACAAACACAAAATTTTTCTTTACAAAGAAGATTTTGAAAAATTTTCACAAGGTCTCGAAGACATAATAAAATACATTAGGGAAAATGCTCCCGCTGTACCGGAAAGAGCACCCAGAGAAGCAGGAACTCAGTCATTTACAGACGTCAGCTTCGAAGAGTTGTAGAAAACTATTTTTTGCAAAATAAAAAACCGTTCATGGAAATATTTCCTGAACGGTTTTTTATTTGAGAGGTACCAAGCAGATTCGAACTGCTGTACGCGGTTTTGCAGACCGCTGCCTAGCCACTCGGCCATGGTACCGTGGTTAGGGGTGCAAATGTAGGAATTATTTTTTATCTGCCAAAATTCTATCCCGCTCTTTGCCCCTTTTGTTTCTTGTATTGCTCAGCAAAATACCCCCGATAATCAGAAAAAGTCCGCCAAAGGTTAAAACCCCGATTGTCTCTCCCAGAATAAGGTGAATGAGCAGAAATGAGAGCAGCGGAGCAAGATAAATCATCTGAGTTACTGTAACCCTGTTCTCTGCCATATTCAGCGCTCTGTTCCACAGTATAAAGGTAATTCCCATTTCAAAAAAACCTGCATATACAGCAGCCAGAAAAGGCTTTGTCTCTGGCATGGGAGAGGGAAACAGAATAAAGGCTGCAATAAGGAAAACAGATCCGGCCAGAAAATTATGAAAGAGCTCAACAACAGGATCGGACGATTTATCAATTTTCAGCATCCAGTAAACAGCCCAGATAACTGTACTTGACATAATGAGAAGAAGTCCGGGAACAGAGAGTGAACCTGAGAGATCTGCAGAATTATTCATTGACAGCATTATGATTCCGCCAAAGCTTACCAGCACTCCTATCGCCTGCATCAGGCGGATTTTCTGCTTCATAAAGATTGCCATAAGGATTATAAGAACTACCTGCCAGGAAAAGTTAAGCGGCTGGGCAATCTGAGCCGGAAGGAGTGAATAACCTTCAAAGAGAATCAGATAATATACAAAAGGGTTCATAAATCCCTGCCACAGCGACCGTTTGGTTACAGAGAAGCTCTTAAGTTCTGCAACTGCTCCTTTGAGCTTTCCTCTGTATGCAAGTTCTGCCATGCATACCAGAAGGGCAGTTACTGAGGCTATCAGAAGCAGTGTGAGAGCAGGCATACCTGCGAGTGCAATTTTAAACGCAGTTGCAACAGTAGCCCAGAAAAGAACCACAAACGATGCAAGCAGAACCGCCCTCTTCTGATTCTTCATTTTAATTGCTGTTTGGACTATTGATTATATGATCTCCCTGCTGAAGGACTTTCCCCCTTAGCATGGGGTGAAGTATCTTATCTGTTTCCAGAAATTTGTTTACAACAGATGCAGCCTCCTTGCGTGAGTGACCTGCAAGCAGTGCCCTGAGCCAGTTTCTTGGGAAGAAGATATCTCCCGTTTTCTGAATTTCAGGAAGAATTTCAAGTGCCGGCAGAATATATTTTGCAGATTGCTCTCTTCTTGAAAAGTGATTCAGATAGCCCAGAGAGGAGGCAGCCCATGGCTCAATGCCTCTGTTTTCTACTTTCAGAAGTGAGTTAAATACCGAGTCTCTGGTTTGAATATCCGGAGAAAGTGAAGGATAGAGATAGAGAAACTCCTCCCTCCTGTCGTTTCCGGTAATACGGCCAAGCTGATACTGGCGAATAGCATCATACCTGGAAGGAAATCTTAGGGCGAGCTCATATGCTGTTCTGGTAAGATCTCTCTCGCTTAATGAAATGTGTCTCAATGTCTGAGGTTTTTCCCAGACTTTGTAAATCCGTTCTGCCGAGATGCTGTCGCATGCAATTTCGGTGAGGGCCCGGAAGGCAATGATTGATTTTTCGCCTCCTTTGGGAGAGGATGTAATTTTCCAGAGCAGCTCCTCAGCCCTTCCGGGCCCCTCCGCTCTTACATCACGCATGTAAAGTACTGTTGCAGAAGTTAGAAAACCAGCAGCCCTGGAGAAAATCTGCATCTCGTTTTCTCTCTCAAGCATTGCACAAACACTCTCAGTAAAGAGTTCCGGTTTCAGATACCCTGCAAGCATATTTTCGTAAAGGTTTATTAACTCCGATTCTCTCTTTACAGGTGAATAAGAGGAGATATTTCTCATTATCTCTGCAGAACTTACAGAATCCAGAATAAAGAGTCCGTAACCCTTTCCGTCGATGTTCGGAATAATGGCCCCCGCATCACCGGTATCATTTAATAATTCCTGCTCCCATATCAGACCTCTGTCAAACGGATCTCTTTGCGAAGCGACAATCTCTCCGTTAATTAACGCCAGAGTTATCTCGGGGCGCCCCTTCTCCTTAATCCAGACATTGCTCCAGGCAAGGAGATTTTCCCCGGTAAGAGAATCCAGAATCTCAATAAGATCGTCCCATGTTGCATTGGAATATGCATACTTTTTAAGATATCTGCGGATTCCCTCCCTGAACAATTCTCTTCCTAGTTTCTCCACCAGCATCTCCATAACTACAGGAGCCTTGTTATAAATAATATTGCCGTATACAAGCCCCGCGTAAGAAAGATTATCCAGCTCCTGCTGAACTGGATTTGAGCCTCTTGTTCTGTCCTCTGCATAGGCAGGGGGAAAGTATGAGTCAATGAATGAGAGCCGGTGATCAATCTCCGGAAACATAGGAGCTACCATCTGTATTGCAAACCAGTTGGCAAAGACCTCTTTTGTCCAGACATCGTCAAACCACTTCATGGTTACATAGTCCCCAAACCACATATGGGCGGTCTCGTGAGCAATCAGTTTTGCCCTTTCGAGCTTTTCTGAAGTTGTAGGGTTTTCTCCCGTGAAGAGAGTCCTGTCTGAATAGAGAGTTGCTCCTGCATGCTCCATTCCGCCGTACTGAAATCCCGGAATTATGGCAATATCATATTTCGAAAAGGGATATGCAACGCCTGTATAATCTTCAAGCCACTCCAGCGAACTGAAAATCTGCTCTCCAATAATATCGCACTGGGCAATTCTTGAAGGATCACTCTCTCTGTGATATATAGAAATATTTCTTCCGTTTCTGGAGAGGTCGTACTTGTTCATTTTTCCGGCCACAAATGAGAAAAGGTAAGTAGGGAGCGGCTCTGTTGATGCAAAAACCACCCTGTTCTGAACCTGAGTCAGAAACTTTCCGTTTGCCAGAGCGACCCACCCCTCCGGAAGGGTAAGTGAGAGAGAGTATCGCCCCTTGAGGTCTGGCTGGTCAAAACAGGGAAATAGTGTTCTGGCCCTGTCGGGAACAAGCAGAGTATAGATAAGATCCTCTCTTCTGTTGAGAGACTGCTCTCCCGCCAGAAATTCAATTTCAACCGAATTTAAGCCCTCAATCAGATATCTGGCAGGTATTACAATATGCTCTTTCCGGAAACTGTATTTCGCATCCTTTCCGTTCACCCTCAGCACCCTCAGAGGTGCTGCAGAATCGTGCCGGAAGTCGAGTATCAGCTCCTCTCTTTTTGCAAGGTTAAGGCCGATTGTAACCTTTGCCTCTATGGAGGAGTCCATTTCCTGCGGTATGGAAAAATCTAAGTCGTATGTGAGTTCAGAAATATTTGAAAACCTGGAAATTGCCAGATCTTTTGAAACGCCCTCCTCAATAAGTGAAGTTTCTGACTTGCAGGAGGTAAAAGCCATGAGCAACATGAGTGCATACAGCAGCTTTTTCATATAGTTAAAGGTTAATGATTAGAGGACAATGGCAGAGGAGAGAAGTCTCTCCAGCCAGATTTGGTCTGTCTGGTCAAATGTATCCAGCTCTGCAGAATCGATATCAAGGACAGCTGTAATCGCTCCGTTGCGGAACACGGGAACAACTATCTCAGACTTGGAGAGCGAGCTGCAGGCAATATGTCCGGGAAACTGCTCCACATCCGGAACAATAATTGTCTTCTCCTCTTTCCATGATGTTCCGCAAACTCCCCTTCCATAAGCAATTCTTGTGCATGCAACGGGACCCTGAAACGGACCAAGAACCAGAGAAGAGCCATGCGATGACGAATCGGCCCTGACAATATAAAATCCTGCCCACCAGAAGCCGAAAGCCTCCTTTAAAGCAGCAGAAATGTTTGCCATATTGGCAATTGGATCACTTTCTGCCTCAGTAAGTGATATGATTTGGGGGATAAGGGCAGCATAAACCTGCTCTTTGCCGCCTTTGGGTATTTCAAGATTTTCCATTGTTTGTTGAAGTTTAGGTTAGGGGTTGATAAACTCTTACTCTACATAAATTACTAGTCCCTTGAGATACTCTCCCTCAGGGTGGTAAATATTTACAGGATGGTCTGCAGGCTGTGTGAGCCTGTGAAGGATTCTTACACTCCTTCCGGTTGATGCTGCTGCAGAAAAAACAGCCTCAGCAAAGGATATTTTATCGACAACCTGCGAACAGCTGTAGGTGAAAATAATTCCGCCCGGCGCTACTCTGGAGATAGCCGCTGCATTTAGTTTCTGATATGCCCTTAGCGCATTGGAGAGCGCTCCCCTGTGCTTGGCAAAAGCCGGCGGATCTACAATTATAAGATCATATTTGTTGTCGTCCGAATTTCTCATGAAATCGATTGCATCTTCGCAGTAAGATGTATGAACCGGTTCCTGCGGAATAACTCCCGCCTCCCTGTTGGCCTCAATGTTTCGCTCCAGCATATCAATTGCCTTGCGTGAGCTGTCTACAGAGTCTACAGACAAAGCTCCTTCTGCAAGAGCATAAATGCTGAATCCTCCCGTATAGCAGAAGAGATTTAAAACCCTTCTCCCTTTTGAGTAGTTTCCCACAAGCGAGCGGTTATCTCTCTGATCCAGAAAAAAGCCTGTTTTTTGTCCGGTTTCCCAGTCGATTAAAAACCTTCTGCCATTCTCAAGAACAGCTCCGTTTTGAGACTGAGTCCCGTAAAGATAGCTGTCATTAAGCTCAAGACCTGCCTTAAAAGGGGCAGTTGCAGCACTCTTGTCATATACAGCCGTGAGTTTGTCTCCGTATACCTCAACCAGGGCAGATGTAATCTCATTTCTTGAGAGGAACATGCCTGCCGAGTGAGCCTGCATTACAGCCGTGTCGTTATAAATATCAATAATAAGACCGGGCAGGAAATCTCCCTCACCGTGAACCAGTCTGTATGCATTGTTGTCCTCTCTTATAAGTCCTGCACTCTCTCTGAGTCTGTACGCAGCAGAAAGTTTATCCTTCCAGAAACTCTTCCCGGGAGCACTCTCTTCAAAAGAGAGCATTCTTACAGCAATAGAGCCAATCTGGAAATGTCCGTAGCCAAGAGTCTCTCCTGAAAATGAAATAACCTCAACAAGGTCTCCCTCTCCAATTTTACCTTCGTTTTTAAGAATTCCTCCCGAAAAAATCCACGGATGAAACCTTCTTACAGACTCCTCTCTGCCCTTTTTAAGTATTATCTTTCCCATCTTCTGTCAATATTGGTTTTGGTGTGCTGAGCAGCTTCAGATACATCTGTCTGCACACCCATGCATCAATAGCCGCATAATTTATCTGTCCGTGAGTAAGTACCTCTGCCTCCCAGTTTGAAAGTTGCTGGGATTTTGACACTCTCACCCCCATCACAATGGCTGCCATTTTACGAACGCTCTTCTCCTTAATACCCCAGCCGGCACCTTCACTCTGTAAATCGACAAAACCCCTGGGAATAAATTTCACATACCTCTGAAGTCCCCGGATATCTTCGTTCACAGCTGCTCCCACCTTAATTATTTTCTTGGTAGAGAGAACTTTGCATAAAGAGTCGGGCAATCCAATCTCAGTCAGCCTGAATATATAGGCTCTCTCCCCTCCGGAAAGCTGCAGCAGAGCAACTCCGTTACGTTTGGCATTTGCCTGAAAAACAGGTTTGGTCTCTGTATCGAAACCCACTATTTTTTGTCTTGTGAGGTACTCTATCGCTTCGTCATAGTCTTCATTTAGCTTGTCGACTATTACCACCTCTCCGCTGAATTCCGCAACTTTGAGCTTTTCCAGCTCCTCTGGCGAAATGGTTGGTTTAAAAATCATCAGTTAGTCAATTTTCATCAAGCTGAAAGTAAGGGGCAGACGCTCCCTTATCCTTTGTATACTCTCAACCGGCATATGCCTGTTCTGCAGCTCTTCAATAATGTAAGTTTTGCTTGCTTCTCCCGGAACTCTTCCGTACTTGAAGCTGTAGGTGAACCCTCCTCTTTCGTCAAGCAACGATGAGTCGGTTCCCGGCGCAGGTATGCTGATAAAGCTCCTGAGAGAGCTCTCTCCCTCCCTGCGGGCCAGGAGGTTATCGTCCCTCAGAGAAATATAGCTCTCAATAGCCACATATTTTGCAGGATCGATAAAATTAATCTTTTCCGGCAGCAGATCTCTGTATGGATACCTGCCGTCAATTATCAGTTCGCGAAGTTCAGATGCAACTTTTTCAAGCGTATCCAAAAGATAGGGATAGTGTGTACATCCAAGTATTATGTTCTTCATTGGAACTCCGGCTCCGCTTTTTCTCAGGTTTTCAACCAGAGAGACCATATGAAACCGGGCATAGTTGCCAGCTGAGTTCAGTTGAATTTTCTTATATCCTTCAGAGCCCTTTTCAACAAGCAGGGCATTGTTTGAAGTGTCAAACCGGTAAACTTTCATAAGCTCCGGATTTATCTCCCCGGCTCCGCTGCCGGCCTGTGGTCCTTTATACTCATCCCTTGGAGCGGTGGCAGATGTTTTAAGGAAACTAGGCTCCATATCCACAGCTTCGGCAAAGCCCACACCAGGCTGATTGAAAACATAAGGCATCAATGAGTCTCCTCTTTGTCTGAATGCTTCCAGAATTGTTCTCTCATAACCGCCTGACGATATAGTTCCTGCTGTAGCCATTACTCCAACAGAGGCCTTCTCCCCCGAAGGAATATTTTCCATGAGTGCCTTTACGGCAGCATTAATAACACCAATAACCTTCACACCGGTTCCGGACTGTTTAAGGTATCCGTCAATATCTGTCAATCCGTATGCAGTTGCCGTATTGCATGCAACCACAACAATTTTGGAGTTATTGGGAGCTGTGGTCAGAAATTTTGCGTCATTAAGTATAAGCTCTTTCAGATAGTCTCCCTTACCCTCAGCATTGTAAACGCCGTAAGGCATATTGGCCTGATCTGCAAGAAAAGTGAAAAGCTCTCCCCTGAAATCCGGAATACCATCTGAGCCGGACTCTCCGGTTGAGTTATCAAACTCATCCAGGGCAAGAAATGCCTCCATTACAGTAAGGCCTCCGGTGCCTGAGTCAAACATGCCAACCGGCATCTCAGCAGAAGCTTTTCCGCTCTCTCCGTTACATCCCCAAAGTATAACCAGGGAAAGGAGCAATGCTCCTGACAACCTATTTACCATATGAAAATTCACCATATTGAGATTTGATTAAAACTTCACTCTCTGCCGATTCGTACACGCGTCCGATTATCTGCGCATCGATACCATATTTGCGGGATATCTCCATGAGTTTGCCGGCAACAGATTCATTTGCATAAATCTCCATTCTGTGGCCCATGTTAAATACAGTGTACATCTCTTTCCACGGAGTACCTGACTCCTCCTGAATAACCCTGAAAAGTGGAGGTACAGGGAACATGTTATCCTTCACAATTCTGAGCTTGTCAATAAAGTGAAGAACCTTTGTCTGCCCGCCACCCGAGCAGTGTACCATTCCATGGATATAAGGGCGAAAACCTGCAAGCATCTCCCTGATTACCGGAGCATAAGTCCGGGTTGGAGAGAGCAGCAGTTTTCCGTAGGTTACTCCGGTCTCAGGTTCTCTCTCTGCAAGCTGTTTGCTTCCTGTGTAGACAACCTCCGATGGTATGTTCTGGTCGTATGTTTCCGGGTATTTTGCACCAACTTCAGAAGAGAAGAGGTCGTGCCTTGCAGATGTAAGTCCGTTGCTGCCTGTTCCGCCATTGTACTCATCTTCGTAATCCGCCTTCCCGTATGAACTTAGTCCAATGATTACATCTCCGGGTACAATTTTGGCATTGTCAATAACATCAGACCTTTTAATTCTGGCGCATACAGTTGAATCAACTATTACAGTCTGAACCAGGTCGCCCACATCTGCAGTTTCTCCTCCTGTAAGTCTGATATTGATACCATAAGAGGCCATCTTACCGGCAAACTCTTCAGTACCTTTGATAATCTCAGAGATCACAGCTCCGGGTATGCGGTTTTTATTACGGCCAATTGTAGAAGAGAGTACAATTTCATCTGTAACACCTACACAGATAAGATCGTCTGTGTTCATTACAACTGCATCCTGAGCAATTCCTCTCCAGACACTTAGGTCGCCGGTTTCACGCCAGTATGCATATGCAAGAGAGGATTTTGTTCCTGCTCCGTCTGCATGCATTACCAGTGCATATTCGGGATCGCCTGTGAGATAATCCGGCACAATTTTACAGAATGCACCGGGGAAAAGTCCCTTGTCAATATTTTCAATCGCTTTGTGAACATCTGCCTTAGAGGATGAAACTCCCCTCAATGCATACTTTTGTGCCTCGGTGCCCTTTTGCGTCATATCTTTTCTTAATTATTACCTTAAAAACAGCAGCTCTCTGTATTTTGGAAGCGGCCACAGTTCGTCATCCACAACCATTTCAAGTTTGTCAACAACTCTTCTGATCTTCTCCATATAAGGGAGTACTGTGTTTGAATAAACCATAGCTCTCTCAGAGTAGCTCTCAATCTGGTTTGCAGATTTTCTGGCCTCAATCATTCCGTGGAAATCTTCTCTGAGAACCTGTATATAGCCGGATATCTTTTCAATGGCAACCAGCTGCCTCTCAGACATTGTCTTGTATTTTTCAGGGCCAAACAGCTCTTTAATACCCACAACATTCTGAATAAGAGAATTCTGAAACTTAATTGCAGTTGGGATAATATGATTGATTGTAAGATCTCCCAAAACTCTTGCTTCAATTTGAAGTTTTTTGAGATATATTTCATTCATAACCTCAAAGCGGGCCTCAACCTCTCTGACTGTAAGAATATCAGTCTCCTTCATAAGGTTAATTGAATTCTCCTCAAGGTATGCCTTATACGCCTCAGGCACATTTGAAATGCCCTTCAGACCTCTGCTGATAGCCTCTTCATGCCACTCCTTACTATAACCGTTTCCTTCAAATCTTATAAGTTTCGATTCAATAATAAACTCTCTGATTGTCTCAAGCAGAGCCTCATTCTGTGAAGCACCCTTTGCAATTCTTGCCTGTGCCAGTTTTCTGAATCTTGTTAGCTGCTGAGCAACTGCTGCATTGAGAATATACATTGAAGATGCAACATTCACAGAAGACCCAACTGCGCGGAACTCAAACCTGTTACCGGTAAAGGCAAACGGAGATGTTCTGTTTCTGTCTGTGTTGTCAGGAAGAATCTCAGGAATCTTGCCTACAACGTTCATTCTGTTGTCAATCTCTTTCTCTGTTACATGATTTGTTGACATCTGCTCAATTGAATCCAGAACACCAGATAATGTTCTTCCAACAAAGACAGACATAACTGCAGGAGGAGCCTCGTTTCCGCCAAGGCGGTAAGAGTTGTTGAGGTTGGCAACACTTGCCATAAGCAAGTGGTGATGCTCATATACAGCCCTTATTACTGAGACAAAAAAGCTCAGAAACTGCAGGTTCTTGCCCGGTGTCTTGCCCGGTGAAAGAAGATTGGTTCCTTTATCTGTTACCATAGACCAGTTGCAGTGCTTGCCTGAGCCGTTTATACCTGCAAATGGTTTTTCATGGAATATTACTTTCAGTTTATGTTTCTTGGCAATCTTTCTCATGAGAATCATCATCATGAGATTGTGATCTACAGAGAGGTTTGCCTCAGCATGATATGGAGCAAATTCAAACTGGTTAGGGGCAACTTCATTGTGACGGGTTTTAAGAACCACGCCCAGTTTGTATGCCTCAGTTTCGAAATCCTTCATGAATGCCATTACCCTGGAAGGGATAGCTCCAAAATAGTGGTCCTCCAGCTGCTGATCCTTTGCAGATGTATGTCCCAGAAGGGTTCTGTTACAAAGCATAAGGTCAGGTCTGGCACGGAAGAGAGCTTCGTCCACAAGGAAATACTCCTGTTCAATTCCAAGAACTGAGTTAACCCTTTTAACATCAGGATCAAACATCTGTACAAGTTCTACCGAAGCTTTGTCAAGTGCCTGCAGAGATTTAAGATGGGGAGTCTTCTGGTCGAGAGACTCTCCTGTATAGGAAACAAACACTGTTGGGATGCAAAGTGTCTGATCAATGATAAATGCCGGTGAAGTTGGGTCCCATGCAGTATAACCACGGGCTTCGAATGTGTTTCTCAAGCCACCGTGAGGAAAACTTGATGCATCAGGCTCCTGCTGAACAAGTGCCTCACCGCGGAAATTTTCGAATACACCTCCGTTTTTGGAAGGATCTACAAAAGCCTCATGTTTCTCAGCAGTTGCATCTGTCAGAGGATGGAACCAGTGAGTGTAGTGTGTTGCTCCCATCTCCACAGCCCAGGCCTTCATCCCCGAAGCTATCTGGTTTGCAACACCCCTTTCAATTTTCAGACCTTCATTTACGGCTGCCTGGACAGCTTCAAAAGCCTCTGCAGAGAGATATCTGCGCATTTTCTCGACGTCAAATACATTTTGACCAAAATACTGCGATACCGGCTGATTTTCAACAAAGAACCGTTCCGGCTTGTGGGTTGCAAACTCGTCAAGAGCTCGTTTTCTAAAGCTGCTCATTTTTGAAATATTTGATTGGGGGTTATTAATCGGGCAAATGTAACTAAAATTTAAAAATGAAGCCCCATTTTTTATACATTTGCATAAACCCTAATAACTGTAAAACATGAAACAGGCAGCCGTTTTTGTGACGCTTCTGGCACTAATTCTCAACAGCATGAATGCCAGTGCACAAAAGAACAACATCCAGAAGTATGTCGAAAAACTTAAAAAAGACACTCTTTTCTCTAACTCAGTCGTTGGAATTATGGTCACTGACGAAAAGGGCAAAACAGTAGCATCATGGAATCCTGATATGCCTCTTCTCACAGCATCCACAATGAAGACAATCTCAACCGGACTTGCTATGAAGGTGCTGGGTCCCAATTACAGATTTAGAACCAGAATCGGATATACTGGCGAAATCAGGGACGGTATTTTATACGGCGACCTGTACATTGTTGGCGGAGGAGACCCAACTCTTGGTTCAAAAGATACTCTGGCCTATCCGGTTGACTCAATATTTGGTGTATGGGCAAACTCCGTAAGACTTGCAGGAATAACCAAGATATCAGGTAATATTATTGGAGACGATCGCTTTTTTGAAAATGAAGTTGTTCCCGGAAGCTGGTCTGTAAGCAACCTTGGGCCATATTACGGCAGCGGCCCTTCGGGTCTCTCCTTTATGGAAAATCTTCAGGAATTTCGTTTTACTCATGCCGGAGGAACAGGTGTTCCCGCAAAAATTGCATCTGTTTACCCTGTTGTTCCAGGCCTTGCAATCAGAAACAATATTGTTACAGGTCCTTCAGGAAAGAGTCCCAATACAGATTACAGAGTTACTGACCTCTCCAGAACCGTTAAGTTTTCAGGAACGATACCTCAGGATAAAGACACTGTAACTATAACCGGTTCAACTAAATTCCCTGCAGTAGCATGTGCAGAGGAATTTCGCAAATATTTATCAATCAATGGTATAGAGAGCAACCCTCTTGCATATGATTCGGAAAGTTACAATGTTGTTCCTCAGGAGCAAATCAGAATAATTGGGGAGACTTACTCTCCGGAACTGTTCAAGATTGTGAATGTTACAAACAGAATCAGCAATAACTTTTATGCCGAAACTCTTTACAAGACTCTTGGCAAGGAAATTACAGGAGTTGGCTCGTATGATTCTGCCAGAGTTGCCGTGAATGCTCTTATGAGCTCTATGGGATTACCAGTGCGGGGATTCATGCAAATTGACGGCAGTGGTTTGTCAAGGCAGAATTATGTCTCTGCCAGATTTTTCTGTAAATATTTCACGAAATTGAAAGAAAAAAACGATAACTTTGAACTGTTTTTTGAAAGTTTACCACAACCGGGCGGTCCGGGAACTCTCAAGAGTGTACTTGCTAAAGCAGATCCGTCAGAAAAGAAGAGATTACATGCCAAAAGCGGTTCTCTCTCCAGTGTCAGATGTTATGCAGGTTATGCCGAGAGAAAAAATGGCGGAATGTACTATTTCGCAATACTTACAAACAACTATCAGGCTAGAACAGCACAGATGCAGCCTGCAATTGAGGGATTTTTACACGAACTAATAAAATAACTATATTAAATTTTACAGAAATGCTTACACTTTCGAAAAAGGCAAAAACGATGCCTGCTTCACCAATCAGAAAACTTGTTCCTTATGCCGAGGCAGCAAAGAAGAGAGGCATTAAGGTATATCACCTGAACATTGGACAGCCGGACATCGCATCACCAAAGGAGGCCCTTGACGCTGTTAAAAACAATACTCTTGATCTTGTATCTTACCCGCACAGTGCCGGTATTGAGACCTACAGAGATGGTCTTGCAAAATACTACCAGGGTATTAACATTAACGTAACTGCAGACGAAATCAATATTACAACAGGGGGCAGCGAGGCTCTTCAGATTGCTCTCGCAGTTACCTGCAATCCGGACGACGAGGTTATTGTAATGGAGCCGTTCTACACAAACTACAACTCATTCGCTCTTCAGAACGATGTTAAGCTTGTGCCTGTTCCAACAACAATTGAAACCGGATTCGCTCTTCCTGATATAAGCGAATTCGAAAAATACATCACACCAAAGACCAAAGGTATCATTGTCTGCAACCCGGGCAACCCTACCGGTTCACTCTACACAAAAGAGTCAATCATAAGACTTGGTGAGATTGCTAAGAAACATGACATTTTCCTCTATTCTGACGAGGTATACAGAGAGTTCTGCTACACAGACGAGCCTCACTTCTCTGCAATGCACGTACCCGGAATTGAGCAGAATGTAATTCTTATTGACTCAGTTTCGAAAAGGTACAGCCTGTGCGGCGTTCGCATTGGTGCAATCGTTTCCAAAAACAAAGATGTAATGACAGGCGTTCTGAGATTTGCTCAGGCCCGTCTCTGCTCTCCTGCCTACGGACAGATTGCAGCCGAAGGTGCGCTCAGCACTCCTCAGGAGTATTTTGACGGAGTACGCTCTGAGTATATGAACAGAAGAGATGTGCTTATTGAAGCTCTTAACAAGATGGAGGGTGTATTCTGCCCTAAACCTATGGGTGCCTTCTATGCTGTGGCCAGACTACCTATCGACGACAGCGATAAATTTGCTCAGTGGCTGCTCGAAGAGTTCAGCTATGAAAACCAGACAGTAATGGTTGCACCAGCTGCAGGTTTCTATGCAACTCCGGGCAAAGGCACCGACGAAGTTCGTATTGCATACGTCCTCAAAGTTGAAGACCTCAAGGCTGCAATGAAATGCCTCGAAGTTGCACTTAAGCAATATCCCGGCAGAACCACCAAATAAGCGATTCGCCGAGTCATCAAACAGAAAAGTGTCCGAACGATTTCGGGCACTTTTTTTATTTCTGATATTGCATGTCCAGGTTCTGCAACGCAACGCAGCTTTTTTTTAACGCCTATTTCTTCGTGTTTTCAGGGGCTTGCGGGACTCCTCGCTACGCTCGTCAAACAGTCCTCAGCCTTTTTCCTGAAAACACATCAGAAATATGCTAAAAAACTGCGATTTTGCTTTTGCAGAACCTGGACATTGCATTTCACTCGCATTGCTGTCATCGTTTCGCAATCTACCCGCATCGCTGTAACTAGCTAGCTATCAGGGAGAGCCACTTAGTCCCCGCGGATGATCCGCGGGGACTAAGTGCTATTAGCTGACGATCTGAGGGTTACGGCCGTACGGGGTTTGATTGAAAATGGGGGCGAAAGTGGCTCTGTGACTAGATTTAATGGTGCCGGGCAGGATGCCCGGCGAGAGTTAGCCTTCGGCAAAGGTTTTTCACCCTTGCATGACTAATCGCTGTTTATGTTGACTGGTTTAGGTTTCAGCAATGCTGG
>PHDT01000041.1 GCA_002842695.1 Bacteroidetes bacterium HGW-Bacteroidetes-10 | reverse complement strand
GGAAGAACAGCATCCTCCCTTCTCACGGCACTTCCCTCTTCTAAAGAGCTAAAGCCTGAGTACATCTTAACATTTGCAAGAGAGTCTGCAGATATCATATCTGCTGTAAAAAGGCGGATAAAGCCCCCATCGAAGCATGACATCATTAGTCTGTTTTCAGATGTAACCAATCCTTCGAAAAAGCGGTAGTCACCAGAAGGGGTAAGGAACGATCCTGTTACCTTTCCTGCTGTTTCTGCAAATTCTCCAATTAACTCTTTTTCACCCAGCCTAACCAGCCACCTTCCTGCAGCACTAAATGCAGGGGTCTGGGGTTCCTTTACGAATCTCCAGTCCTCATCCGGCTTAGCGTTTACTGCCATTTTATATGAGGTTCTCAAAAAATCTCCTTTAAGCCCCTCAGTTGTAAGCTGAAGTGCAAAAGAAGAACTGAACAGAGGCATTTTTATAAAAAGTGAATCGCCTCTTTTTTCAATATCCTTTACTTCATAACGATAATCACCGGTAATGATTTCAATAGTTGTATCCTGGGCAATCTTAAGTTCAAAATTGAACGGAATCTCTGTTGAGTCTGAGGTAATAAGCACCGCTCTCCAGACTCCCGGCGTCAAGACCGGCTCCTTGGGGCTGCAGGATACCAGCAGGATTACTGCCAGTGCCAGTGAAGCAAAAATTTTATTCATAGTTTAATGGTTTAGTTTTTCAGATTATGAATCAACCTGGTTCCCAACCTCACTATCTCTCCCAGCCAGAGTACAGCAGAGGTCCCTGCTATAATAACAATCCAGTCGTTCAGACTCAGTGGTACAGTACGGAACACCTCTCCGCCAAACTGTACAATAAGAATCTGACCTGCAACAATCAAAAGCGAAACTAATACAAATCCCGGACTTTTTACAATTCCCCTGAATGCAGATCCACCTGCCCCGTAACTCTTGGCGTTAAACATATTCCAGAACTGAAGCATAACGAATACAGTAAAGAATCTCGACAAATCTGCCGGTGATACCTCTCCGTTATCACCTGTAAACATGTAGAGCAGCCACAGCAATCCGCCCACAAACAGGAGTCCGGTTATAAGGATATTGCGTCTCATTGCATTTGTAATAATGAAATCCGATGAGTTTCTGGGTTTCATCTGCATCACCTTTTCGTTTGGCGGGAGCGAAGCGAGCGCCCCGGCAGCAAACGTGTCCATGATAAGGTTTACCCATAACATCTGAGTCACAGTAAGTGGCAATTCATGTCCAAATATTGAACCGAGCAGCACAATAATCATTGCAGTAACATTGATTGTCAGCTGGAACAGAATAAAGCGCTGAATGTTCTGATAGAGCGATCGCCCCCACATAACTGCCGTTGCAATTGAGTTGAATGAATCGTCAAGAAGGGTAATGTCACTGGCCTCCTTTGCAACAGAAGTTCCTGTGCCCATAGAGAGTCCTACGTGTGCATGGTTTAGAGCCGGGGCATCGTTTGTTCCGTCTCCGGTAACGGCAACCACCTCTCCCCT